>CAVQVL010000001.1:0-537867 GCA_963717105.1 uncultured Chloroflexia bacterium
TGAAGGTACGACAGAGTAAGGCGAAATTACTCATCTTACTCTGTCGTGTCTTTTGTAAATCTTGTGAAAAGATAGGAAAACGCCTCTTTAGCAATGCCAGTAGCATCAATACTGGCTACCTCTACAGTCACGTCACCGGTGACTTCCATGATGTGAAGTCGGGTAGCAACAGAAGTCGCGGCGGTTCATATCGTTTACTATAGATGGGGCTATCTGTGAGAATTTAGAATTGCTATGGAGTCATCGTATTTCGGAAAATGGCATTATGCAGTACTTTATAGTTTTTTCCAATCGGTCATACAATTTAAAATTTGCACTTCCTTCTAAACTTGTGCTATAGTAGAGTCCATATAGTTTTCCATCTTGAAAGTTTTCTAGTCGGAGCAATACTATGGCATCGGTCGGAGATTGGGGAGAAATTATAGATGAGTCAGAAGCAAAACTCTTCGTAGGTCGAGAGCAAGAACTGGATACTTTCCGTCAACAAATTAACCTCGACAAGCCTCGCTATTTAATCTTCTACATCACTGGACAAGGGGGGGCAGGCAAGTCTACTTTGCTGAACCGCTACCGTGAGATCGCAGCAAAAGATTTCCATTTTCTACTGCGAATTGTGATGAGCGGCAAAAAGATGTGCCAGCCGTGCTAGGCCATTTTGCTCAACAGTTAAATGAGCAAGGCTTCTCTTTAAAGCCGTTCGACGATCTCTATAAAACCTATCGTCAGAAGATGCATGAGATTGAAAACGATCCAGAAGCCCCTCATGGTCTGGCTGCTACATTAGCACGAACAGCGGTAAAAGCTGCATTTATTGGTGGAGACATAGTACCTGGAGTGCGCAAAGGATTGGAATTAGTTCCCCGCCAGACAGTCGAAACTCAGGCCAGTGAATGGGCAACCTATTTTGCTAAAAAATTTACTAACAAAGATGAGGTCGCTCTGGTTCGTGAGCCAGTTTCCATTCTGACCCCTCTCTTCTTCAAGGGCTTGAACGAGATTGTTCAAAAACGAAAGGTACTACTCTGTTTTGATAATTTTGAGGCAGCTCGCCCTGAATTGCAGGAATGGCTTCTACGTTTGCGTGAATATAGACCCTCACTAAATATTCGTATAGCAATTGCTGGGCGGGACCAGCCGGGAGTGAAGTGGGATCCTTTACGAAATGTGACACAGACAATAATCATTGATGTGTTCTCGAAACAGGATGCTGAGGCATTCCTGGACACGCACAATATTATAGATATCAAGCATCGTAAAGAGATTCTGGAGTTATCAGGTGGTCTGCCTGTTCTTTTAAGCTGGTTAGCTGCGGTAGATGGGGGCGAGATGGATGTTTCAATACCAGCCCATGATATTGTGGGGCGGTTCTTGCGTTGGGTTACCGAGCCTGCAATGAAAGAAGTAGCTTTGCTGCTAGCTATTCCTCGTACTTTCAATGCAGATATACTCAAACTTTTGCTCGAAAAACGAGCCCTGAAAATTGATCAAGAGGCCGCTTTTGATTGGCTCCAGACCATGCCTTTTGTCAAGCATGGTTCCGAGGGCTGGTATTATCATGATGTTGTGCGGCGTATGATGTTGCAGTATCGCCGTCAGAAAAGTCCGCAAACCTACAGGCAGATACATGCTAATCTGGCCTGTCATTATGATGATCAACGTCAACAACGCGATTTATCGGATGATGAACAATGGGCAAATGAGCTGTGGCGCAAGGAAACGCTTACTTATGTTTATCACTACCTTATTGCAGACCCTAATAAGCATTGGGCAGAAGTAATAAGCTTGCTAGTAATTGCATTGCGGAAACGTCAAACTTTTGTTACTGACATACTGGAATTGCTGAATTTAGACGATGTTCAGATGGAACTATCTCAGGAGCGAATGGATATTCTGCAAATCATTGGCAAACAGTTACAACACAAAAATATAGATATCAAAGACAGCATTGCAATCATTAGCAGGCTTTATAAAATCCCTGGTCTCTCTGTTGAGGCGAAAGGCAATGCTCTTGCCTATCGTGCAATGTTTGAGCTACTGAATGGCGTTCAGAAACAGGCAATGAGCGATATCGAAGAAGCATTGCAGTACATCCCAAATGATAGTTTGACAATTACAATGCGAGGTGTGCTCCATCTAGGAATGGGACATTACCAGAAAGCTCTAGCTTGATCTTAACCATGCCGTTGATCTCAATAAGAACAATGCCATAGCCATTATGCTCCGGGGCATAGCCTTCAAACTGATGGGGCGACACAAGGAGGCTTTAGCTGACTTTAACCGTGCCATCGGTTCTGATGAGAAAGATCCACTTGAAATCACCTTACGAGGCACAACCTACATACTCTTAGGGCGCTACCAGGAGGCTTTAGTAGATTTTGACCGTGCTATTGTTTTGGATGAGAAGAATATTCTGGCTATTGCTGAGCGAGGAATACTCCACATTTTGCAAGGGCGCTATCAGGAGGCTTTAGCGGACTTTGATCGGGTCATCGCTCTTGATGAGAAGAATGCTTTTACGATTATTAATCAGAACCTGATTGATATTCAGGCTAAACGTCCTCAAGAGCCTTTGAAAGAATTGAGTCGGATCATCAAAAAACTTGATGAAACCAATGATGGGAGCGTCCAACAAAAATCATCTGTGGTTATCTTTGCTGAATTCATGAAAAGAATGGGTGAAATCTACCAGAGTAAGGGGAACAACGAAGAGGCATTAGCGATGCTCAACCATGCTATAGACCTGGATGAACAAAATGTCATCGCGTTTTTCAGCCGTAGCCAAATTTACGATTTAATGGGCCACTATCAAGAGGCTCTGGCTGATTTAGACCATGCTATTGCCTTGGATGAACAAAATGCTATGGCTTTATGCAGTCGTGGCGAATTATATAGCCGAATGGGCCACTATCAAGAGGCTCTGGCTGATTTAGACCATGCTATTGCCCTGGATGAACAGAATGCTATGGCTTTATGCAGTCGTGGAGGTATATATAGTCGAATGGGCCGCTATCAAGAAGCCTTGGCTGATATGGATCATGCTATTGCCCTTGATAAGGATGAAGGTTTCATTTTCAAGCGAGGCGCGATACTTAGTTACCTTAAACAATATGCTAAGGCTATCGAATGCTTTAAGCAAGTACTCAACAAGACACCAAAAGATTCACACGCTCTTTATAACATGGCTACTATAATGGTTCGCTCGAAGCGCCTTTCCGAAGCCCAGCTTTATATTCACAAAACACGCATTGAGATTAATAAGAGAAAAACAGCAACAGACAAACTTTATATGCTGGGAGGATTAGCAGCACTTACTAGCGACATTGATCAAGCATTGGAGTATTTAGAGCAAGCAATACAGCTTCAAGGAAAAATAGCCGAAAAGTCTGAAGCTAGAGTTGTCGATATGGCACGTGACGATATAGCATGGCTTGATTTGCGTGACGACCCACGTTTTCAAGCGATAATTGCAGAATGAAATGCTCATCCTGGCCAAACCTCTTGCGATATTCCCAACAACAGGTTACACTATGGACGCTATAGAATTATAGAATTATTCATCTTGCTACCTGGTTTGAAGGGAAGAACATGCTGCTTACCGCTACACATAAAAAGGCCATTGACCACTATTATAAAGAACTTGCCGCATATCACGAGCATAAGGTCACGCATGAAACTGCTGTCCGCAGTGCCTTCCAAAATCTACTGGCGGCCTTCGCGCAATCTGCCAACTGGACGCTGATCCCCGAACAAACGCTCGCCAACGGCAAGCGACCCGATGGCACGCTGCGTGACACCTTTAACCTGCCTCGCGGCTACTGGGAAGCCAAAGATACCAGAGATGATCTCACCACCGAAATTCGTAAGAAGATCGGCCTGGGCTATCCCATCACCAATACTATTTTTGAGGATACCCGGCACGCTATTCTCTATCAGAACAACAGACTCGTGTTGCAGGCCGATCTCACGCAACCGAAAGAACTGACCAACGCTCTTGACCTCTTCTTTCACTATGCCCCGCCCGATATCGAAAACTTTGAACATGCCGTTGAGGATTTCAAGGAAAGCATCCCTGATCTGGCACAGGGACTCTTGAAAGTAATTAAAGAGGAACATGCTCGCAACAAAACATTCGTCTCCGCCTTCAGTGCCTTCCTTGAGCAGTGCCGCACATCGCTCGACCCTAACATGAGCAGCGACACCGTAGACGAGATGCTCATCCAGCACCTCCTGACCGAACGCCTCTTCCGCACCATCTTCAACAACTCGGATTTCACCAACCGCAACGTCATCGCCAGCGAGATTGAGAAGGTCATTCAAGCCCTCACCAGCCGATCCTTCAATCGCGGCGAATTCCTCAAAACGCTCGACCGCTTCTACGTTGCCATCGAAAATGCTGCCCGCGGTCTCGATGACTGGACAGAGAAACAGCACTTCCTCAACACCGTCTACGAACGCTTCTTCCAGGGCTTCTCCGTCAAGCCAGGCCGATACGCATGGCATTGTCTACACGCCGCAAGAGATCGTAGATTTCATGTGTGCCAGCGTAGATGAAGTGCTGCAACGTGAATTTGGCTCGTCGCTCTCGCAGCCAGGCGTGCAGATACTCGACCCCTGTGTAGGCACAGGCAACTTCATCATCAACCTCATCCAGCGCATGTCCGGCGGCTCGCTCTCCTACAAATACGCCAACGACCTCTTCTGCAACGAAATCATGCTGCTGCCCTACTACATCGCCTCCCTCAACATCGAACACGCCTACTACGAACGCACCGGCGAATATAAGCCCTTCGAGGGCATCTGTTTTGCCGATACCTTGAATCTTGAGGCACAGCAAATGGAACTCTTTAGTGAGAGGAATACCGAGCGGATACAACGAGAGAGGGCGGCGCAAATTATGGTGGTGATTGGGAATCCACCTTATAATGTTGGTCAAGAAAGAGAAAATGACAATAATAAGAATCGTCGCTATCCAACAATTGATAAGCGTATTAACACGACTTATGCAAAGGATTCCAAAGCAACATTGAATACAAAACTCTATGATGCTTACGTTAAATTCTTTCGCTGGGCCATAGACCGCTTACAAGGACGTGATGGTATTGTATGTTATGTCTCAAATAATTCTTTTGTCGATCAAATTGCATTTGATGGTATGCGTAAACACTTATTAGAAGATTTCACTCAAGTTTATCATCTTGATTTACATGGCAATGTGCGTAAAAACCCTAAGCTTTCAGGCACAACGCACAATGTATTTGGTATCCAGGTGGGAGTTGGTATTACTATAGCCGTAAAAATTGCAAATGCCTCTAAGCAGAAACTCTTCTATTATCGAGTACCTGAATATTGGCGTCAAATGGATAAACTTAAATTTCTTGCTGATAAGGGCAGTATTAGCGGTGTAGTGTGGGAAGAATTACAACCAGATGAAAAACATACCTGGCTTACTGGAGGCTTACACCGTGATTTTTCTACATTTTTGCCAATGGGGACGAAAGAAGCAAAATCGGGAAAGGGAATACAGGCTCAGACAATATTCAAGACGTACTCTCTTGGAGTATCAACCAACCGCGATGGGGTTGTATACGATTTTGATTATTCAACATTAGAAGCACGAGTCAAGCAGTTCATTGAAAATTATAATACCGAAGTATTTCGTTGGATAAGAGCAGGACACTCCAAAATATTGACAATTTTGTAAACTATGGCAAAATCAAGTGGAGCCGTAATCTCAAAAGAGATTTGCAAAATGAGCGTTATGCTCAATATTCAGAAGATGCTCTCCGCAACTCACTCTTTCGCCCATATACAAAAAAAAGTTTGTACTTCGCTGATGTTTTAGTTGACGAAAGAGGTACAATAAACTCACTCTTTCCGGTGTCCTTTTGTGAAATAGAAAATATCGCCATTTGTTTTACCGTTTTAGGCTCAGAAAAGCCCTTCATGGTTTTAGCTACGAATGTTATTCCAGACTTGCATCTTGTGGGACCAGGGGCAGGCGCACAATGTTTCCCCTACTACACCTACGCCGAAGATGGCAGCAACCGCCGCGAGAACATCACCGACTGGTCACTGGCGCAATTTCAGGCGGTGTATGGTGCTGAGGTGACGAAGTGGGATATCTTTCACTACGTCTATGCCATGCTGCACCATCCACAGTACCGCGAACGCTATGCTGAGAACCTCAAGCGCGAATTGCCTCGTATTCCGTTGCTCGGCAAGCGGGACGACTTTGCGTTGTGTGTGCGCATCGGCAAGCAACTGATGGCACTGCACTTGAACTATGAGCAGGTCGCGGAATATCCTCTCAAGTGGCTTGAGCATAAGGATGTACCCATTAACTGGCGCGTGGAGAAGATGCGCCTCTCGCCCAATAAGGATGCGCTGGTCGTGAACGAGTGGCTGACGCTGGTGGATATACCACCAGCCTGTTTCCAGTATCGCCTGGGCAATCGCTCGGCCCTCGAATGGGTGATTGATCAGTATCAGGTGAGCAAGGATAAACGCAGCGAGATTACCAGCGACCCCAACCGCGAGGATGAGCCGCAATACATCGTGCGCCTCGTTGGCCGTGTGGTCACGGTGAGCGTCGAGACCGTGAAACTGGTCGGGGAACTGGCACAGGCTATTACGCAGGAGGATTGGATGGGCGAGCAAGTGATTACGGCTTAATGCCGGACAACAAAGCAGCCTGTTGAAATATGAAACATTGCACTTCAACAGGCTCTTATGATTTATGAAAGTATGCCAGGAAGGATCGGAACCAATCTGGTTGGCCTGGTTCAGCAAGTTCGAGCATAGCTGCTTTGAATTTTCGCGCATGGAGGTGCTGAATCTGCTCCAGTTCATCAATATCGATCTCGTCGCATATATATTTTTCCGATGCGATTAAGAGATCATCCTTGCGGTCGCCTGCTGGTTCCGCTTGACTTACCGGTGTATTGGCTGACATGTCTATACCTCCTTTATGCTATGCTTTACCCTCTTTAATAGTATAACACAGAAATCTGCCAAAATGGCTTTTTTGTTGTCCAGTCTGTCCTTTTTAGCTCATTCCAATTCCCAATAGAGCGAGATCACTGCACCAAGACGTTCACCAAGTGACTTTAACAGCTTTTGCGTTTTAGGATGATCGAAAACCCACTTCTTGTGGCTGTCGAAACAGACAACCCCAATTACCTTGCGTTGATGCTCCCCAGAACGAACCAGGGTTACTTTGACAATGGGCTCACTTACAAAGGCTTCGTAAGGTATATATTTGCGATTTTCGAAAGATCTATAGCTGGGATATTCACATACCCATTTGCCTTCTTTCTTCACCATATGAGCAATACGAGTTTTACCATCTTTGTATGTCTCTCCGGCCACTCCCCGCTCGCCTGGGACTTTATTCATATCGTCTCCTATATAGAACGCTGTTCGCTGTATATTTTCCAGGGGCATTTCGTGGCCCGCCCAAATTGTGAGGTATTCCGGATTCTCGGCATTGGGAAGAAGTATAGAGGCTCTAAAGACGAGCCCTGCTGCTGCCTGGCTACTCATAGCATTCTTGAGCAAAACCCGCAAAATTTTTTTCATTTGCTGTTCTTTCTGCTCTCGATCTCTTCCCGCCGCCAAACCCGCGAGGCAGTGGAGCAGAACAGTGTCAAAGGTGGTAATCTCGCTCATCATATTCAGCGCATTATTTTGCTTCTTCAGGATGACCAGCAGAATAATGCTGATAACGAGCAGAATAATGGTGGAAAGCAGCCAGAAGTTCATCGTTATCAGCTTTAAAGTCTTCAGTAGCTGGTCCCACAATACGACGTGTTCAGAAGTCCATAACAAACCTAAGAGAGCATACGACCCATTGCCGATAATACCAGCGGCAATTAAGCCAAGGACAGCAATGAGGAGACCGCTAACACTAGCAATAACACTAATCAGCCAACGCTTCGGCTTCCGCATACTAACCCTCCCTTCGGTTGGGCTACTTCACTTGCGTATAGATATGTGAATAGCTATAGTATATCATTAACTATACCTTGCATGATCCTACAGTAGTACCCGCTACTATTGAGGTCTTCATAGGATTGTTCATTGAAATTAGCGTTATTGCAACATTCACTAAGCGTTTCTTTGTTAAGTGACTCTTCAGCACAATACATGTTATCGTACAAACAAAAGGAAGTAAAACGATGTCCGACGAAATAGTACAGCAAATCAAAGAACGGATGCGGCAAGATCGTAACTTCCGTCACCAACTTTTGGCGTCTCCATTGCAAACGTTACGCGAATATGATCTCACCGAGCATGAAAAGCAACAATTTATTGTGCCAAACTTTAGCTGGCTGATTGAGAACCAGCTTGCCGGTGTCTCCTATCCGCGCTCCGAGGACGCCATTGCGCAACTACGGAATTTGGGTGTGAAAGCGCTGCTGAGTTTACCGGAAGAGCCATTGCCCCTCGACCTGCTTGAGAAGTACGATTTGCTCATGGAACATCTTCCTATAGCCGATTTTACCGCGCCAACGCTCAGTCAGGTGGAGCAAGCCATTGCCATGATTGATGGTTTTCTTGCACAGGGTCTGCCAGTAGCCGTGCATTGCGGTGCTGGCCTCGGTCGCACGGGAACCATCCTGGCCTGTTATCTCGTCTCACAGGGCAGTTCCGCCAGAGATGCCATAGAGCTAGTGCGCACCCGGCGGCCTGGCTCAATCGAAACGCCCGAACAGGTAGCGGTAATTGAGCTGTACGAGCAGCATCGCAAGGGGAACGATCGGGTGACCGGCATATCGAAGGGACGGGGGCGTGGTGTGTGTGATCTTTGGCAGCTCCATCCTCTGACATTGTCAAACAACGATGGCTGTTTCTGTTGTGCAAATCGATTGTTGCTTCCTTGCCGCTACCTGGTGACGACCATTTTGGTATGATTGTACAAAAATGATCTGTCGACGGCTCGCCCGTTCTCTTCACAGGCTTTTATGGCTCTCTTGATGACGACATTGTTAAAGTTGCGCCATTCTGTGTAGCCAAGAACTTTATAGAGTTCACGGGCACTCCAGTATTCTCCAGCTGTTCGTCTTCATGCCGAATTGCATCAAAGGGCGATGCGTGTGGTATATCATTCATGTTGTTCCCCTTGCGCCGTATTTTCATCTACTATAGCATAAAAGTCAATGGGAACCATTTAAGTGTAAATGCGTTTTTGCCAGTTTCAAAAATTGGTGCTTCAATGGCTTAAAAAGCTTCGCAATGCTGAAACCAGAGGCAACCTCTGAACGTGAATTTATTATATTGTTCACGTTGTCCAAAGTGAGCAGATATGCTATAGTACTTGTAGAAGTAGGGACGGCTTTAGCCAGTCCGAAGCAGACCCCCAGGGAAAGTTGAGACCACACCACATGGCAACCGCTTTTAAGAGCGAGATGAGTCAGTCTGAGCATTTTGTCCAGTTCTGTGAAACAGACGAGTTCCTCATAAACTCGCTATGCGAATTTATCGGCACCGGTTTAAGAGCGGGGGATGCCTGCATCGTTGTAGCCACGCAGTCTCATAGAGAAAGCCTTGAGGAACGATTGCAGGAAGACGGGCTGGAAGTTTCTACCGCCCGCATGCAAGGCCAGTACGTCTCACTCGATGCGGCCGCTACATTGTCGCAGTTCATGGTCGCTGGGGAGCCTTCGCCAGGACACTTCGCTGAGACCGTCGGGAGCATCATCGCACATGCAGCGCATGATCGACGCCGCGTACGCATCTTCGGGGAAATGGTCGCGCTCCTGTGGGCAGACGGGAACCGGGCGGCCGCGATCCGCCTGGAAGCACTCTGGAATGATCTGGCCAGGACCCACTCCTTTTCACTTTTCTGCGCCTATCCGATGCAAGGCTTTGGTAGCCAGGGGTACGAGGGGGAGTTCGCTGAGATTTGCCAGCACCACTCTCGTGTTGTTCCCGCCGAGAGTTACAGTACTCTGGATGATCCGGAGGATCGTCTGCGTGCCATTACGCTGTTGCAACAGAAGGCGCACTCGCTCGAAGCCGAGATCGCGGAACGCAAGAGAGCAGAGGAGCGTCTGCGGATATCTGAAAATCGCTACCGCCGTCTCTTTGAAGCGTCTAGGGATGGGATACTGATCGTCGATCCTTACACAGGCACGATTACTGATGCGAATTCTTCCGCGGCGGAGCTGCTGGGCTACGCACAGGAGCAGTTGCTTGGTCAGGCTCTCTGGAAGATTGGTCTCTTGAAGGACCAAGAAGCCACTCTGACAGCCTTACCAGAATTGCAGGAGAAACAAGTACTCCGTTTTGAGACAGCGTTGCTCCACACCACTGAAGGGCAGCCGCGAGCACTGGAGATCGTATGCAACCTGTACCAGGAAAATGGTCACGACGTCATCCAATGTAACATTCGCGATATCGCCGAACGTAAGGAACTGGAACGGCGCAAAGATGAGTTTATCAGTATGGCGAGTCACGAACTCAAAACGCCCGTCACCAGTCTCAAGGGATTTCTCACCCTCCTGCAACGACGCTTGACCACCCTGGGAGAGGAGAAAGGGCTGCATTATCTTGCTCGCATGGATGCTCAAGTGCATAGGTTAACCAGGCTCATCAATGATATGCTTGATCTTTCCAAAATGCAGACGGGTCAGCTCGTCTATCGAGAAGAACGCTTTGATGTGGATGCCCTGGTGCAAGAAATCGTGGAAAACGTACAAGAAACGACGCAAACGCATCATCTGCTCCTTGAGGGACGGGCTCAGACCGAGATGTTTGGCGACCGCGACCGTATTGGACAAGTGCTCATAAATCTCCTCAATAATGCTATCAAGTATTCCTCCCAGGCAGACACCGTACTCGTACACGTCGCACAAGGCCAGAACCAGCTCCACATGAGCGTACAGGATTTTGGCATTGGTATTGCCAGGGAGTACCAGCACAAGATTTTTGAACGGTTTTACCAGGTGACTGATCCCGAAGAAGGCACCTATCCAGGGCTGGGCATGGGTCTCTATATCTCCTGTCAAATTGTCAGGCGACATGGCGGACAACTCTGGGTCGAGAGTGAGAAAGGCGAAGGTGCCACATTTCATGTAACCTTGCCACTCTTCACTTTAGCTGGCTGATTGACTGGGACATTTTGTACGATTGTACAAAATGGTCTGTAACTTGCATCTTCTTGTCGCATTAAGAACTATAGTACTCTGTCAGGCTCTGGTTCACAAAGCTGCTATTGAGATAGTCCCCTACTGTCCAGAGGTCTTTTGTTCCCGGCACTTGCGTCACTGCATACAGTACATTGTCACTTGACCCGGCATTCGGGCTGGGCACAATGTGCCAGTAGCTGCCATTCCAATGCTCTGTAAGCGTTAGCACAGGTGCATTCCCGCTTCTGTAGGTACCCACAGCCCACACATCGTTAGCAGAAAGAGAGGTTATGCTGGCAAGATCGTTATCGGTCGTACCAATACTGGGACTGCTGACGAGTTCCCATTGCGTTCCATTCCAGTGTTCAATAAGAACACGATCACGGCCATTAATTTTCTTATAATTGCCGACCGCCCAGACATCCCCGGCAGAAACCGCACTTACGGCATTGAGGGTATAGTTTCGTGCATCGGGCGCGGGACTCGTAACAACGCTCCAGCTTGAGCCATCCCAATGCTCGATCAGTGCGTGAGATTTGCGAGTAGTACTATTCATGTAATATCCTACGGCCCAGGCATCTGTGGGAGAAATGGTAGTCACACCGTTGAGGACGCTAATATCCGAACCAACGTTTGGGCTGGGTACCACGCTCCAGCTAGACCCATTCCAATGTTCGATCAACGTCTGTGCGGGCTGACCCATAATGCTATAGATGCCGACCGCCCAGACATCATTCGTAGCGTCCGTCTGAGACGCTTGAAAGATCATCCACAAACGAACTCGGGTTCGGACTGCTCACCTGGCTCCAGTTGGAACCATTCCAATGCACAGCCAGTGTTTGAGCGGGAATACTGCTGGTATAGTAGTCTCCCACCGCCCAGATGTCATTGCTGGCAATAGCCGTGGCCCCAACCAGGTTGTCGTACTGGTTAGGTGGATTAGGAACGTTTACAAGGGACCAGGCAGACCCATTCCAATGTTCGATTAGCATTGCCGAGTTGGAGGTAACGGTAGTTCCCACGGCCCACACATCATGAGCAGAAATAGCGGCGACGCCTGATAAATCATTGCCATTTGCTCCAGGACTGGGACTTTGAATAATACTCCATGCACCATGGGGAGATAGTGCTGCGGCCTGTACTGTACTGCCTCGTACAAGCAGTACCGCCAGAACAGCGATGATGACACAGCAAAAGGTAAAACGCTTTATGTGATACATGGTGTTCATGGTGTTCATGGCGTTCCTCACAATCTTCCAAATATCGTGGACGGCTTTTCTCTTATCTCTACGCTAAAGGAAATAATGATAGAATCACTAAAATGAGTATAGGATACAAAAGAACAAAACGCAAGCATTACATTTTGCGAGGATGTAGGTCATTGGGCGTACCTGACTCCTCTATATCAGCCATAAACTATCCGTGAGCATCGAAAGTGTGCATGAACCGGTCATAGAGGTTCAGTCCACCTTCCATTCCATTTACCTCTGTGATGTCCGGTGCCGCCGAGACGTATATCATCTGTATACAAGGGTGCCTATCAGATGATGATGCATGGTGGAAATACCGTAGCAAGGAGGTTTATTGATGCTACAAAGGCGAATGTTTTGCTTATTGTTGCTGGTGTACGCTATGTTGTCGCTGCTGTCTTGCGCGTCAAATCCTGCTCCAACACAACCCACCGGGCAGCGAACACCGGCATCGGCTACTGCTGCGGTACAGATTTCGCCGACAGTGCCAGCGGTGCCAAAGGGGACAGTCCTCTACCAGGCGAACTGGTCGCAAGGACTGGCTGGTTGGCAAGTCCCGAAAGCATGGACGGTGAATGGTGGACAACTGGTGACGAATAGTTTGACGACCACATCGATTGTTGTCCCCTATCGACCGACGGTGGCGAATTATGCCATTGAGACGCGTGTGCAGTTTGCGCAGATGCTCGTCAACAGCCACAATGGTTTTACCATCTATGCCAACGATGAGCCAGGGAAGGACGGCTATGAGGCACAGATCTTTAATCTGGCACTGCGCGGGGCAGGGATGGCACCGACTGGCTATATTGATATGGCGACCGATAACTTGATTACCTCTACTTTTGAGCCGCATGACTATCAGCCAGGGACGAGATGGCATACCTATCGCGTTGAAGTCGTAGGAGATCAGGCGACGCTCTTCGTTGATGGAACGCAGATTAGCCGCTCGATCACTCAAGAGAATGCCATTTCAGATGGCCCGCTTGGCCTGACAAGCTGGGGCTTTGCCTTGCGTGTGAGCAGTTTAGTCATTACGGCGTTATGATGTTCCGAGGGCAAAGGCGACGACCTCACGTCGAGAGAGGCTGTGAAAAATTCTGTTTTCCTGTGGTATACTCAATTTGACCCAAAAAAACGGATATTTGAGGGGAAAATCGTCGGCATACTGGTCGGAGCGCAAGGATGTCAGAGGGTATCGAGCGCATTGGGTATTGAGCGCATTGGGGAGCAATTGGGGAATTATCGCCTGTTGCGCCTGTTGGGGAGGGGAGGCTTTGCAGAGGTTTATCTGGGGGAACATATCTACCTGAAAAGTCTGGCGGCACTCAAGGTGCTGCATACTCAGCTTGCAGATGAAGAGGCGAAAAAATTTATACAGGAAGCGCAACGCCTCGCTCACTTGAATCATCCCAATATTGTGCGTGTCCTGGATTTTGCCGTGCAGGATGGGCGGCCTTTTCTGGTCACGGAATACGCGGCGCATGGCACTCTGCGTATGCGGCACCCCAGAGGTGTGCGCGTGCCGCTCGGGCCGCTCATTTCCTATGTGCAACAGGTCGCCTCGGCTTTGCAATATGCCCATGACCAGCACCTGATTTATCGTGATATCAAGCCGGAGAACATGCTGGTTGGCATGCAGCAGGAAGTGTTGCTGGGCGATTTTGGTCTTGCTATCTTCATGTCACCTATGTCGCCTGTGTCGTCTGCTGATAAAACGAAGGATCGTTCGTTGGCTGGCTCGGCCCCCTATATGGCACCCGAACAATTGCGTGGTGAGCCGGGGCCTGCCAGCGACCAGTATGCATTGGGCGTTGTTGTCTACGAGTGGTTGTGCGGAAAGCGCCCGTTTGATGGCAGTGGGCTTGAATTGGCGAAACACCATTTCTCATTGTCCCCGCCATCTTTACGCTTGTTGCTCCCTACACTCTCGCCCGCTATCGAATATGTTGTGTTGCGTGCTCTCTCAAAAGAGCCGGGAAAGCGTTTCCCTTCGGTACAAGATTTCGCTAACGCATTGTACGTCGCTTCCCAGGAAGCCATGTTTTCCTCGTCCACGCGGGTAGCTGATAAAATTGCTACCGGCGAATTTTCCGCGCATGTCCTTGACAATCCTGACTTTCCTGATGTTTCCGTTCAGCAGGTAATTGTGCAGGAAACTGCCTTATTGGAGCCGGTAACAAACCCTACGCAGCCAATGGACGAGATAACTGATAGTGCTGACCGATCGTTTGACGTACAGCCGGTTACGCAGCCAGGGCAGCTATGGAACGTGCCGACCATTCCCACTTCTCTGCTGGGGCGTGCACAAGAGGTTATGGCAACCTGCGCCTTGCTTCAGCGACCAGACGTGCGCTTGCTCTCGTTGTTGGGAACCGGCGGCATTGGCAAGACTCGTTTGAGTATCCAGATTGCTACAGAACTGCGTCCAGCCTTTGCCGACGGCGTTTGCTTTGTCGTGCTGGCAGCGATACGCGAACCTGAGATGGTCATGCCCTCTATCCTCCATGCATTAGGCCTCCAACAGAAAGAAATCCCTTCGCTTGAGTACGTCAAGTCGTTTCTACTAAAGAAGCATCTGCTGCTCGTGCTGGACAATTTTGAGCAGGTGGTAGCGGCGGCTCCGCAAATTGAGGCTCTATTGGCGGCGTGCCCCGGTGTGAAAGTACTGGTGACGAGCCGTATTGCTTTGCGTGTTGCAGGTGAACAGCATGTACAATTGCCACCCCTGCCATTGCCCGATATCAGTCAACTTCCGAGTAGAACAGCTATCGCGCAATACGCCTCAGTCATGCTTTTTGTTCAACGCGCACAGGCTCTGCTCCCTACGTTTGAAGTGACCCAGGCCAACGCGAAGGCCATCGCGGAAATTTGTGTGCGCCTGGATGGCCTGCCTTTGGCGATAGAGCTGGCTGCCGCCCGTGTCAAATTGTTGCCGCCACCAGCCCTGCTGGCCCGCCTCTCAAACCGTCTTCAGGTATTAACAAAAGGGGTTGCGACGCTGCCGGAACGGCAACAGACATTGCGCAATACGATTCAATGGAGCTATGACCTGCTGAATGAGCGGGAGCAGCGTCTCTTCCGGCGGCTCTCAGCCTATGTGAGTGGTTGCACATTGCGGAGTATCGAGGCACTCTACACAACAATTGCTGGCGAACAGAGCGAAAGTGCGCAAACTGTTTTAGACGATGTGGAAACGTTGATTGACAATAGCCTGCTGCAAATGACTGAGCAAGAGGGCGATGCGGAAGAGCCGCGCCTGCTCATGCTCGAGACGATTCGTGAATATGGGCAGGAATGCCTCCAGGCAAGTGAAGAAATGGAGGCCGTTCAACAGGCTCACGCCTTGTATTATCTCCTGTTAGCTGAACAGGCGGCTAAAGAATTGCAGGGGGAGCAGCAGGTGCTATGGGGCGAACGACTTGAGCGGGATTACGACAATATACGGGCGGCGATAGGTTGGGCGTTAGCTGGCGAAGGCTCTCACGGCTCTCACGGCTCTCATGACACTGGAAACACTACGCATAGCGAGTTGCGTAGAGAGACAGCGTTACGCTTGAGTGCCGCGTTAGAGCATTTCTGGCTTGCTCGCGGATATCTGCGCGAAGGCTGGAACTTTATCGAACGGGCCTTAGCGCAAGGCGAGCATAGCGCAACGCCAATCTATGCACATGCCCTCAGTACTGCCTCACGCCTGATTTCCTTCCTGGGCGATCTTGAACGGGCAGACGCGCTCTTAGAGCAAAGCCTTGTATTGTATAGAGAAATTGGCGATCAAGAAAAAATTGCCTATTGCCTGCGGAGCCTGGGCTGGACCGCGCATTCAAAGGACAATTTTGAGCGAGCGCACATGCTTTACGAAGAAAGCCTTGCCATCTTCAGGGAAATAGGCAACAAAAAGGGTATCGGCGATGTCCTGCTCAATATGGGCTATCTTCTCCAATTTCAAGGGGCTAATGAGCAGGCAAGAGTATTGTTCGAAGAATTTTTAACCATACAGCGGGAGAGGAAAAATAAGCAGGGTATTGCTAATGGTCTCTTCCAACTGGCTCAATTACTTTTTGCAACGCAGGAGAACCCTCCTTTGTCGGACATACACGCGCTGCTTACTGAAGCGATTGCTATGAGTAAGGAGACCGGCGATAAATACGCCATTGCGCATATACAACGACTATTGGGCAAAGTTGCCTATAGTCAGGGAGATCTGATGGCCGCGCATTCATTATTAGAGCAATGTATCCAGTTTTACAGAGACGGTGGAGATTGGCAAGGTACTGGACAGGCCCTGCTCCTTTTTGGGACGATCACTACAGCACAGGGCGGGTATGAACAGGCACGGAAACTGTTTGAGGAGAGCATGGAGGTCGCGAAAAACGCAGGGAATTCGGCACAGATTATTGTTGAAATTCTGGAAGGAATGGCAGGACTGGCGATGGCACAAAGTCAAAACATCTGGGCTGTGCGGCTCTGGAGTGCGGCGACGAAACTGCGTGAAGATGCAAAACTGCTCATGTGGCCTCTGGAAAAAGCCACCTATGAAAGATCTGTACAAACTCTGCATGGCTTCTTCGGTGAGAAAATGTTTAGCGCATTATGGGAAGAGGCTCGTACAATGTCACCCGAAGAGGTCTTTTCGACTCGCGGGGCTGCTCCTCCCAGCCAAAAATCAATACCAGCCTCATCACCAACACCAGTAAAGACCAAAGCTCCCGCCTATCCCGCCGGTCTCTCAGCCCGTGAGGTAGAGGTGCTGCGCCTCGTTGCGCAAGGATTGACCGATATACAAATAGCCGAACAGCTGATCATCAGTCCGCGTACCGTGACGACCCATCTCACCTCAATTTACAATAAGCTCGGCGTTGCCTCTCGTACCGCCGCCACCCGCTTCGCCATCGAGCGACACCTCGTTTAACGCATAATGGACATCTCGTCCCCTACTCTGCGGTACACGGAATGGTAAAGGAAAACGTGGAGCCCGCGCCGGGGGTACTTTCCACCATCATTTTCCCCCCTTGCCGTTTGATAATTTCGTTTGAAATATAGAGTCCCAGACCCAGGCCCGCTATGTTCTTCTGCTTTGGCCTTTCAACACGATAAAAGCGTTCAAAGATATGTTCTTGCTTTTCTGGCGAGATACCCAGGCCAAAATCCTGTACGCTCACGGTGACCACCTCTTCATTTACTATCGCCCTCACCAAAATTGTTTCAGTCTCAGCAGCATATTTGATGGCATTGGAAAGCAGATTCATGAGAACCTGACCGATGCGCTCCGAGTCTCCATATACCTGTCTGTTGGCGGTTCCATCAATGAACAAATGGTGCGTTTCTGTGGTTTGCTGCATCTCTTCGACGATTTCGCGCACCAGATCATCAATAGCGAACGAAACCGGATGTGTCTGTAGTTGTCCTACCTCCAGAATAGTTTTGTCTAATAAATCGTTGATGAGGGTAATCATCCTGTTCAGTTGCGCATCCATTTTACCAAGTGAAGCCGCTGATTGCTCATCCCCTCGCTGGCTCAAACGCCTTTGTAACAGTTGTGCAAACCCTTTGATACTCGTTATCGGTGTTTTGAGTTCATGGCTGACCATGCCGAGAAATACCTCTTTTTGCTCTTCCAGTTCTTTCCGTATCGTAATATCTTCAAAGGCAAGCAGAATAAGCTGGTTGCCCTTTTGCCCATCGAAGATCTGGCGAGCATTGAGCAACATCGTTCTGCGACCGCGAGGCGGAATCGTGACATCTAGCTCAAAATGTTGAAAGAATTGGTTCTCTGGCAGAATATCCTCTAAAAGCGTCCGCAGAGGCTCATTCTTCCATTGTGCATCGCCCAGATCGTAGAGGTGGCGTTGTTCCGTTTTCTCTGCTGTCATGTAAAATGTCTCATAGAAGGATGAATTGGCACGCATGACGCGCAATTCTTTGTTCAGCACGACCAGTGGTTCGCGCACCGTCTCTATGATTGCATCGGCATAATCACGCGCCGCTTTAAGCTGTTCATTGCTAATCGATAGCTCCGAGTTCAGCGTGGTTAACTCTTCATTGGTGGCTTGAATTTCTTCTTGCGTTGTTTCAAGCTCTTCATTCATGCTTTGCAATTCTTCGTTGCTTGAGAGAATCTCTTCATTCGCCGCCTGCAGTTCCTCGTTAGCGGCCTCACGTTCCTCAAGCATCGCTTTCATTTCCATTCTTGTCGTCATGAGTTCTTGTTCCAGCGCAGCAACCCGGCGGTCTTTGCTTCTCCGCTTTCCTGTTTCGGCCGAGGATTGATTTTCAATAGCGAGTTCTTTTTCCTCCAAAGTACGTGGCGGGGTGTCGGTAAAGACGATTAAATACAACCGCTCACCGGGCATGGCCTTGAGGGGAATGACCTCTATCGTGATTTCGTGTACGCTGTCGGCAAAAGTCACATGTAGACCCTTTCTTGTGACGGCGTGACCGCTTCTGGTTGCGTCGGAAATTGCGGAGCGGAGTCCCAATGCAAGGCCGTTCCGTGCCATTTTCAGCAGATTGAAACTTGCTTTTCCAGAAGCTGGCTCAAGATAGGGGCTGGTGTGTCCGCGAAATTGGATGATTTCCATATCCGCGCCAATCACAACACTCGCTGGAACATAGTGCGCCAGTAGCACCTGGTCCGCTTCCTTCTGTCCGTTGCCTTCCCTGCTTTCACTCTCTTCATTCATAGTCTTCCCCTCATTCTCATCAGCTTGCGTGTCTTTTTTATCCCTGCCGATGGTAATATCGAAAGGGAAGCGTGCGTGCGTATTTTTTTTCATATAGAGTTTGTTTTTTGCATCAACCCGTGAAAAAAGGGTTGAATCTATCCCCGCGGTTTCTGAGGTGCCGAGCATGAGATATCCCTCTGGTTTCAACGCATAGTGCAAGGTTTGCATGATTTTCTGTTGCAACACTGGTCGCAGGTAAATAAGGACATTCCGACAGCTCACCAGGTCTAAGTGGGAGAAAGGTGGGTCTCGAGACACATTATGTAATGCGAAGACACACCGCTCACGAATTGTTTTGTTAATCTGGTAGCCGTTTTCCACCGGCGTAAAGAAGCGACTCAGGCACTGAGGCGAGACTGTTGATATGGAATTGAGTGAGTAGATGCCTGCCCTGGCTTTCTGAATGACCGCTTCTTTGAGATCAGTGGCAAAAAGCAAAAAGGGAGTTGAAGATGCCACCTCGTCAAGAAACTCAGTCAAACATATTGCAAGTGAGTAGACTTCCTCGCCGGTAGAACAACCCATTACCCAGACCCTGAGGGGCTCTTCTGCTTCTCTATCCTGTATGAGTGCGGGGAAAACCGTGCGCTTCAGGGCATCGAAAGCTGCGGGATCGCGAAAAAAGCTGGTAACTGTGATCAGTAAATCCTGGTACAATTCCTGCACTTCAGTTGCATTTTCCTGGAGAAGCAGGAGATAATCCGCGAAACGTGCGAGCTTATGCAACGCCATGCGGCGGCGCAGGCGGCGCTTAACCGTGGGCCGTTTGTATAAGAGGAAATCAACACCGATCGCCCTGCGCAACAGCAGCAGAATTTCAATCAATGCCTGTTCTTCCTGTTCTTCCTGCTCTCCTTGCTCTCCCTGTACCTGTGTCTCATGAACAACAGGCGTGACGGTCTGAGGGATTTGCGCATGGGAGGGAAGGCTTCGTGCGCCTAATTCTCTGGCGATGGCATCGGGGGCAGTACCATATCCACACATCCGGCAGTGATGGCGTTCTGTGGCATCATGGCGTATTTCGCGGATAGCGGATCTTGAGCAAAGGTTATTCCCCCGGCGTGTTTAATCGCCTCAAGTCCGGATGTGCCATCTGAGGCGGTACCTGAGAGAAGCACTCCAATCGCCTGCTGCTGGCGGTCGGCGGCAAGCGAACGCAGGAAAGTATCAATGGAGAGATGTTGACCGCCAGTGAGTGCCCGGGGAAGCAGAATAAGCGTGCCATGCGAAATCGTTAAATTTGTATTCGGAACCATGACGTAGACATGATCAGGTTCAATAACTAGCCCATCCCGCGCCTCATTCACAGGCATTGCCGTCGCCCGTGAAAGAATGACTGTTAAGAAACTATCATGAGTGGGATCAAGGTGTTGAACATAGATATACGCCATCCCCGTAGTAGCAGGCAAGTTCCTGAGCAACCGGGTAAATGCTTCCAATCCACCTGCGGAGGCACCAATCCCGACGATTGGGAAGAGGATTTGTTTGGACTCCGCCTGCGGCAGAGCAGAGTCAATTGATGTTATCTCCATTCCATCATCATCTTTTCAGGTTAATTTTTATGCTGTTGATTCTGATTCAACCATTGTTGTTGCCGATCGAGCCAGCTCTTTCGTTGCATCAGCCATTGTTGTTGTTGCACTACCTCGCTGTACTGTTGTACCAGCTCGGTATGTTGTTGGACCAGCCATGCATCCTGTTGCCCCAACCATGCATCCTGTTGCGTAGACCAATTTCGCCGCTGCTCCAACCAACCCCAGCGTTGCTTTAGCCAGCCTTGTTGCTGCTCCAACCAGCTGCGCCGTTGTCCCAACCACTCTTCTTGCCGACTGAAATTCTCTGTACTGCCCATCCAACCAGCGTTGTTGTTGTTCTAACCATCCCTGTTGTTGCTGCAAGAAGTCTTCCCGATCCTCTCGAGGCGGGTTGCTGTTTTCCTCTTCTGCATAGGAATGGAATTGCTCAGCGTCGTACATGACATCCTCGTTTCTTCTCAGAAGGAGGAACGTATCCGGCGTTCGAGAATCTAAGAAGGTGAACTTATAAGCTCAATTATAAGTAGAAAACTGATACTATGTGCCATACTATGATCATAGCATATCTGGCATGAGAATACTAGATGGAAGCCAGGAGAGCTGCAAGAGGAAATGCCATTTAAATGGTATTTCCTCTTGCAGCTCTCCTGATCGGAACTCGACACTGTTATCAGGTCTGCAAACTTGCTTTACGGAATGGGGCACTGACCCGGTGCAGGTGCTGGAGAATTTCCCGATACGACCGCAGCATACTTGTCTCATGGTAGGGGATGGCGTGTTCCTTACAGAAGGCTTTGATGATGCGATGCGCTTCCGGTAAACTGTTGCGCGGCATAGCTGGGAACAGGTGATGCTCAATCTGGTAGTTCAATCCGCCATACCAGAAGTCCGTGATGGGATGTCCTTTCACGTTGCGGGCCGTCACGACCTGCCGGTATAAGAAGCTCATGTCGCTATCCCTGTCCAGAATGGGCATCCCTTTATGATTGGGCGCGAAGATTGACCCCAGGTACAGACCTGCAAGGCACTGGTGTACCAGTATGAATAGGAGGGCCGGCCAGATGCCCAGAGCGAAGATCAGCACGCTCACATAAGCCACGATATGAACCAGAAGGAGCATCACTTCAATGGCATGGTATTTCTCCCGGTTGCGGAACAGGAAGCGGATACTGCATTTTTGTAAATCGAGTGAAACCAGCAACAAGAGGGGGAAGAAGAAGACGGCCTGATGTTTGATCACAAACCGGGTAAATATCCCTTTCTGTGAGATATCTTCTCCATTGAAAGAGAGGAGCGGAATGTCTATATCGGGGTCGAGATCATCCTGATTGGGATGACTATGGTGTTTATTGTGCTTGTCCATCCACCATGCGTTGCTCATACCAATGAGCAGGTTGCCTACGATAAGGCCAACAAGGTCGTTTTTCCACGTTTTGTTAAAAATCTGCCGGTGTCCAGCCTCGTGACCAAGAAGCCCAAGCTGTGTAGTAACGAAGGCCAGAAAGACTGCATTAAAAAGCTGAAGCCAGAAGGGATGTACCAGTATCAGAAAGGCAATACTTAATGCAATGAGACCCAGAAACAGGACCATTTTGCAAGTGTAGTATACAGGTTGCTTTTCCAACAACCCGTTCTGTTTGATTAAGTTTTTGAGTTCGGCATATTCGCGTGCCGCCTGCCGGGCAGAATTTGCAGCAGTAGTACGCGGCATACTTTCGATCATGTAAAGGGTTCCTTTCGGAATGTGCAGCGCGGAATAGGAATGGAAGGTGAAGAGTATACGAGACCCTTGTCAGGTAGATTTATTCCATCTATGTGTGCTGTCTGCATCGTAATGAGCTTGAACAACACACAACAGCAGCAAGACGGAGAAACCTTTCCCGTACACTGCGTTCAATGCTAATCAATCTCTGTTCTTTAAAATTATGTTCTCTTGTAAGTACAGAACACTTATTAGAGCAAAAAGCAGAGGCATTTGTTTCATGCAATGATGCATGTTTCCCCTTTTGCAAAATATTGCATTCTTCCCAAAAATATTGTATACTTAAAGAGTCCCATACATATGCGTATGAGGTATGCCCCGCAAAACCATGTCCCTTTTTTGAAATGATACTCAGAGCACGCATCTCCGTAGGGCGCGTGATTTCTGGGATGGTCTTGTTCACTCTCTTGCTGTGTTGGTAACCTCCAGCATCATCAGCATCATATACATCACCTTCTCCTCTCGTCGTATCATGAACATTTTGAGCAAGACGTGTGGCCGGACCCCACGGGTCGGACACCCACCAGGGGTGTCAGGCTAAGCAAAAGGAAGTGAACCCAATGGCAAGCAAAAAGCAACTTGACCTTCTCTCATCAGGAAAAGTAGTTTGGAATAAGTGGCGACGCGACTTTCCTGATGTCCGAGCTATTGAGCCAGACCTTCATGGAGCCGATCTCCACGGAGCGAATTTACACGGATTTAACCTTCATGGAGCCGATCTTACCGAGGCCAACCTGCAGGATGCGGATCTGCGAGAAACGGATCTGCAAGAAGCAGACCTGCGCAACGCCGATTTGCGCCGTGCCAATCTGAGTGATGCCAATCTGTTTCAGGCACGTCTCCACTGGGCAGACTTACGTGATGCCAATCTCCAGCGCACAAACTTGCGCTGGGCTGATCTCAGCAATGCTGATTTGCGTGGAGCTGACCTGGATGAGGCAATCCTCGGCAAAGCAAGATTCGATGGTGCGAATATCACGAAGGTAGAACACATTGAAGTAGTCCCCGCCATACCAAATTTCCACGAGCCTGAAGCTGTGCCGACAGTGACAGGCGTGTAAATAACACGCAAGAAATGAGCAAGCTAACGAATGAGTAAACAACAAACCCCTGGGCTATCTCGCCGGGGAACTTCGGAGAATAGTATTATGACGGAAGACCGCTACTATGTCCAACGCCTTACAGAGCAAGTTTTTTTGGTGCGGGAGCGTGCGTCTGCGGACGGTGAGCCAGGCCCCAATGACCGCATTGCCCGCTCGTTCGACATGCGCCATGATGCGTATGTCTTTGTTGATACCGTGAACGATCTGCAAAGAAAACTTGATGAATCCCACGGTCACTGGGTACAAAGTGCTATGAGCGCTATATAAGAAAGGCTGGCAGCGTTATGGAAACCAATGCAGACGGAACGTACTTTCAGGAGGGCGATGTCGTGCGCGTCAAGCGCACAGGAGAGACTGGGCGCATCAACGCCGCCGATGGTGGAGTTGTCTACGTCCTCATGGACAAAACCAACGAGACCGCTCTCTTTTCAGCCTACATGGATGCGGATTCCGCTATCGAACTTGCCACCTGACCTCCTTTACTCCTATAATTGGTGATAATGTCAGTATTTTTGCGATTATAGGCCGGGCCATCACCGGCTTCAGTGCTTTTGTCTAAGCTTATGTAAGCAGGAAGGAGCGTGCCTGTGAGCCGCAGTGATTATAGCCTTGACACCATCTCACAATTTGTAGGACAGGAGTTTGGCGTCTCCGACTGGTTGACGGTTGATCAGGAGCGGATCAATCAATTTGCCGACTGCACCGGAGACCATCAATGGATTCATGTTGATGTGGAGCGTGCGAAGCGAGAAAGCCCATTTGGCGCAACTATCGCTCATGGCTATCTCACGCTTTCACTCCTCCCTTCCTTACGAACGGGCATGAGTATCATCCCACCAGGCGTTCCCCAGGTCATTAACTATGGCTTGAACCGCGTACGTTTCATCGCACCAGTGAAGGCAGGAGCACGTATCCGTAACCGGGTGGTGTTGCTCTCTGTAGAGCAGCAAAATAACGGCGGCCTTTTGCTCAAAACCCAGAACACGGTCGAGATTGAAGGCGAGAAAAAGCCGGCCCTGATTGCCGAGACGCTTGCCCTGTTGTTGCCACGGTGAAATTTGGAATGTAGGAAAGGAACTATCTGTGTTAAACCTTGCCATTCTTCTCGATGATAGTGCCCGTGAAGTGCCGGAACGCATCGCCATCATTCATGAGAACACCAGAATGTCATACGCGGAACTGAATGCAGCCGCTAATCAAGTCGCGAACAGTCTGGCGCAAGCGGGCATCCAACCAGGCGATACAGTCGGTCTCAGTTGCCAGGATGTGGCATACTTCCCGATTGCCTACTATGGCATTCTCAAGGCAGGGGGCGTGGTGATGCCCCTCAATGTCCTGCTCAAGTCGCGTGAAATCGCCTACCATCTACAAGACGCGGACGCAAAAGCCTATCTCTGTCAGGAAGGAAGCCCCGCACTTCCCATCGGTGAAATGGGTTACACTGCCTTCCAGGAAGCGGCGGGCTGCAAGCATTTCTTTCTCATGACCAACGATCCCGACGCTCCATCTCGCTACAATGGCGTGCAAACCTTGAGTAGTATGATCCAAAACCAGCCAACTACGTTTGAAACGGCTGAGACAGATCCCAATGATACCGCCGTTATCCTCTACACCAGCGGGACAACGGGCAAGCCCAAGGGGGCAGAACTCAGCCACATGAATATGCTGATGAATGCCCGTCTCTCTGACACGATGTACGAGCGCAAAGACCACGATGTGCATCTGGTTACGCTGCCCCTCTTTCACTCCTTTGGTCAGTCGGTGCAGTTGAACGCGGGTATCTATAACCGGGCTACGCTCGTCTTGCTGGATCGCTTTAGCCCGGATGCGGCCCTACGCCTGATGGATGCGGAAAATGTCACTATGTTCGCGGGCGTACCCACGATGTACTGGGCCATTCTCAACTACGCGGGTGCCGACAAATACGACTTGCGGAAAATTTCTCGCAATTTGCGCCTGTGCTGCTCCGGCGGTGCCGCTATGCCGGTCGAGGTGATGAAGGCGTTTGAAGAAAGGTTCAACGTCAAAATTCTCGAAGGCTATGGCCTCTCGGAAACCAGTCCCGTTGCCACTTTCAATCGCATCGATCGTCCAAGCAAACCCGGCTCGATTGGTCTGCCTGTCTGGGGCGTCTCGGTACGTCTTGTAGATAAAGATGATCGTGATGTGGGCGTCAACGAACTGGGAGAGATCGTCATCCGGGGACACAATGTCATGAAGGGCTACTATAAACGCCCCGAAGCGACCGCCGAAGCCATGCGCGGTGGCTGGTTCCACACCGGCGATATTGGCCGTTGCGACGAAGATGGCTTCATTTACATCGTCGATCGCGTCAAAGATATGATTATTCGCGGCGGTTTCAACGTCTATCCCCGCGAGATCGAAGAAGTCTTGATGACACATCCGGCGGTGAGTCTAGCGGCAGTAGTTGGTATGCCGCACGAGCGCCACGGCGAAGAAGTCAAAGCATACGTCATTCTCAAACAAGAGGCAAATGTGACGGAAGCCGAGCTGGTGGCCTGGTCGAAACAGAACATGGCCGACTACAAATATCCCCGCATCATCGAGTTCCGCGAGTCGCTACCCATGACCGCCACCGGCAAAATTTTAAAGAACGAACTCCGGTAGGGACCCTTGTCCGCACCCTGTCTGGGGACAGGTAATGACAGGTAATAATCGCGCCCATCGCCGGTTGTTGTACATCAAAGAATGCGCTAGAATACATATAAGTGTCCGCTATGGTCGTCTATTTCCAATGCCATAGCGGTTTTCAATGGAGCAGGAGCATATTGTTACTGTTGAGTACATATACTCACATATGGCATTCGAAAGGCGGCAAGTACTATGAGCGAAAGTACATCAGGTGAAAGTCTGATCAAGGCATGGGCTGATGCTCAGCAGAAGTTGTTGACGAACTGGCTTGAGACCGTGCGGCATTTCGGTGGCACGTCAAGTTTGGAGCTATGGACAAAGACTGTGGACGCCTGGCAAACATCCGTGAAAGAGACCCTGGATGCACGGGCGCAATGGACTCGCGAATGGACCGAAACGCTTGCCAATGCAAAGGGGACGCCCGAAGAGCTACTCCACCTGGCTCAACAAGGGCGAGAATCCTTGCAACGCTGGACTGAAGCCGAGCGGGAACTCTGGCAGGGTTGGTTCAATATCGTTAGGGACATCAACTTTAGACCAGAGCCGGGTGCGGGCTCACAGACGACTAAGGATATGGTGCAACTCTGGCAAGAGTCGGCGCACAAGATGGTTGATGCGCAGGCTAACTTAATTCGTCGCTGGACGTCAAGTTTTACAGGCACTACTAAGACCGACAAATAGCCTCTCGTGCGAGCGGGAAAACCGTAGGAGCCGGTTTACCGCGCTCATCGCCGATTTATCGGCTTGCATGGTTAATATCCACTGCACACGGGCCGATAAATCGGCGATGAGCGCGGTAAACCGGCTCCTACGGATCCATTACCTACTACAAAGTTATACGCCCTGCTTACTTTTTGATCTTCCAAAAACTCCTCCTTTCATCGTATAATCATCACATATTGGTTAAAAGATACAAAGTAAACACATCTCTATGAGCATACAAGAAAAAAATCAACCTATAGATAGTGATGAGGCCGGAGCTCAACTTTCGCTTGAGGCGCACCGGATGTACCACCTGGGTCTTGCCTATGGACGGCTGGTAGTACGCGGGCGATGGTTCATCCCCGCATTCTGGCTGCTAGCCTTGCTTGTCAGCCTACCTCTGGCTGCCAATACTCCAGGCATACTCAAAAGCGGCGGCTACAATTTTAGCGGCACCGAGTCGTATACAGCCTATGATCTGATGCTCAGCAAACTGCATTTCCCGCCTACGCAGTTGGTCGTCGTATTTCAATCCGCCAGTACTCCTGTTCAAAATGCCGCGTACCAGCGCGAATTGCACGACTTTATAGCGCGGGCGCGGACGTTTCCGCATGTAACGGGTGTGGTTCTCGGTGAAATTGGCAAAGATGGCTATACAACCTATGTTGTGGTGAATTTTAACGAACAGATAGATGATGTGGAGAGCCAGCTGAGCAACTTTCAGACGTTGCTACCACAGGGGAACACTGCTGGCCCCGCACACACCTATCTGGTAGGTGAGGCGACCGTGGCGAATGCGCTGGTGCAAATTTCGCAGCAGGATGCCGAACATGCCGATGCTGCTGTGTTGCCCATTGCGTTGCTCGTGCTGCTCGTCGTCTTTGGCACTCTGGCGGCTGCGCTGCTCCCCTTGCTGTTGGCAATGATGGCTGTTTTGATAGCATTAGCGATTTTGTACCTGATTGCCTTGCACTCTCAAACCAATGTCTCAGCGTTGAGCATCATCTCTATACTTGGTCTCGGTATCTCGATTGACTATAGCCTTTTGATGGTGCGCCGCTTCCGTGAAGAACTCGCGCAGGGACGCGATGTGCGCGACGCGATCGCGTGGACCCTGGCAACGGCGGGTGAGGCTATTCTCTTTAGCGGTTTGACCGTCATTATCGGTTTGATCGGCATGCTCTTGCTTGGCCTGCAATCCATGAGTTCTATCGGTATCGCCGGTTCGGTGGTGGTCGCGGTAGCGGTGCTGGCGGCGTTGACTCTGCTGCCCGCAGTGCTGAGCATTCTTGGCACCCGTATTAACTCGTTGCGTGTGCCATTGCTGGGACGTTTGACCGTGAAATCCCCACAGCCTACTACTGTTACCAGTGCTACCTATGCTACCAGTGGTCACAATAATCAGCAGCCTGGCTCTAGCGACTCTACTGTTCAACATGGCTTCTGGCATACGCTGGCATTCACGGTGATGAAACGACCCATCCTGGTTATTCTCGTAGTGGTCGCCTTGCTGGCGGGACTTGGTTGGCCCATCTTCTCTTTGAACATCGGCACATCGAGCGATGCCGCATTGCCGCAGACTTCACCGGTGCGCCAGGGCCTTGATATCCTCAACGCACAGTTTTCTGACGCCAATAACAACCCCATCTATATCGTTGTGCAGGCACCTGAGGACCTGATGGATCAAATATGCTCACATCTGCCAATCTCCAGCGTCTTGCCCATTTAACACAATGGGTTGAGCAGCAGCCGCATGTAGTTAGCGTGATTAGCTTAATGCAACTTCCCACTGTGCAGGGAACACCAGCGCCAACGTTGAGCCAGCAAGAACTTACCGCGATCTATAGTACGGGTGCTTATACACAGAATGCGCAACTGGCGCAATTCGTTTCCTCCACTACTGCCGGTAATACGACATTAATAACCATTAAAACGAATGCAACTATCGATAGCGCGGCGGGCAAAGCCCTGATCGAGACTCTGCGCACAGGCGATAAAGCGGCAGGGCAGGGATTACAATCCTATGTTGGCGGTAATCAGGCTTTTTTCCTCGACTTTGACCGCTATATCTACCAGCGTTTTCCCTGGACAATCCTCTTTATCGTGGTGGCAACCTATATCCTGCTACTGCTCATGTTCCGCTCGGTATTGTTGCCGCTCAAGGCCATTTTGATGAACGTGTTATCGGTCGGGGCGGCATACGGCGTCCTCGTCTACGTCTTCCAGTGGGGGAATTTCAGCAACGTATTGAATTTCACCAGCAGTGGTTTCGTTGATAGCCTCATTCCCATTTTGCTGTTCTGCGTCCTGTTCGGCCTCTCAATGGACTACGAAGTATTCTTGCTGAGCCGCATTCGTGAAGAGTGGTTGCGCACGCACGACAATCATTGGGCAGTTGCGCATGGACTGGAGCAGACCGGCAGTGTTATTACCAGTGCGGCCCTGCTGCTCGTCATTGTAACCTGTGCCTTCACCTTTACCGAGCTGCTTATCACAAAAGAGATGGGCCTGGGTATGACCATCGCTATACTGGTAGATGCAACCATCATCCGTTGCCTGCTCGTACCCGCCACCATGCAATTGCTGGGTAAATGGAACTGGTGGTTCCCATCGTTCAGAAGGAAGCACCATTCAACAGGGTGATTATTGCAAACAGACACAGGGCATCCCCAATTTTCCGCACGCGGAAAATTGGGGATGCCCTGTGTCTGTTTGCAATATATGAGCTAATCGCCGAGCGCGTGTACTATGAACCCCAGCACTGTTCCCCAGACGAGATGCGCACCAATCATCAGGAGATTACGGTGTGGAGTCTCTTTAGGAGCCGTTGCCGGCATGTTCATGGCTGGCAGTAAGCCGAAATAGCTGGCACCCCATACAGCTAACCCGAAAATATTGCCCTTCACGACAAAAGAGAACGTTTTGATGTTTCCTCTTTGCATCAAAAGGGTGTACAGCACTCCCATCGCAGCTCCATAGGCAAAGTGTGCAACAAGAGCTAAAGCGACCTTCTGCGGTTTATTCATATACTTTTTTACGCCCACCCGTTCAGCAAGTTCATCAGTGAGCTTTTCCGGCGGCAAGTCATAGTGTTGCCACCAGGGCAATGTCTGTTGCATAAGCAGCATGAATGCTGTCATGGGTATCGTAGCGACCATCCCAGACCGCTGCTCCTTTACCAAAGGGTAACAGAAAGCCAACAGTAGTCTTCTGAGCGATGCTGCTCTCTTTCATTTCGTCTTTCCCATGTTTTTCGTCAACAATTTCTGCCATAGTCACGAAATAGATAAGAAAAAAGTTCCATAGCGATATGAATAAAAGTACCAGCATTTTTGGTGCATATCAGCATATACTAAATGCCTGGTGTCTCATTTATATCTCAGTGAATCGTGTTTGTATGCAGAAGCACCATACTGAACCAATAGCTTTACTGAGGAACCATTATGTACACACTGGGTATCAACGCGGCTTATCACGATCCAGCCGCGTGTCTTGTGCGGGATGGCTATGTCATCGCGGCGGCTGAAGAAGAACGTTTCACGCATATCAAGCATGGCAAGCGTCCCATTCCCTTTTCTACCTACGAATTGCCGTTTCACGCTATTGACTATTGTTTGCGTGAAGCTGGTATCATGCTTGCCGACGTTGACCACGTTGCGTACTCCTATGATCCGTTTCTCTTGCTTGGTCGCCATGGCAAAGATGCCACGATCAAACTTCCTTTGGAGCCGAGTAGCCGTCAAACGCCGTCTGAATGGGAATCGGCCTGGGACCCATTATTTCTTTCGTCTATTGTGAACGCTCCCCGCCACCTTGCGAGCGGTGTACCCCATCATCTCCAGACGCGTTTTCGCGGCGTGCGAGCCGATGGTCCATACCAATGGCATTTTGTAGAACATCATCTCGCGCACGCCGCCAGTGCCTTCCACGTTTCGCCTTTTCGGGGGGCCGCCGTATTGACGCTAGATGGGCGCGGCGAGAAGGCAACGACAGCCTACTGGCTTGGCAACGGCAATCAATTACAATTGCTTGGGCAGATCAATTTTCCGCACTCGCTCGGTCTGCTGTATGAGCAGGTCACTGGCTATCTTGGTTTTTTACCCTCGTCGGATGAGTACAAGGTGATGGCTCTGGCCTCGTTTGGAAAGTCTCGCTATCTGGACGATTTCCGTGAAATCGTTCAGGTAGGTGCGAACGGGCAGTACACGATTCGCCCCCTTCGGCTCGAGGAACGTTTCGGACCGCCACGCCTGAAGCAGGAGCCGTTTGAGCAGCGTCACTACGATATTGCTCATTCGCTACAAATGGTGCTTGAAGAGGCAGTACTGATCATTGCCGATTGGCTGCACAAAGCAACCAACAACGATTACCTTTGCATGGCAGGCGGCGTTGCCCTTAATTGTGTAATGAATGCTCGCTTGCGAGACAAGGGGCCATTCAAGGAAATATGGGTGCAACCGGCGGCGGGTGACGCTGGAACCGCGCTCGGTGCTGCTTTATGGATTGATACCCAGGAGCGCGGGAAGATCAAAAATACGGAGACTGCCGGGGATGTAGAGAATGTAGATAATGCAGAGAATGCAGTCGAAAGAGATAATGGGCGTGTTTATGAGATGCACCATGCGCTGCTTGGTCCGTCCTACAGTGATGACGAAATTGAGCAGTTCTTGCGCTGGTCGAAGTTGCCCTATCGCCGCTTGAGCAATATCGCGCAGGAGACGGCTGCTATTCTTGAGCAGGATAAAGTTATTGGCTGGTTTCAGGGGCGTATGGAATTTGGTCCCCGTGCGCTCGGTGCGCGTTCCATTCTGGCTTCGCCTATGTCAACTTCAATGCAGTCGCGCCTCAACGAGTTGAAAGACCGTGAAGATTTTCGCCCGGTAGCTCCCGTTGTTTTAGAGGAAGAGGCGAACCACTGGTTCAGCATGTCGGCGAATAATGCAAGTAATGAGCATATCGTCTCACCTTTTATGCTCTTTGTATTCGATGTGTTGTCCGATAAGGCGCACATGATACCAGCCGTGCGTCACATAGATGGTACGGCTCGCATTCAGACGATCAACCGGCAGCAACACCCACTGTACTATGACCTGATTAAGGCGTTTCAGCAATGTACCGGGGTCCCTGTGCTGGTCAACACCTCGTTTAACACTCGAAGTGAGCCCATAGTCTGTTCGCCCCGTGACGCAATAGAGTGTTTCTGGACATCACCGCTCGATGCTCTTGTTATTGGCTCTTTTTTATTGGAGAAACCGCAAGGGTAACTATGTGTGCAAAAAAGAGCCAGGCAACCTGTGACGTTTCCGTCGTCGTGCCTACCTACAAGCGCCCTGAGTTACTACAGCGTTGCCTCACAGCTTTAATGATCCAGGACTATACAGCGACCGCTTACGAAGTAATTATCGTAGATGACGCCAACGACGATGCAACCCGGCACATGGTAGCGTCCCGGGCAGAGCGAGTAAGTAAATGTGGTAACACGCTGCGCTACATTCCAGTAATCGGTAATCATGGCCCCGCCATCGCTCGTAATACCGGCTGGCGAGCAGCGCACGGTGCGATTATCGCCTTCACCGATGATGACTGCATCCCCGCTCCCGGCTGGCTGAAAGCAGGAATGCAGGCTTTTCATAAAAATAAAACGGGGGAAGTGGGGAAAATGAAGAAATCGCCGGAGTCTCCGGCAAAATAATTGTTCCCTTAGAAGGTATACCGACCGACTACGAGCGCAACGCCGCCCATCTCGCAACATCTGAGTTTGTGACGGCAAATTGTTTTTACCGCCGCTCCTGCCTGCAAGCTGTAGGTGGCTTTGATGAACGCTTTACAGCAGCATGGCGCGAAGATTCCGATCTCTTTTTTTCTTTACTGAGCCGTAATTTCACGCTCGTGCATGAGCCAGAGGCGCTTGTCGTCCATCCTTTGCGACCTGCTCAGTGGGGGGTAAGCCTGAGCCAACAACGCAAAAGCATCTTCAATGCCCTGCTCTACAAAAAACACCCCGCAATGTACCGCCAGAAGGTGCAGGCGACGCCGCCCTGGCATTACGATGCTATCATAGGAGCAATGCTTGCGATGTTTGGTGGCAGCCTATGCAAGTCGCAACGCCTCGCGTTTATCGCCGCCTGCCTCTGGCTCTTACTAACCGGGCGTTTCTGCCTGCATCGCCTGCATCGTACGTCAAGTACACGGTCTCATCGTGCGGAAATGATCGTTACTTCTATACTGATACCGCCCATCGCTATTTTCTGGCGTATTCGCGGGGCGTTCAAATTTCGTGTGTGGTTCCTATAAAATTCACGCACTTAAAGCAGAAGTTAGGATAAGTGATAACATAATGTGGAAGAATAGTGCGGTTTGTATTGCATTCATCGCCTTGCTTCTTTTGACAACAGGCTGTCAGCTAAAACAGCCATCGTTTTCAATAACGGCGGGCAACGTTGGTTCAGCACTTGCCGCTGCTGAGACTACACTGCTTTATGCGCACGAGAGTAAAATCACCTATGCGTATGCCGCTTCCAGTTTTGTGAATTTCCAGAGCGAACTGAATGGTGCCGACCAGACAGTAGCATCCTCTCAAGGCACTCCTGATGCCAGTACTATGCGGCAATTACTTACCCTCTTTCAAGCGGCTATACGAGTAGTAAATGCGCCATGCCTGAATGATGTGTGCGACTGGCGAACACAACTGACGGCCCTTGATCGCGCCAGTAAGGCTTTTATAAAGGCAGGGAATTCATGAAGAAACAGTGGCTATCTATAGCTCTCGGTATCGTGACCGCGACGGGTGGTTTTCTAGATGCGGGAACGGTTGCGACATCGGGCGAAGCGGGGGCAAAGTTCGGGCTTGGTTTAGTCTGGGCGATCCTTGTTGCGACGCTGGCGGTCATTCTTCTGGTAGAGATGGTCGGTCGCTTTACCGCAGTTTCCAAAAAAACCTATGCCGATGCCATTCGTGAAGATTTTGGCTTTCGCTTTTATCTGCTTCCACTGACTGCGGAATGTATTGCTGAAAGCCTGCTGCTCGCCGCCGAGATAGGCGGTATTGCCATCGCATTATCGCTTCTGACAGGTATTTCCTGGCATATTCTTTACCCCATCGCGGCCCTGCTCGTCTGGATATTGGCCTGGCGGGCACCATTTGACCTGATAGAGAACGGCCCGGCTATTCTTGGGTTGCTTACACTCTCGTTTGTTGCCGGCATCATCGCGCTTGGTGGTATACCTTTTCCCGTTCTTACTACCCTCTGGAAACCCAACTTCCAGCAAGGGACGCCGGCTGATTATTTCTACCTTGTCGCCGCGACGCTTGGCGCGACCATCAGCCCTTACCTCTTATACTTTTATTCTTCAGGTGCACGCGAAGAGAACTGGACAGGCAAATCGCTTTTGCTGAACAGGGTCACTGCTATTATTGGTATGGGTTTTGGCAGCCTGGGTTCAATCGCGTTGGTCGTGCTGGGAGCGATTGTCTTACAGCCGCTCAATATGACCTCGAATACTTTGGGTGAGCTTGGCCTGGCAATGGCAAAACCCTTTGGCATTATTGGCTCGTATCTCTTCGCCGTCACATTGTTTGCAACTTGTCTGGGCGCGGCACTCGAAGTTACGCTGGCGCCTCTCGTACAATGTCTCGCAAGGCTTCGGCTGGGAATGGGGTGAAGGGAAGAAACCGGTCGCAGCCGCTCGCTTCAACCTTGTAATGACTATCTTCCTGCTAATCGCGGTCGCTATTGGGCTGCTTGGCATTGACCCACTTCAGCTTGCGCTTTTTGCCTCGACCATTATTGCGCTGTTTCTCCCCATCTCACTTTTCCCATTCCTGGTTCTCATGAACGACTCTCAGTATCTTGGCAATAAAACGAATGGGCGTTTTACCAATATTGCTATCATCTGCATCCTGCTGATAGCCTTTGTCGTCGCCGTTGTTTCGTTGCCGCTTGAAATTATTACAGGAGGAGGGTAGCAAAATGGCTGACCGCTCCGATGATGTCTTTTCTGTCCGCGATATCCTGGACTCGCAACTGGAAACCAGCGATCATATTGAAATTGGACGCGTGGCGGACATTGAGACAGCAGTGCAAAGTGATGGAACACTTATACTAACGCATATCGTCACCGGCCCGCAGGCATTGGCCGGTCGGGTAAGCTTGCGCTTGCAAGCCTTGTTTCGCCTGGTACTGCGTGACCGCTTCGAGCATCGCATTCCAATCAGTGAGATAGAAAAATTTGGCCCAACATTGTACCTTCGTCAAAAGGCTGAGCATTATACGGTGGGACAATCAGAGCGTTGGATTGCCGATCACATCCTGCGTTGGATTCCAGGAAGTGGCCATGAAAAATAAACACGCTACAAAAACTGCCATCGCTATTCAATCTATTGAAAACCTGCTGGACAAGAAAATCGTTACCGCGGACGGAAAAACGCTCGGTCATGTCATTGATATTCAACTTTCTCAAGATTCTAAGTACAGAATTATTGCGCTCATGTATGGATATCACAGTTTGTTGTATCGTCTGCATGTCTTCGATCCTGTAGCCAGAGCCTTTCATTTACATGACAAGCCGAAAACCATTCCCTGGGAAGCCGTCGCCCATGTCGATCAATCCGCCATACAGCTCAAGGGGGATAAATACGAACGTGAACAATGACAACAACCGGAGCAAGCGCGCTTGCTCCGGTTGTTGTCATTGTTCATGTCGTATTTATCCCTACGATTTCTTAGACACCTCCAGATAAATCAGCAAAGACATAGCGTCCAGTCGCATCACATTCTCCTGCGACCCCTGCACTTTGACGGCCCCTTGCATGTAATTTCCGGCGGGATTGGCGTCGCACCAGAAGATATCGGCCAGGTCTTCGCTACTCCCGCGCACGATGAGGTCTGGCTGCTCGTATATACCATCATGAAGAGTAGTAGTAGCATCCTTGATCACCATCGTGAAACCGACTCCAATATCAGTTGCCTCGATATAGATGGTGCAATTCCAGTTGCGCAATGAGCGCACGACGCGCTCGCTCTGGCTGGCCTGCATCACGTAGTCATCAAGTGCCTCACGCAGTTCTTCCTTTGTTGCCATAAAATCCTCCCCTATTTCTTACTCAACTCTGCCAATACCTCGGCGGCGACTCGTTCGCCGGACTCGACCGCGCCGCTCATATAGCCGTTCCAGACTGTTGCCGTCTCCGTACCTGCCCAGTGGATGCGCCCGATTGGCTCGCGCAGTGCCTTGCCATAGGCGGTCATCACACCGGGAGGCATATAGCCAGCGTAGCAGCCGCGAGAATATTCCTCGTCGGCCCAGTTCTGCTCAATGTATTCGTATGGTTGGCCCGCCTGCTCGCCAAAATAACGCACAAAACACGCGAGTACGGCGGCCCGCCGTTCCTCCAGACTCTTTTGTCCCCAGTAGCGGCCCTCGTTGCCTTCGATAAAGCCCATCAAAATACCCGGTGTGCCGTCCGGCGGCGAATTGTCGAAGGTGACACGCACAATGCCATCATCGCTTGCCGCCTGACCCGACAGGCCATTAGCCCGCCAGAAGGGTGTATCATACAAACAATGGACCTTGATCACGGTTCCCATCGGCATCCGTTGTGTCAACTGGTCACGTAACGCTGGTAGTTTGGGCCGATAGCGCAGACGCCCGGCAAGCGTTGGCGGAATTGTCACGACGACTCGCTGTCCCGTTACAACAAGTCCGTCGCTTTCAACGCGCACACCATGCTCATGCTGGTGAATCGTATGAACAGGTGCATTCAAAATAACGCGGTCTCCCAAGTGCCTCGGCGACCCGATTAGAGAGTATTTGCGCCCCACCGTAAAAGCGACTCTCTTGCGCTCCCCTGGCAACGCTAATCAGTTCGTTGAGGCTACCGCCGGAATGAATATAGAAGAGGGCATGTAACAGCGAAAGGTCGCGTGGCTCGGCTGAGAATATCGCCTGAATGGCAAGCGTGATCCACATGCTAGCTCCATCCGACAAATGACGATCGCGTATCCACGTATCAACCGTTTGCGCATCCCACTCCAATGCTTTCGGCGCGTCCCACGGAGCATCCAGAGGAACCTCTTGCGCCATCATATTGAGTTCGAGCATGGTCTCGACCAGTTCCATCGTGACCAGCGGATCATGCATAGGAATGGCACCGGAGTAGGTGGTGAGTTGCCCATCGCGGTACTCAATATTCTCACCGTCAATATAGGTAGGAAACGTGGTAGCACCCACCTGTTCAGCCAATCGTATGAGATGGTGCTGTGTTGGCCCAATCCACTGCCCTCCCATATCAATCAGTGTGCCATCGCTCGCCGGTTGTGTGTATGTGCGCCCACCCACTCTATCCCGCGCCTCCAAAACCACCACATCCACGCCTGCCGCCACCAACTCTCGTGCGGCAGTCAACCCTGCGAGTCCCGCTCCCACAATGATTACATCGGTCGAAATATTCCCCTTGCCCGTATCGCTATTCATCATTGAATCACTTTCTTTGGCTTCATCGGCATAGCCGAAAGAAGAGGTTGTGTTGGTTGACGTGATGATAGCATGGATGGAGAGGGGATTGCAAATGTAGGGAATGATACTCTTACGACACTCTCATCGCAGACACTGAATTTCATGCAACTTTCACACTATCCAATTTGTAAAGCAATACTTTGATCATAACAGATCTACTTGCTCTGTACACATTGAAACGCGGTGAACGGGCCGCTATGATTGGCTGGCATATGACCGCGGATATGCGTACCCATTTCCTCGTACTCTTCACATTCAATCGTGCCGAACTGGTGAAATTGCGCCACTAATTCGCCGTGCTTGTAGGGAATCAGCACGTCAAGGGAGACGAAATGCGCCACCAGATTCTCGCTGATGCAGCGTAATAGCTCATCTATGCCACCTCCCCGCAGGGCCGATACCTTGACGGTGGGCAGCTTTTCAGCCATGCCGGTCAGCATGAGTTCCGCGTCGGGCGGTAAGAGATCGGCTTTGTTCAAGGCAATAATCGTTGGACGACCACCGGCACCAATCTCTTCCAACACTGCTTCCACCGCTTCTACCTGGCGGTTGACCGCGAGATAAGCGGCGTTGACGACATGCACGAGCAGATCGGCTTCGGCAACCTCTTCGAGTGTGGCGCGGAAGGCCGCGACCAGTGTGGTAGGCAGGTGTTGCACGAAACCAACGGTGTCGGTCAGCAAAATTTCCTGTCCGCCCGCGAGCCGTACGCGCCGCGTCGTGGGATCAAGCGTGGCGAAGAGCTTGTCTTCGGCAAGGCTGTTCGTGCTGGCAAGCCTGTTGAGCAGTGTGGACTTACCGGCGTTGGTATAACCGACCAGTGCCACGACTGGCGCACCCGTACTCTGGCGCCGCTCGCGGTGCAGCTGGCGATGCGTGCGCACATGCTCAAGCTCTTCCAACAGCTGTTTCTTCTGTCTACGCAATAAACGGCGGTCAACCTCGATCTGTTTTTCACCTTCGCCGCGCTGCTGCACACTACCTTTCTGGCGTGAAAGGTGCGACCATTGCCGCGCAAGACGAGGCAGGTCATACTCTAACTGCGCCAGTTCGACCTGCAAGCGGCCCTCACTGGTACGGGCGCGTTGGCCGAAGATGATCAGAATGAGCGCGGTCCGATCAAGTACCTGCGTCTCCAGTTCGCGTTCCAGATTGCGATGTTGCCCTGGCGTCAGTTCCAAATCAAAGAGAACGGCATCGCAATTGTGGAAACGCGCCAGTTCCGCCACCTCTTGCACTTTGCCTGAACCGAGCAGTGTGCCTGGATGCGGCTTCTGTAAACGCTGAATCACACGATCTGCGCACTCTATGCCAGCCGTGGTGGCAAGCTGTGCCAGTTCGTCCAACGACTCTTCCACTGGCCAATCGGTACGCTGTTGTATATCAACGCCGACCAGGATGGCGCGTTCCGGTGCGCGAGCCAGCAAACCGCTCATCGGCTGCTCCTGCCGCTCTCCGCTCGCATTCGCGATATGTTGTTCTGCCATAATGCACTCCTGTAATATATTCTTTCAACGTATTAGATTTTGTGTTTGCATATGATCAAACCCGTTGGGGCCTGGCATAGACTATACTCAGTTATTACGGTACAGGCGTGAAGTGATGGCTGGAAGGGATGCGTACAGAAGATAGTCATCTTGAGGAATATCCACAGTAGCACAGTTTCAGACAACAAAAAAACCTTCCTCACCCTGCACCATTGCGTAACACACTGCTGCAGACACCATAATAGATGCCGCTTTGCAAGCAGATATGTTCCGCGATAGTTCTAAGGATTAGTTGAAGGTTATCACTCTTGTCTTGCTCCTGTGTTGTAATTGACTGTTACTACTGTACACGAGCGTTGGGGAAATGTCAAGTTTTTTGTGACAAATTGTGTGGTAGCTCAGGCCGATTTTTGCTTTGCAAAAATCGGCCTGAGCTACCACACAATTTGTCATTTTATGCCTGTTTCAGCAACTCGTCATGCTCGGTGGTGTAAGACATGATCCGACCTTCCGGCATGAGTAGCAGCGTTGTGGGCTTGAGGTAGCGCACGAACTCCACATCATGGGTGACAGCAATGATGGTGCCGTTATAATTGCCCAGTGCTTCGCCAATGATGCCGCGTGACAGCACATCAAGGTGGGTGGTCGGCTCGTCCAGCACCAGCAAGTTTGGCCCATCGAGAACCATTTTTGCCAGCGCAAGGCGCGTCTTCTCACCGCCGCTCAATGTGCCAATTTCCTGAAAGACGCGGCTGCCACTGAAGAGGAAGCGTCCCAGGATGCCGCGCACCCGCTTGCTATCCTCTGGCATAATTTCCGTCGCCTCGTTCAGCACGGAATTGCTATAGTCCAGCCCCTCGTTTTCTTGTGCGTAGTAACCAATGCGCACGCGGTCGCCCATTGTGACGGTTCCTTCGTTGATCGGTGTCATATCCAGCAACATACGCAGGAGCGATGTTTTCCCGGCCCCATTGAGTCCAATGACAACCAGACGCTGCCCGCGCTCAAGCGTAAAGTTAATGTCGCGAAAGATTTCCCGGTAGCCATAGCTTTTCGTGAGGTGATCGGCACGTAGCACAATTTGCCCACTTGACTGGCGTACCGGAAAGTCAATCTTGATGCGACGGCTGTTCTGCGGCAGTGCTGGTTTGCTTGATTCCAGGGCGGCGATGCGCTTGTCTACTGCGATACGCTGGCTAACACGGGTAGCACCATAGCCGCGCAACTTCTCAGAAGTTTTGCGCAGGCGAGCGATCTCACGCTCCTGTTGCGCTTTCGTGCGCTCCATCAGTGCCAGTGCATCGCCCGTCTGCGTGACATAGTTGGAATACGTACCCTTGTACTCCTCCAACTTGTGCGTGAACTCATTGAGGCGCAACACCTTATTGATGCTGCGGTCGAGCAAGTCCAGGTCGTGCGAGATGATCAGCAGTGCGCCTTTGTAGCTTTCCAGGTACTCCATCAGCCAGGCCGTCGCATCGACATCGAGGAAGTTCGTCGGCTCGTCGAGCAGCAGGAGGTCGGGATTTTGGAAGAGCAAGCGTGCCAGTGCTAGCTTGGTTTTCTGTCCGCCGCTCAGCGTTTGCACCAACCTGTCCAGTGTGACGCCGCCTAGATTGAGGCCAGCGACCAGTTGTCCAGCGCGTGCGTCGGCATCATAGTAACCCAGGCGATCGAGTGTACTCTGTGCCGCATCGAACTGTTGCAAAAGCGCAGCCAGGGTACCGTTGGAGGCTTCGGCAATTTTCAATGTCAGAGCCTCATACATCTCAATGGCGGTATCAAGGCCGGTGCTGTTAAAAATGTAGTCACGTACGGTGGCTCCTTCGGAGACCGTTGTTTCGTGGGCCACGTCCTGCGACAGGTAGCCATGTGTGCGCGGCAGCAGAACATGGCCGCCATCGCTCTCTTGTAAACTGGCGATGATTTTGAGCAATGAGCTTTTTCCCGCGCCGTTTACGCCGATCAGACCGGCCTTTTCCCCTGGCGCGACGGTAAACGATACGTTATCCAGCACGAGACGCGGGCCATATGAAAGCGATATATGATGAACTTGTAACATAATTCCTTCTTAATATAGTGTTGGGAAACATGCCAACATACACAAACATAGCAGGCATGTAGTACCGCGGAACAATCAGCAATGAGAACACCCATGTCCGGCGATACACGCCAGATGGTGGAGAGCGACGCTTGCGGTCACTCAATCGAGGAAGGAAAGTAGCGAAGAGATGCGGAAAACAAAAGATGTACGCGCTCACTTTTAAAGAGCGACGATAAAACGGTAGAAGCAGAATTTGCCGCTACCCGTGCTGTGCATCAATGCGTGCCAATTTCCTGCCGCGTAAGCCCGGCGTGTTCGCCTACGCGGCTGGATCAATCATTTGAATGTTTGAGAGACGAACTGCATGGAACATTTAGCATAACTTCCCTTTTTATGATATAAACTTTGATAGCTTCTTTATCATACTACCATGAAGTGGGAAGGATGTCAAATGTGGTTGCAGTAGGGACGGCTAATGCTGTTCCATACGTTTTACTGCCCGAAGATACGCCACAGCAAACCGTCTCACATATTGTCTTGCTTCAAACAGTGGACGGAGATATGTTATAAACTGCTCAGCCTCATCAGCAGTGAGATACTGTTTCATAACCTCATCAAGCGTCGGAATCAGAGGATTGCCAGATGAGTGTAGAAATGCATCCCAGTTTGGTTTCTCGCTATCAGCATCGAATGTTCCTAGCACGATTTCAGCCTGCAGTTCTAAATGTATCTCGGTAAATCCGGCCTTCTCTATTGCTATTGTCTCCTCATACAATACGTATAACTTTTCTGTTGCATGGTATCCAAATGATAGTGGGAAAAATAGGCGTTAAGCTTACTTCGCTTTCTCTGCCAAACATGCATCAAGATAAGTTCGTAATGTGATATGATAAAGAGTTAGAATAGACGAATGTTCTTAATTTATGTTTGTTATAAAGAGGAATAGCTGTGATCGTTCTCCATGCAATCTGGGATAGCGTTGTTTCAGGCAAATTACATCTGTGGGCTGAGTCATCAAGTATGCCAGTATCGGTTCGCAAACAGCGTGGAAAGCAGGTGGGTCAGGCACAAACGCACCCATTTACTTTGCCTTACAAGCCACTTCGGGAGGCATTGGGAGAACTGGCGGGCAGTTTGCTGGCACAAAGTGCTGAACTGGACGCCCTGACACTGCGTTTGCCGTCAACGGCGAAGGGGCCACAGTCCTCGCCTGAACTGATCCGCGAACAGGAAGATGTTGGGCAGGACATCACAGGCTTTCGGGCGTGGGATGTGGAGACGTTAACGCTTGCACCAGGGGACACTCTCGATTTCTTCTTATCCTTACCAGATAATGCTCCTCGTGGTGTTGCTTTTGGCAGTTCTTTACGCTTCTGGTCAACGGTGGCTCAATTCGCCTCCGAACTAATTGTCGGGCAAGAATACATGCCTGCATTGCAAGAGACGAAACGTGACAAGGCCGTGTCCTATCGTGCCGCATGGCAGGCTGCTTTATCCGATGATGATACGGAGCGTATGACCCAACTGGCAAAAATGATGCCCCCGATCTGTTGGTCGTACCTGCCGTTGGGCGATAAAACCGCATCGCTCCTGCGCGAAATGGTGCTGCACTTCCTCAATGCCACCATTGATGCCTTTGTGCGTGATAGTCTCACGGTGAAAGACCTCTTGCCAGCGCAGAGCCGTCAACGCGCTAAAACACTACCACTTGCAGAACAATGGCTCGCCGCGCTCACCGCTGATGATGGAACATTGACGGGTACGCCCAGAGAATTGCGCACATTTGCGCAGACGATGCAGGCATGGCTGGGTCAACTCTCTATGAAAGAGGCCGATTCCTCGTTTCGTACCTGTTTTCGCCTCGATCCGCCTTTCGCAGTGAACACAGAGGATACCGAGGACACAAAGAACACCGAGAATAGACAATGGCATATCAGTTTTTACCTGCAAGCAAAGGATGACCGCAGTTTGCTGGTACCAGCGGAGCAGGTATGGCGCGAGCGTTCCAGCACGCTCATGTTCCTCAAGCGCAAGTTCGAGAATCCGCAGGAACGTTTACTGGGAGACCTGGGCAAGGCTTCGCGCCTCTTTCCGGCAATTGAGGATAGCTTGAAAACGTCCCATCCCAGCGAACTTACACTGAATACCGAGCAGGCGTACCAGTTCTTGCGCCAGTCGGCTCCTTTGCTAGAGCAAAGCGGCTTTGGCGTACTGGTACCGCCGTGGTGGAACAAGGCCAGTGCCAAACCCCGTGTCAAATTGAAAATCAAAGGAAAAGGCGATGTCGCAAGCCGGGGTTTGCTCTCCCTTGATGGCATTGTCTCCTACGATTGGAAAGTCGCTATAGGGGATACCACCCTCTCGGCCAAAGAGTTTGAGCGGTTAGTCAACCTGAAAATGCCGCTTATCGAGGTACGCGGTCAATGGGTCGAGCTGCGGCCAGAGGAGATAGAGGCTGCCATTGCCTTCTTCAAAAAGAAGCAGAGCAACGGCACAATGACTTTTGGCGAAGCACTGCGACTCGGCCTCGGACAGGACACCGCCGCAGTAGGTCTGCCGGTTGACGGTATAGAGGGCGATGGTTGGATTCAGGACATTCTTGATAGGCTCTCCGGCAACACAAAAATCACTCCTATCAAAACACCACCAACCTTCCAGGGCAAGCTGCGTCCTTACCAGGTCAAAGGGGTATCGTGGCTCTCGTTCCTGCAACAAATCGGCTTCGGAGCATGTTTAGCAGACGATATGGGCCTTGGAAAAACGATTCAGCTAATAACGCTTTTACTACATGAACGCAGCAAAAAACTTGCCATGTTTAATCATTTGCCCTATGTCCATCGTCGGCAACTGGCATCGCGAGTTGCAACGGTTCGCGCCATCGCTTTCAGTAATGATTCATCATGGGGCGGAACGGCTATCTGGGCCAGCTTTTGAGGAAGAGGTACGCAAGCACGATGTGGTGATTACCACTTACTCACTGGCATTGCGCGATAAAGAGCATCTTTCCAACATTGACTGGCAGTATCTGGTGATAGACGAGGCGCAAAATATTAAGAACGAGTCGGCAAAGCAGACGCAAGCAATCAAGAGTATTCAGGCAGTGCATAAAATAGCCTTGACGGGAACGCCGGTTGAGAATCGGCTCTCCGAACTGTGGTCAATTATGGAATTTCTCAATCCGGGCTATCTGGGATCAGGAACGGATTTCCGCAAAAAATTTGCTCTTCCCATCGAACGCTATCACGATGCTCCGAAGGCCGAGTCGCTCAAACACCTCATACAGCCGTTTGTCTTGCGCCGCGTGAAGACCGATAAAACTATCATCAAAGACCTGCCCGATAAGATGGAGATGAAAGTCTATTGCAACCTGACGCAGGAGCAGGCATCGCTCTATGAGGCTGTGGTGAAGGACATGATGGAGAAAATTGAAGAGGCCGATGGTATGGAGCGCAGAGGACTGATCCTGGCAACTCTAATGAAGCTCAAACAGGTCTGTAACCATCCGGCACAATTTATCGGTGATGGCAGCAGCCTCTCTGGCCGTTCCGGCAAGTTGGCACGCTTGGAGGAGATGCTGGAAGAAGTGCTGGCGGAAGGCGATAAGGCACTCATTTTCACGCAATTCGCCGAGATGGGAACGTTGTTGCGCAATTATCTTCAGGAATCGCTTGGTCAAGAAGTGCTGTTCTTGCACGGGGGCACACCCAAAAAACTGCGCGACGCGATGGTACAGCAATTCCAGGAGGATCGGCATGCCCCGCCCATTTTCATTCTCTCGCTCAAAGCGGGCGGCGTTGGCCTCAACCTGACTGGCGCAAATCATGTCTTTCACTTTGACCGCTGGTGGAATCCCGCCGTGGAAAACCAGGCGACCGACCGCGCATTCCGCATTGGACAACAGAAAAATGTGCAGGTCTATAAGTATGTGAGCGTTGGTACGCTTGAAGAGCGCATTGACCTGATGATCGAAGACAAAAAGGCACTGGCCGAAAATATCGTTGGCAGTGGCGAGAACTGGCTAACCGAGATGTCTACATCCCAGCTCAAAGAGTTGTTCGCCCTGAGTCGCGAAGCTGTAGGAGTCTAAGTCTGAGGAGTTTAAGGAGTCTAATATGGGCAGATGGCGTGATAAATACCACAATTATGATGACGATGATGATTGGGACGATGAAGAAGATGAAGACGACAATGACGATGATGATTTTGATGGATACCATTACGGTGGCTGGAATTATTATCGCGAGAATAGACCCAGAAAAGTAGCCAATGGCCTGAAAACGAAGAGCGAGCGCGGCGCGATAGGCGAGACATGGTGGTCAAAACGCTGGGTTGCTGTACTGGAATCGTTCGGTATGGGAACGCGCCTGACACGCGGGCGTTCCTATGCTCGTCAGGGACAGGTCGTCTCAATTGATGTTGAGCCAGGCATCATCAAGGCAAAGGTGCAGGGATCGCGTCCCAAGCCATATGACGTGAAGATCAAACTCAAACCCCTCTCAGACAAAGATTGGGATAACGTGACGGATGCAATGGCGACTCAGGCCATTTTCGCTGCCAAACTGCTGGCTGGCGAGATGCCTACGAACATCGAAGAAGCCTTCGCTGCCGCCAGAGTTTCTCTTTTTCCCACTTCCAACCAGGAGCTTGTGACCGATTGCTCCTGTCCCGATTGGGCCAATCCCTGCAAGCACATCGCCGCCGTCTACTACATCCTCGCTGAACGTTTCGACGAAGACCCGTTTCTGATTTTCAAACTACGCGGTCGCTCCAAAGAAGAGATTATTCAAACGCTGCGCTCAAAACGCGCCGAAACGCTGCCAGTTGAAACTGCAGCCACACATCCTACCGAGCAGGCGACAAATGCGGAAAATACTGTACTGCTTGTAGAGGATCCGCAAACATTCTGGCTGGCAGGTGAGGCACTCACTACCTTCACTGTTCGTCCTGTCGCCCCAGCCGTTGAAAAAGCCCTGCTGAAACGTCTGGGTGCTGCGCCATTCAGCGTTGGCAATCAAAATATCGCCACTTTGCTGGGTAAAGCCTATGATGTGGTGGATGAAACCGCCCGGCGCAAGATGATGGAGGAAGAATAGAAATTTGAAAAGGATTACCGATAGAATAACCATCCAGAGCGCAACACGCCCTGGATGGTTATTCTATCGGTAATCCTTCCATCTGCATGATTTTGAGGGCATTGGTAGTTGGGCTGGGTCCAGTTTGCAACTTGTATTCAAAGACCATCTCGCCGTTCACAACATCTTCGCGGAAATGGTAGTTCGTGATGCCCGGCAATTCATCGGCGAGCTTGACGAGTTCCAGATCATGCGTCGAGATGGCTCCGGCACAATTTTTGCCGACCAGAGTGCGAATATAGGCGCGGCTACCAATCAGTCGTTCGCGGTTATTGGTTCCCTTGAAAATCTCGTCAATCAGAAAGAAGAGTGGATAAGGATCAGGGCGTTGCAATTCGTCCAGCAGTGCCTTCAGCCGTCGAACTTCCGCGTAAAAGTAGGAATAGCCTTCGGTAACGGAGTCGCTAACTTTGATAGTCGTGAATATTCTAAAGAGCGATGTCGAGAACGATTGCGCGTTGACCGGCCCACCTGCGTAAGCCAGGCAGAGATTGATGCCGAGAGTGCGCAGAAACGTGCTTTTCCCCGACATATTTGAGCCTGTAATCAGCACGATATCGCCGAGGTTGTGCATAGCGAAATCGTTGACAACTTTCTGCTCCTCTTCAATAAGTGGGTGGCCCAATCCCTTTGCCTGAAAAACGATACCTCTATTGGATTGATCATCATTGCCATTGTTCACATTGTTCGCATCGTTCTCTACCACTTTTGGCAGCGTATATTCTGGGTTGAGGTACGCGAAATTTGCCAGCGAACACAACGCTTCCAGTTCAAACCAGATATCCAGCCATTCCGGCAACCAGCGCACAAGCTGCGCTTTATAGCGTTGTAATTGCCGTGCGACATAGGCATCCCACGGTACCAGTGCATTGACGATAATCCACAACACCTGATTCTTTTCCAACGTTGCCATGCTGGCAATGCGCGAAAGCTTTTTCAAGAGCATGGATGGCCCATTGCCTTTATTGCCCTGATCGCCGAAGAATGGTTCACACAGCTTTTTGAGATGCCGGTGCTGACCATAGCGATAGGTCTCCAGATATTCGAAAATTCCGCGCAGTTGTCCGAAGGCGTCGCGCACGTAGTAGGCATCGTCAAACAGATCGCCGCGCTCTTTCCGTCGAGCAAAAAACCAGCTTATGGAGAGTAACAGGGCGACAATGGGGAAAATTGGCGGTAGTACCGTAAAGAGAAAGAGCAGGAACAGTAGCACAAACAGGGCCGATAGCCCTATGCTCACGTACAGCGTCGAGTTGCGCGGATTCGCTCCGGTCGGTGCTTTGAGCCAACTTATTAGCCGATCCCCTTCCAGGTGTTCGCGTGCGTAGCGTACAGACAGTAGCGACTTGAACAGGAGTTTATTGCGAAAAATGGTCATCGGCGCGAGTTCTTGTAGCAGCGTTTGCCGGTTGCAAATAGTTGCTCTATCTGGATTGGTATTGAGCAACCAGTCCGCCAGTCGCTGATTGCCCTCATCAGAGATGGCGGTACTCATCACGCGATGCAGCGAACGATCCCCGGTGATATCAAGGTCAATCTCGAATGGATGATCAGCAATATGTTCCTGTATCTGCTCCACGGGGATAGCGTCCCAATCCAGCCGGATACGTGCAATTTGCGCCGTATTCATCTGCAACCAGATTCTGTGTCGCACAATGCTTCTATCAACTTTACGATGATAGTGCACTGCCACACTGAAAGCGACAATCGTGAGGATGCCCAGCGCGATGCCAGGCCAGGGGCCTATCCAGCGCACAAAAACGAAGGCGAGAATGCTGATGCACAATCCACCCAGGAATATCGCCAGTCGCCACCACGAATAGCGGTCGCTCCAATAATTTAGCTGCTCCAGCCGGGATTGCAGGCGTTCTCCCTGCCGTTCAAGCGCGGCGAGCCGCTCCATTTTTTTATTCACTCTATGTCAAGCCTTTATATCAGAGATAAGCTGCTTTCTTTTCTTCTATTGTAGGATGCTGCTTCAACCACAATCCCACAAAAAGCAGCCATAGCGGCAGAAACACAGCCACGGGAAGCAGTAAAATACCCGATGCGTTAAACAGCACAAAAAGGATTGTATAGAGTGCCAGGAAAAAGCCAGTGAGCCATCCAAACCAGCGTATTCGTAGCCATTGTGCAGCCCAGCCTGCCGCAAAGAACCAGGGTGCTGCAAGGAAGAGATGCCCCAGATATCTTTCGGTCAAAAAAACAGTGGCCGAAACACCAGCAAGGGCCAGTGTATCCGTGATGATGTCGTTCAGCACCCACAATGATCCCAGAACTTTTGCCCATCGCGGTGCTGGAAGTCGCCAGATAACAGGCAGCATGAATATATGCTCACCAACTGCTAGAAGAAATCCTGGTACAGTACCATCTGCTACGCCCGTTTGCCAGCTATGGGGCAAAAAGAAAATGATGAAACGAAGAGTAAAAAGACCGGCAGCAATGAATGCTGAATAAATAGCAAGCTTCTCTTCTTTAAACGAATTTTTCATGGCTGAACTTTCTACGCCAGAATATTACTACTTTCGCTCTATTCCTAACCCGCTTTTAATGCTAGAGACATCATAAGTCCCATTGTGCTGCACATACCCACCCGTAAATGGATCGTCTGCCAGCAGCATTGGTGTATCCAGGTCTATGAAACGGAAACCTCCGAGACCAGCGACAAAATGTGCGGCTGCAGCGATTGCCAGGCGTGACTCGATCATCGCGCCGATCATTAAGCCGATGTGGTTGGCGCGGCAAACGGCGGCGATGTCCAGTGCCTCGACGATGCCCGCTTTCATTAGCTTGATATTGACGACATTCATCGCCCCCATCGCAATAAGATGGGCGACATTGGCGGCACTGTAGGCACTCTCGTCGGCGGCGATGGGAACGCTGCTATGTTGGGTGACGTAACGCAACCCTTCGTAATCGTCCTTGTGAACTGGCTGTTCCATCAGCAATGGGCGGATGTCGCGATCATTGAGAGCCTCCAGGCAGAGCAGTGCTTCACTGGCGGTATAGCCCTGGTTGGCGTCGAGCGTCAGGCCAACACCTGGAGCTGCTTCGCGAATGGCCTCGACCCGCGCCACATCTTCGCGGATATCGCCGCCAACCTTGATTTTGATACTGCTAATGCCGCGTGCCACCGTCTCCTTCGCCAACTCATAGCCATGTTCAGGTGAAACCATTGGAATGCTCATGTCCGTCTCGACCGATGTACCAGCACCGCCAAAGAAGACGGAGAGCGGTATCCCATACGAGCACGTCAAAGCATCAAGCAGTGCCATCTCTATGCCCGCCAGAACCGTTCCCTGGCTGTAGAACACGCTGCGTACCAGTTTCGAGAGCGTGCGCCACTGTTTGGCATCTTTACCGCGTAGAAGTTCGGCACAACTCTGCGCTGCGGCAAGCGCCGTCTCCTGCGATTCGCCGGTGCTGGGCGGAAAGGGCGCACACTCGCCATAGCCGGTGCTACCATCGGCCAATTAACCGTAATCAGCACATTGCGTGCTTCGGAAACGCTGCCCGTGGCGATAGTAAATGGCTCCAATAATGGAATATTCAATGGTTCGACGCTGACGCTCCGTATGATGGTATTTGACATAATAATAATGCTCTCTTTACCGGTTGGTTCTATTACGCTGCTTATCTTCGTGACGCTCCAACGCTAATTCAATCAGGCGATCCAACAATTGCGCGTAGGGTAGGCCGCTGGCTTCCCACAGCTTCGGATACATGCTAATTTGCGTGAAGCCGGGCATAGTGTTGACCTCGTTTATATAGACCTGTCCACTCTCTTTTTCGAGGAAGAAATCAACGCGGGCGAGGCCGCTCAGGTCAAGTGAAGTGAATGCTAAAATGGCCTGACGCCGCACTTTAGCCGCCGTTTCGGCTGGTATCTCGGCGGGAATGATCACCTGTGAGGTGTTGTCAATGTATTTGGCATTGTAATCGTAAAATTCGTTGCCTGCAATGACCTCACCTACAACGGAGGCAATTGGTTCGTCGTTGCCCAGTACCGCGCACTCTAACTCGCGGCAATTGATACCGTGCTCGATAATGACTTTGCGGTCGTATTCAGCCGCTACATGGATGGCGTGTTCGAGTTCAACACGGTCGTGCGCCTTGTTGATGCCGACGCTTGATCCCAGGTTGACGGGCTTGACAAAGCAAGGATAGCCCAGGCGCTGCTCGATGGCATCCATGATGGCTTCCGCTGAGCGTTCCCATTCGTTGCGACGGTAGACGAGATAGTCAACGCTGGGCAGGCCCACCGCCGAAAAGACCATCTTCATTTTCTCTTTGTCCATGCCCAGCGCCGCACCTAACACGCCGCAGCCAACATAGGGGACGTTTGCCATTTCCAACAGTCCTTGCAGCGTGCCATCTTCGCCATAGGTGCCATGGAGAACAGGCAATATAACGTCCAGCACGCCATTATTGCGCAATTGTTCGCCGCCCTCCAGCGGTATCAGGCGGCGCAAACTGGGATCGCCCGTGAGCGTCACTATAGTTGTCTCTTCAGCATCGCTTGCCTGGCCGACGCTCTGTTCCGCCGCGATCAGTTTCGCCGGTTCCGTTCCCAGCAACCATGAGCCTTCCTTCGTAATCCCAATCGGTACCACCTCATATTTATCCTGATCCAGGTTCGCTATTACGGAGTTTGCCGAAGCCAGCGATACCTCATGTTCGCCGGAGCGACCGCCAAATACGAGACCAATGCGCAATTTTTTCTGTGCCATAGATGTTATCCTTTTATTGATGATCAAACATATCCAACATTGTCTCCATACGCATACCACGCGACCCTTTGATTAACAGCAGGTCATCGCTGTGTACTTCCTGCTTGAGCAGGTCGGCAGCGGCGTGTTTGGCGGCCTCCAGTTCTGGCTTATTGTCCACGTTGGCATGAAAGTGGTAGATATGCTCGGCTGGCATCCCTGCGCGAATGGCTCCTTCAACGTAGAAACGCGCCTCGTCGCCGATAGCAACAAGATAGTCAACGCTGCCGTAAAGAGCCTCGCCAGTAGCGCGATGTTCGCCCCGTGCATACAGACCCAGCTCAAAAATGTCGCCTAATACGGCCCATCGTTTCGCGTTTGCCGCTATATGCGCGTTTTTCATGGCGTGTGCAATAGCGATGATGGATTGACGGTTAGCATTATACGTATCATCAATCAACGTACTGCCATTTGGCCCCTTTTTGATTTCGCCGCGTCCCTTCGCTGGTGTCAGCGATTCCAATGCAAGACAAATTTCGTCCAGGTTCAGCTCTGCCGCGCAGCCCACGGCTGCTGTCGCGAGCGCGACTGTGACGCCGTGTTCACCGGGAATATGAAGCTGCACCGGCACCTGTTGCCCCGCGTAATGGAGCATAAAACGGCGACCGAGCAGTGTATCGCCATCAATATCACTGCCGCGCACATCCGCTCCCTCACCCAGCCCATAGTAGAGAATCCGCGCATCCGTTTTTTTGCTCATATCGCGTACATTGGCATCGTCGTAGTTAAGAATGGCGATACCCTGCGGCGTCAGTACCTGCACCAATTCGCTCTTCGCACTGATCACGCGCTCCTGCGAGCCAAAGTATTCGAGGTGGGCCGCACCGACGTTGGTAATCAGCGACCAATCGGGGCTGGCAATCGTGTTGCTGAGCCATGCCAGTTCGCCCACCCACTGCGCACCCATCTCCAATACAGCGTAGCGATGCTGCGGTTCCAACCGTAACAGCGTCAATGGATAGCCAATCTCGTTATTATACGATGCAAATGTTTTCAGTGTCGGTGCAGTGCGACCCAGCATTGTGGCAACCGCCTCTTTTGTACTGGTTTTGCCATTGCTGCCAGTGATACCAATCAGCGTGGTATCTTCTTGGCGCAAAACTCGTGTGTGAGCAATACCATGTAGTGCCTCAACAACATCCGGCACGACGATTTGCAGAAAATCTTCTGGTACTTCACTCGATGGTTCGGTGCAGAGAACCGCTCCCGCTCCAGCCTGAGCCACCACTGGTATAAACTTGTGTCCGTCCACCTGCTCGCCTTTGATAGCGATAAACATATCGCCCTTCCCGATCTGGCGGCTATCATGGTGCGCAAGCGGGAATATCAGCGCAGGGTCGGGAGTTTGCGTCGTATGGAACTGTAGTTTGCTATCGCATCCTTGCAATACGTCGTTGAGGGTAAACATGCCGGTATGTCCTCTGCTTTTCGTGTATACTTTATTGTACAGCAAATTATAACATAGACGTACAGAGTGATATACTGATAGCGGTCATGTAGGGGAGACACATTCTCGCTGGCAAGCCGCACGGCTTGCCAGCGAGAATGTGTCCCCTACATGACCGCTATCAAGAAGATCAAGGGAAAACGAGGAGAGAAACATATGCGAGCAGTGGTTATTTCCAGACCCGGTGGGCCTGATGTGCTAGAAATTCAAGATGTTGAGACGCCGGAACCGGTGGGCGATTACGTGCGAGTTCGTGTGCGTGCCTCCGGGATCAACCGCGCCGATTTATTGCAACGTGCCGGAGGCTATCCCGCACCCGCAGGTTCTCCGTCTAATATCCCCGGCCTAGAGTTCGCGGGCGAAGTGGATGCGATTGGCCCACAGGTGCGCAAGTGGCAGCCCGGCCAGCGTGTAATGGGTCTGGCAGGAGGTGGAGCGCAAGCCGAGTACATTCTCGCGCACGAAGGCTTGCTGGTCGAAATTCCTGACAACCTGGACTTTGTGCAGGCCGCCGGTATCCCCGAAGTATTTATGACGGCCCACGATGCTCTCTTCACACAGGCCGGTTTGCAAATGGGCGAGCGTGTGCTTATTCACGCGGCAGGAAGCGGGGTTGGTACCGCCGCCATCCAACTGGCGCACGCAACGGGTGCCACCACCTATCGGAACCTCGCGCACACCAGAAAAGTTAGAGAAGGCAAAGCTGCTAGGGCTGGACGTTGGTCTTTCCGACAAACAATTTGCCGCCGAGGTGAAACGTCTCACTCACGGCGAGGGTGTTCATGTCGTCCTTGACTTCATCGGTGCCTCCTACCTCGAACAGAATCTGGAAGCACTTGCACCATGGGGCCGTATCGTCTTCCTGGCCACAATGAGTGGCATGCAGAGCAACATCAACATCGGCCTGTTGATGAGCAAACGTATCACCCTGCGCGGCGTCACCCTGCGCACACGCACGCTCGAAGAGAAGCTGGCAGTAACGCGCCATTTCGCCGCCTCAGTGCTACCCCTCCTGGCAAGCGGCAAAGTCAAACCCATCATCGAGCATGTCTACCCGCTGGAGCAGATAAGCGCAGCACATATCGCAATGGGCGAGAATAAGAATTTTGGCAAGCTGATCGTGACTGTGGGATAGGGACTGATTATGACCATGAGGTATGGTCATAATTGCGTCCCTACAGATGATGTTTAGCCGATCAGAACCATCATCAAAGCCGATGTTCAATTTGATATCTTCCGTTGTAGAACTTCTGCCAGTTTGCACGTTCTGAGAACCACGCCCAAATGTGTTTGTCATATGAATGCGCCTGGCTTCCGCCTCTTCGCCGACAATCAGCGATTGGATGGGACCTGATTGGATGATACGGAGAAGGTCTTGTGCGAAGGTAGGGTCGTTATGTAGGATACGTTCGAGTTTGGTTTTGACGACGATATTGAAGTCGGCGTCACCATTCACAAAGGTTTGCAAGGCCTGCGTGGCACTGGCACCGTCTTTTTCCCCGGCAAATCGCTCTTTGATCTTCTCGTACAGGTGTTTTGCCTGCTCGATACCTTTGGCATAGACACTATTCCCAGCATCGGTCGCAATGGTGGTACCGGCGGCACCGATATAGGGGACGAGCGCGGTCAATGCATTCATGACCTCGGTGGTTATTGTGGGAATATCCATAGTATCCTCTTTCTCTACTGTTCAGATATAGTTTGTTGCGGTAACTACGACTTTATTGCAGACCACGGACCTTGACCACCAGTGGACGAAGTCCACGTTCCACTCAAGCTCCCGTCGGATTGCTGTGAACCAACAAAATTCAACGTTGTTGCGCTTGAGTTGCCCGAAGCCGGAATAGTGATCGAGAAAGATACCCCCCCGCTTAATACGACACTGCCATTTTGAATGGGGAAAGGAGACGAATCCAGGTAACAAGTTCCGGTGAGGCTCTGTTGATTCTGCTGTAAAGACAGAGCTAATGTAAACTGCTTATTTGCATTCGCATTGTTCGTCAGGGTCCCTGTATAGTTACCTGCTACATTTGGAAAAGGATTTGTAGCTGTAAAAGTAGCAATTGCTTGTGAAAATTTAGTGGCAGCCGCGTTGTTGTTTGCTATAGTGGTCCTGGTCCTTTGCGATTCCACCGGGGCGGTTGCTTGCGCATGAAGTTCATTGGGATGAGCAACAATGACGTAGTAGAGGGATACGCTGCTTGCTATGAGTAGTAGTGCAATGGCGATAGATAAAAGGACAATACCGCGAGAAGAACCGCGACGGGACCAACGAGATAGCTGTCTTTGTGGTGGTAGTGCGATAGGCTTAGAGATACCTTGAGATGAGGTAGATTGAGGGTTAGGTTCACTAGCGTCTTTTGATAGAGCAGGCAGAATGACAGATTGAACGTTATCTTGTGGATGCTCTATTTCATCTATTGCACGCCGGACGCTGGTTTCTTCCGCGAGTTCTTTGAGTTCGCCGAAGAGGGCCAGAGCTTGCCTGTTAATATTCCAGGGCCATGTCGTTTTCTTGACGTAGCCGATAGATGTCGCCTATTATCTTGAGTATTTTTGCACGTTTGAGGCGATTTTTCGCCTCTTGATAAAGATTCAATGCCTGCTCATAGTAAGAGAGTGCGGTATCTAGCTTGTTTTGCAAGCGTTGCACATCGCCTATTGCTTCCAAGACTTTTGCCTCTTCCGACTTATTTTCCACTTGCCGAAAGAGGATGAGAGCCTGGTCATAGTTTTGTAAGGCGACATCCAGATTGCCTCGCAAGCGTTGCACATCGCCCATTGCTTGTAACACATTGGCTTGCTCGCTAGCATTTTCTACCTGTTGAAAGGCGATGAGTGCCTGTTCATAGCTTGTCAGTGCATTGTCCTGCTTATCCATGGCACGCTGAACATCGCCCATAGATTGTAGCACTTTTGCCTGCCCTGCCTCATTTTTTATTTCCTTGAAGGAGGAGAGGGCCTCTTGATAGCTATGGAGTGCATCGTCCGATTGCACACGGTAGTAATTGAAGCGTCCCTGTTCATATTCAATTTCTGCATGCGCTATCGGTGAGAGTTTTAAGGCTTTATCAAGGGCAATTTGCAGTAACGTACCTTCATATTCGCGTTTGCCACTGTTGCGAGCCTCCTGTATAGCCTGTTGCCACTCTGCCAGACCCTGTTTTTCGTCATATGCGAGCAGGTGGTAGTACCAATCTGGTGAGCGAGGTGCTGTTTCAGTGAGATAATCAAGGGCGTGTTTATGGAGTTTGTGCGATTGCTCAAGAGCTTCTTTCTGCGTCTCTTCTGAGAGAGCTTCACGGAGTAGCTGATGGAAGGCATAGCGATAATTGCCTCGGGATCAATGTAGGGATAGCGAATAAGTTGATTGAACCGTTCAAGAGCTTCGGTTTCTGGTAAGAATTCTGGAAAGACGTTGCGCAACATGGGCAGGTCAAAACTACGCAAAAGAATGCCAAAGCGGGTCAATTCTTTGAATGGAGGTCGCAACTGCTTCAATACACGCTCGTTGGATGAAGCGCATTAAAGCAATAGTTCACTGAATTCCTGGAGCTGTAGTTCGGGCAAATCGGCAAACGTAAGTGATTGTGTGTGTTCGTCTCGTTGCTGCCAGAAATCGCCGATGACAGAAACGCATAATGCGTGGCCATGTGTTGCTGCATAAACTTGCTGGCGCAGTTGTGCATCTTGCATTCCCATGTGTTCCAGGTAGTGATTCACGTCTGATTCGCTGAGCATAGGCAAAGAGATGCGCCGCTGATCTTTCCCATTGATAGCATCCAGCCGGGGTTGCATGCGGCTTGCGATTACCACAAAGCATTGTCGTCGTTGCTGTCGCAAGCGTGTACGTATGCCCGGTACAAGCTCGTTGAACACCCATTGGCCGATCTCTTGGCCTTCGGGTTCGTTCAACCATTCGCACGTATCCAGCATCATAACCAGTTTCTCGTGTTGAAACGACTTGATATGCGCGTAAAATACTTCTGTCGCCAGTGCTCGCATCTGGTAACGAATCTCTTGTGAGACACGGTCTGACGATTCGTCGAACCCCTTTTGTAATCGCTCTGCTCGCAGTCTGTTCAAGTTGATCAAGATTTTGCTGTAAACTATCTCTCAGTTCATTCTGTTTATCGCAGCAGGAAGCTGTATCTTTCATGAGTTGATCGAGAATGCGTAAGGGGTCGCTACGGAGTTCTTCATTAGCGAAATCGAGCATGATGACTTCTTACTGACTAGTGGGTCAACTCGCAATGTCATAACCCTTGACCAGAGCTGCGCCGAGCCCCCTAAGCGACGTAAGCGGGCACGTTCCCGACGCCGTCTGCGCTTGCCATTCCAGACAAACGGGGTGGGGTGTTTGTTCCAGCCCGCCACGGTTTGCTCCAACCAGTCAATGATTTCCTGGGCGCTCTTGGGATGCTGTCCGGCCAAGGCGCGTGGCACGATGATGCGTTGCACCGACTCCGCCATATTGAGCCACGAGCCGCCAATCGGCGTGTAGAGCGGCATCACCCCATGCTCAAAGAACCACTGACCAGATCACAGGACAGATGCCCCGCCAGATTATCCAACACCAGCACGATGCGTAAAGGAGGCAGGGGGTTGCCACGGGGAGGATGACCCAGCCACGTTTCCCACTGCGCAGAGCGCGGACGCTCGGCTTCGGGCGGCAGTTCTGCTGCGCGGATGCTCCTTCTCGATCTCGGCCAACACGTCGCTCAGTTGCTCTTTGAGCCAGGGATGCAGCACCGCGTTGGTAGACCGAGAGAACGCCTTTGGCTCGTAGCACTCCGGTGGCCGGGCGAAAGAGCGTCAACAGTTTGGCGGTGCCTCCCCGCTCGTACTCATGGGGCTGCAAGACTGGATGCCCTTCGGGCTGCCACGAGGCCCCAGGCTGCGGGATGGCCTGATAGGGCCCGGCTTCATCTTCGTTCAACTGCACGATCCCGGCGGCTTCCGCCTGCTCGCATGCCAGCTCGATCAGTCTTTTTTTTCCGGCGTTTCCACGTCATAGACGGTCACCGTGCCGCTTTTGCGCTTGCGCAACGCATAGCCGGTGCGGCACCAGGTGCGCGTCCGTTGATAGCTGTAGCCTGCTTCATGCAGCACGTGACGAATGGTTTCGTTGGCGATGTGCGGCAGCGCGCTCTTGCGCAGGGCTCGTCGCAGCGTCAAGAGCGACCAGGTGGCCGTCTGATCCTCTTGCCGATCAGGCACCCGCTGCACTTCGGCCAGGATGCGTGCCTGCTGCTCGCTGGTGTAGATCCGCTTGCGACCGCGACCGGGGGCGATCGAGCAGGGCCGCCAGCCCATGCTCATTGAAGCGCTTCACCAGCTTGCCCACCCCATCTCCGCTCTTCAAACCCGCCCATGCGCCGCCTGGGTAAAGGTTTCTCCACTGGCCACGCCCAATAAGGCCGTGGCTCGATGGATCACATCCAGTCGCTCGCTCGTCGCTTTCATGATGCGCTGCAGTTCTCGTTCTTCTTGCTCACTCAAGGCACGCAAGGGATCTTTCTGTGGCTGAGCCATGGCTTTGCTCCTTACTAGGACGTCCTGGCATAGCATCTACCTGCGTATATTCAGCTAGCCGGTGCAAAAGGGTTGACTTGCCAATGCCGCCCAACCCTGTAATGATCAATACCCAGGGTGTGTCTCGATCAAGAAAATTTTTAAACAGTTCTTTTTCACGCTCACGCCCGACGAATAGAACTTCCGGCATACGTCCTCCTGACCAGATCATGTTGCCAGTGCTATCTCTCTGGATATTCATACATTGCAATGTTGCCAATGTGAGTTTAAGTGTCCTGTCGCGTGCAACCTCACGTAGAGCATCAAGATATTCCTGCGATTGCTTATTTTTTATCTCGTTTCCAGTACGAGATCCCCTGTGTTTCGTCGAGAGCAAGTTGATGGTAGTACCAATCTGGTGAATCTCCTGCTGACAAAGGCACTGAGCTGAGAAAATCAAGTGCAAGCCTGTGGTAATATCGCCATTTTCCAGGCTCTTGCCCGCGAATATAGTCAGCCAGGATTTCACGTAACAATCGGTGGAAGATGTAGTCTGAAATTTCCGAGTGACTCAACGTGAGGATATAATTTAAGCTGTTCAAATCGATCTCGTGCCTCTGCTTCAGGGAGCCATTCTTTGAATACGGCTTCTAGCAATGGTAAGTTGAATTGCCGTAGGAGTGAACCGTAATGGGTTAATTCATCGAGGGGAGAGTGGAGGAGGCGTTGCAAAATATCTGAATCAATCACCTCTCGCATCGCACGTTCATAGAACAGGGCTCTTAATTTGGGCAAGTCGGCAACAGTCAGTGGTCTGCCCCAATTGTCTTCCCAAAAGATCATAGATAATGGAAATACTAAGTGGATGCCCATAGGTCATATTATAAATATAATCTTTGACATAGGTATCCTGTATCTCCATTTGCTCAAGGCACTGGTAGACGTCAGCTTTCTCCAACATATCCAGTTTCAATTTTTCTTGTTCTAAATCCCTGATGCAGTTCAATTTCAACGGTACGCGACTGGCTATAATGACGAAGCAATTTTGCCCCTTCTTTTGCATGCTGGTGTGTAGCCAGGGTAAAAGTTCGTCTACTAACCATTGACCAGCTTCCGCCCCTTTTTGTTCGTTGAGCCATTCACAAGTATCGAGCAGGATGATCAAGCGTTTCTTGCTAAATGTTTTCATTTGAGCATAGAACTTTTCCTTCGATATTTCACGCATTTGATGGCGTGTTTCGCGGATGCCAGCTTCAGTGATATCAATGGAACTTTGTATATTACTTATCTGTGTGTCATCCCCCGCGGTGACATCCTGGTGCATCTCGTCAATTCTTATTCCGCCGCTAGATATGCGTTTTCCTATTTCGTAGCGGCCGCTTGCCACGCTCTTCCTGAAATTAACTGTTTGCTCTGCGTCACAATGAGATTCGACCTGCTGCGAAAAATTCTCTAGTAGCGTCAGAAAGTCATCGCGAAGTGATTTTTGAGCGAAATCAAGAGAGACGATACAGGTATCAAAAGAGCGTGAGCTTTCTTGTTTCTCTATTTCAGAGAGAACCGTACTTTTGCCACTTCCCCCTAATCCTCTTATAATGAGGACCCAGGGAGTTTCCTTTGCAGTAAATTTCTGGTATCGTTGCAGTTCCCGTATTCGCCCGAAGAATGCTTGCAGTGCCATACATTTATTCCTTCTATAACTCTGACGTATGTTATCATAATTTAATATTTCGTTCTTGTCAATAAAGTAGAGATGCACAGTAAGTGCATCTCAAACGTCAAAAGGATGTTGCAAGCAGTGCAAGGCTTGAAGTGCTGCTCTCCTCATAATCTTGCGAGAAAATAAATGAATGTTGTCGTTCATCTGCGCTAGATTTTTTCAACACCAGCAACCCCGTCTCCTCTTCACTGCCAACCACCATCGGAATACTCGTACTCAGGTTGGTTTGCATACAGAAATCCACATCTTCAGGCAAGCCCGCTTCGATAACGCTTTGCGCGGAACGAGCATATTTGATGAGCCTGGGTGGTTTATATGCCTCGTAAAGCGCAATCGCCGCCAGTGCGCTCTCGTGAAGATGCATATTTGAAGATGCGCCTGCGGCATGTCGCTGTAATTCTTGCGCGAAGTAGCCAGCGCAGACTGCATCATCGAGTGCGAAGTAATCGAATTCACCGGAACAGACGATAGCAATGTTGCTGTTGCGTTCCTGTGCTAAGCGAAGTGCGTGAGCAGTGACGGCGTGTGCGTTGTAGAAACTACCTGCGAGCCGTGTTGTTCCGGTCGGACAGGCGTAGAAGGCGCGGGTACCATTAGTGGTTGTCAGAATCAGTTCGCGGCCCGTCAGGTCAAGCTGCGAGAACTGCACTGGCGAATTGCCGTAATCGAAGCCGGGGAGCGGCCTGACGTTGCGCTCTCCACACAAAAAGCGGCCCGGACGAAGCCGGGCCGCCTCTCGCGCCTGTTCGATGTTACCCGCGACGAACACACGCGAGGCCCCTCGCTCAAAGACAACCGCCAATGTAGTTGTGGCGCGAATAACATCTATAACGATAAAAATATCGTCCGCCTGTGTCTCTGATGCCACAATCGCGGACGGCGTAAAGTAAACATGGATATCCAAGCTATGTTCCTCGGTACGACCTTATGACCTTTTGCCAGACAATAATTGAAACGGTATGACCAGAATACACGCCCCGATAAAGGCCAACAGCAGACTGCCCCAGAAATGGAATGTACCCCATTTGAAGTACTCGGCAATCAGTCCACCAATGATCGCTCCGATCAGGCCAAGCGCGATGCTACCAAAGCAGCCACTGCTACGCCCGCGCACTACCACATTGGCGGCAAATCCCGCGATTAAGCCTATCAACAGCCATGACCAGATGCCTCCCGGCTGCAAAACATCAGTAATATTCATATTATATCCCTTTCTTCAGAGTCGCGACCCGGTAATAAGCTATGGAGATAGCACATACATATCTATGAGTATGTCATTTCATATACGTGAAAACAGCGTCTGAAGTTAGATTATTGATTGCTCGTCACTCCACTTTGCGGAGAACAGGAGGAGAGGTGCCGTTTAGCGCACGACGTGCGCTAAACGGCACCTCTCCTCCTGTTCTCCGCAAAGTGAGCCGACTTATTTCCCCATCTTCTTCTGTCGTTCCATCTCCCTTAACTCGACCCGGCGAATCTTGCCGGAGATGGTCTTGGGCAGACTGTCCATGAACTCGATTTCGCGAGGATATTTGTAGGGGGCGGTCACCTTTTTAACGTGTTCCTGCAGCTCGGTTGCCAGGGCTGGCGAAGCAGTGTAGCCGGGTGCGAGGATAATGTACGCTTTGACGATTTCGCCGCGCATCTCATCGGGACTGGCGATCACGGCTGACTCTGCGACGGCGGGATGCTCTTTCAAGGCACTTTCGACCTCAAAAGGCCCAATGCGGTAGCCCGCGCTGATGATCACATCATCGGCACGACCCACGAACCAGAAGTAGCCATCCTCGTCTCTGTAGGCACGGTCGCCTGTGATGTACCAGTCGCCGCGAATGCAGGTGTTGGTGGTTTCAGGATTGCGCCAGTACTCTTTGAACATCCACGTTGGACGGTGCGGTTTGACACGGATTGCGATATCGCCCTCTTTATTGGGTGGCAGTTCATTGCCATCGTCGCAATCACACTCAGATCGAAGCCGGGGGAAGGCTTGCCCATTGAACCGGGTTTGGCTGCGATGGGCGGGAAGTTGGCACAGATAAGTACCTTCTCCGTCTGCTCATAACCATCGCGGATGGTCATCCCCGTAGTTTCTTCCCAGACCTTAATTACCTCCGGGTTGAGCGGCTCACCTGCACCGACGCAGTGACGCAGTGCTTTTGGTGGATGCGTCTTCATATAAGCGATAGGTTCGTCGAGAACCATCATGCGATAGGCTGTGGGTGGAGCGCACAGTGTTGAGATGGGATACTTGTTCAGCATCTCCAGCGTCTCAATGGCATTGAATTTGCCGCGTGCATCCTGCATGAACATGGTAGCACCCTGCATCCACGGGCCAAAAAGATTGCTCCAGGCTGCCTTCGCCCAGCCTACGTACCATAAACAACGTTTCAATGCAAGAAGCCCTCCAAAAGCTCATCCGTGAACTAAAAGAATGGCTGGCCGCGTAAATATGGCCATTCTAGCCCCACAGCGGCTATTTGTGGGCCGTTCGTGGGGCTTTGGTATAATAATACCATTTTGGGAAAAAGGGCGTTTGTGGCGGGTTTTTTCAGTCAGCATAAGCACCATCCCAGACTCGTGTAGACGTGATATGATAAAGGCAACTATCGCCTACGCACATTGATGTGCAGTGCTCAGTTCTGTTACTGGAAGGAGTATAGCTTATGGTTGCTTCTCAGTCTCCGAATATGACCGACTACGAAGCCGAGCGTCGCAGCTTTCAGCTTGAAGTACCCGAATATTTTAACTTTGCCGCTGATGTCATTGACAAGCAGGCGCAGAATCCCGAAAAACTGGCGATGCTGTGGGTAGGTCAGGATGGCGAAAGACGTCAATTGACCTTCGCGCATTTTGCAGAGTATTCCAGCCGTGCCGCTAATGCTTTCTCTACGCTCGGCATTGCCAAAGGCGATCCCGTCCTGGTGATGCTGCCCCGCGTTCCTGAGTGGTGGGAGACGATCCTGGGGTTAATACGGTTGGGGGCTATTCCCATCCCCTGTACCACGCTTCTTACGCCGAAAGACATTCAGTTCCGCTCGGAAGTGGCCGAGGCGCGGGCCTTTATTACCGATGAGGAAGGCGCTGCCAAATTTGATCAGGTGCGTGGCGAATGCCCGACAGTACATTATGCCATCCTGATTGATAGCCGTCACCAGGGTGAGCGCGACGGCTGGACAAATTATCACCAGGTGGTCGCGAAGGCGTCGCCTGAATTTACCGGCCCGAAGACGAAGAGCGATGATCCCTGCCTGGTGTATTTCACTTCCGGGACGGTCGGCTATCCCAAAATGGTGCTGCATACCCATGCCAGCTATCCTATCGGTCATACTATCACCGGCAAATACTGGCTCGACCTGCATGAAAATGACCTCATCTGGAACCTTTCAGAAGCTGGATGGGCAAAATTCTCATGGAGCAATCTTTTCGGCCCGTGGGTGATGGGTGCGACCATGTTTATGCAGGATGCGCGCGGCAAGTTCAGCGCACTCGAAACCCTGGAGATGCTCCATGACTACCCCATTACTACGCTCTGTGCGCCTCCAACCGCCTATCGTATGCTGGTACTCGATGAGCCGATGGCCTATTTGAAGGCTAATCCACCGAAGGCATTGCGCCATTGCGTCGGCGCAGGTGAGCCGCTCAATCCCGAAGTCATCAAAATCTGGCAGGAAACCACGGGCATGACTATTCGCGATGGCTATGGACAGACGGAGACGGTGCTGTTGTGCGCCAACTTCCCACCTTTGACCGTAAAACCTGGCTCGATGGGCAAACCCTCCCCCGGCTTTGAGGTCAGCGTCATCGACCATGATGGTAGCGAACTTCCCCCCAATAAAGAAGGCGATATAGCTGTGCGCGTAAAGCCAAACCGTCCGACGTGGATGTTTAAGGAATACTGGCACAATCCCGATGCGACTAATGCCTGTATTCGTGGTGACTGGTACATCACCGGTGATCGTGCCTATAAGGATGAGGACGGCTACTTCTGGTTCGTGGGACGTGCCGACGATGTGATCATCAGTGCGGGCTACCGTATCGGTCCCTTCGAGGTCGAAAGCGCCCTCAAAGAGCATCCCGCCATCGCTGAATCGGCGGTTATCGCCAGCCCCGATGAGATGCGCGGCGAGATCGTCAAAGCCTACGTCATCCTGGCTCCTGGGTATACCGCTTCTCCCGAACTGGCAAGCGAATTGCAAGACCATGTCAAGAAAGTGACCGCACCATACAAATATCCGCGCGAGATTGAGTTTGTGGATAGCCTTCCCAAGACCATCTCAGGCAAAATCCGCCGCGTGGAATTGCGCGAGATGGAGCAGCAGAAGAAGCAACGTGGATAGACCAGGTTATCCCGTGACTTGTGAGAAAAGCTGGCGGTTGCCTGAAATAAATGGGCCTGTTAGCTCCACTTGGAAAAAAGGGGCTTATAGTGCGTTCCGTGGGCTTACACGAAAAGAAGGAGGCGATTATCGTCGCCTCCTTCCCTATCAGGTATTCACCAGCACTAACGGACGTTCTTCTTTCTGCTTCACCTCCTTCTCAGCACTTTTATAAGGTACTCGGCTAGCAATTGTTGCTCCTCCTGCGTTAGCAAGCGCTACGCCAGGCCAGGCGAGAGTGAGGCGATAGACTCGGTTTTACTCTTTTCCATCAGCCTATACCCCCTTAATCGCTTGCATTATTTGCATGGCAACTTATGGCACTATGGCATTCTCTTCGCTCGTGATGTGTGACTTTTCAGGCGTTCTGAAGAGTTATACTTGCTACTATATAGACAGGATAAGTAGAGTATAAACAAAAAATCCTGACAGAATAGGTCAGATTTTTTGCTCATCATGGGAGTTTTTGCCCGCTGACCACAGTCTTGATATTCTGGCTGTTATGAACCAGAAGTAGCCGGGTCGCGACCCGACTACTCTTTCGCGGACGTTCTCCCGCTCAGACCTTCTTCACCTTGAGGGTAGCGGTGGTCGTCGTGTACTGGGCGTAGTATTGGAGATGGAGCGAAATCTTGTAGTTCAGCAGCGTCGTAAACGTTCCCGTTAGCGCCTTTGCCGTCACCACAATGAACTGGTCGGTCGTCGTGGGTGTGAACCCGGATGCCGTCCTGATGTCCAGCGTTCCATTCAGCGTGGCCGTGCCACTCACAGACAACTGATCGTAGGTAACGCCGGGAGTCGTACCCTTAATATCTACTCGCAGCGTGCCAGTTGAAGTCTGCGTGTAGTTGCCCACGATCTTGAGCAAACCCTCACCAGGCGTCGTAGTCCCTGGATCGATCAAAGCCGCGTTCTGCACGCTGGCCGTAATCGTGCCTTTTCCGGTAAGCTTGCCGCCTTTCAGATTGAGGATAGCCGAGGTCGTGGAGGTGAGCGCGCCCCCGTTCAGCATCGTGCTGCCGGCAGTCTGTGTATAGCCTGGATCGCCAAACTGCATCGTGCCGCTATTCAGCGTGACCGTCCCGCTGTTGTTGAAAGCAACAGAGGAGATGCTGAAGGTGTTGCCTGCTCCAACGCTGACAACCAGTTTGCCTTTATTATTGAACTGCGCAGCGCTCGCGCAACAACTCTGGGCCGTGATGGTGGAACCCGCCTGCGGGGTGAACGTACCCGTATTGTTGAGGACGGCTCCGCCGCCACTCAAGACCAGTTGCGTACCCGAAAGCGTCGTGGTACCTGCCAGTGTCAGCGTGGTCGTGCCATTTCCACCAGGGGACTGGAGCAGCTTTTGGTCGCCGCCGCTTATGTTGGTATGGACAGAACTGGCGACGGTAAAGGTCCCGTTCAGCGTCCCGTCGAGCCAGGAGAAGGTACTGCCAGTGCCGGTCAGCGTTCCCGTCCCACTGAGATTGCCGGAGGAGCCAGGTGAGCCTACCTGGAAAGTGGTGCCACTGCCCAGGTTGACGGTGCCGCTCAACTGGATATTGGCGTTGTTGTCAATCTGCAGCTTCCCCGCTCCATTGAAGGTCACGCCGCTGGCGAAGGTTGAGGGTGCTACTTGCAGATCGAGAATACTGTTGCTGCCGATACTCGTGGTACCCTTATCGTTGAAGCCTACAGCGTTGATGATGGCGCTTTGCGTCCCCGACGACGACGCAGGGACGACAAAACTTCCCTGATTGACGAACTGTGCGGGACTCACACAGCAGGCCTGAGCTGTAATGGTCGAGCCAGGTTGGGCGGTGAAGGTATTCGTGTTGGTAAGAGTGACCCCGGTACCACTCAAGGTCAGAGTGCTGCCGCCCGCAAGTGTCGAGGGGCCTGCCAGGGCAAGCATGGTGCTGCCATTCCCACCGGGGGACTGGAGCAGCTTTTGATCGGTTCCACTGATAGTAGTAGTTACCGAGCTGGCGATGGTGAAGGCTCCGTTCAGCGTCCCGTTCACCCAGGAGAAATTGCTCCCGGTGCCGGTTAGCGTCCCTGTTCCGCTCAAAAGGCTGGTGCCGGTCGAACCAGGGGAACCTATCTGGAAAGTGGTGCCACTGCCGAGATTGACCGTACCACTCAACTGGATGTTAGCACTGTAGTCGAGCAGCAGCGTCCCGCCTCCACTGAAGCTTACACCGGCGGCAAAAGTCGAGGGTGCCACCTGTAGATCAAGCGTGCTGTTGCTGCCAATGTTCACAGTGCTCGAATCGTTGAAGGATACAGCGTTGATCAGTGCGCTCGGTGATCCCGATGATGACGAGGGAACGATGACGTTGCCCTTGTTGATGAACTGCGCCGGATTCACACAGCAGGCAAATGCGGAGATGGCTGATCCCGGCTCGAGTGTAACGGTACCAGTGTTGGTAAGCACTGTCTGGCCCAGGACAAGCTGATTGCTTGAGATGGTGGCGCTTCCTTCGATGGAAAAGCTGCTCGCTTCAAATGTCTGTCGGTAGATGCTGGGGTTGCTGATGTTGGCCGTCGCGCCAGATGGAATATCAATATTCGCCGTAACGGCCCCATAATTTGTCCAATTAAAGTTGCCTGTAACAGTCAAGCTTCCATTGTTCAGCTCGGCTCCTTGCCCTGATATAGTGAGATTCTGGACTGAGGTCGAAGTCGGCAAGTTGACACTTTCAGGCAGGCCAATGGTGGCAGAGTCTCCAGGGCCAGGCACTCCATTAGGACTCCAGTTACCCGCCGATGTCCATTGCCCATCAAACGCATTTCCCGTCCAGGTGTAAGATGTGGCAGCGTGGGCGACCGATGGGATAACCATCTGTATTACCAGTGCTCCGCCCAGGGCCACGAGGACCAGGACAACTACAAGTTTCATTGATCGCATACCATTTGTCCCTTTCGTAAAACCGTCAACTCCTCTACAACTAGACCGGTAGAGATCTGCTATACAACGTCTGCCGATTGGTTGGTGAAAAGCACCATAAGCTCCCGTTCACCATCCTGCTTTGAGCAAAGTATAAAGCCTATCGCGTTACGAAAACGTGACGGAAAGCGTTACAGACTCTGCTTTGTAACTACAAGGGCACCATTCACTGTGCCCTATACACCCCTTACCAACACCCGTTTCATACATCCTTCGTTCTGGTCATAGTATGCAAGAAAACATCGTGCGCTAGAATAGCTTTGACTTATCATTTACTAGGCAACTTGCCAGGACTCCGTACAACGTCTCTCTCTTTGGGGAAATCCTTTCTTTTCGAGGAGATGCCGGTGAGGCAGGTGAGGGCAAGAATGATCGCACCAGGAGCAGCCCATGCCAGCAGAATGCGCTGGGTGGCATCCGTTGCATCAGTTGAGCTGTCGTGGGAACGCTGTCAAATACGCCGTCGATGGATTCGTTTGCTTCGCACATAAACTGCCGACCTCATCTTTGGCTCTGTTCAACAAGGAGAGAAGAAGGAATCGAACACTCTGACGCGCAAACCAGAGTACAACTGGCGCAGTGGCGCCTCAGTTGGGGCGAGCGAATGGCTCGCGATGTTCGCCGTTCATCTCGTTGCGTAGCATGTGGGTATAAGGTATGATAGAAGGGATACTCTTGTACAACTACTTGGTAAGGATTCTTCTGGAGATAGAGCATCCATCTCTCCCTCTCAGCAGGGAAGCGAGCGAGAATAGAGAGGTCGTATCATGAAGAAGGAGAAGGGGTTCAACGTCGTTCCCAATGTGCTATTGAAGGCGGAACGTGAGCTGCGCGGCTGGTCGCAGAAATACGTTGCCGATCAGCTGGGAGTCGACCACTACTACCTCAGCCGCTGGGAACGCGGCACGACCTTCCCGAGCCCCTACTATCGACAAAAACTGTGCGATCTCTTCGGCAAAAACACCAAAGAACTTGGGTTGCTCCCGCCAGGCTCACCTACAAGGGACCAGGAATCCGCTCCCACCATTTCGGGCCAGCAGGGGGAAGAGTATGCCGGCCCTGCACGAGTAATCCACGATCCAGCCATTCTCTTGTCCCTGGCAGGTAACAAAGGAAGCAATGTGGAGAGGAAGGACCCGGCATTGCAGGACAAGAACATAGTCATTTTCCCTCCCGGGCTGGCTTCGCTCCCATCGGAGCGGGCACCACTCAACAATCTGCCAGCGAAACTCACACCGTTCATCGGGCGTGAAGAGGAGGTAGCGGCCGTCTGCACGCTCCTGAGCCGACCAGAGGTACGCCTGGTCACCCTCACGGGCACGGGAGGCGTGGGAAAGACGAGCCTGTCTCTGGAGGTGGCAGGCTCGCTTCTGCCAGCGTTCCCCGATGGCATCTTCTTCGTTTCCCTGGCTCCCATCAGCGACCCCGGGCTAGTGATCCCCGCCATTGCCCACACCCTCGATCTCTGGGAAGCCAGGGACCTGTCCCTGATGGAGAGCTTGAAAGCCTACCTGCTCCTGCAACACCCGCTGGTGTTGTTGGATAACTTTGAGCAGGTGATCGAGGCTGGCCCCTTCTTAATCGAATTGCTCCAAGCCTGCCCCGACCTGAAGATCATGGTGACCAGTCGCGCCACCCTGCGCCTGTCCGGGGAATACGAATACGTCGTGCCGGCGCTCGCCGTGCCGGACCTCACACACCTGCCGACTATCGAGGAACTGGCGAAGTACGCGGCGATCGCGCTCTTCGTGCAGCAGGCGAAGGCCATCAAACCCGAATTTCACCTGACCCGCGAGAACGCGCCCGCTGTCGCCGAGATCTGTGTGCGCCTCGATGGACTGCCGCTGGCCATTGAACTCGCGGCCTCCCGTATCAAACTGCTGCCACCGAAAACTCTCCTGGAGCGGTTAGAGCATCGGCTCCAGATCTTGACGGACGGACCGCGCAACCTGCCGCTGCGCCAGCAGACGCTGCGCAATACGATCGCGTGGAGCTATGACCTGCTCGGCACCGAAGAGCGGCGGCTCTTCCGGCGCTTCGCCGTTTTCGTGGGAGGGTGCGCAATCGAGGCGATAGAGGCCATCTCGACTGCTCTTGGCGATGAGGGCGAAGAGGTGCTGGATAAAGTGTCTTCGCTGATCGACAAGAACTTGCTACAGCAGGCCGAACAGGAGGGCGAAATACGCCTGCAGCTCTTAGAGACGATCCGCGAATACGCGCTGGAGCAGTTTGTTGCAAAAGGAGAGGCGGACGCCGTCGGACGAGCCCACGCCGATTACTACCTGGCCCTGGCGGAGGAGGCGGAGACGAAGTTCGGTAGTCCAGAGCAAACGACATGGGCAGACCGTTTGGAACGGGAGCACGGCAACGTGCGAGCAGCCCTGAGCTGGTTGCTGGATCAGGGAGAAACACAAGGGAGTGAGCTTGCTCTCGAAAAGGCCCTGCGGTTGGGGGGGTCTTTGCGTGAGTTCTGGAAGATACACGACCATTCGGGCGAGGGACTGAGGTTTCTCGAAAGAGCGCTGGTCAGGAGCCAGGGACTTCCAGTTGCTGTGCGGGCGAAGGCTCTCAGCGCTGCCGGGCATATGGCCTACTTCCAGGATGACAACGACCGGGCGGAGGCGCTGGCCGAGGAGAGCCTCAAGCTGTACCGCGAACTGGGAGATACGGAGGGCATCGCCTTATCCCTCCATCACTTAGAGAGAGCCGCTAGAATGAAAGGCAACTTGAGTGCCGCGCGTTCCCGCTTACTGGAATCGCTGGAGCTTTGGCGGGGTCTGGGCAACAACATGCGTATCGGCTGGTCGCTCTTCCGCCTGGCGTGCCAGCTGGTTGTGCAAGGCGACTATACCGAAGCTCGCGCCCTCTTCGAGGAAGACCTGGCCATCTTTCGAGCGCTTGAGTATACGGAGGGCATCGCCTACACACTCATTCACCTGGCAGAAATGTACCTTCTTTCGCTGGACGACTTTGAACCGGTACGCACACTGCTCCAAGAATGCATTCCGCTGATGAGGGAGAGTGGCGACGCGAGCGGTGAGAACTGGTGCATCGCTCTCGCCGGGCGGTTAGCCCTTTTGCAAGGCGATACGGCTACAGCGCGGACACTGATCGCAGATGCTCTATCAAAATCAAGGCAACTGGGCAGCAAGTCGGATATTGCCGGATACCTGCTGTTGCTGGCGGATGTCGCAGCTGCGCAGGGCAAGTATGCGGAAGCGGGTACGCGTTACCAGGACGGCCTTGAGCTCTTCCAAGAGTTGGGTGAGAAGCAGTTTGTCGCTCAGAGCCTGGAAGGGTTGGCAGGCGTGCTCGTGGAAGAAGCTGTGGAAATCCGTTGGGCTCCGCTGGGTCAGGATATCGCGGGGGATGATGGTATCTCTGAGCAGGTGCCGGCCATGTGGGCGGCAAGACTCTGTGGTCTGGCGGAATCTTTACGGGAGGCGGTCGGAGCGCCACTGGCCCCCATCGAGCGCTCTACCTACGAGCGGGCGGTTGCCGGTGCGCGTTCGCGGCTGGGTGAGGCGGCGTTTAACCGGGCGCGGAGGACAGGACGAAACATGTCGCTTGAACAGGTCTTCTCTCTCGAGGAATCGGATCCAGCACTCGAACAGGTCGAGCAAGTATTACAGGTACAGCCAGCGACTAACCGGCAGGCCGTTTTCACGTATCCGGCCGGTCTCACCGAACGGGAATTTGAAGTGCTGCGGCTGGTCGCCCAGGGAATGACGAACCCGCAGATCGCCGAGCAGCTCGTCGTCAGTCTGCATACCGTCAATGCCTACCTGCGTTCCATCTTCAACAAGCTGGATGTCACCTCCCGCAACGCCGTGACCCGCTTTGCCATCGAACACAAACTCACATAACCGCAAGCACAGTCCCGGTATCCAACGAACGAGTCGAAGCCTCTTCCTCACGATTCAGGCAGCGGGTCATCGGCATCTCCCAAAAAGTGGCGCGAAAGAAGACGTGAGAAGAAGGAACTTGTTCTGTATTGCTGTGCGGCTACTTTTCAGTTCCAGTTTTCTTCGAAAGTGGGGCTACCCCATATGAGGCGTCCTAGATGTGACCATATGCGTAAAGCTCCTTGTAAAATATATAGTCGTTACTCGTCGTGTTGTGTGTGGTACTGGCATACACAACGGTTCAATGTCTACCTGCTGCAATTATTGGCTCGCTCTATTTTTGTATCATACCACGATGTTCCAATTATTGCATCCAGGTTGTATCATGCTATCATGCAAGAGGAAGGAGCTTTATGGAAAACGTGCAATCAATAGAACGATATCTCCAACGGGTGCCAAAAGCCGAACTGCATGTTCATCTGGAAGGATCGATTCGCCCATCCACGCTGCTGACACTGGCACAACGCAATAACGTCATTTTGCCGGTCTCGAATCTGGCGGAAATGCGCGAGTGGTTCCGTTTTCGCGATTTCCCCCATTTTATAGAGATATACTCGGCCATTACAAGATGTTTGAAGACGGCAGAGGACTACGAGTTAATTGCCTACGAATTTGGCGTAGAGATGGCTCGCCAGCATGTGCGTTACGCCGAGGTGACCGTTTCGCCGAGTACACATCGCTACTCGCTGGGTCTCGCGCATGATACCTTCTTTGGAGGCTTGAATGCCGGGCGGGAACGGGCGCAGCAGGAATTTGGTGTTCATATACAGTGGGTATTTGATATTGTGCGCGGTATTCCAGACGAGACAGAGCGTCGCCGCCGGGCCGAATATACGACAGCCGCAGCGATAGAGGCCATCAACGATGGGGTGGTGGCACTCGGATTGGGTGGCTATGAACGAGACTACCCGCCTGAACAGTTTGCCGGCTGGTTTGATAGAGCATTATCGGCTGGCCTGCACAGTGTCCCGCACGCGGGCGAAACCGTTGGACCCCGAGCGTCTGGGGCGCATTACAGTCGCTGGGAGCAGAACGTGTCGGCCATGGTGTCCGTGCGATCGAGGACGCGGAACTGGTGGCCTATCTGGCTACCCATCGTGTGCCATTGGAGGTATGTCCGCTCAGCAACATTTCTCTGGGCATCTACCCGAACCTTGCGAGCCACCCGTTACCGCTTTTATACGCGGCTGGCGTACCGCTAACGGTGAATTCGGATGATCCTCCACTTTTCAACGCTACTTTAAATCAGAACGTCAGTGTATTGTATGAACCATTCCATTTTTCGCTCGACACCATTGACGAGATTTTACTCAATGGCGTCAGGCATAGCTTCCTTCCACAAGCACGGAAAGAGCAGATGGAGAATGCTTTCCGCTTTGAGATAGCACAACTGCGTAAAGAGTTTAGCCTTGATTGATCTATTGCATCAAGTTGAAATGGCGACATTCCATACTCCACTTTCTCCGGTGTGTTGCTCATTCTGGTTAAGGACAGCAAAACTCCCGGCCATATCCCCACCTATTTTGATCGCGCCTTCAAAAGCAAGGGTTGACGAACCGTTGTAAATCTTTACCGTAAAATGGATATTTCCAGATGGAGTAACGGTTCCCTTAAAAGTACCAACTTGCCCCAGCCCATTAAAGAAACCACTGATGTTTCCCTGGTTTTGCTGCACAGAAGAAAGACGCATTACTGTTGTTTCGTTTGAGAGTAAGTCGCCAATTCTGCCGGCATATGAAGAAGCGATAGTAGGATAAATGGAAGTTGCGGGAGGAGTGGTGCTGGCTGCCGGGTTTGCATGAGCTGTAGGCGTCACCGTTGCCACATGTGTAATTGTTTGATGTGGAGATATTACTTTATTGTTTTTCAGTTCAAAAAAAGAGATGCTTATTCCAGCGAGTATGATGAGCAAGAGGGTGATACCGGTGATGAGTATTGTGCTACGTTTTTTCCAATATGGTACATGATGCTTATATGCAGGAGGTATAAATCTGATACGTTCCAGTTCTTGTTCAGGGACGGGGTGCAATTGAGGCGTACTTGCTGGCCTTCTGGCAAGTGCCTGTATCTGTGCCTGTATTTTTGCCTGGTCCTCTGGCGCATCTTCGGTTGACGCATTTTCGGTCAGTACCTGCCAGAACTCTTCAACTGTCTCGTAGCGATCTTCACTGCTGATACTCATAGCTCGTTGTATCGCATCGGCAACTGCCAGTGGCAGCGTTGGAGCAAGAAGAATTATCGGCGTGAGCAAATCTTCTCTCTTCAGTTTAGTGATCCGCGTAATGGCATCCGGTGGAACAGTACCGGTTAACAATGTATAAAGTGTTGCACCGAGTGCATAGATATCTGTGCGCGGCGTGGTTCCCATCCCATATTGTTCTAATGCGGCATAGCCCGGCGAGCCGTGACGAATAATCGTGGTGGTTTTCTCTGCCACATATTCTTTGGCAATACCAAAATCAACCAGCACAGCCTCTTCGCCTTTGGCTGGCACAATAATGTTTGCCGGTTTAATATCTCTATGCACAATTGGGGGATCCTGATGATGCAGGTAAATGAGGGCATCAACGATAGGTGCCATGATGGCCAGTGTGAGAGGCAAGGAAAAACGGTGATCCGGCTGCTCTTCCAGCAAATCTTCCAGGTTTCGTCCTGGAACATAATTCATGAGCATATAGACCCGTTTGAGCTTCTCATGCTCAAATACACGATAGACGCAAGGTAATGCACGATGGTTCAGCCGCTTGAGTACTTCACTTTCAAACATGAACCGTTCCTGATCACGCTGATTTGGATCGATTACCTCTTTCAGCGCAAACAATTTATCCTTATTACGTTTATTTCTCACTAAGTACACGGCACCAAAGCCACCTATACCAAGCAGCCCCTCCGTAATATAGCGGTCTCCATCCGCGTCGCGCACAGTTGCCCCGGCAGGAAGCGTTAATTGTTGTTGCGGCATATATGTCTTACCCTGTTACATTGATACTAATCAATCTCCCTCTTAACAGTATAGACAAGCATTTTCGGATACACAAGATAATAGTACTAAATAGTGAAAAATATTTATAAGTTATTGACTTTTTGAGATAAAGATATATAGAAATATCATAAATACATTTTCTTTGCTTATTGCCCGAAAATGTGCTGGAACCTTAGTGACCGGTGAAGGGCAGGTCCATCATGCATGGAAAGCGACTGGCCCATTCGTTCAGTGCCGTTCTATAGATGCACCGATGGCCCGGCTATGATACAATTGGGTAAGTACCCGGCAGTTGGGAGCAACCAGTGCCGCGATACACATTTCATTTGAATGCCTACTTCAGGCATTCATGGGCACTGAAAACAGAGATGGAGGGAGTATCCACTCCTCCAGAAGTATCAAATTCCTGTAACAATGTAGAAGGAGTACTTTTATGCACAATAAACTTGACGAATTGGACAGAGAAGGGCTTTGCTATCTTGCGTGACTATGATGGCCCGCCGATTCCTGAAGAAGAGTGGTCACAACTTGAATATATGGACTGGAAAAGTGGCGGCGATACCAACTTTGCCCCCATCGCCTCCGCCTTTGGCGAGATGGAATGCCGCGGCTTCTGGGACCACGGCAAAGCCGACAAAGACGGTATATGGACAAAGAACGCGGAACTGTGCCCCACGCTTGTAGAGTGGACAAAAAACGTCGAAGCCAACTTTGGTCGTGTGCGCATCATCAAACTAAACCCCAATACTGAGGCCGAGGCTATCCACAACCTGCACCTCGACGATAACAACCGTCTCAATCCTGATGGTGAAGGCTGGGTCGTCCGTGCCTGGTTGCAGTTGACCGACAATCCCGATACCTACATGATCCTTCGCGAGGATAAAAACGATCCCTCCACGGAGTCGCGTATTTCTATGCCGCGCAACCGGCAACTCGTCATTGATTCGCAGCGTCTCTGGCACGCCGCCTGGCATCCCGGCCCGGAGCCGCGCTATTCCCTCATCGTCTCATTTGAGAGCGGCGAGGCCCTGCAACGCTGGCTCAAGAGCCAGTCACCGACTACCAGCAGCATTCGCTAAGTAGTTTATACTGACAAGAAGGAGAGACGCCTGATTTGAAATTCGCATTGCGAATTTCAAATCAGGCGTCTCTCCTTCTTGTCAGTATATTTACGCCTTCAAAATGCGCTCCAGAACCTGGGGGTTCTTTTGCAGGCGTTTCGCTATCGCGGTCGCCTGTTTCTGCGTCAACGTTCCATTGCTCACGGCCTGTTGCAGGGCACTCTGCACCGCGCTCGTTTCAAGCGTTTGTAACTGTGTGGCGGAGACGTTCTGCGTCGTTGCGATCTGGCTCAATGTTTTCCCCGACTTGAGTTGTGCTAACAACTGCTGAGGCGTCATATGCAATCCCTGTGCGATCTGGCTCAGCATCTGCGGATCGTACTGCTTCAGAATTTTCGCCAACTGAATCTTAGGTTTGCTCGTCGTTGGGGTAGATGGCGTAGTTGTGACCGTTGGTTTCGCACTTGCCGTGCTATTAGCGGACGTGATTGCCGGGGCAACCACTAAAAAACCAACCAGCAACAAGGCGATCAGCAGCACGACAGCACCGCTCAAAATGAATAAAGTACGTTTTTTCATATGTTTTTATCTCCTACAAACATCTTCTAAACCACCGTTTGGTAGTGTCTATTATTATGTATGTGTATCATATTCACCATTTTAGGTGACACTTCCATCGTAACATAAGCATATAAAATTAGTCTCTGGCAACCTTCAAGAATTCCTCAAGTTTCAGCATAAGCCTGATATACGGCCTCCTTGTTAAATGAGTTCGGTATGAGGTAAAGAGGGAAATACAAACAAGAATGGCCGGTACGATAGGGGGATCATACCAGCCATTCTTGCTAAGCACGAGAGAAAAGGAAGTGGGTGTCTGCAATAACTTCCTTATGAAGGCTACCACTGTGCGTTATCTCTATCTTACTGCCCAGATATGAAAAATTTGTATGCTAATCTTCAAGATTTGGTCAAGGTTTGGCGAGAAGCCGTAGAAGTGTTGCATAGTGCTGCGTTTCTGATGATAATGTAAGGTAATACGGAATGAATGCTATCGGGAGAGACACAAAAAACATATGTCACAAAAAATCTTGATCATTGAAGATGAAGAAGGTATTGTTCACCTGCTCAACCTGTACTTGAAAGATGCAGGGTACGATGTCGTGATTGCCAGAGATGGTGCCGATGGGCTGGCACTCCATGCTCGTGAGCATCCCGATCTTGTGTTGCTCGATATTATGTTGCCGGCCATAGATGGCTTCGAGGTTTGCCGTCGCATTCGCGCATGGTCGAAGACGCCAATTCTCATGCTGACTGCCCGTGGTAGCGAAGATGACCGCATTCAGGGACTGGATTTAGGGGCGGATGATTACCTCGTCAAGCCCTTTAGCCCGCGTGAATTGGTGAGCAGAGTGCGGGCGATTTTGCGCCGCACCGGTTCTGGCCCGCTGGATGGCAAGGAGGCTTCCGATACCGGTCATGCGTCGTCCAAATTGCCATCCGATGGCTCTATATTACGTTTCCCCGGCCTCACCGTTGATATACCCGCCCGGCGTGTCGAGGTCAACGGCACTGAGATAGCTCTGACTCCCACCGAGTTCGATCTGCTGGCATTGCTGGCACAATCGCCGGGGCGCGTCTTTACCCGCGAAATACTGATGAACAAAGTATGGGGTTATGATTATCTGGGTGATGGTCATACCATAGACGTACATATCAGTGCGTTGCGTAAGAAATTAGAGGCCAACACGGAGCAACGTTACATTACAACCGTCTGGCGCGTAGGGTATCGATTTGAAGTCAAGGCACGTTCCGCCGCGAATGAGAGGTAAGCCCAGGTGTCACTGCAAGCAAAAACGAAAGTGAAACGCATCCGGTGGTGGCAAAGCATTCGTTGGCGATTAGCCCTGGGGTCTATGCTGGTGGCCTTACTGGCGACCATCTTAATCGCCCTCGCGGCCCTGCTGGCCATTAGCTATTACTATGGCGTTGACCAACATCAACTGCTGGATAGTCTCGCGACTGATAAGGCGCAAAGTATCGGCGCAAACTATGCGCAGGCAGGCAATTTAGTGAAGGCGGCGAATAACACCTTACCGAGAGGGTTGGTACAAAGTTTTCAGGGCGAGCAATACTTGTTGGTAGTCATCAACCGCCTGGGGCAAACGATCTACCCACGTTATTCCACCAGGGCAATCGAAGCCAGAGCATTCGTTATTGCGTTGGATGATCCAACATTGAAAAGTGGCGATTTCGCTCCTGTTGCGACTGGCGTGCGAGCAGGTTTAAAAGGAAATGTTTATAACGGCGAAATTGGCACCGGTGGCCCGAATGTCGTTCCCCGTCCATTTGTGGCGCAGCCCATTTTTGATGGCTCGCAAAGTGGTGCGCCGGTAGTCGGAGTGTTAGTTATCATTTCTCGCTCGGCGGCCTCGAATACCATTCCCCCCTTTATCGCTGCCGTCGGTTCATCCGTCTTGATTGTTGCCGCCATTATTGCCGTTCTCGCCGCCCTGGCCGCCATTCTCTTTGCCCGCACAATTACTCGTCCCCTTGCCAAATTGACGAAGGCGGCGCATGTACTGGCATCGGGCAATTATAACGCGCAGGTAACAACCAATACGCATGGAGAAATAGAGGAACTTGCCGAAACCTTCAACGATATGGCGGCGAAACTCGCGGCGGATGTGGACGAGTTGCGCCAGCAAGAACTGTGGCGGCGCGAACTGATCATGAACATCACACATGATTTAGCCTCGCCCCTGACAGCAATCACCGGCCTCGGTGAGGCCCTCATTGATGGTGTCAACCAGAACCGTGAGGAGTATGAAGCAACGGGGCGCGTGATTGTACGCGAGACCTTGCGCTTGCGCCGCCTCGTGAAAGACTTGCACATGATGGCGAAGGTGGAGGCGGGTGCTATACAACCTGTACCTCGTCCAGTCCGCCTTGCCGCCCTCGTTGACGAAGTGCTGGCGGTGCAAGTGGCGGAGTTTGAGCGCAAAAACGTCGAGCCGTGCAACATGATTTCCTATGCGCTGCCTCCAGCTAATGCCGATCCCGATATGCTTTCTCGCGTGTTCTCGAATCTTTGCGATAACGCGCTGCGCTATACGCCCGCTGGCGGCACTGTTACCATTGAGGCCATGCAGCGAGAAAATATGCTCATGGCCTCCGTGGCCGATAGCGGAGAAGGTATTCCGCCTGATGCGCTACCACGAGTCTTTGATCGCTTCTATCGTGTTGACGGTGCCCGCCAGGCCAGTACTGGCGGCAGTGGCCTCGGCCTCGCCATTGTCAAGGCCATTATCGAGGCGCACGATGGCACCATCTGGGCCGAGAATATCCCCAACGCTGGTGCGCGTTTCGTTTTTACACTACCTATCGCCACCACAAACACCGGCTCCATCACCAGCGAAATCACCATGCCCATGCGTCCCACTCAATAAAAGTAATAGCCCATCTTGCTCATTTACTCGACTCTATTCCAACACAATGTTATACTCTGAGACATGAATGCTCAACTATTTTCCCCATCAGCCGATAAAGAGAAGAAGAAATGTAACGTTCGGGGCTAACCCGGCAGAGTTACGTTCAGGGAACCTGTATGAAGAGGATGCGCATGACCACGAATATATCTTCTATCCATGACCATCAATTTGCTGATAGTATAGCTTCCTCCGAGGGAGAGCCGCAAGAGCTGGCTGATGTGCTGCAAAAGATAGTGCAAAATACCGGAGCATTGCTAGAAGTTAGCAATTGCTCGGTGGCGTTACTGGATGCAACTGGCACCATACTGGTAACGCTGGCGGCTCTGCATAAACAGGGACGTAAGCCACGACGCAGCCGCTTCCGCATGAATGAAGGCATTGCTGGCTGGGTTGCCGAGCATCGCGAACCTCTGGTCATTCACGACGTGAGCCTTGATTTGCGCTTTAAGCGTTTAGGTCGTATCCCCATTGGTTCGATGGTCTGCGTTCCTTTGATTGATGCCGGAAATTTTATTGGCACACTCACCGTCAGTAGCCAGCAGACACATGCCTTCAGTATGCGCAAGTTACAGATGCTGACTATCTTTGCCGATCAAGCGGTGCTGGCCATTACCAACGCTCGCCATGCGGAATTGGCACAGCGGCAAGCGAACCAGCTTGAGATGCTGCTGGACCTCTCTCGTGGCATCACAACGCGCTTGGAGCCGGATGCACTCTGCCGCACCATTCTGGCCGATACCCGCCGCTTAGTACCATGCGATACCATCCTGATGTACCAATATAATGAAGGTGCGCAAGAACTCTATCCCGTCGCGGAACTCTCCGGTATTCCTACGTCGCCCACCTGCGAACAGGACATTTGCACCTCCGCCGTGATTACCGAGGATGTGCAGCAAGAGAAGATAGACCTGTACAGTACAACCTCCGTTGCCGCCTGGGCTGCTTCGCACCGCCATCCTATTCTCCGCGCACCTACGCAATTACCACAGGACGATCTTATTGCCGACCTGGCTGTCCCAACTCTCCCAAATATGGCTGAGATGGCAACACCACTGATCTCAAAGAATAATCTCTATGGCGTCCTCTTGCTGCAACGGCCGGAAGCCTTTACCAGCGAGGAACTGCGTTTAGTGCGCAACTTCAGCAATATGGCGGCGGCGGCCCTGGAAAACGTTGCACTGTTTCATCGTGTGCGCAGCGATCAAGAGCAATTGCGTGCTATTCTCACATCCAGTTCCGATGGTATCGCCATTATCGGCCTCAACTGCTGCTTTATCGAGGCCAACGCCGCCTTCGGGCGTATTTTCGATGTCGCACCTGAGCGGGTTGTCGGCATGGAATGCCTGGAACTGCTGGGTTGCGGAGATGAGAAATCCCATGACCAGTGCAGCGATCTCTGTATGGTACATAAAGCCTTGCAGTTGCAGGAGCCATTGCCCTACGTGGAGCTTGACCTGTGTATCAAAGATGCACCACGCTCGATTGGACTGAGCATCACCCCCGTCTCCGCTACCAACCAGCCTTTCTGTTTGATGATGGCCCGCGATGTCACCGCTATACGTGATGCTAATCGCATGAAGGCCAACTTCCTCTCGATGATTACACACGAGTTGCGTTCGCCACTTAACGCGATCAATGGCTATCTTGACCTTACACTGACGGGTATTGCCGGAGACCTCAATGAGCAGCAGCACGAATTTGTGCAGCGTGCGCGAGCCGGTAGCGAACACCTCTATGCATTGCTCGAAGACCTCCTGCTCGTTTCACGCGCCGACTCCGGTCAAATGCGCTTGAACCGCGACGTGACCAGTCTGCAAGAGATCGTCGCCAATGCGGTTGAAGAATTAGAACTTACCGCGAAGGACACCAATGTCGCCATTCATGCTGAAGTTCCCGCCGACTTTCCATCCATCTACGCCGACGCCGTTCGTATGCAGCAGGTCTTGCGCAATCTGGTGAGCAACGCCCTACGGTTCACTCCGGCTGGTGGCAACATCACTATTGTTGCTACACCCACTACACCCACTACACCCACTACACCTACTACAGTCATGTTGCCTGAAGGCGAGGATGGCGCAGAGCAGAAATTGCTAAAATTACAGGTTTCAGATACCGGAGCTGGCATCGCTCCCGAATACCAGCAGCGTATCTTCGACCGTTTCTATCAAGCTCCCCAGGGCAGTGCCGGGCGTTCCGGCGGTCAGGGACTCGGCCTTGCCATCGTGAAAATGATCGTTGAACTGCACGGCGGCACCGTCGCCGTCGAAAGCTTCCCCGGCCAGGGTAGTACCTTCACCTGCCTCATACCCTGTATGCTCTCGTGATTGTCATTGGGTCAGCTACCCCTATGCTCTTCCGCACGGCTGTTAACTCCTTAGCTGTCGCAATTCATCAAAGAAATGGGGGTAACTTTTCGCGATGTGTTCAACGCCACTGAGCGTTAAGCCTCGATGACTCCGTAAAGCGGCGATGGAGAGGGCCATGAGGAGGCGGTGATCGGAATGACCGTCAACGGTGACGCCGCCTTCGATGCCCTGCGGTTGCCCTTGCACAATAATGGCATCTTCATGCGGCGTGACAGCGCAACCAGCGCGACGCAATTCGGTGCATAGGTCGTTAATGCGGTCGGACTCTTTGTAGTGCAGGCTTTCGATGTTGTAAAAGATACTCTCACCTTCGGCAAAACAGGCGGCCGCTACTAGCGCGGGTACGCTGTCGATCGCGCGGTCACCATCCATCTCGATGCCTTGCAAGCGGCGTCCGCCGCGCAAGGTTACCGTTTCACCCTCAACGCGCAGATCGGCGCCCATAGCTCGTAACGCTCCCAACAACGCTTCGCCATCCTCTTCACCGGACCGCAGACGCTGTAATTGCACTTCACTGGTGGGATCTGTTGCCACCGCACAGGCGCACAACAGGGCGGCGGCAGAGGGATAGTCGCCCGGCACGACATACGAGCGTGGTGCATACGCTTGTCCAGCGGTGATGATAAAATGCCGCATGGCCGCATCATGCTCCACAACAATGCCCGCTTCACGTAAGACATTGAGTGTCACATGTATCAATGGTTGTGATTTCAAGCCATCCACCACATGAACCACCAACCTTTCCCCGATCAGGGGTGCCAGGAAAAGCAGGGAGCTGAGATATTGCGAACTGCGCACTCCTGAAATTCTGACTCGTCCACCGTGCAGCTTCCCACCATGCAGCGTAATCGGCAGGTAGCCTTCAGCACCGGTGCCTTCACATTCCGCCCCCAGAGCAGTGAGTGCCGCCAATAATTCGCGGTTCGGACGTTTTCCCAGCGATTGCGCATAGTCAGTGACAAAGGTCACTTCCGGCAACAACGCTCCGATGCCGAGCAAGAGCCGCAATACGGCACCGGCGTTGCCAACATTAATCATAATTGGTCTATCGCTCTGCGGCAGTTTCCCGCCGCATACATGCAACACCTGTCTCTGATCGTCTTCCCATGTCAATTCCGCCCCAAATGCTCGACAACCGCGAAAGAGGGCCTCACTATCATCGCTTTGCGCAGGAAATGTCACAGTACTTTCTCCCCTGGCAAGAGTCGCTGCCAATAAATAGCGCAATGTGTAATATTTTGAGGATGGGACGACAGGTTTTCCTCGTAGAATACTTGTTGGAGCAATATAAATCGTTCGCGGTTCCACAGCAAATGTATCTCCTGTTTTTTCTTGCGTATACTTTCTTCTTTTTTGGGCGCGATAAATCGGGCCTCTACAGTAGCTATAGCCTAATTGTAAGCTATCTGGCAACAAAACGTCGAGAAAACAAACGCACAATGTTGAATATCGTGGACATCGTGTACATTTTGTATCTCTTCTTTGTCATACCTTGTAACATTTTACGCCCCAGAAGAAAATCACAAACGTTTTACACTGTTATTACAATATATATCGAATATATAACTTTATAAATAAGAACGTTTTTGTAACGAACCCACAAAAATGATTGACTTATGGCTAATCTTCTGCTATACTCCACGGTATTCGGTAGAAAATTAGAAAATAGGAGGCCGTTTGTATTGTGCGTCACCAACGAATAGCCATTGTGGGCGGCGGTATTGTTGGATTGTCAGCTGCCTATGCGCTCCTCATCCAGGGATTTCAACATGTGACCGTTCTTGAGCAAGAACATGTCGATCATGCTCGCTCTACTTCACATGGGGCATCGCGCTTGCTCCGTTTCGAATACGGAGCCCAGACATTATATTCCGAGATGGTGCGATTAAGTCTGGCCCATTGGAAACGGCTTGAACGCATAACGAGACAGTCGCTCTATACTCGCACCGGCCTGCTTGTTCTCGGTACGGAAGATGATTGCTTTACTCGATCAAGCTACGCGACTATGCGCAAATTGGGCTTACCTGCCGAGCAACTCTCCGCGCTACGCTGCCAACAGCGATTTCCCCAATTCGCAACAGAACCATATAGCACGCTTACATATAATACTGAGGCAGGTATTTTGCATGCATCAACCTGTTTGCGTACCCTGAAAGGGCGTATTCTGGATCTGGGCGGCAATATCTACGAATCCTGTCGCGTTTCTCGTGTGAGTCACGAGGCACCGAATCGCCCTATCCGGCTGTCCTGTGGGAATAGTTGGGGTAGCAGGGACTGTAGGGATGATAAGGATAGCAACGAAATCATGGCTGACCGCGTGGTGCTGGCAACAGGCCCCTGGGTGCATCGCTTGCTGGCGGAACTCCACCTCCCCATACGCATGACCCGCCAGTACCTGCTTTATTTCTCAGGTTTACCTCTTTCATTATTTGGCATCAACGCATTCCCGGCTTTTATTACCAGTGACATCTATGGCTTGCCGATGCATCAAATATATACTGGTCAGTATTGGTTAAAAGCGGCTTCGCATACCTTCGGCTCCATAATTGATCCTGATGATATCCATGCGCCGGATGAGCGTATCATTTCTCACACGGCTCGCCGACTGCGTGAATTGATACCCGCGCTGCAACAGGCACGCCTGGTACATGTTGATTCCTGCATGTACGATGTGAGTCCCGACGAAGATTTTATCCTCGACCACTTTCCCGACGACCCGCGCATCGTCTTCGCAACTGGCCTGAGCGGACATGGGTTCAAATTCGGTCCTCTGCTCGGTGAAATATTGAGCAGCTTGCTTTACGATGCAGCACCGCCAGTACCACTTGAGCGTTTTCAATTAGCTCGTTTCTCTCGCCAGACAATCTCAGTGGCCTGAGAAGATGAGATGAAAGGGAAAAGCAGGAGAGCATTTCCCTTTCACCTCACCTATAACCTTGCCTGTCCATGCTATAATTGGTACAAACATGTAACAAGCATTTTGCTATTCTCAATAAGGGATATTTCATCGGTAATGATTATGAGCATGAAACAATATAAACACTTTATAGTACTGGCTATCGCCTGTCTCGCTTTGCTGCTATTGTTGGCGGCTTGCGGGCCAGCAACAACCGGGACGAGCGCACAGCCCACCGTGACAATTAATCCTGGGTTCCAGTCGCAAATCTCGCCCATTCCCACGGTTATCCCTTACCTCTGTGGTGCTTGGTCGTCGAATAATGCGCCCGGTACCGGCTCGGCTATTACCATTTACGCACGGCTGGTTAAAAATATGCAGGGCGTTTCCGGAGCAACCGCTACTGCCGTCGTACATTTTCAAGGGCAAGATGTCCAGCTTGATCAGGCGACCAGCGATATTGGAGGCTACGTCTCCTTCAGTTTGCCATTAGAGGGACGCCAGCCGACAGGAGTACCAGCGACCGTAGATGTGACCTTCACCAATTTCCCAGGTGGGACGCTGCACTGCACACCGGCATTTTTCACACCACAGTGAGTTGCTGGCAAGTTGGGCAGTAGTGCGCACTGCGTTGGGCGATCACTATGCGCTCGATGGGCGTACCACACCGCACGCATGGCTTCCCATCTTGCTGGTAGACGCGCACATGGTTGTAGTTATCGCCCGCCTCACCCCACATGTCACGATAACCGCTAAAGGTAGTCCCGCCATGCTCAATAGCGTGGGTGAGAACGCCGATAATTCCTTCGTGCAATCGCTCAATTTCCGCTATTGTCAATGTGTTTGCACGTCGCAAGGGATGAATGCCAGCATAGAACAGAGCCTCATCGGCGTAGATATTGCCAGGACCTGCCACCACCTGTTGATCTAGCAAGACGCCCTTGATACCGCTCTTGCGGCTTGCCAGAGCATGAGCAAAGTACTCAACGGTAAACTCCTCGCCTAACGGTTCCGGCCCCAGACCCGCGAAGAACGCCTCCTCTTGCGCACGAGACCAGAGCGTGATACGCCCGAATTTGCGAAGGTCGGTGAACAGCAAGCGTCGCCCATCGGCAAAGTTGAAACAGACACGGCAATACCTCGTCTCCGAAGCAAGTCTGGTAGCTATTGCAGGGTTGTCCCTGTTGTCCTGCTCCTCCTGATAAAACCGTGGGCCTCTGGTATTCCAGGCCGCTACTTCTTGCTCTCGCAAGCTCGTATCAATCTGCCAGCCAGGGGAGAGCAATAGCAGATTGCCGGTCATACGGCGATGAATAGACAGAAAGAGGTCGCCGCTCAGGTCAACAATGAGAAACTTACCCCGTCGGCGTATCGCGAGAATACGCCGACCAACAATTTCAGCAACAAAATCTTCAACTTCTGGATGACCAATAGTGCGGTTCCAAAAAATGCACGCCTCGCGAATGGTCGCACCCACTACATGCGTACGCAACTGGCGTGCTGTATACTCAACTTCTGGCAATTCTGGCATAATCAACATATCCTTTATGTGAGATTTTATTATATCGCTCTCCATTCTGGCAAGCAATCGGGCAGGAATTTGAACAACGGCCATTCATGATACAAAACTATTTGCTTCAGCTTGCCAATGTGTTATAGTAGCTTCCTGTGGTTGAGGCTGTAATACGCTCCGTCTTACATAGCCTCGAAGAACAGCCACTAATGGATAACCCCATACAACACATACTTTTGAATATGGAGCCGAGCCTCCAGCCTATTAATTTAAGCGGAAGTCATGTTACTTTACAACATCCCACAAAGTCAGGACATGTCACAGTTCCAAGGCATGCTCATGTTATAATTAAATTAAAGACTCTAGCGTCTATTTTGGAGCAAGCGGAATTAACCGTAAGTGATTTGCATGAGTTGCTTTGAATGAGAGAGGATAAGCCATGAGTTCCTATCAGTACACCATTATTCTTCATCCTGATCCCGAAGAGGGTGGGTATACGGTTACTGTTCCAGCCCTTCCAGGATGTATTACGCAAGGAGAAACTCTCGAAGAAGCTATTGCGATGGCAAAAGATGCTATTCGTCTTCATGTCGAGTCGCTCATTGCAGATGGAGAACCTGTACCAGAAGAGCGCGATCATCCGCAAGCTATTGTTATCAATGTGGCGGCATAAATTTTCCTCGATTGCTGTCCCATTCGATGTTTCTATACGTGTTTTCCCTCAAGCTAATCGTAACAAACCTCTCCTTTTTTACTCCATAAGATATAATACCAGCAGTATTGCACCGTATAGACCGTTCAAAAAAGGATGAATATTGATATGACGACAGACGCTGATGCTGGCGCGACGCGGGTGTATCGCAACCATGTTGGATTGGTTGCCGAATCGCCGAATTTTCCGGGCGACTGGAATTCGGTGATGGAGAAGGTCAAGATTGCCGACGATCTGGGCTATGACTCGGTATGGCTCGGTGAGTCATGGGGCTATGAGCTATTTACCTCGATGGCCGATCTCGTGCGCGTAACAAAGCGTATCAAAATCGGCGCGGGTATCGCCAATATTTACTCGCGCACACCCGGTTTGATAGCGATGAGCGCGGCAACGTTGGATGAGCGTTCCGGCGGGCGCATTATTCTCGGACTTGGCCCATCGGGTGCCAATGTGATTGAGCATTTTCATGGCGCGAAATTTGAGAAGCCGGTACGGCGCACCCGTGAATATGTCGAGATTATCCGTATGCTGCTGCGCGGCGAAAAGCTCGTCTACTCCGGCGAATTCTTCAAGCTTGAGCGCGGTTTCAAGCTGCGTTTCACGCCGCTACGTGCCGACCTGCCAATTTACATCGCCGCAATGGGACCGAAGAATGTAGTGCAGACCGGCGAAATTGCCGATGGCGTTACGCCGGTCTACTGGCCCGGCAACAAATGGGGCGAGTTACGCGAGCAGCTTGACGAAGGGGCGCGTATTGCGGGTCGTCCGCCGCACAGTACCGCTATCGCCCCTTACATTACCAGCATTATTTTGAGCGACAATGCTGATGAACAGGAAATTATGGCGGCCCGCTTCAAAGCCGCCGCTCCCCTTGCCTATTATATCGGCAAGATGGGCGTCTACTATGCGCAGATGCTCACCCGCCACGGCTATGGTGATGATGTACAGGCCGTCATTGAGGGCTGGAAACAGGGCATGAAGACTGCGGTTGCTGCCGTTAGCCCTCGAATGCTCGATGCCACCTCGCTTATCGGTACGCCGAAAGAAATGGTGGCGAAGCTCGATCAATGGGCCGCGTCAGGCGTTGATGAGCCGCTGCTTGCCATGCCCGGCGGTTCGGCTGACGAGGCGGCCTCCCAACTTGGCGCGTTGATGGATGCATTGAGAGCATAGCGTTGCGCGAAGGCGTCGGCGTGTTTCAATCGCTTGCCGATAGACGGGTGGTTGTGAAAGAGGATTTCGACGATGGGCAATGGCTCGATATCCGCCAGATTCTGATTGGCGAGTCGAGTCATCGCGCTTTTAAATGACTCGACCATGTGTGTGGATTGCAACGCGTACTCGTCCGCGGAATACTCAATGGCGCGGCTCAGGCTATTGCCAATAGGCATGACGATCAGGCTAAATAGAGCAGTCAGTACCAGTACAAAAGGAATGGTTGCCGGGTCGGCAAGGCTCAGGTAATAATTTTGCGTATCAACTGCCCAGTGCAACGCCACGTTCACGAGGTAAAGTCCACCGAGCGTCAAGAGAGACTGGCTGATAATCAATTTCCAGATATCATGATGAACGTGATGACCCAGTTCGTGCGCCAGCACCACCTCTATCTCGTCGGGGGTGTAGCGATCAAGCATCGTATCGCCGACTACGATGCGGCGCGTGTTGCCGAGTCCCATCAGCGCGGCGTTGGCGGCGGTCGTTTTGTTACTCATCACCATTGTATAAACGCCGCGCACGCGAGTATGGGCGCGGTTCGCCAGTGTCAGCAATCGCCGCGTCAAATCGCCTTCGGGCAAGGGAGTAAATTTATAAAATAGAGGAAAGAGCAGCACCGGCGCGAGATTTGCCATCGCCACGCTAAAGAAGAGCATCGCCAGCGCAACCCATAGCCACCATGTGAGCGGTTGCGCCGCCAGCAGCGCATACACCAGTTCCACCGCGCAGATTTCCAGGATGAGACCGATAACCAATCCCTTGCACAGGTCAAGCAACCAACCCTTTAATGTGATGGTCGAGAGTCCATAGCGGTGAGGCAGGAGAAATCCGCCATAATAGGCCAGCGGTGCGTGAATGATCTGGTATCCCAGCATCAAGATCAGGAAAAAGACCAGTATCTGCAATGGATACCAGCCCGTGAGCGGCTGCCAGTTCAGCGAAACCAGTTGATCGCGTAAGCCTATATTCAATTCCGTCCAGAAGATAAATACTATCCCCACCCCGGCGATAGCCATATTGATGTAACTGAGTCGTCGCCGTATTAGAGCATATTCGCGTGCTTTTTGTTGCCGTTGTGGGTCAAGATCTGCCGCCTGTTGTGTTTGTAGGGTATCCATATAGTTCTCCCTCTGCGTCGCTTTCTTTGTATAAATGAGTGTTGAAAAGGGGATGAGTGCAATAGTACTCATCCCCTTTTCAACACTCATTTACGCCTTTTTAAACGTGCAGGTGACTTTGCCGAAGACTAGTGTATCGCCATCGTTGATGGGAGTGGCCTTGTCCGGTTCCAGCCGTTTGCCGTTGATGCGCGTCGCGTTGGTGCTGTTCAGGTCAGTCAAGGTATAGGTGCTGCCGACGTGTTCGAGCGCGGCATGAATGCGCGAGACCGTATCTGCTCCCTGTGCATTGCTCAAGTCTACCTCTGGCTGGATACCGCCGATATCATGGTCGTAGCGGCCCACGATATCCCGTTCACCTTTAAGGGCGACTTGCTTCCCGTCGCTAAACGTGAGCGTACCCCATGTTGCATTCGGATCGAAGGCGGGCTGCGCTGCCTGTTTCGCAACAATAGGTTTAGGTGGCGCGGGCTGCTTCGAGCGAGCAGGCGGTTGTGGATTGTTGGGCGGTGTGTACAACGGAGCCTGCTGTTGCTGCGAAGCCTGTTGCGTCTGTTGTGTCTGCGGGGGCGGCGAGCCAGCAGGAGGCGTATACAACGGGGTCTGCGGTGGTTGTGGTTTAGGTTTAGGCGGCGTGTTCTGCTGCGGCGCAGGAATATAGGTCACCGTTGGTTTGGGTACCGCAGGCAGGTCTTGCGGCGTTGGCGGCACATATGGTTCTGGCGGTAGCGTTGGTTTTGGCTTCGGTGGTGCCGGTGGTGGTGTATAGGTCGGCGTTGGTGGCGGCGTATACACCGGTGCCGCTGGTGTATAGGTTGGTGCCGGTGGCGTTTGCTGCGTTGGCGGTGTATAGGTCGGTGCTGGTGACGGCGGTGTCGCGGCCTGCGTCGAGTTTACAAAGACGGATGAGCCACATTTTGGGCAGAAAGCGGCGTCATCCTTGACCTCGGCATTGCAATTGGGACAGTACGTCTTGGGCGGTACCAGCGAACGACCGCATCCTGTGCAGAAGGTATCTCCTGGCTCATAGAGCGTATTGCAGCTTGGGCAGCGCATACGCGAGCGTGAAGTTGTAGGTGCTGGCGGGGAATAAGTCGCCATTGGCTGGGGCGGCGGTAGCGAGACGACATAACTTTGACCGGCTGGCAGATATTGCTGCGGTGGAGGCGCCCACTGCCTCTGAATTTGTGGCACAATCTGTACTGGAACCGGTCCTATTCTGATGCCGGGATTTTGTTGGCGCACCAGGTTATCCACAGCATTCAATACCTGGTTGCCGAGGCTGGCCTGGCGGATAGCACCCGCACCTGCCGTGATCATTAACGGCCAGAGAATAGGGGCCGCGATGATACCGACGGCACCCACGGCTGCCTTATCCATCCATTTTTGCTGGCCAATCATCGCGAGAACGCCGCCGCCGGAACGTTGAATGATCACGCTGAGTGCGGCCTGCAAGCCAATAATGGCCTCAAAGTCACTTCCCTTCTTCAACTGCACCATCAACTGATCGGAGTTGCCTATTTGCTGCACCTGATAGCCTTGCGCACGATACATATTCTCCAGTTCATTTGCCAGTCGTTGGATATCTATTTCTTCTGAATTGTAAAAACGGGCATCCATTCTCTACTCCTTTTACCGGTCTAATCAATCTGGGCAGTCCATTTCTCTCGTATTATCTTTGCATATTGAACGCCTTGTCAACATATACGGTTGTATATGTTGAAGGTTAGAAAAGGCCACGCCTTTTGGCTCCTTCAAGTATACCATTTACGGCGTGATAGCGAAACTGCTATAATAATTGCCAACACATGGTATCACATAATAAAGAATTGAGTTTATGCAAGAACAACTTGACGCTGCGCCGGTAGAACGCGATGACCAGAACGGCGAGAACAGTGGGTATACCCGCAATACACTACGCTATATCATCCTGGGGCTTCTGGGCGCGCGACCAATGAGCGGCTACGACATTAAACGGGCGTTCGACCGGGCACTTGCCAGCTATTGGAACGCCGGTAATAGCCAGATTTATACCACGCTCAAGAGTTTGGACAGTGCCAGATTAGTTGAGTCGGAGGTAATTGTGCAGAAGGCACGGCCCAACCGCAAGGTCTACCATATCACTCCTGCCGGACGAGCGGAACTCGACCGCTGGTTGCAAGAAGATGTGCCAGAACGTTTCACTAAGGATGATTTCCTGACCAAGCTTTTCTTCTGTGGCGAGACCACAGATGAAGTAACCCTCCGGCATCTCACAGAACACCGGGCGAGCCTGCTCAAACAACTAGCGCATATGGAATGGGCACGCCAACAGTACGCTACACGTCCGTCACGCCGCCCCCGCCTGCTCGAATATCAGATGCTCGTGCGCGAATATAAAGAAGCCGTTCTCAAAGCCGGCCTGGAGGTCACAGAACGCGCTATCGAGCGCTTGGAGGGAAAAGAAGGGGAAAAGCTTGAATGATAGTAAATATTGGTGAACTACTGCTGTGTTATTGACAGTGACGATAAATATTGCTATGATTGGGATAGCGATAGTAATAGCCGGTGTCGGCTAGCGCGGCGGCGAAAATTATGCTCACACAGTAGTGCCTGGTGTGACAGTAGAGCGGGAGAGAACATGAGAATAGGTGTTCTAGAAGACGATGCGGCTATTTGTGATGTACTTACAGAAATTTTAAAACGGAAACACCATTCTGTCTCCACCTATCAACGGGGATGGGATTTCCTTGATGCCTTTTTTCATGAAGGGTCTATTGTCAGCCCCTTGCCATTTGATGTCCTTCTCGTAGATTTGCTCCTGCAAGGAGAGTTATCAGGGGTGCAAGTCATAGCGCAGATACATCAGTTTTTCGCCCACTTACCCATTGTGGTCATCTCCGCTGTTTCACCGGAAGACCTGATGAATGTCAAGCGTATGTATCCTCAGGTACAGGTGATCCAGAAGCCGTTCACCACAGCCGATCTGGTCGAGGCCCTTGAGCAGGCCGTAAGTTATTCGTGACGTTGTTTTCCCTTTCGTTATTCACGGTTGCCACCTGTTCTTCCTGTAAATCTCCAGCGTCTGCTGGTCACCGGGGACGTAGCTGACCATTGAGTAGTTGGAGATGCCGGTGAAGACTGTTGTGGCGGTGCGCAGGGCGAGACGGCCTAGCTGGCTGTGTTGCACATGGAAGACGAACGAAGGGTCGGGGCGTCCGATGGGCGAGACGGCGGACGAGATACGGCGAAATTCTGGCAGTTCGCGCAGGTGCTTCCATAGTCCTTTATATTCCGGCAGGTGCGTCATCGTGCGCGTATTGTACTGAAAATCGCTGAGCAGGCGGCGCACCAGATTCTCCCAACCGTGAAAACGACGGCGCAAGCGTGGATCGAAAACGAGTTCCAGCAGGTGCAAGTGCGCATTACGTGCGATCTCTTCCTGCACCTCAAAAAGCGTGATCGCGGCATCGTTCCACGAGTGCAGATACCAGAGTTTGTCCAGCGAATGGGCCGGGTAGGACGTGTTGTGGACGAGCAAACGCGCCAGTTCCCCGAAATCGAGCAGCACACTTTCCGGCTGCTCCGAGTCAATGTAATGGCCCGTCAACCTGTTGTGGGCCGCGAAAAGCTGCCGTTTCTCCGCGCTTTGCAGGTCAAGCGCACGCGCAATGCTCTCCGTGACGTGCGGGGAGGGATTGGCACGCATCCCTTTTTCCAGGTGGTAGATGTAAGTACGCGAGAGCTGGGTTGCCTGCGCCAGTTGTCCCTGCGACATACCGCGTTGAAGCCGAAATTGGGCTACCAGCCGCGCAAAATCAGACGCGTTGCTTACTGTCATACTTTTTCCCTTTTATTGCGTTAGCTACCAGCACATTATGCACCAAATTTTGTTAGCTGGCAACCTATCATTCCGCATAATCACACTCTATAATTAAGGCAATGGGCAGTTTTTACTTGTATGTGCGACTATGGGAGTCGCAAGAACGTATTTGGATACCTCCATGAGAGGAGCTGGTACAGAATGTCTGATCAATCGGTTATAAAGAACTCTCAAGCGGGGCAGCCTACTGATGGCATAGGGGCCACAAGCACGACAGGTGCGACCGATCGCCCGTGGCTTCATCATTATGAGCAAGGCGTATCTGCTCAATTGAATATTCCCGATCAACCGCTTACCTGGCTGCTTGATTCCACCGTCAGTAAATATCCCGGCCATACTGCTATTGTGTATTATGGAACGAAGCTGAGCTATGCTCAACTCTCTTCTTTAACCAATCGTTTTGCCATTGGTTTACAGAAACTTGGTATTCACAAAGGCGACCGTGTGGCAATCGCGTTGCCCAATATTCCACAATATCCCATTGCCTTCTTTGGTGCGTTGAAGGCCGGAGCGGTGGTCGTTCCCACGAATCCCCTGTATACCGGGCGCGAGATGGAGCATCAGATGGCGGACTCCGGTGCTCGTATTCTGGTCATGATGGAAGACTTCTACCCCGTTATTCGCGAAGGACGTGCCAATACCGCCCTGGAGCATATCATTCTCACCAGTCCTGCGGACTATCTGCCGCCACTGTTGCATACGCTTTATCCGCTCAGCCAGCGCAAAGCGAAACACCCGCAGCCGCCTCTGACGAAGAAGGAACTGCATGAAGATAAGACATTGCATTCCATGAAGGAGATGCTGGAATCGCGTGACAAGAAAGGCATCGAAGTTTTCAATTTGCCGGTGCCGACCACTGGCGATGATCTGGCGGTGCTGCAATATACCGGCGGCACAACCGGGCTGGCGAAGGGCGCCATGCTCACGCATCACAATCTACTCGCCAACGCTTTCCAGACGCGCTATTGGACGCCGAAAGCCGTGGTTGCCGATGAGACAACGCTGTGCGTGGCCCCATTCTTCCACTCATACGGCCTGACGGTTGGTATGAACCTCTCTATTCTGGCTGCTGCCACCATGGTCTTTTTGCCACTGTTCAAGGCGAAAGAGGTTGTCAAGACTATTCATCGCTATCGCCCGACGCTCTTGCCCGGCATTCCTACTATGTATCTGGCGATTATGCGCGAGGTTGGGGCAAACACCGATCTGGTGAGTTCGATCAAGTACTGTATCAGTGGTGCCGCGCCTCTGCCTGCCAAAGTGCGTACAGACTTTGAGGAAATGACGCATGGCAAGCTGGTTGAGGGTTATGGCCTGAGCGAGGCCTCGCCCGTCACGCACTGCAATCCGCTCAACGGCGATATTCGCGATGGCAGTGTCGGTCTGCCGCTTCCCAATGTCGAAGCTGCCATTCTCGACCCGCAGACTGGAGAGCTGCTCCCCGTCGGCGAGGAGGGCGAGATTGTGGTCAAAGGGCCAAACATCATGCGCGGATACTGGAACCGCCCGGAGGAGACCGAAGCCATCTTTATCAATGGTTGGATGCGCACCGGCGATATCGGCAAAATGGATGAAGAGGGCTATTTTTACATCGTAGACCGCGCCAAAGACCTGATTATCGCCAGTGGTTTCAACGTCTACCCTCGCGAGATCGAAGAGGTGCTGTTCAACCACCCGGCAGTGCAGGAGGCGGCAGCAGTCGGAGTACCAGACGAGTATCGCGGCGAAACGGTCGCTGCCTTTATCGTCCTCAAAGCCGGTTTTTCGCCAACCGAAGAGACTCGCCAGAATATCATTGCCTATTGTAAAGAAAACCTGACCGCGTACAAAGTTCCCAAAATCGTCGAATTTCGGAAGAGTCTGCCCAAAACCCTCATCGGCAAAGTCCTGCGCAGGGAATTGAAGCCAACCAAATAACTGTAGGGGCCGCTTTAGCGCACCCTAAAAAGGAAAATCACCACATCCATGTCAACAACCATGAAACCAACCGAGAAAGGCACAGCGTTTCTCACCACATCTGTCAGCCAGAGCGCGGACAAGATATTCACATTAGAGCAGCGCGACGAGGAGCAACGTTGGATTGAAGAGTCCAGCGCAACCTTTGTCGCTCGCGAAGTCATGCCCAAAACCGAGCAGATCGACCATCAAGAGCCGGGCCTCATGCCGAGCCTCGTCAAAAAGGCTGGTGAGCAGGGCTTGTTGATGATCGACGTACCGGAGGAGTACGGTGGCGCGGAACTTGGTCTGCTCACCAGCTCGCTGGTCGGCGCAACCTTGCGCGAAGCCTCATTCAGCGTGGCCTTTGGCGCACATACGACCATTGGCACATTGCCTATTGTCTTCTATGGCAATGAAGAGCAGAAGCAGAAATATTTGCCGAAACTGGCCTCCGGTGAATGGATTGCCGCTTATGCGCTGACCGAGCCCGGCGTCGGCTCCGACGCGATGGGATTGCATACTCGTGCCGAATTGTCCGAAGATGGCAAGTACTATATCCTGAACGGCACCAAGCAGTGGATTTCCAACGCCGGTTTTGCCGATGTGATGATTGCCTTTGCGCGTATCGGCAATGAGAAACCCTCCGCCTTTATCGTTGAGGCAAGCTGGCCGGGCGTCTCGACCGGAGCTGAGGAACGCAAGATGGGTATCAAAGGCTCTTCCACCCGTCAGGTCTACTTTGAGGATGCGAAAGTTCCCGTTGGGAACCTGCTGGGCGAGATTCACAAAGGGTACAAAATAGCGTTCAACATTCTCAACATCGGGCGTCTGAAACTGGGTGCTGGTACCGTAGGTGGCGCACGCTCCGCATTGGGCCTGGCTGCAGCCTACACAACTGAGCGCAAAGCCTTCGGCAAGTTTCTCAGCGAATTTGGCATGATTCAGAAGAAATTGGCACGTATGGCAGCCGAGACCTACGCCGCCGAGAGCGAAGTTTTCCGCACCGCCGCTAATATTGAGCAGGCCCGCCGGAGTGCCGATAGCACCGAAGCGGTGTTCAAGGCCATCGAAGAATACGCTGTTGAAGCTTCTATCGCGAAGGTCAATGGCAGCGAAGTGTTGGCCTATGTGGTTGACGAAGGCGTGCAAATCTTTGGCGGCTACGGTTTCATGCAGGAATACCCGATTGAGAAAGCTTACCGCGATGCGCGTATCCAGCGTATCTTTGAAGGCACGAACGAGATTAACCGTCTTGTCGCAGCCGGCACACTGTTCCGCCGCGCCCTTACCGGCAAAGTGCCGCTAATGGCTCTGTACCCATCCATTGAGGAGCGTGTCAAAGCCGGTACGCCGTTGAACGATGCCGATGAAAGCATCCCCGCCGAGTTGCGTGATGCCGTCAACGCCCTTGAGCGTGCCAAAGACGCCACCATTTACGCTGGTTTCAAGATTGCCATGAAGTACATGCAAGCTCTGGAAAACGAGGAAGAGTTCATCGAGTATCTTGCCAACCTGCTGATCGATCTGTACGCCGTGGATAGTGCCCTTGCCCGTGCCACACAGGCTAGCCGCCGTGGTGACGAGAACAGCACCACACATATTCAACTGGCGCAATTGGCAACATGGCTGGCTTATTCGCGCCTGCGCAGCAATCTCGATCAGATGATCATGACCAATCTGGGCGAAGATGAAGTGCAGGAAGAGCTGCCCCGCGTCCGCGCCTACATCGGCGATTACCTGCTGAATGGCGTCTCCACTCAACGCGAACTGGCGAAATTGATTGTTGAGAAACAGGGCTATCCACTGCCTTTCTAAATAGAGGAGAAATACATTATGGCAGAAGCAGTCATTGTGAGTGCAGTACGCACTCCTATTGGGCGAGCGAACAAGGGCGTACTGCGCGAAGTACGCTCGGATGATCTCGCCGCTATCGCGGTACGCGCCGCCGTTGAGCGTGTGCCACAGCTTGACCTTTCGTTAATAGAAGATGTAATTATTGGTTGTGCCTTCCCCGAAGGCGAGCAAGGCATGAACCTTGCCCGTATCGTCGGTGCGCTGGCTGGATTGCCTGAGACGGCGGGTGGAGTGACAGTCAATCGTTTTTGCGCATCGAGCTTGCAAGCATTTAATATGGCGGCTCAGAGCATTATGCTGGATCAGGGTGATGTGTTTGTCGCGGGCGGCGTCGAGAACATGTCTCGTGTGCCAATGGGAGGTTTTAACCCTAGCTTCAATCCACGCCTTGTCACATCACGCGATGGCAAAGAATTGAACGAGAGTGGCGTGATGGAGTACGCCTATTCAAGCTATATTCCCATGGGTCTCACCGCCGAAAACCTTGCCCGTGAGTATTCTATCAGCCGTGAGGAACAGGATGCCTTCGCGTTGCGCAGTCATCAGAAGGCAATAGCAGCCACCGATAACGGCATTTTCAAACGTGAGATTGTGCCGGTTCCCTTGCCCGATGGGCGCGTGATGGAAATTGACGAAGGCCCACGCCGCGATACCTCATTAGAACGATTGGCGACCCTCGAGCCCGCTTTCATCAAGGGTGGTAGCGTCACAGCTGGCAATTCCAGCCCTTTGAACGATGGCGCAGCCGCTATCGTTCTTATGTCAGCCGATAAAGCGCGTGAACTGGGTATTCAGCCGTTGGCACGGGTTATTAGTATGGCGGTCGCGGGTGTGCGTCCAGATATCATGGGCTTCGGGCCGGTGCCAGCCATGAAAAAGGCTTTGCAGCGTGCTGGTTTGCAAATTGGCGACATTGATATCGTCGAACTGAACGAGGCGTTTGCCGCGCAATCACTTGCGGTCGTGAAGGCGATGGGCATTGATATGGAGAAGCTCAATCCGCACGGCGGGGCGATCGCGCTTGGGCATCCCCTCGGCTGTAGCGGCGCCCGTATCATCGCGACGCTGGTAAATGACTTGCAAACCGAAAATAAGCGGCTTGGTATCGCCACGCTCTGTATCGGTGGTGGTCAGGGTCTGGCGACGATTATCGAGAGGATTGTATAGTCATGGCATATCAAATTCGCAAAGCGGCGGTTTTAGGTGCCGGTGTGATGGGTGCAACGATTGCCGCCCATCTCGCCAATGTTGGTATTCCCTGCCTGCTCCTCGATATTGTGCCGCCTGACGCAGGGAGGGACCGCGATAAAATAGCGCGTACCGGTCTGGAAAAGGCCCTCAAATCGCGCCCCGCCTCATTTTATAGTAAGCGTAGTGCGTCTCTGATCACCATTGGCAATATCGAGGATGATCTGGAAGAGCTATCAGACGTGGACTGGATTATTGAGGTGGTGGTCGAGCGTCTGGATATCAAGCACGCCCTTTATGCCCAGATAGAGCAGGTATTGACGCCCGGCACCATCGTTACATCCAACACATCCGGTCTGCCCGCACATATGCTGACCGAGGGACGCAGCGAGGATTTCCGCCGTAACTTCCTCATCACACACTTCTTTAACCCCGTGCGCTATATGCGCCTGCTGGAGATAATCCCCGACGTTGACACCGATCCCGCACTGGTGGAGTTCATGACGCAGTTCGCTACCGAAGTGCTGGGCAAAGGCGTTGTCATCGGCGAGGATGCTCCCAATTTTATCGCCAACCGCATCGGCGTCTACGGTTTCATGGCAACGCTCAAACGTGCATTGGACGAGGGCTACACGGTAAGCGAGGTGGACGCGATTCTTGGACCGAATATGGGACGGCCCAGATCGGCTGTCTTCCGCACCGTTGACCTCTCCGGCCTGGATACGACGATGCACGTTGCCAATAACCTCTACGAGAACGCCCCCAACGATGAGCAACGCGAGATATTCCACATACCGGATGTGATGAGCGAGATGGTCAAGCGCGGCTGGCTCGGCGAAAAAACCGGACAGGGCTTCTACAAGCGCGTCAAAAATGCTGCTGGCGAGTCCACCATTCTAGAACTGAACCTTCAAACGCTGGAATACGAGCCGCAGCAGAAAGTGCGCTATCCTTCGCTGGGTGAGGCACGCACGATCAGCGACCCTGCCCGCCGTATGCTGGCTGTACTCAACGGCGATGATCGCGCCAGCCAGCTTGCTCGCGAAACGACGGCTGACTCGCTTATCTATGCCGCCAATCGTGCTCCTGAGCTAGCGGATAGCATTGTGGCCGTGGATGAGGCCATGCGTTGGGGTTTCAACATGGAGATGGGCAGCTTTGAGGTCTGGGATGTTCTCTTAACTCATCCCGATACTTTTCATAAAGTGATGCAAAGCGTCGGGCGTACAGAATTGCCGGAACTGGTTCAGCGCGTCCAGACGGAGGGCCAGGGAACATTCTACATTGGCAAAGTCGGCCAGCGTCAATACTTCGATTTCAATACCGGCGCATACAAGCCCGTGCCAACGCCGCAAGGAGTAATTCTGTTGGAACCGCTCAAAGCGGGGAACATGGTCATACGCGATAATGGTTCAGCTTCACTGATTGATCTTGGCGATGGCGTGGCCTGTGTGGAGTTCCATACCAAACTGAACTCAATTGACGAAGGCATCATCGAAATGTTGCGTTACGCCGTTGAGGAAGGCTCCAAACAATTTCGCGCCATCGTCATTGGTAACGAGGCGGCGGATTTCTCGGCGGGTGCGAACTTGTTGCTCGTGTTGATGGGCTCGCGCCAGGGTGAGTGGAAAATGTTGGAGAATGCCATCAGTGGTCTTCAACAGGCACACCAGTTGCTTAAATACAGTCCCATTCCCGTAGTAGCAGCCCCGGCTGGGCGTGCACTTGGCGGTGGTTGTGAAATCATCATGCACAGCAATCACGCACGGGTGTATGCTGAGTCGTATATTGGGTTGGTCGAGGTTGGTGTCGGGCTGGTACCGGCAGGTGGCGGTTGTAAAGAACTGCTGCTGCGCTATGGAGCCGACCTGGAGACACAATTGGCACGCAAGACGGGTGGCTCCTTCACACCGTCGCGCCGTGCCTTCGAGATCATCTCCTTTGCCACCGTTTCCACCAGCGCGGCGGAGGCGCAGGAGTACCGTTTCTTGCGCAAAACCGACGCTGTTACTGTCAACCGCGAACTGTTGTTGCGCGACGCCAAAGCCGACGCGATACGCCTGGCTGAGGCTCAATCGACTGGTACATGGAAGCCAGCGGAAGCCTCTACGATGCTTTTGCCAGGACCCGGTGCGCGATTGGTATTGGAGCAGCAGATCGAGGGACTCTTGCTCACCGGCAAAATCAGCGAACACGACGGCGTTGTCGGTCGCCACTTAGCACGAGTGCTGACCGGCGGCAATTGCTCGCCCGTGACGCCCGTGACAGAGCAATACGTTCTTGACCTTGAACGCGAAGCGTTCCTCAGCCTCTGCGCAATGGAGAAAACCCAGGAACGTATGCAAGCCATTTTAATGACCGGGAAGCCACTGCGGAATTAGGAGTTATGAGAGAAAGGTAAATTGTAAACGAACGGCAAGTGAGGGAGCAGCGATCATATGAAAATGCCGAGGCATTTTCATATGATCGCTGCTCCCTCACTTGCCGTTCGTTTACTACGTTAATAGATCGCTTCACCTGTATCGGCATCGAAGAGGTGGATGTTTTCGTTTTCGACGTGCAGGCGTACTTTGCTGCCGGTATGGACGTTGGAGCGCGGGTCGAGACGAGCGGTAATGGTCCTGCCGCCAGCGGTTACATAGGCCTGTAGCTCCGAGCCCAGATTTTCGACCACATCTACGGTCGAGTCAATGTTGGAGCCGCTTTGCGCATCTTGTGGGATGAGAGTGATATCTTCAAGATGCTCCGGGCGAATGCCGAAGGTCAGGTTTCTCTCTGCCGCCGCCTTCGTCTGCTCTACATAGAGCGGTGGCACCGTGACTTGTCCGACATCCCCAAGTAAAAGCCTTGTTGTATCACCTTCGGTCGCTACTTTCGCGCCAGGGAAGAAGTTCATTGCTGGCGAGCCGATAAAGCCCGCAACAAACAGGTTGGAAGGATGATCGTAGAGTTCTTGTGGTGGGCCGAGTTGCTGGATGATACCAGCATTGAGGACAGCGATACGGCTGCCCATCGTCATAGCTTCGACCTGGTCATGTGTCACGTAGATGATGGTCGTCTGGATGCGCTGGTGCAACTTTGTGATGTTGGCACGGGTCTCAACGCGCAACTTCGCGTCCAGGTTAGACAACGGCTCGTCCATCAAGAAGACCTGTGGTTCACGCACGATAGCGCGACCGAGTGCGACGCGCTGGCGTTGGCCGCCGGAGAGTTCCTTTGGTTTGCGCTTGAGCAATTGTTGCAATCCGAGAATTTCGCCGGCCTCTTGCACCCGTTTTTGAATCTGGTCTTTGGAGAAGTGGCGCAGCTTGAGGCCAAATGCCATGTTGTCATAGACGCTCATGTGTGGGTAGAGGGCGTAGTTCTGGAATACCATCGCGATATCGCGATCTTTGGGAGGAACGTTGTTGACGATGCGGTCACCAATCAGAATTTCGCCTTCGCTGGCATCTTCCAGACCGGCGACCATACGCAGGCAGGTACTTTTGCCGCAGCCGGAGGGGCCGACCAGGACAAGAAACTCTTTGTCCTGGATATCGATGGTGATGTCATGCACCACCTCGACTTTGTTGAATCGCTTGTAAACGTGATCAAATTGGACACGAGCCATTACAGTAACTCCTTTTCGCTCTTGTAACGGAAATAATGCAACCGTTACATAACAATAGTTGTAGAGCTTCGCTTAATGCCATCGTTGCAACTGCTATGAGTTGGGAGCCAACGAGGCCTCTTCACGCCCTGCTATTGGGTTATCAACGATTTGTTGAGTATGCAACAGACAGACGCTAATAAGGACTGTAGCATAGATTGTTGGGAAAAGCAAGGGTGTCGCTCCAGTAAATGCAGCATTTTGCCGGTAAGGTGAATAAATATTGTGTGAAGAGAGCTATACATGAAGAAAAAGGTAATAAACACTGGACAAGTAGATATATTTTCTGCATACTATGTATATATGTTATTCAGATGTTACAAACAAGTAATGTACAATGTTGTAACATCTGGCATATCTATGTTACATGTTTGAAGCGGATGCGAGAACAGTCTGTTCGAAGACTCAACAGTAAGAAGGAGAGGGGATTCATGCTTGGTGCTCACGAACAACGAAGCACAGTGGCGAGGTTGTTAGCACAGATTAGCGAGGAATATGAAGCCGCGCAACGTGGCATAGCAGACCTGACCTCTGGTAATGCGCAAATCGCGCAAATCGCGCAATCCACATGTATTCCGGCTCGTATGGAAAACGTGGGCCAATTGCATAGCCAGTTGCAAACCATCGTTGGCAGTGCTGCCAGTGCTATGATCGCGAGAGAATTGCACAATATGCAATAAACGGACATTGGGCCGAACACCTACTAGAGACGTCACTGGTAGGTGTTCGGCCCAATGTCCGTTTATTGCATATGAACTTCTGCGAACATTGCGGTTTGCTCGTCTTGCAGGATATGGAGCGGAGCGGTAGAGCGTTTATTCCAGACGCCGGAAACGACATATTCTGTTTCTTCGCTTATGAATGATTCTTGATCGAGTACAGTATGGGCCTCATCAAGGAAACATTGTAGCCAGTGCGTGACATCGTTGCCATCCAGCAATGGTGCGCCCTCGCACACGAACCATTCGGCGATCCCTTGTAGATAAGTGCGGAAATTATCGGACAAAGGATATTGGCGGCGAATCAGGTAGCTTTTTTCCTCTACATTTGTGTACCCGGCATCGCGAAGGTAGCTAGCAAGCTTTGAACCAACCCAACTATCTTCAAACGCAAACCCTCTTTCAACACGAGATCCGTTCCCATTGCTCGCGTGCCTGGAATACCCGCGCCTGCAAGCTGCTATCAATATTGTAGAAGCGCATGGTGCCGAAATCTATATCTTTGATAATGAGGCGTCCACCCTCTTTCAGATAGCGTCCCAGCATACGAAAAGTGCCTACCGGCTTCGCGAGATATTGGCTGACGTTGGCACTAAATATCGCATCCGCCGTACCGGGCGCGAGCGGCAGTGCCTCCATTGGAGCATATTTATATTGCACCTGATGGCGATATGCTTTGCTATAGCTGCGCTGTTGCGCCGTGACTAACGCCTCCTGTGAAATGTCTACGCCAATAATGTGTCCTAATGGGCCAATCGCCTGCGCCAACAATGGTGTCCATAGCCCTGGACCACAACCCGCGTCCACTACAAGACTCCCCGCTTTGAGGAGAAGATCGCAAATCATTTGTGTACGTTCAGCAGCCTTGCTTGCATGATGTGTCTCTAGCCAGGCTATGGCATTGAGTGGTAATCCGCATTCGTTGCTGTGAACGAGGTTATCTACTGCCATATAATAACCCCCCATTCCTCATATTTCTGTAATAAATATCAAAGGTCACTTTGATCGTATTCAGAGTATAACATGTTTAAATAACAAAAAACTACAATATTACAACAATGTAGTACTTTGGAGTAACATTTTGTTAAGAAAATGTATACACAGACCAACATAATGTTGTGAAAATTCGTAACGCCTCAGGATATCTCTTGCGAGTATCTTGAGGCGTTACTACAGGCCGCAGCAGCAACATATTTTTAATGGAATCTTTATACGTTTCCCCTTGTTACGATAGCAACAGTGACTCCTGCATGTGATATAATTGCGTAAAGTCAGCTATGTTTGTTTGCATGGAATGTATATCTGAATAACGTTTTCTCATGTTCTGTTTTTGGTGCCTGGGTAAAGGAATTAGCAATGAGCCATAAAGGAGACGCCGATGGGATACGAAGACGGCGTGGACGTCCTCGGAAGAGTAGTATCGTACTGTATGCTGGCGGAGCATCAGGAGCATCAAAGGAAGAGCGAAGGCAACAGCAGATAGGGCCTGAGCAAGAGTCTGATTTGTCGAATGACATGCAAGAGCCGTTTCCCAATTTGCTGGATGGCTTGCTTCCCACTGTACCCGAGGTGAAAAAGGATATTTATTATCGCGTGCTGGACCTGGCAGCCACAACAACCGATAAAGAGACGCTACGTTGGCAAATTATGCAGGAAATTTTTGAATATGCATTAGTACAAATGGATGCCGAACGGCGTGGTATTGCGATGACCTATGCTGCTCTCATGCCTCCTCGCGCTGATGGTATTCATTCTCTTTATGAAGTAATGATGCGAGGCACTGAACCCTGGCCTTTTTCAATTGAAGGTCAAGCCTACCTGGGTAGTACTACTCTGGCGGGTACCGCCGCGATAAAACAACGAGTTCTTACCTGGAATACGCTGGATGAGGCTATGCGTGCGCAATTCGATGTTGACGAGTACGAGAAAAGTGCTTGCGCCTGTCCCGTCGCTCGTGCTGGGGGTATTGCCGGTGTGTTGATTATCTCCAGTACGCAACCCTACTTTTTTGCCAATTCTGCTGCTTGCCAGGCTGTGATTGAATATGCACACCTTCTAGCACCAGCGTTTTGCGACAGTGAGTTTTACTCATATTCGCTATTGAATCTCAGGCCGATGCCGCCATTGAAAGAGCAACGAGAAGAGGTGCGCGAGACATTGATGGAGCGTATCATGTCTTTTGCTCGCACGGAAGGGTTTACGCGCTCAAAGGCTGTGGTTCAGGTACGAGGCATACTTGAGCATGAATTCGAGATGCGAGCGCAATCCCAACGAGAGTAAAAGTTCCCTTGCGTTTCCTTAGTCAAACTGCTATAGTCTTTTTTGAGAATATGAATTTAGCAAAAAAGGCATGAAGGAGCGTTTTGGGTATGGAATTCTCCGAACAGGAACCGGCGGAGGAGACTACAAAGCAGAACGAAGACAAGACGGCTGAAGCAGCATCAATACCAGAGCCAGTCGATGAGGACGCTATACGCAAGGGCTTGATTTATCCACCACCGCCTGCTTTCTATCAAAATTTTCAACCATCGCCGGCACAGCCTACATTACCGCCAATGCCAGCACACCCGATGCCTGCTCCCGCGAATTTTGCGCCACCGCAGACACAAGGTTATACGCAGGAGCAACGAACTATGCAAGGGCCACCGGTTCCACCTGGCTTTTATCCACAGGGGCAGCCGGTATATCCCCCGCAATTTGTGCCTCCTTTTGAGCGACAACCACGAGTCAGAAAATCGCGACGCTGGCTCTGGATTACGTTGTCCATTCTGGGTGCTGTTCTGCTTGTTAGTTGTGGCCTCTGTAGTTGGGCCGCGTACAGCTTTCTTGCTCCGGCGGTACAGGGCGTATCCGGGTCGCTCAACACGGTAGATGACTACTACAGCAATCTCCAATCGCAAAATTATGCCGCCGCCTTCGGCGATATCAATACCGGGTACCAGTTGAGCAGTTTGACGGAGACGCAGTTCGCACAGCAGGCAAGTGACCGCTATAAAACCTACGGCGCGATCCTTTCCTATACACCGGGGCAACCCGCCTACGCATCCGATCCCAACGGCGGGTTTGATTTCACACGCTTTACCATTTCGGTCGATATGAAACGGGCCAAACTCAGTTATACCAGCATACTTTCCTTGCGCAAAATAGGCAATGATTGGAAAATCACCAATTTTGATAGTGTCTGAATGCTCTGCGAGATACCTGTTCGTCAATGCTAAATTTGTGCTATGATAATCTCACCTGTAGCTGTATGGTATGTTAATAACGTACACTTGACAAAAGCCGAAGGAGGCCAACGTGGATTTTTCCTTGACCGACGAACAAAAGATGATTCAACAGACGGTGCGTACTTTTGTCGAACGCGAACTGATGCCACTGGAAAATGAAGTGCTACAATCGGAGGGCAAATACTCGACCGGTATTGAGCCAGACCTGTACCATTCTTTACAGGCGAAGGCGAAAGAGATAGGTTTCTGGGGGATCAATACGCCCGAAGAATATGGCGGCGCGAACCTCGGTGCAGTGATGTCTGCCCTGATCGCGATGGAGTTGGGACGTACAATGGTCCCTTTCAGCTTTGGTGGGAATGCCGATAACATTCTCTATCATGGCAACGCGCAGCAAAAAGAAGAGTATCTTATTCCCACCATCGAAGGCAAACGTCGCTCATGCTTCGCGCTCACCGAGCCGGGTGCCGGTTCCGACCCATCGGCGATTCGCACCACTGCCGTCAAAGATGGCGGTGACTGGGTGATCAACGGGCAAAAAGTCTTTATCACGGGCGGCAACGAGGCCGATTTCACCATGGTCTTTGCCGTAACTGACCGCGACAAAGCCCCACAGAACGGTGGCGTCACCTGCTTCCTGGTAGACCGCTCGATGGGCTGGAAATCGCGTCCCGTTCCCACCATGGGCGGCTGGTCGCCAGCCGAACTCTTCTTCGATAACGTGCGCGTCCCGGAAGACCACGTTCTCGGCGAGGTTGGTCATGGCTTCTCGCTCGGTATGCAGTGGATCGGGCAAGGACGCTGGCTCATTGCCTCGCGTTGTGTCGGCACAGCCGAACGTCTCTTGCAGATGGCGGTAGATTACTCCAAACAGCGCGTCACCTTCGGTCAGCCCATCGCCGACCGGCAGGCCATCCAGTGGATGATCGCGGACTCCGCCGTGGAAATTCAAGCCACCAAATGGCTCGCGTTCCACGCCGCCTGGAAGGCCGATCAGGGCGTGGATAATCGCCACGAGGCCAGCATGGCCAAACTCTACGGCTCCAACATGGCGAACCGCGTCGTAGACCGCGTGATGCAGATACACGGCGGCATGGGCTACACCCGCGAAATGCCCATCGAACGCTGGTACCGCGACCTCCGCGTCACCCGCATCTATGAAGGCACCGACGAAATCCAACACTTCATCATCGCCCGCGCCCTCTTGAAGGGTTTCGTGAAAATTGGTGCATGGGACTAGCGTTTGTGTCCGTTGACGTCCGTCAAAGTAAACCCATATCAGTGGTATTGGGTGATAAAAAATGGCAATGGAATACTCTGGTTTTGAAAATGAACCAGAGTATTCCATTGCCATTAAAATAGGACTTTAATGACGCCATCCCGATAGTTGTGTAACGATGAGCTGCTAACGGCCAGGTGCATCTCATCGGCCAATAGATGACTATGTTCTTGTACAGAACAGCTTTGAGATTTGTCTTATCAGATGACTTGAACCGCTCTTCATCCCTCGCGACGCGCATCCAGAAAAAGCAGCCACTGTTTGAGGCTGCTGAGGACAAAAATAGCATGTACTACAAACGGGTCGCTCGCAAACAAGTCAGCCACTTCGTGTTCGTTCTCTGCTTCAACGATCACCAATGACCCCGTTGCATCGGCAAAGGGTCCACCCAGCACCACTGTTCCGTTTTCAAAGAGCCGATCCATAAAGGCGGCATGTTGCGCCCAATAGGGCTGGTTGCGCACGGTCTTGCCCGGAACCCAGGCTGGACCTGGTGCCCAAAGTATCATGAAGGTGTTTTTCATTCTGTTTCCTTTACGGTGCGGTTCGACTGCTGAAACCACATCCGCAATGAGATCAGGCATTGCGCATTGGTCAGGAATGTACTCGTCTCTTGTTGCTGTATCCAGGAAAAGTATACTTCGAATTGCGGACAGAATCAGTCCTGATAGCGTCCTGCAACTTCTCAAAGAGTCGTCCGATGGGATCTAGAGCATCAAGAGGAATGAGATCAATACCAATATCAGAAAAATTAGCATGCAATGACCAGGATTGATCACTGACCTGAGCTAGAAGGCGTCAAATAGTGCTGAAAAATTTCCAGTAACCCATTTCCATCCAGCTATCATCAACATGATTAATATAATGGGTTGTCAAAAACGCTATACTTTTCAGGCCAAAGGGTATAAAATAGGGATGCAATCTCCTGTGGCGTGTACAAACAACACGAGGTAGCAAGTTTGAAAGGGGGCACATATCAATGGAACAATCGGTTATGCGCGAAAACGCGCACAGGCTTATGCATTTCGTCATAGTCCAGTTTATCGCTCTGGCGGGCTGGGTTATTGTGCAGTCATTCTTCTTTCTTTCTCCGGCTGGTCAAACGATCTCATTTCCTATGGTCATGCTTGTCGAGATCATATGGTGGATTGCGACCCTTGTCATTATGTTTTTCCTGTTCAGGCGAGAATACACTTCCTTCGTACAGACGGTTCTCGCGCTGGAAGATGCGAATAACAGGCTGAGGCACAGGACAAACGTCATCTTATCGGAGATAGAGCTGAACAATCCAGACGACCGGTCGGAAAGAGCTTAGGTCAGCAAGGGACAATCAATGAAAGTGGGACCGCAACCATCGCACGCCCACACCAATTGATGTGATGCTTGTCTTCCCATCTCCATCATGCTATAGTTAGCACCGAACGAAAAGTAAATTTGTCGAGGTGATAGAACGTCGTGCCTGATTCCGTACAACTGCAACTTTTAGGATCTTTAGCTGCTATTGACAGTCTGGATGCCATTAAGCGGGACGTTGTGACGAAACTGCAAGAGGGGTTGATCCTACCAAATACCAGCCTGATATGGTCACGTATGAAAGAACTCTTCAAGATCATCAATCTGGGTAGCCCACCATTAACGGTGACTACTTTCAATGGTGGCCTGTTTGACCCGCAACGCCATCCTTTTCTGGAGCAATACACGGTCGGTGATCGTAGCATGTGCCGCGCCATTGACAAGTTGGCGTGAGTCAGCGGACATTTTATTGATTTTCGTGACCTCGCGGAGCGACACCTGGGTACTATTTACGAAGGCTTGCTCGAGGAGTACGCCCTGCATGTCGCGACCGAACCAATGGCTGAATTGCGGCCGAGCAGCAAGATTGTACCGGCGCAAGGAATACTCAAGAAGAATATCGTCACCGAGTTTCGCACCGGCGAGGTGTACTTTGTCACCGATCGTGGGGTAAATATATGGGGTTCTTTCAAAACATGTGTTTCACAAAGGAGATATGTTCATGGTCTCGAACTCCCGTCCTCATCGCGAACCGCTTCGGAATGTGCTTATGCTGCTGCTCTTTCTTGCTGGTTTAGTCAGTGCATGCAGTACATCGAACACATCGCTCACAGCAGGCTCCTCCCCAACACCAACTTCCACCCAGGCGAGCAGAGGCATCTTCCATGAGTATCCACTCCCTCCATCACAGTTTGTACCATACGATATCACAGCGGGGCCAGATGGCAATCTCTGGTTCACCGAAATAATGACCGATCAGAACGGGTCCCCTAAGGCAAGCAAGATTGGACGTATCACACCAACTGGTACATTGAGTGAGTTCTCATTGCCCTCAGCAAATAGTGTGGCTACCGATATCATAACAGGGCCGGATGGCAACCTCTGGTTCACCGAAAGGGGCAAGATTGCGCGTATTACTCTCATGGGGAAGATCAGCGAGTTCCCCATGCCCTCAGCAAATACTTTCCCTTCCAGTATCACGACAGGGCCAGATGGCAACCTCTGGTTTACTGATCAGAGAGGAGAGATTGGACGTATGACACTAACAGGCAAGGTCAGCGAGTTCTCACTTCCTTTCCATCAGTACCCAGCAGGATCTAATTCAACAAAGGAGCCGGCTGGCTCTGCCCAGGGTCAACCTCTCGCCATCACAGCAGGACCGAATGGCAATCTCTGGTTCACCGAAATAATGCAGAACGGTGAGTCGTCCATTGGGCGCATCGCCACATCAGGCAAAATCACTGAGTTCCCCCTGCCCACAGCAAATACTTCCTCTTTCAGTATCACAGCAGGATCAGATGGCAACCTCTGGTTTACCGAAATCACATCGAACAATGGGCCTGGTAAGATCGGAGTGATTACTCCACAGGGCAAGATTCGTGAGTTCACGTTGTCCCCTTCCATCCCTGGCAACATCACGAGAGGACCGGATGGCAATCTCTGGTTTACTGAATTCCAATACGATAAGACAGGTACCACAGCAGGGAAGATTGGACGTATTACCACAGCAGGGAAGATCAGCTACTTCCCGCTGCCAATATCTAGCAACAGCCCTACAAGTATCACGTTTGGGACGGACCATACTCTCTGGTTTATCGAAGTTGAAGTTACCCCTACTGACCCATATGGAAAGAATGGCAAGATTGGACATCTCGTCTGATGTTCATAACTCTGCATGACAGTAAGCATGGCAGGCATGGCGATCCCACTTGCCATGCCTGCCATGCTTACTGTCATGCAGAGTTAGTTACGTCAAGTAGACAGGCACGCAGTTACACAAGTTTCGAGACATAGAGAGGGCGCAGTAAACCGGCCCCATGTGGATTAACTGTTAAGGGTATTAATCAATCAGCGTATAGATGAAGTCGTATTCGGAGCCGAGTGGTTTGCCACGGGCATGAAGCAGCATCGAACCATGCGCGTCACTGTAGACGCCTGTGCCGCCGGTGATGGTGAGCGTGCTATCGGTGCCATCGTCGTAGTATGGCCCTTCCACTGTGATATTGCCGCTGTCGAGGAAAACTGTCCAGAAACACTCCCATTCAGTTTTTCCAGTGGCGACGGTGCGCGTGCATTGGCCATTGTCATGCCCTACCTGTTTCGTGTTGGATGCGTTGTACACTGGATTGTGAAAGCCAAGAATATCGCCGAGCGACATCTTCGGTGGATGCCATTCCTGAACGGTATCGGTGATGGCGTGTTCAACTACATGGACTGTCGAGCTGTTGTGCGCTTCGGCCGCAGAGCTGTTGGGCAGCAGGCTCGCGAACAGTGCGCCCGCGAACATCCCAACCAGCAGCGCGAACATTGTGCAGAGGATAAGCGTCTTCTTCATGGGCATTTTCCCCTTTGAAAGATACAATTATTGGTCAGCAAGCTCTTGTTCTTAAGTATAAGAATGCCTGACAGGAGTGTCAATGGAGAAAATAACCATGTTTTAGCACAACTATAGTAACTTTGCAAAATATCCCTTGACATTTGTAAAACCCCATGGTAAAATTATGACTGATGGGTCACAAAAAATACTTGTGGGTCATCAGTGATACCGGATAGTCAAACCATATATGACCTGTCAACGTATTACTAAATAAGGTAGCAAAACGGTAGAGACCGCTTTATCGGATCCGCAATGGTAGCAAAGAGGCTTACTATGCAAACAGTTCATGCATCGCACACACAACGTACTCCCGCCACTTCGCTGAAGGAAAAGCAGCGCAAGGAACGCGAGGAACTCATTCTTCAGGCGGCGGAAGAGGTATTCGAGGAAAAGGGCTATTATGAGACCTCAATGGATGAGATTGCCGCTCGCGTTGGTATCGCCAAAGGCACGATCTACACACACTTTCCGGGCAAGGAAGAACTGGTGATGGCGATTTTCAAGCGCGACATGCAGAAGTCCCTCGATGGTATTGGTGCTGTAATCGAAACTGAACCGGCACCACGAGCAAAGCTTGAGGCACTCCTTCAATTTATCTATACGGGGCTGTATAGCAAACAAACGCGGCTGCTTTCAACTATGTACAATGGCGTAGATTTGAAGCGGATGATGTTTACAAAGGGTGGCTGTGTGCGTGAACTTTGGGATTGTCTGGTTACACGCATAACGCAGCTTCTTGAAGAAGGGAAAGCTGCGGGGGAATTTGATCCCTCCATCCCAACAAAAATTATGTTGTTCTCGTTTTTTAGTCTGTTTTCGCCAAAGATGTATGATCATCTCCTGTTGGGAGAAGATTTCTCGCACGAAGACCTGGTCAAAAATCTTCGGCGCGTCTACTTCAACGGTATAACAAAGCACGAGGAAAAGTAAGAAGGAATTCTATTATGAAAACAGTATCGCAAGCATCGCAGACGGGCGACATGGTCGTGAAAGGGAGTGCTGCGAATCAGGATGGAGATGCCCCACGTTTCACGCGCCGTGAAATCTTGTCAACTATGACAGCCGTCTTGCTGGTAATGTTGCTCGCCTCGCTGGATCAGACGATTGTGGGGACAGCTATGCCCCGCATCATCACTGATCTGCAAGGCTTTGATCGCTATACCTGGGTAACGACCGCGTACCTGCTGACATCAACTGTCATGGTGCCTATTTATGGAAAACTTTCCGATCTCTTCGGGCGCAAGCCAATCTTCTTGATCGGCGTCGTGCTTTTCCTGGTAGGCTCAGCCGCCTCTGGAGCGTCCCAGACGATGAATGAGTTGATTGCCTTCCGTGCGTTCCAAGGTCTGGGAGCAGCCGCGTTGATGCCAATCGCGCTGGCCGTAATTGGCGACCTGTTTACGCCACGCGAACGTGGCAAATGGCAGGGTCTGACCGGAGCGGTGTTTGGCCTGTCTTCCGTGCTTGGCCCAACCGCCGGGGGCTGGATTACCGACAATTCCACATGGCGTTGGGTCTTCTACGTCAACCTGCCAATTGGCATAATTGCTCTGCTGGTACTCATTTTCTTGATGCCATCGCTACGCAGCAAAAATACTGGCAAACCCTCGATTGACTACGTCGGCGCGACCTTGTTGATTGCCGCTACTGTCCCACTACTACTGGGATTCACCTGGGCCGGTTCGCAATATGATTGGCTCTCATGGCAGATATTCAGCCTATTTGGTGGCTCAATTGTGTTCGCGACGCTGTTTATCCTCTACGAGGCTCGCCTGGAACGGCTGAACCGGCAACCGATTATCAACCCAGCCTGTTTAAGAATAGCATTTTCTCGGTATCGGTGTTGATCACTATGATCACGAGCATGGGCATGTTCGGGAGTATCCTGTTCTTACCTCTGTATGCACAGGGCGTGCTGGGCATCTCCGCCACCAATAGTGGCCTGCTCCTTACACCGATGATGGGTGGCCTAATCGTTAGTAGTGTCATTTCCGGTCAACTGGTATCGCGTTATGGCAAGTACAAATGGCTCACGTTTGTTGGTATGGCGATCACCATTGGCGGCTCGTTACTGCTGCAGCGTCTGGATGTAAACTCAACATATACACAATTGATCATTGCAATGATTGTGTTCGGACTTGGGCTTGGTTTCAGCATGTCGCTCTACACGGTGATTGTGCAGAACGCACTACCGAAAGTGATTGGTCAGGCGACATCTGGACTCACGTTCTTCCGCTCGATCGGAGCCACCATCGCGGTAGCAGCAATGGGTTCACTCTTAACATCGGCCTATGTCCCTGGTTTTCACAATGCCCTTTCATCTACACTCAAAGCAGCTGTTCCACCGAAGGTTCTGAGTGTCTTTGATGACCCGAATGTGCTGTTGTCACCTGGCTTGCAGACGCAGTTGCAGGCGCAATTCGCGGCCTTTGGTCCGGCGGGTAAAGCGTTGTATGCCCAATTACTAGCAAGCGGTGAAGGTTGGTTTGACCGGTGGCATTCATAATGTCTTCGTGCTGAGTACCATCCTCATGTGTATAGGATTTGTCGCCATCTTCTTCCTGAAGGAGATCCCACTGCGCGGCGGCAGAAGCCGTAGTGTGAGTAGTGATGCTCCCGAAGGTGCAGGTGAAGAGACTGCTTCGGTAGCCATGATGCACTAACTGTAACTATTCCACGGAACACACGAGGATAGACCCGTCAATGCCCTGGCATTGACGGGTCTATCCTCGTGTGTTCCGTGGAATGGTATTTCGCTAATAGCGGCGATAGTAACGGCGGCGACGGTGCCAGCTGCGATAGGTCAACAGGTGCCAGAGGGCTACCAGAATGATGGCGCCAATCAGTGCCTTAATGAGGGGAATACCGTAAAAATTGTAATCGGTAAAACCAGTAATAATGATGACATTCGTCATCAGCCAGATTCCTATGAGGGCTGCGATGATTGCACCAATAAAGCCAAAGGGTAGCCGCCAGCCGACAATGAATTCTGCTACCAGTCCAACAATAGCCGCGACGATGAGATACACGATAAAATTCGTGCTTAAAGACCAGACATTGTCGCCAATCTTGATGGATATGCCATCCGCGAGAACGGCACTATGAATAAAAAAATGAAACATGATCCTGCCTTTCAAAGGTATTCAGTTATTCTAATCGCTGAGTATACCTACAAATAGAACGGACAGGCAGGTGCTTTTGTCACTACCGACATACCTTCATACCTTGTAAAAAGCCATGGCACCAGTTGGCCTGATGCCCCTTGCGGGCATCAGGCCAACTGGTGCCATGGCTCTCTTTCGCTCTTTCCTGTTACGGGATAAAGGAATAGAGATTACCATCCATATTGCCGACGTACAGGACGCCGTTGGATATGGAGGGGGAAGCGTAGAAAAGTGAACTGCTATTCGTATCCTGGTAACGGAAGAGCGTTTTCGAAGTTGACGCATCTACGACGAGTAAGTAGGTCCCTTCTGTAATCGCGACAACGCCTGGTACCACGGTGACGGCACCAAGTATAGGGCCGCTATTCATACAATGCTCCCAGATGAAGTTACCGGTTGCTGGATTAAGCGCACGTAAACCCCCTGCACAACTATTCCCGTTGATGGTCGTATTTCCACCGGCTACATAGAGCGTTTTACCATCGAACGCACTCGGTGAGATGGTGCCAGTTCCACACTGGGGGCAGTCCCCGCTAATAGCAACGGTAGCTTCCCAGATAGGGCCCTGACCAATATGACTGCGATTAAAGGCGTAGTAGATGCCGTTCTTGTTGCCAACGCCAACCATAGAGGTAACTGTTCCGTTAATAGTGGCTGTGAAAAAGGTTGGCGTAGAGCCAAAATCGGTATCAAACCCTTGTTGCGACGACGGTACTTGCCAGGATGATACATAGGAGAGATCACTGGCATGTAATTTAATGAGTGCCTCTCCATACGGTTCAGGTGAACCACAGGTGCCACCATTACCCGTAACTGCGTAAAGCCAACCGGTCGCGGGATCAATTGTTGGCGCACCCCAGACACCCGCACCTGTACAGCCAGTGGGTACCGTATTGAAGGTGTGTTCAATTGCTCCAGTACTCTCATTCATCATCACCACTTGTCCCTGCACTAAGGGGCAATCACCGAAAGAGGCCACCCCAATATAGACGCTACCATTATAAACCGTTGGTGAACTCCAGATGAAGTGACTGGGTGATGAACCCAATGAGGTATGCCAGATGATCTTGCCGGTCAGAGCGTTCAGTGCATAGAAATTGGCATCACCACCACCTACAAGATCTACTGAGGTGGCTACGCCAGCGATATTTACGGTGTCTATTGTGGCGGTACTGGCGATGCCGACCGTCACAGGATCGCAATTATTATCGGTTGTCATGCCCAGGTAGGTTGCCCAAACAAGTTTATTACTTAAAGACGTTGCGTGTTCGTAGCCGTCCCATGATCCCCAGTAGACATTCCCGTCCGCCTCGACTGGCTGCGTTGAGATACCACCTCTCGCTGTATGCGTCCATTGTAGTTTCAAGTTGGATGCAGTAGACGGATTGATGGCGGTTTCAGCACTGTTATATCCATCATGCGAAGCATCCGACAGGTATGTCGGCCAATCGCCGGTGGCGGCTTGCGCTATCAATACAGTAGGCGCGAATATAACGGTTAATAGGAGTAGTAATCCAATGAGCATATTAATACGGGTGTTCTGCCGTACCCACTTTCCTATTGTGCGAATGCTCTCACTCTTCATCGTGATACAGTCCTCTCTATTTTTGCTGTCGTGAGCATGAATAGTCATTGCTGCGGGAATTTAGCTCCTCTGCTGCACAACTTACTTTGTATTAAGGCGCTACCGTAATCGGAGCGTTGTTGGAAACCACTCCCGTGGCACTGTCCTTGTAAAGCCAGATTTGTGCTCCATTTGTTGTGCTGAGTGCATACACGAAGTCACTTCCGGCACCAACATAGATGACATTCTGGTAGACGACAAGCGGGGTGCCCATGTATTGAGCGAATGCATGCTTCCAGAGCTGAGTTCCATTTGAAGCTGAAACTGCGGCTATCGCACTTTCTGATGAAGAGGTATCGGTAGGACTACCGGCAGGATTGGCGGTAGAGGTCGCGGTGATGCCCACATAGACAACGCCACCGGCAACCTGCGGGGTGCTGGCAATAGCTCCGCCAGCATTATAACGCCAGAGCCGTTTTCCGGTTGTGGCATTGAGTGCGTACAGGTACATATCCTGTGAACCAATATAGACGACATTACTTACGACTGTTGGAGGAGCAAGTATGAAGTTGCCGATCTTGTCGGAACGCCAGATTTGTGTGCCAGTGGCAGCGTTAAACGCATAGACGTAGCTATCTTTGATATCGGGGCCGCCCTGTTGTTGCAAGGCTGATGAATTTATGTAGATGGTGCCTTGCGTAACGACGGGGTTGGTAAAGAGTTGATTGGCTACCGGAGTTTGCCAGATCTGCGAGCCATCGCTGGCCTTGAGCGCGGAGAGGTAGCTATGGATAACATTATCAGACGAGCTATCGTAGACAACACCATTGCTGACAACGGCAGTGCCAACGGAGACGGCTATGTTAGCAGCATTGGCTGGTCCCATATATTTACGCCAAATTTGCGTGCCATCCGAAGCTTTAAGCGCGTAAAGATAGCTATCACTTGAGCCAACGTAGACGACGCCATTTGCGACCGTTGGCGATGATAAGACAGCCTGCTGCGTCTGAAAATGCCACAGAACCGCTTTAGTCGTTGTGTTTAAAGCATAGACAGAACCATCTTGCGCACCAACATACACAACACCATTCGCGACAGTGGCCGGGGCGGGTATAGCTGTCCCCTTTGTTGCATATCGCCAGACCAATTGCCCATTCGCCGCGTTCAATTTGACCAGGGCTCCATTGGCGGAACCGACGTATACACTGAGTTGTGAGCTAGCCAGGGGTGATGCATTGCTAGTGTTGGTAGATGCGCTGGCCGTTACGGTGTTGTTGCGATGTGCAAGGTTCAAGACGACAAGAAAACTACAGAAAAGAATAGTAAGAAACGAAGCGATCAACATTGTGCTGATACGATGTTTCGTTTCTGGCCCATGCCGAGACTGCGATAAATTGCTTCTCATGCGCTTTGCCTTTCCAAAACAGGACATGTCTCATCATACAGGTAATAGAAGGCTTTCTCCCGCGAGAGATTTTGCCAGAGGTGACGTTGTGGTAATTACACTACAATTGACGACATCTACGAAACCTACTTCTAGCCCCCAGGACGTAGGAAATACGGGAAATGCCAATATTCCCATATCTGAATTTGTCAATATAAGTATTACACGAACAAGTTCAATTATACATGATAAAAGTAGGATTTTTCAAGTATGGTAGAGGATGAAATTTGGATTTGTGAAGAATTACCAGTACGCTCTCCCTACTCTCCAACGAAGGCGACGAGACGGCAAACGGCGGCGAAGCCGCCGTTGGTTTCCAGGGAAAGCAGCCAATCCAGACGCGCTGGTCCAGCACATCGTCAATCATGCCACCAGCATTCTCGACGTGGAAGACGCCATGCGGAAACATGTCGTAGTGCATCAGTTGCAGGTCATCTTCGGGCCAGATTTCTTCCAGAGGCTTGCCAAGCTTCTGAGCGCACTTTGCCGCCAGGTCGGGGCGCACTTTACGAATAACGGTGTTCATCGGGTGATCCATTGAACCGGCGTCAATGGCGAACCAGGAAATTTTGCGTTCCAGTACCCAGTTGACGAATTCGCGGGTAGGGCCGGGATGTTTGATGAAATAGCGTGTTTCGTCCTTTGTCGAAGGCGACGCGCTTGATCCATTTGATGGTTGGCCCATCGTAAGTGGCGAAGCCGGGGGTATGGATGTCCCAGTTTTGCGAGAGGTCAACAACACGCATGTTGCTCAAATCGAGTGGTTTCATCGTTTCATGTCTCCTTTTCAGATTTGTGTGTTGTGTATATTGCCAACGCGGCTAGTCAGCATACCAATGGTGGACATGACCAGCAGAGCGATAGCGAACACGAAGAATGTAAGATTCGTGCCGATATCGGGCATAAGAACCAGTACAGGTAAAAACGTGCCAACGATGCTGCCCGCCGTCGAGATGGCGTAAAGCTGCCCGGCTGTACGACCTGCTTTGCCGATCTGTTCGACTCGCAGGCGAATGGCGTAAGGTGAGACGCAGCCGAGCAGGATCATAGGTAGGGTAAACAGCAGGAGTATAGCGACAAGCGAGCCATAAAAGTCGCCAGGGACAAAGCCGCCAAAGATTGTGAGCGACCAGGTGAGGATTGGATGCGCTATTAGGGGAATACACGTGATCAACATTGCGGCAATGGTAGTGAGCGAGTAGAGAATCTCCGGTCGTGGGTAGCGATCCGCGACACGTCCACCTATGTAATAGCCGATAGTGAGATAGAGCAAGATGAGGCCAATGAGGTTAGCCCAGACAAATAACGATGTGCCAAAATAGGGAGCGAGCAGGCGCGAAGCTGTAAGTTCGACTGCGAGCGAACAGGCCCCTGCGACAAAAACCATCCCTATGAGAAACCAGCCCTGAAAGGTTCGTCCCACGGTTGAGGGAACGGTTCCTATATTGTCCTGTATGGTATCAGGCCGTGGGGTCGTTGTGGACATGAGAACATCGCTTTCGTTTCGAGAGATGCGTGCGTATTGTTACTTTGGTTGTCATTGTTGCTATTGTTGCTATTGTTGCTATTGTCGCATATCTGTCATCAAGAGTCGAGTAACTACCTGTTCCTGCATGCCTAGAGCCGCCTGCCGTACGCGAGTAAACGCTTCGAACCCCAGCTTATGTTCCAGCGACTCTATGAAGGACTGGATAAAATCAATAGTGTAATACTGTGTACGCTCTCGCGATTTGAGAACGTAGAGCATTATTGCCAGCGACTCCGCCTGATAGCCTTGCTCAAACAACAGGACGCCAATATTGGTAAGTATCGTACCCTTATTGTAACCCTCGTGTACATACTCTGCCAGTAGCAAGGCATCCTGATAGCAACGCAAGGCCAAAGCGTAGTTTTTCTCCGCGTGATAAAGCAGAGCCAGATTGTGCTGTACCACAATTGCTACAAGGGGGTCCTGGAGTCTATTATTTAGCCGCAGGACCTGTTCAAAATTTGCGCGTGCACGCGGTATGTCGCCCATTGTGCGGAAGAGTTCGCCCTCGTTAGTCAGCGACGTTGCTTCGCCGTGGATATCGCCGACTTTGCGTTGCAGGGCGAGAGCCTTTTCGTAGTACGTATAACTGCGCTGGTGGTCGCCAATTCGTCCGTAGAGCAGGCCAAGATGGTTGTATGCCAGCCCTTCATCACGGCGCGTTATCATGCCCGCCGGTGGTAAGATATTCGCGTAGAGGCCGATCAGCGTATTCCATGCGCCCCACTGCACCATACTTTCATAAAGTTCCTCGCGAAAGAGGATATCGCAGGCTTGTTGCCAGTGCCAACCCTGGCAGAGATGGTGGATAGTGGATAGCATCGGCTCAATATCCTGTACGCTCGTGCGCTTCTCTCGTGGTATGTATTGATCTTCTGTTTGTTTCTGATAATAATCTGCCACATGCATGTGCGTGGCGGCCAGCGCAATATCTGAAGCCTCTTCGTCCAGTTCGGTTATGAAGGGCGTAATCGGGCCAGTCACGCCCAGTGATGTAGAGATGCGTTCAGACTGTTGTTGCCTCATCCCGCTGAGATAGTGTTCAAGCACATACTGTTGCAGTATGGGATGAAGCCAATAACACTGAACGTTGTGCCTGTTCACCGTCTGCTGCACGAGTGAGAGCTCTAATGCCGATTGAAGTTCCTTTTCAATTGTAGCAATATCAATAGTTAATCGTTCGGCGGTAACGATTGCCTGAATGCCCTCCGGCGGTGCTGGTTCAGCAAAAACGCTCAGTGCGCGTAAAAGTGTGCTCTGGATGGGATTGAGGAAGCGGTAGATGGCCTCGACAAGATTAGGAGTCACTTCCCCATTCCAGAGAGGCTGGCTTTCGGGCGAGTGCAAAAAATAGCCCAACGGGAAGCGACTCAACTTATGAAGCGTGCTAAACAGAACCAGCGAGTAGGCATGGCCCGCGCAGCGTTGCCAGAGCAACGAGAGTTCCTCGTAACTTCCTTGCACGCCGCGCTGTTGCAGCAATGCGACTCCTTCTGGAATGCTGATACGCGAAATCAGATAGGAACGGACGCGACCTGCCTCTGTTTCCTGGAGATTGTATGGTGAACGATGGCAGATGAGTACCACGCGGCTCGCGCCCAGGTCGGTTTGCAGTCGCTCAAGCAAGAGTGGGACAGCACCGCGTTCTGCTAACCCTGCATTGGTTTCCGGATGTAACAAGCGGTCGAAAGCATCGAGGACGATCAGAGCTGGCTCCTGTGGACGGCTCAAAATGCGTAGCAGCGTGGTAATTTGCTGATCCGCCGTTTGTAAAAAAAGCGCGGGATCGTGAACAGTGTTGATGCGACTCAGGATAGCCGCGATGACATCGGGCAAGGTGCTAAAGGCACCGATACGCAACCAGACAAAGTGTTTTGGCGCAGGCATAGCGGCCTGAGCGGCAAGCTGTAATCGCTGGAACAGGAGCGCGGCAAGCGTGGATTTGCCTGCACCGGGATAGCCGGTCAGCGTGACGACGCTGGTCTGGTCTTCATACAGTATACGTTGTAGTGTATTGACCTCGTCGGCACGCCGTACAATGGTCAATGTGCCGGTAGCTGGCGGTATTGTCGTGTCAAAACTGAACGAATAAGGCTGACGTTGAGGCGTTCGCAGCAACATGGTAGGGATCAATTCCATATTCCCCGGTGGTTGCAATGCTAGACTAACCATGACATGTTTCCGCCTTTACGTGAGAAACTAATCTTGCTGAAATGCTCTCCTTGTGAGACTGCCAAACCCCCGTATGGCGTTATCCAAGTATACTATATTTTTACGTTTTGGCGTATCTCAATAGCCTGAATATGCTAATATGAGAGAAGAATCAAGTATAAAGTTGAGGTTCAATACACGATGTTACGGATAATTTATATGGGTACGCCGCAGTTTGCCGTACCCGCGCTGGAAGCACTGCTTGACGGGTCTGCTCCAGGCAAGGTGTTGCCTGAAGGATACGAGATAGTCACGGTGGTTACGCGACCGGATAAACCGGTTGGGCGAGGACAGGAGATTGTCTATTCGCCCGTCAAGCAGGCAGCATTGGCGCATGGTCTGCCTGTCTGGCAACCTGGTTCTTTTAAGCGTCCTGAGAATAGTAAAGCATTGGCAGCCTATCATGCTGATCTCTACATTGTTGCGGCCTTCGGGCAAATCCTGCCGCAACCCGTTCTCGATCAGCCGCGTTATGGTACGCTCAATGTCCACGCCTCGTTGCTGCCCAAATATCGTGGCGTCTCGCCCATCTCCGAAGCGATTTTGCAGGGAGACAGCGAGACAGGCGTTACCATTATGTTAATTGATGCCGGTGTTGACACTGGTCCAATGTTGCTCAAACGCAGCATCCCCATTGGCGAAGATGATACAACGGGTAGCCTGACTTCGAAATTAGCTGATCTGGGTGCGCGGGCACTTGTAGAGGTGTTGCCGCGCTGGATTTCTGGCGAGATAACGCCGGAGCCGCAGGACGAACAGCAGTCTACCCATACGTATATGTTGCGTAAAGAGGACGGTGAAATCCAGTGGGAGCGTCCTGCCGCCGTTATTGCTCGCATGGTACGTGCCTACACTCCGTGGCCGGGTGCCTATACTCACTGGCGCGGCAAACTCTTGAAGATTGTTTCCGCGCACGCTGTAACGCTGGAGCCGGATACGGATGCAGTGCCAGGAACGGTAAGCGTTCGCGAGGAGGCTGGTCATACGGTACTGGCAATTGTGACGGGGGCAGGTTTTTTGATTGTAAAACTCCTGCAACTTGAAGGTAAAAGGGCGATGAGCGCGGAAGAATTTTTACGCGGCTATCCACATATTGCGGGAGAAGTGCTAACGTAACAAAATAATACGGATATGAACCCCGTAGGGGCCAGTCAACCGACCCTTACGGGTTTTTCATATCCGCCCGGAAAATTAGCGGAAGCGAGAAGGTGCGGTCGTTTTTGCCTTTGGGCGAGTCACCATCGCGGCAATCACACAGATAATCGCGAGAACGGCGAAGAGCGCGATATGTGTCATTTGTGGTTGGTCGGCAGGTGTTCTGCCGAACGTCAAAACGTGATGGATATGGGGAATAGCGTAGTAGATTGCTATCGCTATGCAAACAACGGCAGCAGCGATCGCGCCGAAGAACAATGTCATTTTATTCACTGCGAAAAAACTCCTTCTGTAGTAACGGTGTTTAATTTGTTCAAGAACTACTTCGCGACGACAGTAGTTGCTTTCGGTTTGATAACGAACGTGCCCACGATACCACCGGCAATGAGAACTACCGCTGCGGCATACAGAAACCATTGACGATAATTGTGATGGTGGGGACCAAAAGTCCACCATAATGCAGCGGCAAGAGCAACGAGGCCAAGTCCGATGAGAACGTAATTAACGATCGGATTCTTCATACAAGAACAACCTACCCCTTCTAAAATAAAATGGTGCTTTGGGCCATCCAAAGCACCTACATTGTATCAAACGCATGTGCTGTCTCAAGCACAACATCAAGGGACAATGTAGCCAATTTGGGTAGTTTAGCTTCCTGTGTGCAGAACGGCTATCAGGACAACCAGCGACAAAAGGCCCGCGACCCAACAGTAGATAGCGAAAGGCGTGAGCCGACCCGTCTCAAAGTACTTCATCAGGAATTTTGTACTTACGAAGGCGGCGATACCCGAAAGCACCACACCCAGAAAAATGAGTCCCAGGGTCGATAATGCGGGCAGCGGATTAAACAGTTGCGGTATCTCCAGAAGAGCGGCCGCACCGATAATAGGTCCACCCAACAAGAAGGAGTAACGCGCTGCATCCTCATAGCTCATGCGAATGCCAAGTCCTGCGACCATCGTAGCACCGGAGCGCGAGAAACCAGGAATGAGCGCGAGGGATTGGGCGCAGCCGACAATGATTGCTTCTTTCCAGGTAAGAGAGGAGAGTGGGCGAAACCGCGCCTCGCGCTCTTTCGGGCTGAGTGTACTCAGTTGCGCTTCCGACCTCATACGCAAACGGTCGCCGAGGAAAAGCACCGACCCATTTACTACGAGAAAAGTAGCTGCAATGAGTGGGGAACCAAACAGTGCCTTGAGTGGACTTTCGAGAATTGCCCCTATCAATCCCGCCGGAATGGAGCCAATAATAAGTAGCCATGTGACCCACTCTTCCGTTCCCGTTTTCACTTCACCCTCTTTAATGCTATAGATCAGTGTGCAAATCACCTGTAGCCAGTCGCGCCAGAAGTAGGCAATTAGCGCGATGCTGGTGCCGAGGTGCAGTGCGACAATGAGTGGAAGAAAGTTCGGATCAGTAACAAGGTTGTTACTGTTGCTACCGAAAATTCCCGGAAACAGTCCGGGGATGATCACTGTGTGTCCGAGACTACTAATAGGAAATAGTTCTGTGACCCCTTGCAGCAATGCCAGGATAATAATCTGCAAAGGATCCAAGTGTATAGGGTTCATGCGTTACTCTTTTACTCTTTCAATTAGCTTTGCAGGTATTTTTGTACATCCTGCTGGAATTCTGCTGGTGTGGAAGCGAATACAATGCGCCCATCGCTCGGCTTGCCTAAGAAGTAATCGTAATTGGTCCTTGGCGGTGCCGCCGCTGCCTGAAGCGTTGCCAATCCGGGGCTACAGATGGGAGTGGGAGGGAGCCCCTTGTTGATATAGGTATTCCACGGACTGTCTTTGGCGATATTGTCGCCAATATCGTTGAGCGGTGTCCAATATTTTGATGGGTGCGTCTCTGAGTCGCGAGCATATTCGACAGATGGGTCAGACTGGAGCAACCCTACCGTGCCATTGGCAGGTTTATAGATGCGGTTCCAGTAGACGCTTGCCACGCCGCCAGCATCCTGGACGTTGTTGATCTCGCGTTGTACGAGCGAGGCCAGGATGACCATCTGGTACTCGTTCAGATTATGTGTCCGTGCCTTTGCCACAAGATTGTTTTGTGCCACGTAGTCATCGAAGGCACTGAGCATCTGATTCACAACAACACGGGCATCGCCATCTACAGGAATGGCGTAGGTTGCGGGGAACAGCAGACCCTCCATACTATCTCCATGTGGGATGAGTTTGAGTATAGAATACTTCCCGAAGTCGGGAAAGGTAGCAGGATGCAGCGTATACGATAGGAAATCATTCTCGTTGAATTTGGCAAGACCTGCCGTGGTGAACTGTTTCGCTATCTGTTGGATGCGCCAACCTTCTGGTATGGAGACATACAGCACGTCTGGTTGAGCATTGAGTAGCTCATTGATGATGTCGCTGATAGTCATGCTCGTGTTCAGATGGTTATATCCGCCCGCTTGCAGTTGCGTATCCAGGCCCTTGATACGTGCCCAGATGCGGAAAGCCAGCGCATTGCGAATGAGTCCTTTGTTTTGCAGATCGTCGGCGATCTGGGCAGTGGATTCGCCTGGATAGATGCGGACCGGGATGGTTGTTCCCGGTGGGCTGCTCACCGGCTGAAAAATAGCTGTCGCAGTATTCCATACAAAGTAGACGGTGCCGAAGATGATCAGACCGAGCAGAAGCACCGAGAGAATGGCAAGGCGTGATCCTCGTGTTTTCATCATATGTGTTCCCCTGTTGTGTTGCGCTGATTATCCAGGTACTCCTGTAAAATCACGGTGGCAGCGAGAGCATCAATCTCGTGCTCATTTCGCCGTCGCCTTTTCTGTGAGCGTCGTTGCCCACCTTGACTAACCTGACTGCTCTGTCTCCTGCGCTGTTCTCTATGTTCTCTGTGTTTCCCCTGCCCTTGATCTTCACCTCGTCCCATGAGCAAGCGTTCCGCCTCAACCGTTGAAAGACGCTCATCCCAGAATGTAATTGGAAGTGACATGTGCTGTTGCAAGCGTCGAGCAAACGCCTGTATGCGTTCCCCTTGTGCGTGAATCTGCCCATCCATGCTGATAGGCAGACCGATCACGAGGCCAGTTGCCTCAGTCTCTTCGATCAGCCGTTGCAGTTCATTCCATAGTTGCGTCTCATCGCGAGAGACGTGCAACGTTGTATAAGGAGAGGCAAGTAGTCGCATGGAGTCACTCAGGGCCACGCCGATTCTAACCTCCCCGACGTCCAGAGCCATCAATCGTGTCATATTCCGTCAATCATGCTATCATATATCCATATCTACATATCTATGCCCATTCGTGCCCTTGCGCGGTATTTTGCCGCATCTATAAGATTTTAACGAAAAAGAGCCCGCTTTGTCTACATTTTTAGACTATTGGTACAGAGGAATCTGTATCCTGGGTGTTCAGGACGGCAATGTGAAACCAGTCCAGAAGGCGTTCAGCAAACGGATCGAGATAGAGTTGCAAATTCCATACATCATCACCTTCATCTGAAGAGAAAGATGGCCTGCTCTCAAGTCGATTGACGGGGGATCAGTTGCGGAACAAGTGCGCGAGTGAGGTCTTCCGAAAGGGGGAGGCCGTGATGCAGCGCGTGGAGCAGATCGACCGCACGCTTTCCAATATCGAGCGCGTCAAAACGGATGGAGGTTAGCGATGGCCAGACCAATTCCCCGATGGGCAAATTATCTGTCCCAACCAGAGCCACCTCTTGTGGCACTCGTATTCCACAGCGTGCCAGCGCAGCGAGCAGGATCACTGCGTACTCATCGCTAAAGGTGTAGATGCCTGTCGGTCGATCAGGACCCAATAGCGAGGTTTCAACGAGAGAAAGAGCCGCAGAAGACGAGAGGTGCAGCGGTAAAATATCCAGGCTCACTCCTGGTGTCTCAGCGATAGCTGCATTCATCCCTTCTAGCCGTTGTAAGAACGCTTCTTCTTGTATCGCAACATCGGGACGTACAAGGGCAAGATGGTGATGACCATGTGCAATGAGGTGTTGGGCCGCAAGATATCCCAACGCCTGGCTGGGAAAGACGATGGAAGAGGTTTGCTCGATCGGTTCGGGGTGGAACCCGAGAAAGATGATATGCTTGATCCCCATCTCATGTGCCAGAGCGACATCTTCAGCCATGAAGTCGAAAGGGCCGCAAATGATGCCGATTGGGCGACGGGCAAAGATTGTCTGATGCAGGTTCCTTCTTTGCGCAGCTGAGAAGCCCTGACTAAGGTATATTACAGGTGTATACCCATAGATGAGGGCCTGCTGCTGGAGCGATGCAATGAACTCCGTTGCAAACGAGGTGAGGGTTGTACCCATGATCAAGACAATCTCTTCACTATGCCCTTTGCTGAGCGCACGGGCAAGTGCATCCGGGTGAAAATGCAACTCTTCCACCGCTTGCACTACTTTCGCACGGGCTTTATCACTCACATGCTTGTTGCGTTGTCCATTATCATTGAGGACGTAAGAAACCGCCGTGCGCGATACGCCTGCCCTGCGTGCGACATCTGTGATGGTGGGAAAAGTGTGAGAAGATACTTTGCGTTTTTTTGCCGCCATATATCCTTTCCTGGAGACGAAACACCAATTTTGAGAAATGTGAACCGATTCACTTGACAAAGTATCTCATATCGAGTATAGTTTTGTCAAGACTGGTAAATCGGTTCACATGAGTTTTGTTAGTTTAAATTGCAAACCTACAGTAGTGAAAGGAGTACAATAATAGCCTCTCCCATTGTTTCTAAGCGTATAGAGGACTTGCTCAGCCAGATGTCCCTCCAGGAAAAAGTAGCGATGCTGGCTGGCACGAATATGTGGTACACCGTTCCTGTTGAGCGCTTGGGTATTCCCTCCCTGAAAATGACGGATGGTCCCAATGGAGCTCGTGGAGCCGGAAGCCTCACCGGTGGAGTGAAGACGACCTGCTTCCCGGCAGGAATCTCGCTGGCCTCGACCTGGAACACTGGCCTGGTGGAACGTGTCGGGCAGGCGCTGGCAGATGAGACCAAATTGAAGGGGGCGCAGGTGTTGTTGGGTCCGACCGTCAACATCCAGCGTTCGCCGCTGGGTGGGCGCAACTTTGAATGCTTCTCCGAAGACCCCTATCTCTCCGCTCGCCTAGCCGTGGCCTACATCAGTGGCCTGCAGCGGGAAGGCGTGGGGGCCTCGATCAAGCACTATGTCTGTAACGACGAAGAGTTCGAGCGTTTCAGTATCAGTTCAGAGGTGCGCGAACGGGTGCTGCGCGAGATCTATCTACCGCCCTTTGAGGCTGCCGTGCGCGAGGCAAAGCCCTGGACCATCATGGCCGCCTATAACCTAGTAAATGGTGTTGCCGCCTCGGAAAGCCCATATCTGTTGACCGATATTCTGCGCGACGAGTGGAGCTTTGATGGCGTGGTGGTATCTGACTGGTTTGAATCAGTCAAGAGTACGGCTGCATCTGTCAATGCGGGGCTTGATCTGGAGATGCCTACTCCACGCTTGCGCGGCGAAAAGCTGCTCGCCGCCGTCGAGCGAGGTGAGGTGGCGCAGGCAACGATTGATACTAGTGTGCGTCGCCTGCTGCTGCTGCTGGACAAAGTGGGCCTTTTTGAGCATCCGCAAAGCGGCCCTGAGCAGGCCATTGATCTACCGGAGCGTCGTGCGCTGGTGCGTGAAGTGGCTGCTGAGGGCATAGTCCTGCTCAAGAACGAAGGACAGGTCCTGCCACTGGAGCCGCAACAATTCACGTCTATAGCGGTGATTGGCCCTAACGCCCAGGTGGCGAAGACCACCGGTGGGGGCAGCGCACAAGTCAACGCGCATTATGCGGTGACTCCCTTTGAGGGTATTGTGGCGAAGGTTGGGGATCATGTACGCGTGGGCTATGAACAGGGTTGCACTAATTACCGGTTGCTGCCCTTACTCGATACCAAACAGCTCCTGGCCGGTACACAAGGAAGCGAGCATGGATTGTCCGTCGAGTACTTCAATAGCGGCAATCTCAGCGGCACTCCTGTCAGTCGAGAGACGCAGTCAACAGCCGATATCATGTGGTTTGAGCTTCCCGAAGGAGTTGATCCGCAGCAGTTTTCGGCTCGTGTGAGTGGTCGCTTCACGCCTGCCGAGACAGGCTCCTACACCTTTGGACTGGTCAGCGCGGGGCTCAGTCGCCTGTCGATTGACGGGCGCGAGGTGATCGACAACTGGACGCGGCAGACCCTTGGAACGGAATACTTTGGGTTCGGCAGTGTGGAGGTCCAGGCGACCGTTCTCCTGGAGGCCGGACATCAGTATCTGCTCACGCTCGACTTTGCCAGGTCCGAGGCAGGTCTGCTAGCCGCTGTGCGCCTGGGAGTCTTGCCACCGGTTCCCGCTGACGCCATCGAGCGTGCAGCACGGTTGGCGGCGGCTTCAGATGTAGCCATCGTCTGTGTGGGCTTTGGCGGTGAGTGGCAAAGTGAAGGCTTTGACCGGCCTGATATGGAACTGCCTGGGAAACAGAATATCCTGGTCGAGCAGGTGGCCGAGGCCAACCCGCGCACGATCGTCGTACTCAACACTGGCTCGCCCATCACCATGCCCTGGCTCAATAAGGTAGCAGCGGTCGTGCAGGCCTGGTACCCCGGTCAGGAGTGCGGCAATGCTATTGCCGACGTCCTCTTTGGGGATGTCACTCCCTCTGGGAAATTGCCCCAGACCTTTCCGGTGCGCGTGGAGGATAACCCTGCTTACCTCAACTTTCCGGGGGAAAACGGGAAGGTCTACTATGGGGAAGGGCTCTTCGTCGGCTATCGCTACTACGACAAGAAACAGATCGCGCCACTGTTCCCCTTTGGCTTTGGCCTCTCTTACACGACCTTCAGCTATAGTCCACTGCAGCTGAGTACCCAGGAGATCAACCCGGGCGACACTTTGCAGGTCTCAGTCGACGTCACCAACACGGGGCCGCGTGCGGGCAAGGAAGTAGTACAGTTGTATGTGCGAGACGAGCAGGCCAGCTTGCAGCGTCCCGAAAAAGAACTGAAGGCCTTCGCGAAGGTCCATCTTGAGCCCGGTGAGTGCAAGACTGTGACGCTCTCCATCGCACGTGAGGCACTTGCCTACTACGATGACAGGGCGCATGAATGGGTCGCCGAAGCCGGGAAGTTTGAAGTGTTGGTTGGAGCATCGTCACAGGATATTCGTGCGACAGCGACCTTTATGTTGACGGACTCGATCAGTTGGCTGTGATTGTTCACGGTAGGAGACCATTCAAAACTGGGAATTGCCAGCCAGCACCCGGTTTTGAATGGTTTCACTATCAATTAGATGGCGCTCTATTCATGGCAATACACAAAGTGGAGTGCCGGAGTTATTTTTTCTTTGTATGCGTTGGTGTAGCGTGTACCGGTGGTGTCGTTGGTGGCTGGGCCGGCACAATATGCACAGTGATATGACTCGACAAGAATGGGAGCCACGGGAAGAAACCGGGATGCACAACGGCTGAACTGGTGACAATGCCGGATATACCGCCGGAGCCAGTCAGTGTACCCTGTACTTCGCTTACCCTTTTACCCGCGAGCAGGCTGCGTATTTGCTCTTCAGAGACGTTGGGTATAATTTGCCCCGTGGCCGTGAAACTTAGCTTCAGCGATCTACCGTCGGTTGATGACGTCTTCTTGATTTGCGTGATCTTCAATCGCTGCTGCTGGTAGAGTGTATAACCAGGGAACCGCTTATCTTTGCTGACGGAGTTGTTCATGGTGGCGAATGCTGCCGATTGAAGCGCAACCGTTCGGACAACCAGCACCGTTGCATGCAGTTTCATGGTTTCCGAGAAAGTGCCATTAGAGATAACACTGCCGACGGTCGGCGGCGTTGTGCTGATGGTCTCTTGCAGAACAGGCTTACCTGCCTGATCATCACCGTGCAGTTGTTGCGCGAGCCAGGCAGTTAATTGTGTCCGTAGCTGTTGGTCGAGCTTTGCTTTCAGCGCACTCACATCGCCGACTGAAAGGGCGGTCGCTTTACCAGCACCTCCGCCAGTGGTGGGTTGCGGATTCGCCATTGCCAGTGCGCTTGAAATGTTACCAGACGTCAACTGCGGATTGAACTGGATTAGCAGTGCCTGGCCAGTCGGTGTGATGTTCACAATTGTATTGGACGGCACATTGCCGCTAGTACCCTGGCTTTGTGCCTGGACGGTGACGGGTAGCTGGCTATGGGGGCTATTGGCGGGCGAGAGTACTGCATCGAGCGTGGTGGTAAAATTGACGCCGCTGTTGGTCGAGAGCTGCATTCCGTAGGGAATTTCGATCGATTGAGAACTCTTGTTGGTAAAGTTGACGATGCCGGTTGCTTGCGCGTTGCCAACGGAGGCGGTGCCGCTTGGCGTTCCTTTCTGGGAGAGACTGAGATCGTGAGTAAGGGTTTGTGCCTGTACTGTACCAGGTGTGCTATTTGTGCTGGTTTCGTCGGCAGTGAGCGTCATGTGCGATGAATAGTTTTTGAACGGAATGCCCACCGTCACATCGGCGGTTGGCACAAAATAGACAAAGGCACCGATGATCAGGAAAATCAGGATAACGATAGCAATGGGTATCACTATCTCATTGCTCTTGCGCTTCGGGCGAGCGGCGGCTTTACTTTTATCAGAACGGGTGCCAGCTACGCTGGCGCGGCTGATTCTTGCCCCATTTATTGCTGATTGTTGCGAGCGCGTAAGTGCCGGTCTCTGTTGTTTTTGTTGCGCTGTGCGCGATTGCCCTGCTTGCGCGGGACGTTTTTGTGGCAGCGAGACGGGCCTCGGCTCGTTCTGGGCAACCGAGAAGGTGCGGCTTCCTGTCTTTGGTGTGGCAGGTGGTGGCACAACAGGGCTTTGCGGTGTTACTGGTGGCGGAGGTTGTAAGCGGGTTGGCTGATCATAGATGGATGGCAGCTCATCCTCGTCTTCGTCGTCAAAATCGTCATGGGGTGGTGGTTGCATGCCACCATTGCGGCTGCTGCGTGGTCGCACGCCATGGACACGCGGTGCATCCTGTGTGTCTCGTTCGTCTTCTTGCAGCATGTCTGCCCAGGAGCGGGGGCTTTCCACGATATTTCCCTGGTCGCCGAGGTCTTCAATATCACCGTCAGGGATGACATCGGTGGGGTAATCGCTAATATCGGGCATCTCCTCATCGAGGTCATCAAAAGGGGCAGCTCCTTTTTGCTCTGGCAAAGGCGATGAAGGGATATCATCTATGAAGGCCAAAGGGTCGCGGTCTCGAGTCATATCCTCGAAAGGGGCGTTGTATTGGCCTTGTGATGCTGCTGTCGGTGGTGCAGCATTCTGCGGCGATAGCATCTCATCGTTATCTTGTTGCGCGGCGTTGCGCAAGCTTTGCGCATGATCGATATCTTCATTCCAGAGGTCGGGTTCATCTTCGTCAGCTTCGCCGGTGTCTGGCGCGAGGGGGAAAATGGGCGGTATCCCGTCTACCTCACCTACCCGATAATCGTAGTTGGGACCGAATTGCCGGTTCCTTGTATCGAAAGTGGACGGAGACTCAACTGAGGATGAGCCTCGTGTGGTTGGCTCGTTGTCACGCGGCTTGTTTGTCTCAAGCTCGTAGTCTATAGTGGGTACATCACTGATATCGCTTATAGGCGGATAGTTCTGCAACGGTGCAAGCGGCGGTATTGATGATAGCGGCTGGATGGGTTGGCGTGGGCTTTGTTGAGCAGGCTGCTGGTTGGCTGGCCCTTTATTCGTGGTGCCACGGAGATGCGGTGTTGGTTTGCTGCCCGTGGTGCTGCGACCAGAGCGACTATCTGAACGCGATTTGCCGCTTGAAGGCGGCGTTGCCAGCGAATCGGCGACTCGAAAACCGGCAGCCTTGACTACAGAACGAATCTGGCGGTCAGAACTGATGATCAGGATGTCCTTGCCTAATTCACGGGCGCGAGAGCGGAGCAGACGCCACCCAACGAGGCTGCGCAACTGCGTTTGTTGCGGGATGATCAGAACAATGCGCTTTGCTGGCACTTGCTCCAGTCGTTCTCGTACATTCGTAAGTTCTTCTTCTGGACTGAGATAAATGATTTGCTCGTCAGCCATATGCCCGGTTTCCCCCCTCTATGTCAGTTCTCTGCAATTATATCATGCCTTTACCATGCATTAGATACGCATATTCTGAATGACCCGATAAAGAGTCCTTTCCAGCAGGCTATTTTCATTTTGTAGCTCAATTGCCTGGTAAGCCAGGGCCATCGGTGTGATATCTTGCGCGTTTTTTAGTAAGCCTTCAGGATCAGAGATACTTGCTACCATCTCCGGTTGGACTATCTGGATAATCGGTTGGCGGGCGAACGGCAGCCGGTCTTTCCAGGGGAACGCTTCCAGTTTCTGGATCAAATCGGGTAAGGCCGCACCCCCACCGACAATATAGATAGCCGGTGGTAGCAGTTCGCTTTTCGCCAACTCTTCGATCAATAGCTCTACGCTATCCATCCACGTCTGGCATTCCGGAGCTAGAATCGCCTGTACCTCGTCGCGATCGGGTGGTTTGACGTTGCCCAGACTATAGCTTACCTTGAGCTTCTCGGCTTCTTTCAACGAGATACCTTTGCTGGTCGCGATGCGGCGTGTGAAGGTGCGCCCGCCGAGGGCGAACATGCGCGTCTCCTCAATGCCGCCCTGGCGCACGAGTGCAATATCAGTGGTGCCGCCGCCGATATCAATGAAGATCGCGCCGCTATCGGAGCCGGCATTTGTGCTGAGGCATCGCGCCAGTGCATATGGCTCGGCAACAATAGTGTTCAGTGTCAGGTCTAAGCCCTGTGCCACCGTTTCCAATGCCCCCAATTGCATCAATGGCGCGAAGGCACTGAAGAGTGTGAGCGAGAAGTGACGTCCGCGAAAGCCGATAGGGTTAGAAACCGATTGTCCATCAATGCGCACCGAAATAACCGCCGCGTTGGTTAGACGGACTTCAATATTCTGATAACCCGTCTCAGCCGCGATGCGGTCTTTGGCGTTCTTCAACAACTTTTGCTGTGCGTTGGAAATCATGGCTTCTAATTCTTCTGGCGCAATCGGTTTCGTCGGTTGCTGTCTCACTTTATTAATGGTATACGAACTGCCCTTGACCAGTTCACCCGCGATACCAATTACGGCGGAAGGCGCAACAACGCCGCCCGCCGATTTTTCTGCTTTGATGAGTGCCTCATTACAGTTGGCGATCACCCCCGAAATGTCGGTAACGATGCCATCTGACATGTGGGCATAACTCTGCTGGTGACGCCCAACACCCAGCACAACCGCTTGATCCTCGTGTACTTCAACGATGATTGCCTTCGCATAGGCGGTGCCGATGTCGAGCGCAGTGAAGAGTTGACGCGAATCGTCCCCACCAGCACCTTCATCATAAGCGTCTTGCTGGTTATCATAATATCCGTTCTCTTCTGGTCTCCTCGGAAAGAGGCTACGTAGACTCTGAAAGAGATTCTTCATGCGTATTTTTTCCCAACTATGGGTAGATAACATACTGTATAATCTACCCTCTCTCACTGCTCAACTGATGCATCTCGTGTATGTTATAGCACAAAAGTCACATACCTGGCAAAATCACTTGATCGTATTTCTCACGAACGGTGCTACGGCATCAAGTGCGGCACCCAGTTCAGCTTTGTTCTTCCCGCCACCTTGCGCCGATTCAGGTCGTCCGCCGCCCCGGCCACCAAGTCGTTCGCCAACCATGTTGGCAATTTTACCCGCGTTCAGTCCTCGTTTGGTCAAGGTTGCATCCACGTTGACCTGAATACCGATGCGATCGGCGAAGTTACTTGCCAGTACAACGACGCCGCAAGGACTCAGGCTGGCTCGTATCATATCGCCCATTTCGCGCAAAACTTTGTCGTCTGGCGCATTTACGCTGGCGGCGACAACTTTGACGCCTGCTACATCCTGCGCTCGCTGCGCTACCAGTTCAGCTTCTTGTTGCGCCTCGTTACGCTGGAAGTGCGCAATCTGGCGACGAGCCTGTGCAAGCTCCTGTACAAGTTGCTCCGCTCGCGCTGGCAACGTATCGGCCTGTGTCGAGAGCGTTGTCGCTACGCCCTCGAGCAGGTTATTACGATGCCGCAGGTAGGCTTCTGCTCCGCGTCCAGTCAACGCTTCGATACGGCGAATACCAGCGGCGATGCTAGTTTCTTGCGTGGTAATGTACAAACCAATCTGGCCGGATGCCCTGACGTGGGTGCCTCCGCACAATTCTGTGCTGCTGCCCATCGAGACGACGCGCACAAACTCATCATACTTCTCGCCGAAGAGTGCCATTGCGCCCGTCGTCAACGCCTCTTGCAAAGGCATGATAGTAGTATGAACGGGCAAATCAGCGCGAATCCACCGATTGATCTGCTCATCAATCTGTGCCAGTTCCGCAGGTGTGAGTGGACGCGGACAGGTGAAATCGAAGCGCAAACGCTCCGGCTCGACCAATGAGCCACGCTGCTCCACTGATGGGCCGATCAGGTCGCGCAAGGCTTTGTGCAGCAGGTGGGTCGCGCTGTGGTTACGCATGGTATCCTCACGGCGTTGTCCAACCACGTTTGCCTGCACGCTCTCACCGACGCGCATGTAGCCCTCGGTAAGTTGTCCGTAGTGAACAATCAACCCCTTGAGTGGGCGGCGCGTATCATTGACCGAGAAGACGCCCAGTGGCCCGGTGATATCGCCCCTGTCGCCAATCTGTCCGCCACTTTCTGCATAGAACGGCGTGACATCGAGCAAGACCCGTGCCTCTTGCGGGGCACTGATACTTTCCACCTCCTGCCCATCTACCACCAACCCTACAATCTTGCTACTGCCGGTGATACCATCGTAGCCCGAAAACTCGGTCGGGCCGAGACGTTTGAGCAGTTCCGTCAAGGCGAGGTCATCCTGCCCCTGCGCGAAGGTCGCTGTGCGACGGCTACGCTCCTGCTGGCGTTCCATCGCCTGTGTAAAGGCGGGGGTATCCACCGTCAACTCGTGCTCGGCAGCCACTTCCTGGGTCAGTTCCAGCGGGAAGCCGTGCGTGTCGTAGAGTTTGAAGACATCATCGCCGGGGATGACCGTTTTATCTTGCGCTTTCAAATCCTCGATCAAATTGGTGAGCAGCGACAGACCGGCGTTGAGTGTCTGGTTAAACTTCTTTTCTTCGAGGCTCAAAATCTCGACGATGCGGTCTCGTTGTAGACCCAACTCGACATAATGATCCTTCATCAGATTGAATGACGGTATCCGCCGCTTCCGAGAGGAACGGTTTGTCCAGTCCCAGCAACTTGCCATGTCGCACAGCGCGGCGCAACAGGCGGCGGAAGATGTAGCCGCGTCCCTCGTTGCCCGGCAGTACGCCGTCGGCGGCAAGGAAGACCAGTGCGCGACCGTGGTCGGCGATCACGCGCAGGGAGGTATCGGCCTGCTCGTTTTGCCCGTACTCAGTGTTGGCGAGCGCGGCGAAGCGGTCAATGATGGCGCGGAATATATCCGTATCAAAGACCGATTCTTTGCCCTGTAATACCATTGTCAGGCGTTCCAGACCGAGGCCTGTATCAATGTTTTTCTTAGGCAGAGGTGTGCGCTTGCCATCCAGGTCTTGAAAGAACTGCATGAAGACGAGGTTCCAGATTTCCAGGAAGCGTTCGCAGTCGCAGCCGGGTTTGCAATCGGCTCTGCCGCAGCCGTGTTCGATGCCACGGTCATAGTAAATCTCCGAGTCGGGGCCGCAAGGGCCGGAGTTTCCTGGCGGTCCCCACCAGTTGTCTTCCAGACGCACAATTGCCTCGTCGGGATAGCCAGCGATCTCGTTCCACCAGCGAGGAGCTTCATCATCTTCCGGGTGAACAGTTGGGTGCAAAAGGTTGGCGGGCAACATGAAGACCTGGGTCAAGAGTTCCCAGGCGAAGGCGATGGCATCACGCTTGAAGTAGTCGCCCACGGAGAAATTGCCGAGCATTTCAAAGAAAGTCAGCGTGCGTTCATTGCCGACGATATCAATATCAGTTGTGCGGAAGCATTTTTGTGCCGAGGTCAGCCGCAGTGCAGGTGGCGTCTCGCGCCCCAGAAAGTAGGGGATCATTTGTTGCATTCCAGCGGTGGTCAACAGAACCGTCGGGTCATTGCGTGGAATCAGGGACGAACTGGGCATTTTCGTATGTCCCTTGCTGGCAAAAAAGTCCAGGAATTGCGCACGAATTTCTGTGCTTGTAAATTTCATATCAACAGACACGGCCATCTCCTCAAGATATATACAGATGTTTCGAGTTGCTAACGTTTGGTGGGAAAGAACAGCCGATACGTGGAACTCGAAACCTGTGTTCATGAATGCATGTGTACAAGTAGGCATCGCCTATACAGTCTGTACACATATGAGTTCTTTAGAAAGGGGCGCAATACGGTCAATACAGTAGGCGTCCACGACAAGATAGTGTATGATACGTGTAAAGCGCGGCTCATCGCGCCATACACAATGCTGCATGAGCATTATACCAAAGCCGCGTACATATAGCAATAAGCAATGCAAGGAAGCTCTCTATGCCTATGATCATAAAAGTTCCATCGAGAACACTGTTCGTGTTATGTGGCCCCGCTTGTTCGGGCAAAAGCACCTTTGCCGCGCAACGCTTTATGCCCACTATGATCGTCTCGTCCGATTTCTGCCGCGCCCTCATCTGCGATGATGCCACCAACCAGGGCCTGAATCGTGACACCTTCGATCTGCTCTATTACATCATTCACAAACGCCTGTTTCAGCAGCGTTTCACGGTTGTTGACAGCACCGCCCTCTATCCGGAGGCACGTCGCAAACTGCTCGATCTCGCCCGTCAGCACAACTATTATACCTGCCTGCTCATCTTCAACATTCCCGAAGCCATTTGCTTTGAACGCAACCAGAGTCGCGAACGCAAAGTAGAGAATGCCGTCATGCCCTACCACGCAAAACTGCTACGCCAGACCTTGCTCGATACTCCCAATGAAGGCTGGCACCAACTGTATGTGCTGGGCGAGAATGATATGGATGTGAAGATTGAGGTAAGTACAAAATAATGCTATCTGCGCAGAATGTGAGATATACGTATGGCTTGCGCAATTTTAGGAGTTGTGTTTATTTTTGCGGTTACAATAGCATGGTAAGCGTGTTAGATTACGCCTGTGAAAACATATTGACGAAAAGAGAACATATTCATGGAAGCATCAACTATCTGGAAACGGCCCGATTTGCGCTTTCCACAACCCTTCGATACCATTTTTTTCGATGTCGACGGTGTGCTGATCCGCACTACAGACTCATTTCGTGCCACCGATATCGCCGTTGCCGAATATGTGGTCGGCACAATTCACGGCCTCGCTTGGGGACAGAGCGAGGGTAAACCGCTGATTACGTTGGAAGACGTGAACGCTTTCAAGCAGGCGGGTGGCTACAATAATGACTGGGACATGTGTTACTTACTGGCCTCGCTCGCCACCGCCCGTTTGCGCGAATGGAAAGGGACGCCGCTCGCCGGACGCAGTAGCTACAAATGGGCCGCGCTCTCGCGGGCCGCGAACAAAGAGGGGCGCGGCGGCTCGACGTGGGTCAACGACGTGATTCCCGCCAGTGCCCGTCTCGACTATGATGTGATAGGTGATCTCTACCACGAATATTACTGGGGGGCCGCAGAGTATACAAAACGCTTTGGTCATGCCCCGCGCTATCTGCCTGACTGCTCCCGGTTTTGTCCATCGCGAAACGATGCTCTACGCCCCCGATTTTCCTGCACAACTGCGTCACGCTGGCATACGCCACATCGGCCTGATTACCGGTCGCGTTGGCCCGGAGGTAGATAGCGCCCTCGAACGCATGGCAGCCTACAGTGGCGGAAGCGGTGAACGCTGGTGGGATGTCGTCATCTCCGCCGACCAATCCCCGAAGCCCGATCCTCGCGCCCTGCAACTCGCCATCAAAGCCGTCCACGCTGGCGGCGGCCTCTACATCGGCGACACCGCCGACGACCATGACCTCGTTCTCAACTATTGTGCCATCAAGAAGGCAAGTGAACCAGATATACTGGCTGTGATGCTTGTCCACGAAGATGAAGTTGCTGTTTATCAGGAGCGCGGTGCCGATATTATTGTAGGGGCGGTTGAGGATGTGTTGGCATGTTTGCCTGACTCTATACAGGTTTGATAAAATGACTGTTAGCAAATTATGGAGGTAGCCTCATTTACAATCACAGAATAAGCAATAAAAATGCGGCGTTATCGCTAGCTGGTGCGAAGCACCAGCTAGCGATAACGCCGCATTTTTATTGCTTATTCTGTACCTCCTCAATCAGCCCCACCAGAAACTGTAACTTCTGAATTGTATGTTGTGCGTTGGTTTTGTTGCGTTCGTAGCCATCGGGGGCGAGTTGGCGAAACCAGATGAGAATATCTTCTTCGGAGGTGTCGTACCATTTGGCGTCGGCTTGCAGGCGCAGGTAGACACGCATCTGTGGATCCTGTTTTTTGCGCACCGTCAATTGCATCGGTTGACCCTTTGCGGCGTTCGCGCTTTCTCGCTCGTCTTCGGCGACGGCTTGCGCGAGGGCGGCTTCGGGATGCAGCGAGTTGTAGAGGGCATCTATCTCAGCTACTTTGAAAAACGAGTCGCGCCCGACGCCTTTGTAGGCTTTGAGCCGCCCATCGCGTACCCACTGGTCGAGCGTTACGCGGTCAATTTCCAGGCGGCGTGCCGTCTCGCCGGCGTCAAGAAAGGCGAAACGGCTGCCGCTTCTACCAGGATTATTGAGCATACTGTTACTTCTCTATACTTCCTATCGCTGCTGAATCGTGATACCCAGGCCATCAGGATCGTGCAGCACTGCCAGCGTGACGCCGGAGGTCTGTTTCTGCGGCGGCAGTGAGAAGAAGACATCCTGGGACTTCAATGACTCGTAGACCAATGAAATGTCGTCTACGATAAAACCGATATGGGCCTGGCCTGCCGGTGGGCGACCATGCATGGGCGGCAATTTGGCATCGCCCGTCATGTGCAGGGCAACCGTCGTCGCACCTGTGGCAAACTCTGTCCAACCGGGCGAGGTGAATTTTAAGGGTAGCCCCAGCACATCGCGGTAAAACGCGGTGGAGCGTTGCATGTCGGTGACATAAACGATGATATAGTCAGGCTTCTGTAGTTGTATCGCCATCGAAAAGGATCTCCTTATGTATCTTGTAAAACATGAGCATAGTACTGCCGTAGCGACGTTCATCGGTTTGTACCAGGCGAGTTAAAGGCACCGTCGCGACTGCGGAGCGTTCTTTAGGATGAATCTGGATGATCACCAACCCATCTTCCGCTAGTAGTGATGAGCTATCGAGGAGTCCCAACGCACGGGCCGCCATTTCCTGATACTGTGGTGGTGCTACATAGATAATATCATATGGTAAGAGCGTTGGCCGCGATGTGGCAGTATGTTCCGCGCTTTGCAGAAATTTGAAGGCGTCCATGTGAAGTGTCTCGGCGCGGTTCGCCAGTTGCGTGATCTGCAAATTCTCCTGCACCAGTTTCAGTACTTTATAATTCATTTCGATGAATGTTGCATATGCTGCGCCTCGACTCAATGCCTCAATGCCCACACTGCCTGTTCCAGCGAAGAGGTCGAGGAAGCGAGCATCCTCGACGTGGTAGGAGAGGATATCGAAGAGGGCCGTTTTGACGCGGTCAATAATGGGGCGGGTGCCAATTGTTTTTGGCCCTTTGAGCTTGCGCCCCTTTGCCTCACCGGTCACTACGCGCATAGTTACCCTCCTCTAATAGGGCTAATACCAGTTCCGCCTCTTCGATAAAATTGTCGTCCTTGCCCCAGTATACCAGTGCCTCCACTTGATCGTTTTTGAGCTTTTTCTCGGAGTTCACGCCCCAGATACCTTGCATAAGCTGTTGCAGTTGCTCGTCGCTGATTTGGCCGCCAATGACATTGTTCATCGCAGTCAGACGTGACGGACTGGCGACGCTGGAGCCGCGAGCTTCTTGCAGTCTTTTCAGTATCTCCTGGGCTATCTCGCGCTCGTGTTCCTCCAAATGTGGATACTCCGGTTCATCTTCAAAATCGATTTCGTCATCATCCAACTCCTCGTCGAAGGCGGGATACGAGGCGGGCGTTTCACGGATGACCGCGTGTGGAATCTCCTCAAAAGGCACTTTCTTCGAAATTGGTACGATATTGGATATGGGAGATTGTGCCTTTGGTTGGCTCGTTGGAGGTCGTGAGCCAGTCTTCGTGGCTGCTCGCTCGGCCCCTCTGGAGGAAGGAGTGTCCTCTCGTGGTTTCTGCGGCGGTTCCACAGTATTTGTCGTTTCGGAGGATGTGATAGACTGCAACTCCTCTAATTTATCGCGCAAATTTAGCCCTGTGAGCGACTTGACTCGCAACAATTCCATTGCCTGTTTTGGCGTCAAACCAAGTGACTCCTTGATAACCTGGATAAATTGTGGCAACGAGAGACTGCCAGACATATCACTTGTAGTGGGCGTTTTTGGCATACTCGCTCCCACATTTGTGTGCGTCTGCGGCGCCGTTACATCTTTGTCCTGTGCGATGGGTACAGGAGTGGTGTCACGAATAGGTCTGGGTTGCGCGGGTTGCGCAGATGTTGGCGAAGTCGGGTGTACAGGCGGCTCAGGTGCGGATGTGGCAGATGTTGATGTATTCACCGGTCTTGTCGCGGGTTGCTTTGTCGCAGTAGCCTGTTGGATACGCTGTACCATCGAACCAACGCGCCCCTCAATGTGGTTGGAAAGCTGCTCCATACCCTCTTCCGCTTCACGAATCAGCCGTTCGCGTGTCTCCGCGCTTGCGCCCAACGGCACAGGAATACCCATTTCGACGGTCACACTGCGCCCATTCATCGTGAACTGTGTTGCATAACGCAACCAGATATGTGAGCCTGTTCTATCTGATCCATCAGATTTGTTCATCGTCCCGTCCATAAGCTTTCTCTACCGCCTTTCGCTTACATCTATTGCTTGCTGAGCTATCTATAGCCTTGTGTTGTTCGTGTCTTCTGGCATGTGTGATACTATTGAACCATGCGCATGTACATTATATCAAATTGGTGCTATTAAGAGGCTGCGATTTGCCGGAAACCAAATTTACTTTACACATGCTTTATAATAGGCACAAATTCGATGCTATCATAAATGAGAAACTTACATGGCTGCAAACACGATTTCGAATGAGCGTCTGAATACGGGCAAAGTAGCGCGGGTAGAGCATCCCCGGTGGCAGAATGTAGTGTTGTGGAGCATTGTCCTGGCCCTGGTGGTCGCTGCCGTCGCGATGCGTCTGTACCAGCTTGGCGTTGCCTTTGACCGCGATGGGTATGATGAGGGCGTCTACTGGCAGTCGCTGCGAGCGATGAGTGCTGGGTTTGCGTTGTATCACCAGATTTTCTATTCGCAGCCGCCGTTTTTTTTGCTTTCAACCTACCCATTCTTTGCCATTTTTGGCGGTACGCTCTGGTCTGCGCGGTTCGGTATCGCTCTGGTATCGCTCTTTGGTCTTCTCGGAGCATACTTTCTCGGTAAGTCGTTGAGTGGGCGCGTAGGAGCTGTTCTGGCATTGTTACTGGTGATTGTGAGTCCCATCTATCTTGCGCAATCACAGACGATCCAGGCCGAGGTATCATCTGCCGCTTTCTCGCTGCTTACTGTTGGTGCGGCGTATCTCTGGTGGGATAATCCCGAAGGAGCAAAGGGTTTCCTCTATGCCATCGTCTGCGGCGTCACACTGTCGCTCGGCATACTGTGCAAACTACTGGCTTTTTCCTGTCTGGTACCAATCGGACTGCTGATGCTGGCCCGTCTCTGGCAGGTCTGGCGCAAGCAACCGGGTACAACTTTCGCCAGCGTGCGTGCTATGGTCGTAGGTGCGATTGCTTGCATTGTCACATTTGCTATCTTCATCGTGCCTTTTATCGGTTCATTTCATGACCTGCTTCAGGGCGTGGTGACATTCCATACTCATGCAGGTGCCATTTTTGCTCGTCAACCAGGCATGGTTAGCTTAAAAGAACAATACTTGCTGGCGTTTATGCGATCTTACTTAGTACTGATTATCGCCGCATTTTTAGGGACATTGGTTGCACTGTTACGTTGGAATTGGAAAGTTGTGCCGCTGCTCGCGTGGTTGCTGGTATCGTTATACCTGCTCTGGATTACCACGCCGCTTTTCTATCGCCATCTCATTGCGCTTGTACCACCTCTGATAGGTCTGGCCGTACTAGGTCTGCAGGGTCTGCCTACGGTGGAGGGAGTGAATGTGTTGGTAGCAAAAATTGTACCCGTGCTGGCGTTGTTGCTCATACTGGTTGCGGCGGGTGTCAACGTGAGACAGGATCTCACATACTATAATAGTACAGCCCGGCAAAGTACCAGCACCTATACCCTATTGGAGTCACGAGTCGCGACCGATTTGCGCAATAGCATTGCGCCCGATCAGCTCGTGATTACGGATGCACAATTTGTCGCCGCCCTTGCGAACCGCAGTACACCGCCGTTGTTGGTGGATACGTCAACCGTGCGTATTGATAGCGGCTATCTCACGCTGCAACAGTTGGAAAGCGAGGCGTCGCAGCCGGATGTCCACGCCGTGCTGTTCTTTACGAACCGCCTGACCTTGCCCGATGTCGCGCCCTTCCACGCCTGGGTGGCGCAACATTTTCACTTGAAATATACCTATGGGACTGGTCAGGAGTTGTGGGTGCGGTAGAATAGTAAATCTAGAAAAGAGAAAACAATGCAAAAGAAAAAGACATTCAGCACAATGGAGACTGTGAAGTCTGCCGTAAGGCTGGTTTCTGCATCCCTCTCCATTGGCCTGTTGAGCGGCACGGCGTTTTTTACTCCGTGCCGTTTTGTTCGCTGATGTCTACCATTGTGTGCTGTTTTCTATTGGCTTTGCTGTCAGTTTTGCTGTCAATTTGGGGTTGCTGCTTGCTTACTTGTGGTCGTGTCATGCTGACTTGCTAATATATCTTGAAGATTATATCACGGCTTATAGGTGACGTGTTGGGAACGTCGTTGACGCTATGGCTTGGCTTGTAGCGGGGGTTTATATTGTTTACTTGAGTTCACTACTGTTCATTGTTGTTCGTCTGTATCCCTGTCAAAACTCTCACAGTCGAGACCGGATTTTTGGGCAATAGCAAGCCAGTAAGCATTGTTTGGTGGGTATGAGTCAGATACCTGTCAGTGAGTACAACCTACTGGCAAAGAGTGATTGAAGATATTGCTCCTTCTCTTCGACTATGGCCCCTTCAACACGCAGGCGCTCTGGGCGTTATCCCATTCTTGCTGCACTTCATACGGATCGCCATGCCACACGACATCGCCACCGTACTTGTTCTGTTGGCCGAAATGCCAGGTGCATTCATCGCCGATTTCGCTGTGGTATGGGTTCGTTGTTGCGTACCAGCCGGTGTAGAGCGGATCGGTTTCCGCTTCCATCTGCTCATGCGTAATCAGATTGATCGTCCCATCGGCGTCAAAATCATGATTTGGGCTGTGGGGTACGCCACACAGACTGAAATCGGTACCAGTATACGGCATGGCCGCGTAAATGGTATTGGTACCCATGTAGTTATGCCAGGCGCAGAGGTCGTCAACAAATGTGCAGCCATAATTACTGGCGTTAGAACACATGATCTCCCCTTTGGTGGAGAAGACAAAGAACATTTTATGAATGGACGGTGACCAGCCGTTAACTTGCATCGCGTGCGTTACTTCGTTCTGGATGTCGGTCTCCTGGAGTTCATTGTTGCTTGTTGGATATGGCCGCGTATCTACCCAGGAGCCACCAAGAAGAGAGGTGACCGGGTGTGTGCCGTGCGAGTTGGGATATTGCTCGAGATTGTGATACAGTGGTGTTCCGCCCACATCGTTGAAATACTGGAGAATAAGGCTGTTGTAGCGCGGGCTGACGTACCAGCCAGGCGGCTCCCAAAATATCGCGTAAGTGGTCACCGTTCCCACCATGACTGGTCCACCATGGTAGGCAAAATTCGTTGTGGGATTAGCAGGAATAGAGTGCCTGGCCGCAGGTTTGCCACTGTGATAAACCTGGGTGCTGGTCGCGGCATCTCCCTGTAATGGCTGTATCAGTCCTACCAGCATGAATATGAAGCTCATGAGAAAGAACAGCAAGCGAGTAAAGATTTTCGAGTTCATAAAAAGGCTCTTTCCTAACTCTCCCTCTGGTTAAGCGGGATGCTCTGTGCGAAAAACAGCGAATGGTTTTCGCTCTGGAATGGTTGCCTTGAGACAGGCATCCTCTTCAATATTACTTGTTAAACGCTGAAAAGTAAAGGTGACACGAACTCTCACTCGTTCTATGGAACGCCTTTTTGAGTGCGTTCACGTTGTTTAGCTGTATTCGCTGATATCTGCTTCTGTTTATCTCTGTTCCTGTCAATTTTTCTGTTAAAACTCTCACAGTCGAGACTGGATGTTTTGACGGTAGTAAGCCAGTAGGGATTGTTTGATGGGTATGAGCCAGATACCTGTCAGCGAGTACAACCTACTGGCAAGCTGTTAGAGGGATATCGAGAACAGGATTCGATTTTGTTCGTTCACCGTTGTTCATGCTGTGCCTCAGCGTGCTTCTCAGGCCGTTTCATTATTCGCCGTGTATCATATTTTCCGTAGTGTGTCGTCGGCGTTGCTACACCGTTGCTACATTTCTTGTTGATTATCACTGAGCATTGGCAAGCTATTAGTACAAGGAATCTTGTCAAAATTGCTTATATTACTCAATAGGCCATCCTCCATGCTCTTCAATAGCCTCATCAATCTCTTTCCATTAGCTCGATGGTCTCTGCTAAGGCTGCTACAGTTCTTTGATAATGTCTGATGTCTTCATATGAAAGAGTACGATCCTTTGCGGTTTTTCAGCCATTTATGACAGACTTGATAACCACCAATTTGAAATTCCCATACATTCTGCGGTACATTGTCAAAATATTGTGTCTTGTTGATATAGATACGTCCTTGTTCTGGCTGGTTTGCTGGTACAAGGTATTCTATTTTCTCAACCATGTTATTGCCATCAATGGGATACATTGGCAAGTCTTTAGCAAATTGTTCCATAAGATGCAAGGTAACAAGACGTTAGCCAAATTTGCATAATGCTTGAAACAGATTATGGTTTGAAGTGAGTGGTAAACGGGGAAAGTCAATTTTTAGGAATTCGGCATAGCGTTTACGATAGGTTGGAGAGTGAAAAATTGCGTATATATAATTAAAAATATCTTCTGGTCCAAAGGTTTCGTGTAGATTACCTTTACCATCGGGGATAAATTGCATGTTGAGTTTGTTTGAGAAGGTCAGCGATGAAAGGATGGTGCTGAGATTAGGGCGGCGACCTCCTAGGATGCGTTAGGTTCATCTGAGTCAAATAAGTACTGCTGTTTTAGGGTTGGGATAAAGATAAAGAGGGAAAGATATTCGAACCATCTTTCACTTCATGTAAATAGCAGAATGTTGGTAATGATTCTGCTTACTAGCGACAAATCGCCACTGCTCTGCATTTCGACTGTTGCCGTGTGTACTCAAAGCGAAATTATATTGGACTGCAAGCATATGATGCCTTAATTCATCGCGTGGACAGATCCATTCAATATTCGTGCTGAAAATAAGCCATATCGTATCAAATGGGCGATACAAGCATGGAATGAAGTGTTGTTTCCAGGCTTGCATTAGCTGCAAGAACTGTTTTCGGGCTTTCGAAGTTTCCAATCGCTTTTATCTCGTGAGCTTATATTTCTCTGCATACCTCTGTCATCTGAAATGCTAGATTTCTGAAGCATCTGCTGATGCGTTGATGCAAAGTCGCCTATGTCAAAATCAACAGCAAAATAATCTCGATGAGTTTTGAAATCCTAACACATTGAATGGCATAATTTCAGTTATCTTCCATCCTTGCTCATATTCAGCTTGTAAATCTGCATTTTGTGGAGAGAAAAAGATAATAAGGGGATTGAGGCTAAAGAGTATTATCCATTCCGTGGTCATGATATCATGTTCAGTAAGCCAGTAATATTTACCTCCGATCATGGTCGGTATTTGCCCTGTTCGTCAAATAGCTCACGTAAGTCCCCATAAGTCTGCATGATAAACTAGTTGCCATTTGATGTGCATTTATACTTTTCTGCCGTTTGACAAAGATACCAATAGCTACGCCTTGTGTGAATATCGAACACATTTTCGTCCTTTGTTCCATCTGGGCTGCGCTCTTTCTTTTTGCTATTGCCATGCAAGTCAAGAATGTAAATCTCATCAAAGGTTTGCAGCAGGCTTTGGCGCATACCTCGAAAAGTAGGATTATCAAGATAACTATTGTCAGTAATGAACGCTAATATGCCATAGCCAGTTCGTTCAATTCGCCATTGCGCAAAGCGAATAAATTTTATGTAGTCATTATTGAAGCCATTTCGGGTTTCTGTTCACCAAATGGCTTGCCATCTACCTCAAAGTAGTTACCATGCTCTTATTGTGCAATGAGTTCAGTAATCCACGTCCTTTGTTCATCGAATGTCCAGCATAAGGTGGATTACCTAATAACTACCATCACAGGAGCATCATATTTTACATTTCCTGCAGCAGTAGCTTCTTCCACCAGCCATTCAGCAAAAGGAAGTCTTCCTACCTTCAAACTCTTCTTCTAAGGTATTCGTGAGATAGACACCTAGCCGTTCACTATTTTTAAAGTCATAGCCTGTTTCACGTAAGTTGTAAACCCAATTTCAAGTGTGCAACTGCATACGGTGCCATGAGGATTTCAAAACCGAACAAGCGGGGAAGCAGGTGTTCAGAGACATAGCTCGACCACATGCCCTTATTGCCTTTAAAGGTTTCGTAAATTTGGTCTGACGACGCTATGCAAGAATGTACCAGTTCCAGTGGCAGGGTCAAGTATCTGAACTTTATGAGTCTCTAAACTGTATTTTCCATCTGGACTAGTTGCTTTAAGTTTGGTTGCGTCTGCCAAGTCCATCAGGTATATCAAAGTCGTGCTTGAGCAGATAATCTACACTACGAACGATATAGGAAACAACTGGTTCAGGAGTATAGTAGACACCACGAAGCTTCACGCAATTTCGGATCATATGCTGCAAGAAATGTCTCGTAGAAATGTACTACAGGGTCTTCTTGTCGGGTGCGCTTGCCAAAATCGTGTAGGATAGCCTCCATGTCGGTACGGTTGAGTACTTCTGCTAAATCATCTACTGCCCACACAATACGTTCATCAAGATCAGGGCCAGCGATATAGCCGAACATTTTCCGTAAAAAAGGGTTGGTTTTGGGGATGTCGTATGCGGCATGTTCGCGAGTAAAGTTATTCCTGCTTTTGATATTACATCGAGCGGCAAAGAGACCATAGCAGATTGTTTGTGCGTACATGTCGGCAAACTGTTCAGCGTCAAGTTCAGGAAGGAGTACCTGGCAAAAGCCTTCCATCTGGGTATGGAGTGAACCTGCGCCTTCTTCGCTTTTAAATGTCTGGCTGATAGTGTTGCGGATTAACTGTGCAAGGGCTGCCATACGGGTTGCCAGTTCTTTTGGATTGTTCACAGTTGGGGCCTGGGTAACGAAAAATCCTTGTAGAAGCTTGCTAACTTGCTCTATTCCGTCTGGTTCGGGTTGCCATTTCCCTTTTGCTCCAACTTTTGCAAGTCGTGCTGTCATACGATGCTGACCTAAGACGTACCAGCGAAACTCGATGTAATCAGTGAGAATCAAGTTCGCAAGGCTTCCCAGGTAGCGTTTCATCTGGTCGCTGCGTTCAACATGATCGAGGGAAACTCCAATATCTTTGTTTCAATATAGCCAAGAGGAATTTGCTTGTTGGTAATGATAAAATCAGGCGCTCCGCATTTCACGCGCTTTGGCTCATTCGTAGCGGTAATACCGGGGGAAAGTGCCTCTAGCAAGATTTTTAAGTCTGAACGGTAGCTGTGTTCAGTTGCGTTTCCGTGGCGGTAGATTTGCTCAATACTTTTCAAGTAGCTGCGTAATAATGCCTCACTCATACTTTTCCCTTGCTATCTCCATCGTAATGTCAGTTGGGTGAATTTGTGATTTTCCTAGTTTAACGTATTGATGGGTACATAGCAATAGGGAATATAGGTAAAAAAAATCCTTTACCTTATTTGCTTCAGAATTCTTCTCGGGCCGTTTTATTCTACGCTGTGTATCATCGTTTTTGTAGGATGTGGTCGGCGTTGCTACGGCATTGCTACACTGTCAAATGCATCCTCGACCATTGAACGCCCAAATTCATGAACTAAGGCATTATAGATGGTTGGCCCAGGGGCAAAGGGCTGATGGGCATAGGCAAAGGTAACAACGTCTTTTGGTGTGAAGGGAACAGGAAAGAGCTTCTGATTTTCAAATTTATCTTTGACCCCATTATCCCACAGGCGCAAGAGTTTTTCGATACTCCTCTTGATTTTGACCATGCCAGTTAACCCACGAAGAGCGTAGCGTGTATCTACGCCAAAGCTCAGGAAGGTGATATCAGATACAGAAAAATCTACCGATTCGTGCAATCCCAACTCTTCAGCCAGTCCACGACAGGCACAACGGTAGACATCTGGTGCTTCTCCAGTCGTGCCGCGATCAATTGGTCTGCTTAATCCTTCAACAATACCAGTATCATACACCTGTGGGCGGGTTCCGACGTTTCTGCCTCTTTGTGAAAAAACGGTAAATCCATCAGAAGTGACAACTGAGAGAGAAACACCAAAGGAATGAGAAAAGTAGGGAACAGTCTGATACCAATCAACGTCAGCAAGATACTTTTCCCGCAATGCTGGTTCTTTGAGGCTCATATTTGTCGCAAGGAATGTGTAATAGTCCGATGGGCGAAACCATAAATCAAGGGTCATATCTTCATTGCTGGCATCACGTCCAATGACGAAACGGTCTAGCGCGTATATTTCGCCATTCCAGAAAGATGGTAAACCTTGTGCTTTGTTTTGCTCTTGCTCTTGCTGAATTTGGCTTCTCCTGATCTGTAACTCTTCAGGTAGCTCCTGCGGAAACGGAATGTAATGAGAACGAATGTGCTGTGGTAAATAGATACTTCTGCCATCTCCATCAAGCGTTTTCCATGTGGTTTTCAGTACTCCAAAGGAAAAGCATCCATCTCTCTCTTCACTGTTGAGAGGTTGAGGTTGCTGTTTCATGCTATTCTTACTTTCTCCTACTTTTACGTCTATCTTGAGCAAACCGAGTTCTTCCGATGTTTTCGAGAGGCATTCACACAGTCGTTGAATACAATCTACCCGAATAGCTTCCCCCTTTTCGGCCCGTTCCACGGTAGAAAGTGAGATAGCAGCAAAATCCGCAAGTTGTCGCTGTGTCCAGCCTCGGCGGAGTCGCTCAGTTCGAAGGAGCGTGTTCGGCATTCTTCTCTGTCTCCATACTTTCATCAGTCAGCTTTTTCTTTTTGGGGCCAGTTTTTCGAGGGCTTACGAGATATCTTTCCAATGAGTCAACATAGACAAACCACTCTCGACCCAGTTGAAAACCCTCAAGCTTTTTATTTCTCAGGAGACGGGCAATATGCAATCTGGTCACATGGCCCGTTGTGCTGCTTGAGGGGTCGGGAGATACTCACGATTGATATCTATGTTGTTCCGCATGTTGAAGGCTCCACTCGATTTAGGCTTTCTAGTGACCTAATTATACACCACGATGAGCCTTTCTGTCATCTCCTTGACAATTAGGTATCTGAGATGCATAATATCATTATTAGGTATCTGGAATACCTAATAATGATACCCCTCACAACTGACGGGTAAAAATCCTTCATAACTGATGGGTAAAACAAGGATGAGTGACGAGTTAAGAGGAGTGAATTTGCTTTACACTGTCATCAGAGAACAGTAACGAAACTGATCGTTGCTATGCACTTGAACAATCGAATAGCGCGTGCGTCTCGGAAGGAACGGCGTGTGAAGAGACGCGAAACGGGCAACCGTGCGCATGGTACTTCAACGCTTCGGCGTGAAGTAGATACCCTTGCAGGAGTCATGTCCCACTGCAAGGCAGACAGGTCGTCAGAGAGCGGCATCGGTTTCGGTCGGGAATGTGTGAGGTGGCGATACGAACCGATGTGCGGCTCTCACGGACTGTAGGATGGAAGTGATGGTGAGGTGGCGAATTATCGTTGCGTCGTGCGGATGTGTAGACTATTGGCAAGCCACTAGAGGTGCTGGCGGGTGTGAATCAGACACCTGCCAGCGTTGTGAGTCCTATTGGCAAGCCATTGGAGTGGGTCAGCCAGGTTCTCCCTGTCATGATACGAGCAAGAGACCTGGCCTGTCAAGCAACTGAAAGAAAAGGAAACAGGTCGTGACAGAATTTTTTCACGCTGCGCATGAACAAGACCAGAACCGTGCCGTTTCATTGCTGGCACAAGACCAATATATGCGGGAAGTGCGCTGGATGACGCTTGCGGATAGAGCAGAGGAAGCGCAATGTATTGAGCGTATCAAGCGGGGGCTGTACGAACGCAAACAACCAGTGCCAAATCAGTGGCGGCTTCAATTGGCAAAACATGCGCGGACTCGTCTGGTCGAATCCTATCAACCCGTCATTGTGCATCTGGCTACGTTCGTTGGCTACGAGTGCAGTACCAGTTTTACGATGCTCGATCTGGTCAATGAGGGCAGTATCGGACTCATGACCTTACTTGATCGGCTCGATGCCTATGAGGATATAGATGGGGCTTCCCTCAATGCGCTGGCCTTTGCCCATATTCGTGGGGCGATGTTGAATGCCTTGCGTGACCGCAATGGCATCGTGCGTATTTCGGAACGCACACGGGCATTGGTGAAACAGTTGGAACACGTTGACCTACCAGTTGGGTGAAACACTCGGACGAGAACCGACGGTGTATGACCTTGCTGAAGCGATGCAGCTTTCCATTGAAAAGGTGTTGGAACTCATGGAGTACCGACAACGCCGCTCGGTCGAAAGTTTAGAGGGCTTACTGGAAGATGGGGATGCGCTTGAGCATCTCTCGTTCGTGAGTTTATTCGAGGCTCAGGTACAAGCCGATGTGGAACGGGCTTCCCAGATGAGTACGATGATTCAGGAAGCGATGGCAACGGCATTGACGCCTCGGCAACAGGAAGTGGTGCGGTTGCGCTATGGCTTTGATGAGGGGCCGTGCAAGCTGCGTTCTCATGGGGCGGTGGCTTCCATGCTTGGCGTTGGGCCCAATGCGGTACAGGTGTGTGATAGTCGGGCGAGAGAGCGGTTGAGTTCGGCTTTAGCTCCGGTGGTGGCTTCATCTGAGCGGTGAATGGAGTGCGTGAGTGTGTGCCAGAAGAGAACGTCAGTGGTGAGCCTTGACGTTCTCTTTCAGTGAAAGAGAGAGCAACATGGACATGGAACATGAGGGTTACATCGGCTATGGGTCTGAGGGCTATACTGTCGTCAATCAGCAAGGGCATAAGGTCGTGACGCTGCATGTGGGTGATACCCTGGAACTCTTCATTGGCAAGGGATGGCAACGGGTACAGGTGGAAAGTGGCGGCTATAAGGGCTGGTACTATGTGACTGCCGATGGTCAACCGGCACGTTTTGCGGTGGCGATGCAGATACGAGGCTATCAAGCGGCTGTGTGTCCGGTGGCGGCTCCTGAGCAAGAAAGCGTGCCTGAACAGGTGAGTAAAGCACCCACAACGGTCAAGGCGTCTGGCAAGCGGGTTCGTCGCAAGAACGTCAATGTGGTGATTGCCTCTGTGGAAACGCTGCCATCAGGGGTGCAAGTGCTGCATCTGGCAAAGCGTGCTGAGGGACGCAAGGAGCAACCGGCATGATGAACCATGAGGATGTGAGCGAGCAAGAGGATTACATGCTCTGCCCTCCCCATTAGCCTCGCTCATTCCTCTGGAACCAACGAACGGGTTTCAGGATGGGGATGCCTACGAAGTGGTAGATGTGGATGGGTCGCGTTGGCTGGCTCATCTGGTTCACACCGATGATGGCTGGTACTGTGTGGCTGACGATGGGTCGCGTTCATGGTTTCTCGTCTCGTTGTGGCACTGGTCGGCTCTGGCACATGGACAGCATTGGGTTGGCGATACGGGTGACAACGTTTGGTGAACTGTACCGTGTGGGAACGGCTGCGCCTTCGGCTGTTGAGGATGTTGAGCAATTGATGCAACTGCCAACGATGCTGCTGATTGATATTCGCTATGCGGCTCGGTCGCGCTGGCGTCCCTACTGGAATAAAAGCGCATTACAAGCGCGGTGGGGGTCGCGCTATACGCATGAACGAGGGCTGTCAAACGCCAATTACAAGGATAATGGCAAGCCATTAGCGTTGGTGGCTCCTGATGCCAGTGTCGATGGGGCTGCTGATTTGCTGTGGAAGGGCTATAGTTTGCTGCTGTTATGTGCGTGTCGAGGGGATGACGAAACGTGTCATTGCCAGTTGGTGGCTTCGCTGATCATGAACGTTTTGCTGCACTCAAGCGGGAACGCTCTCTGCTGGCAAAACTGGCGTTCTGGCGAAAAGGAGAGAAGGGACAATGAGCAAGGTGGGGTACGGCGGTCGGGGATGGGTGCGGTTGTGGCGGCACATCTCTCGCCCTTCGTGGTATGGCTGTCACGCTTCCCCTCATCACACACCCATCGTTAGCAAGCGGGGTGGGGTGTGGCGGCATGTGGGAAGGTGGGGCCGGGCGGGTTCGCGGTGCGGGGCAGGGGTCCCCGCACGTCCCGAACCCGCCCCCTGGGCGCGGAACAAGTATATCGCGCCCCATAAAATACAAAGAGGGGAAGAGCAAGCAATTGATGAAATACGGGTACTGAAGGTGCGAGTAGAGTATATGAGAAGTGCTAGCAGTTTTAAAGATATAACGAGAGCAGATGTAGAGCTACTTGTTAATGGTCATTCTATGAGCGGATTTCGCTTGTCAGCTGATTTGCTCCTGGGATGTTCATATATGCTGTATAGTCCAAGCTGCTGTCTGGCTTCACTGTCTGCAGGTTGGCGCTTCGCTCGAGGTCGGCTCCGCTGAGGTTGGCTTCGCCGAGGTCGGCTCTTTTTGGCCTGAGGTCGGCTTCGCTGAGGGTATAGGCTCCTGCTGAGGTTGGCTCCGCTGAGGATATGGCTTCGTCTGAGCGTTGGCTCCCCTGAGGTCGGCTACAAGCTGAAGTCGGCTTCGCTGGAGTAGTCGGTCTTTGATGAGGTGCGGCTCCGCTGAGGTTGGCATCGTCTGAGGTTGGCTCAAGCTGAGGTTGGCTTCGCTGAGGTTGGCTTTGATGAAGTTGGCTTCGCTGAGGTTGGCTCTTGTAGAGGATTGGCTTCGCTGAGGTTGCTGCTTCGTCCTGAGGTTGGCTCCTCTGAGGTTGGCTCCTCTGAGGTCGGCTCCTCTGAGATCGGCTCTGAGCAATAGAAGCATGCGTTGAAATTGATATTACTGAGGTCGGCGTGCTTCAAGCTGACAATGCTCTCTGAAGTGTTCGACATGCAGACCAGCTTCACGGTAGGAAAGCGAAGACATATCCAATACGCCTTGCATCTAATTGAAAGAGAATGAGTGATGGTTCGTACTCGTGCGACATTCTTATACTCTTTGACTGCATCAGTGGGAGACGAGCCAAAGTGAATGCTGTGTTCCAGTAATACGACTCTGACATACGGTCAAGATGCAGCATTTGTAGACGATCTAAGAGCTTTTCGTTGCTATATCTACTGCACATCCATTCAGATCGGTCTGCTATAAGTTTCGTTGTGTCTAAGGCTATCTGATTTGTTCAGTACGTAGTATTGATGCACGGTTGAAGAGATATGCAATGAGAAGCTAAAGCCAGTGGCACAATCGAGTAGTTGAAGCCAATCCCACAAGGTTTTACCTCCCTGATAATTGATCTGTTTCGTAACACCATGTGATGTCGTCGTAATCGGTGACAGTGGAGTATTCACCGAAACCAGTTCCGTTAATCAGTCCATATAGTGAGAAGAAATACAAGTATGAGCGATGATACCTGTACTGATGCCTACGACTACTAGCTGGTTTTTGATGGTTCTCCACCAGGCATGTACTCTTTGATATCATCAGTTTCTCCAATGTCCTTTGGCTACTATTTCGGTTCATCGCTTTCATTGTTTGAAGTACAGTTCACATAAGAATACGGCTAGTATTTGGTAATACGAAAAGTGATGAGAAGAGTGCTACAAGAGGATTTATCTGTCTCTTTTCATGAAAGCGATGATGATTGGTTGAGGAGAAAGTGAGGTGGGTCTATGGAAAATGAAATAGCGATTCCTTCAACGTGGGTGGTCAATCGGGGAATAGATACGCTGGTAATCAATGCGTTCTACACCGATAATGGCAAGCCAATAAAGCAAGATATGGCTTCATCGCTTGCTGAACAGCTTGACGAGTGGAAACGGGCAGCGCAAGCAGTCAGTGAACCAGTGGTAACAGACTGGACATTCAATGGGTCGGCATTGCTGATGCATCCCAATGGAGCGGGTAGTGGGCAATGGCAATGGCTGCTCAAAACACCGGATATCACGCTCTACCTGTCGGGTGGCAAGTGGAACGGGGTCGCGTCGGTGCGCTTCAATGCGCAATACCTCTGGTCATGTCACAACTCCCTTGAGGCGATAACATCAGTGCATACTTTTCTCCGAGATATCTTGCAAGATGAGGTGTTCTTGCAACTGTCAGAAGTGCATCTATGTGCAGATATCGTGGGCTGGCAAGGCGTCGAGCAGTTGAACCAGCAACGGGATTTCGTGTCACGCTCCCGTAAGCGGGGAACGCATTTGGAACCGGATTGGGGCTTTGATGCGAAAGCAGAGAAGTATGCCTATGGTTTGCATAGTTCGGGTTTTGATTTCTCCAAACGAGGGGCGATGTCCTGTACCATTTACGACAAGACACGCGAGATACAGCACTCTGGCAAGGAGTGGTTCAATGATCTGTGGCGTAGTCGAGGATGGGATGAAACAACAGAAGGCTCGGTGTGGCGGGTTGAGTTCAAGTTTAAGCGTGAAGTGTTACACGAACTGGAACAAGAGGGGTGTTTCACGGTATTGAGGACGTGTATGAATTGCCTGGGCGGCTGCCGCTCCTGTGGGCATATGCGGCGGGTCATGTCGGTGGCGACGAACAAGGCATACCCGATGGCTGGTTACGCTGTGTCGTGCCGAGTGAGGAACGCGATAAGAACCGGACACGGTGGCCGACACATCCAGCATGGCAAGTCATACAAAGGGCATTTTCTGAACCGGCAGAGCAACCGGAACACTTTGGCAAGATGGTGCGCAAGCGGTGGCGTGAGCGCAACATTGATAAGGGCATTGAGGCCATGATTGGCTATGCAACTTCATTGGCTTCGTGGGTCGGGGAGGAGTTTATTGCAGATTCCGGCGTTGCTCTGTGGGATAGTGACCTGTCGGATTTTTTACAGTGGTTTGCGCAAGCGGGTCAAGCCTATCTTGATCGCAAGGAATTGCATTTCGGCATGGAAGTGCTGCGCAAGCAGACAAAGTTTGGTGTTGAGGCGTCGGTATGAACTCGCTGTTTAAACAGCGAGTTTTTTTGGAAAGTGTGGTGGGTTTATGGCAAAACAGAAGCAAGAGACAAAAGTACAACCATTGTTGCTCAGTATTCCAGAGGTCGCGCTATCGCTTCATCTGAGTCGAGCGAAAGTGTACCAACTGATCGCGGTCGAAGGTTTGCCGGTAATTCGTTTCGGTCGGTCGGTGCGGGTCTCTGTTGTCTCGCTGCAAAAATGGGTCGAGCGGCGTATGGGGCAAAGCGCATAGAATCAGGTGTACGGGAGGGGTCTAATGGCACGTCGTGGGCATGGTGAAGGTTCCATTTATCAACGGAAAGATGGCCGCTGGGTTGCGGCTGTCACGTTAGAGAACCGGAAACGGAAGACGTTTTATGGCGATACGCGCAAGGAAGTTCAGGACAAGTTGAAGGCGGCACTCCACGAGCAGCAACAGGGGGTGTTATCAATCGGGCCTGAGCAAACACTTGGGACGTATCTGGAGAAGTGGATAGAGCAGGTGATAAAGCTGACGAAGAGACCGAATACGTATAATGGGTATCGCTCTGTGGTGAAGTGCCATCTTATCCCTGCTCTGGGGCATGTCAAGCTTCAGAAGCTTTCAGTCGAGCAGCTTCAAGCGTTTTTCGCGGAAAAGCAAAAGAAATTGAAGCCTAAAATGCTTGCGCTTATTCACTCGGTATTGAGCAGCGCATTAACGAATGCCGTCAAGTGGGGATTGGTCGGGCGCAATGTGGCAAGTCTGGTAGAGCTTCCAAGCGTTGAACGGTACGAAGGGGAAGTGCTGACGGAAGAACAGGCCCGTAAGCTATTAGAGGCTGCACGTGGTTCTCGTCTGGATACATTGCTTCTGGTGGCTCTGACAACAGGGATAAGGCGAGGTGAACTGGTGTCGCTCCGGTGGAGTGATATAGATTTTGAGACGGGAGTATTACACGTTCGGCGCAATGTTGCGCGGATGGATGGAGTAGGGTATATTGAGAAAGAGCCGAAATCGAAAGCGGGTCGGCGCAAGATTGCGCTTCCGAACGTTGTATTGGAGTCGTTGAAAGAGCATCGGGAAAGACAGCAACAGGTGCGGGTGAAAGCGGGTGACAGGTGGCAGGAAAAGGGGCTCGTCTTCTGCAATACGTATGGGAATTACTTTGACCCTGACCATATGGGCGTGCTGTTTAAGAAGCTGTTGAAAAAGACGGGTTTACCGGATGTGCGCTTTCATGACCTGCGTCATAGTGTGGCGACGATCCTGCTTGTCGCGAAAGTGGACTTAAAAGTCGTGTCAGAACTGCTGGGGCATAATTCGGTGGCAATTACCGCCGATATCTATCAGAGTGTGCTGCCAGAGCAACGGCGGGAAGTCGTTGAAAAAATGGAGAACATTTTTAAGCGTTCGTGAGTTGTTTTGCTGTCAAGTTTGCTGTCAAAGCGGTTGACAGCATGAGAGATAGGAGCCTGAAAGGGCTTCCAGAGAGGATTGAAGATGCAAAAGAAAAAGACATTCAGCACAATGGAGATAGTGCTACTCACTTTCCTACTCGGCTCACTGTTAATGGCTTACTTGCAAGCCCGTCGAGAGGAAAAAGAGCGGAGGTAGGGCTGGATACCTGTAGAAATAGACAGGTAGTTTCCAGGCCATTGTATCTGCTCGAAAAACTGGTGAAAATGGCGGTGTGGAGTAAAGCAAACGCGGCTATACTACTATTGTGCAGAGGAACCTGTGGATAGAGAACCTGCGAGAGGAGCCGCGTTGAATGTGGAACCCGGCGCGGTACCTGTTGTTTCGCCGGTCTGCTGTGCGTCTGCGTGCGAGGCAGGATGTTTTGCAGCGGAGCGACAAGCGATGGCATCGGATATGTCATTGAGGTTTCTATCCACAGGTAGCCCAAATAATAACGAATCCTTGTGAATGACCGTAGGGGCGCAATTGATAGCACCCGATGTAGGAGCCCGATTTATCGCGCCCAAAAAGGAGCAATGACAATGGCACAATGGGCCTATAAGGTAGTCTATATTGACTATCGTGGACGGATTTCATGCGAAGGTCTTGAGACGCTGATCGGAAATGAGCGGCGCAGCACTTTTGCACGCCGGTACATGAATACACTAGGGAGAGAAGGATGGGAACTGGTCGGTATCCAGCCGCTAACCGCCAACTCCGCCTACTATACCTTCAAGCGAGCTGCCCAGGAGGGCGATTTCGCGGAAGAAACTCCCTCTGCCTCTCAGTCCGCACCCGCGCAGGGTTCGGCAGCCACTGGCCCCAATGTTGAGACGGCATAACGAGTAATAAATAGAGGTCGCTTTCTCTTTATGCGTGTAACGCAGTTGCATGCATAAAGAGAAAGCGACCTCTATTCCTTTTGGCTATGCCCTTGTCGAACACCTATTCCTGTGGTACAATAATATTCGGGCGAGGACACAAATTGGTCCCCGCCCGAACTTATGAGAAAAGCGAATATGTAACAAATGGAAATTACCTGGTTAGGCCACTCTTGTTTCCAGTTACGTGGCAAAAATGTAACCTTGATTACTGACCCGTTCTCTCCTCAGCCAGACCACTCGCTGGGCAAGCTCAATGCCCCTATCGTCACCATCAGTCACAACCATGCCGGGCATAATTATGCTCAGGGAGTGGGTGGCAATCCCTATATTGTACAGGGGCCAGGCGAGTATGAGATTAGCGATGTCTTGATTACCGGCGTTGCCGCCTATCACGACGACAGGCATGGGAAGGAACATGGGCGCAATACCATCTATGTGATCCACATGGATGATCTCGTACTTTGCCACCTCGGAGACCTGGGCCATACATTGCAAGAAGAACAGTTGGAAGAGGCCGCTGATGCCGATGTGCTGTTCATACCCATTGGCGGTCACAACACCCTTAACGCGACACAGGCGGCGGAGGTGATCAGTCAAGTAGAGCCGCGTATGGTCATTCCTATGCATTATCGCACTTCGGCATTGGAAGGTGAGCGTGATACCCTCGACCCACTGGACAAATTCTGTCGTGAGATGGGAGTCGAAACTATCAACGCACAACCGAAAGTTGTTGTCACACGGAATAATTTACCGGTAGAAATGCACGTCGTTATCTTATCACAGCGCGGTTAAGCTCGTCGGTCAACATGACTCCGGGTAAAAGGAGGATTTTATGTCAAAATTCATTTTCGTCACTGGTGGTGTGGCGTCATCTGTGGGTAAGGGTATTAGCGTTGCCTCGTTAGGGCGTCTCCTCAAGAACCGTGGAGTCTCCGTTTCACTGATGAAGTTAGATCCATATATCAATGTTGATCCGGGTACGATGTCTCCCTATCAACACGGCGAGGTCTTTGTCACCGATGATGGTGCTGAGACCGATCTTGATCTGGGCCACTACGAGCGTTTCACCGATGAACCCGCGTATCAGGCCAACAACGTGACGACCGGGCAGGTGTATGCCGCCGTCATTGGCAAAGAGCGGCGCGGCGAATACCTCGGCGGCACTATTCAGGTCATTCCACATATCACCAATGAGATCAAGGACCGTATGCACGCCGTGGCACGGCGTTCCGACGCAGATGTGGTCATTGTTGAAGTTGGTGGCACTGTTGGCGATATTGAAGGTGAACCATTTTTAGAGGCCATTCGCCAGATGCGCAAAGACGTTGGCCGCTCGAATGTTCTTTACTTGCACGTTACCTTACTGCCGTATATTGGTGCTTCCAAAGAACTCAAGACAAAACCGACACAACATAGCGTCAAAGAACTCTTGCGCGTCGGTATCCAACCCGATGTTATCCTCTGCCGCTCAGATTATCCCGTGAGCGACGAATTGCGCGAAAAAATTGCTCTCTTCTGCAATCTTGAAGAGCGTGCCGTTATTCCTCTGCACACCGCGGAAACCATTTATGAAGTGCCTCTGACTCTTGAAGAGGCCGGCCTGGGCGAATTTTTGGTGCAGGAGCTTGGACTGGCAGAACACGAGCCGCACATGGAGGAGTGGCGTGAACTGGTTGCGACGATAAAGCGTCCGCGCCCGGAAATAACCATTGGTCTGGTTGGTAAATATGTTGATTTGCACGATGCGTACCTGTCGGTCGCCGAGTCACTGCGCCATGCCGGTTGGTTCCATGATGTAGATGTACGTATCAAGTGGATTAACTCGGAAGCATTGGAGAAGATGGGGGAAGGCTATACAGAGGTGCTGGAAGATGTAGATGGCATCGTGGTACCAGGTGGCTTTGGGTCGCGTGGCATCGAAGGCAAGATAAAGGCCGCGAACTTCGCCCGTCGCATGAATATTCCGTACCTCGGTCTCTGCCTGGGCATGCAGGTCGCGGTGATCGAGTTTGCGCGTAATGTGCTGGGTCTCCCTGGTGCCAATAGCACCGAATTTGACCCGCAATGCACCGATCCTGTCATTGACTTGATGGTAGCGCAACGCCAGTTGGCGGACAAGGGCGGCACCATGCGCCTGGGCAACTGGGTTTGCTGTTTGACGGCTGGCACGAAAACCTACTCGGCTTACAACGAACCCATCGTCTTTGAACGGCACCGCCATCGCTATGAATTCAATAACGAGTACCGTAAACGCATGGAAGCGAACGGCATGATCGTTAGTGGGCGTTCTGCTGATAATAGCCTTGTCGAGATAATGGAACTGGCAAACCACCCCTGGTTCGTGGCTTCGCAGTTCCACCCGGAATTCAAGAGCCGCCCAAATCGTCCGCATCCCTTGTTCCGCGATTTCGTTGGTGCCTGTGTGCGTCTCAGACGGGAACGCCAACAAGAAGCCGATATCACGGCACTTGACGGTGCAGGTCACGCGGATTACTCCTATGTGGTGGCTCAGCCGGACGTTCGTACTGAGAGATAATTTATGTTTTACCTGAGTCAATTACTTGGCTCCCCCGTGGTAGATAGCCAGGGGACACGGATTGGCAAAATAATTGATATGCTGGCTCGTACCGAACAGGTGGGCCAGCCTGCTCCAGCTTATCCCAGTGTTATGCTGGTCGAGGGACAGGAGAATTGAGTCTGGCGCGTTCCTATGCGTGAAGTGACATGGGACGATGACACGTTACAAGTGTCTATTTCTATGTCGCAAATTGCTTTGCAGCCCACCGGTCTCTCTGATGAGGAAGTGAGTCTCGCGCATGATGTGCTGGATAAGCAGGTGATTAACATCGTGCGCAAAAAAACGGTGCGCGTCAATGATGTTTGTTTCACTAACGATTGGCGCATCCTGGGCATTGATAACAGTGCCTTTGGGTTGCTGCGTCGCCTTGCCCCAAACTGGTTATCCGGTATCGTTGGTGAGCAGATACCCGCCAATCTGATTGCCTGGGAACATATCGAACTTGTAGATTCGCCGCATTATGACGAACTGGAACCGGACAACGAAACGCCAACTCAGAAGTTGCGCCGCGTGCAAAGTGGTCAACTCTCGGAATTGCACCCGGCTGATATCGCTGAAATCGTGCATCAACTAACCCCTGCTCAAGGCGCACATTTGATCGAAGGTCTGGATGATGAAACGGCCGCCGATACGATGGAAGAGATCGATACCGAGCGGCAAGGGCATATTCTGGAAAATATCCAACCCGACCGTGCCGCCGATATTCTGGATGCAATGGGCCCGGACGAAGCGGCTGACCTGCTCTCTCGCCTCTCAGAGGAGCGAGCGCAAGAACTGCTGCACCTCATGCAGCCCGAAGAGTCGGAAGAGGTGCAGGACCTGCTCGAGTACGACGAAGACTCAGCCGGTGGCCTTATGACCACCGACTATATCGCGCTCAACGCCACAAAAACCGTTGCCGACGCCATTGAAGCCGTGCGGCTCGCTATGCTTGAAGAGGAGCGTCAGGCTTACGTCTACTGCGTTCCCGACGAAACGGCGGACGAATACATCCTGCTTGGTATCGTCTCCCTCTGGGACTTGCTGATAGCTCCCCTCACACAGCCCCTGCAAGACCTCATGGAGACCGACATGATCATGGTCAAGCCCGATACCGACTCGCGTACCGTCGCACAGACAATGGCGAAATACAACCTCTTTGCCATTCCCGTCGTCAACGATCACGGCTACCTCGAAGGTATCGTTACGGTAGATGATGCCCTCGATGTATTGCTACCGGACGATAAGAAGCGCAGACCGACAAGGATGTATTGATCTCTACAATGTTATATCACTCTGTTTGCCTGAAAGGGTAGTACAAAGTGGCGAGGATGCGCGAATCCTTTCCTTATGTTATGACGCGCTGCACCTTTCTCAACTTCACTTCTCAACGGGGTTTTAAGACAAACGTATATTCGGCGGTGTAAAACGGCGCGGCGACGTGGTAGCGGGCCGCTTCCTGCTCCGAGGTGTGGCGGACAAATTCGACGATCAGGGAGTCCTTAGTGCCAAAGACAGCATCAGAATCGAGGTATTTGTCCCCTTTGACAAACAGGTGGGTCGTGACTGGCACAAAGCCCTTCGCCGAAACTATCATATGAATATGTGCCGGTCGGAACGGATGACGGCCCAATGAGCGTAGCATCTGTCCAACAGGGCCGTCGTCCGGTATTGAATAGGAGACGGGCTTGATCCCCACAAAAAAGTAACGTCCTTCGCTATCGGTGCGGAACTTGCCGCGCAAATTCATCTCGGGCTGCTCCGGGTCCTGTTGCTCGTACAGACCGTTCTCGTCAGTCTCCCAGACATCGAGCAGGGCATGAGGGATGGGAGTACCGTCAGTGGAAAGCACCCTTCCTATCACCACTGTCGGCTCACCGCGACCATCCTGGCTAATATTTGCGCCCATTGGCAGTTCTACTGCGCCTTCGCGATAGAACGGGCCAAAAACTGTACTCTCTGTTGCCTCACCTGGCAGGCGATGATTGATGGCATCTACTAGCATGGACACGCCCAACGTATCGGAGAGGAGAATAAACTCCTGGCGTTTCTCATCGCACATCTGGCCGGTTCTGGTCAGGAACTGGATACCTGCCATCCACTCTTCCTCGGTCAGTTCAACCTCACGAGCAAAAGCGTGTAGATGACGAATGAGGCTGGTCATAACCGCTTTCAACCTGGGATTTGGCGTTTGTGCCATGCTGTCCAGCACATTCTGGGTAATCTGCTCTTCGGTATTATCGCTCATAAGTCTGGCTCCTTTGTGTACCCGTTGCTTATCGTTTTTTCTATTTTAGCATTTCAGACCGCGCAAGGTATCCCCTTGCCTTGCGGGTACCCTGCACAGTTGTAGCTTGACTTTTTGCCTGTTGCAGGTTAGTATATAAATAAAGATTTATGTAACAAATGTTTATGCAACGAAATGTTCCATCGTTAGAAAGCGCGGAACAGGCATGAATGACTGGCGCGAACTCAAATTGATGACGAAGGCTCTGGGGGATATTGCCCGGCTCACCATCGTGTATCATCTGGCACGGCAGGCGGAAATAACTGTCACAGCTTTGGTCGCTATGCTGGGACTGAGCCAACCTCTGGTATCATGGCATCTGCGCAAGTTGCGCCGCGCCGGTTTGATACGTACGCGCCGCCGCGGTCGCCAGGTCTACTGTTCCCTGGATATTGTTCGCTATCAACAGTGCCTGCAACATCTCGCATACCTGGTTGATCCGTCTATCCAGCTAGAGGTGCTACCCTCAGGTAACCCACTCACCTCCGAAGCAAAGGAGGCGGATTGAGTGTCAACCCTCTACTGGCTCGCCCGTGGGGGTAGCAATCTTGCCAAATGGACCCCCCAACCACTACGAAAACGCCTGGGCTACGCGATTGGCACGAGTAGCTATTGGGCGTGGCGATCAAAACGGCTCATCACGCAAGCGAATATGGCGCAGGTGGCAGGGAAACCGGCGCATGATCCGCGTGTCAAATACCTGGCTTACGCCTCCTGGCGTAATTATGGACGCTACACCGCAGATTTTATGAACTTTTCCAATATATCTGCCCACGATATGGAATACAGGACATTGGATGTGACCGAAGGTGTTGCTTCCTGGCAAGCACACATGGAACAGGCGAGACAACCTGGGTGCGGCGTCATTTTCGTCTCAGCCCATTTTGGCAACTGGGATATGGCAGCAGCCATTCTCGCCCGCCATACGCCGGTTTCTGTCGTCGTTGAGACATTTTCCGATCAACGATTGGATACACTGATACAAAACCAGCGTAGAGAGAAAGGCATTACGCTTCTCCCTCTAGAAAGGTCGCCGCGTCGTATTTTGCGCGTGCTACAACAAAATCAAATAGTAGGATTGCTGGTTGACCGCCCGGTCACGCCAAAGCAGGGAACACCGGTCACGTTCTTTGGACGTACCACCTATGTACCGAGCGGCCCTGCCGCTTTATCCTTGAAAAGTGGTGCCGCCATCTTGCCCGGTTTTGTCTGGTATGGGCCGCGCAACGAACTTTTGCTGCGCACCTTCCCACCTATTTTCCCGCAATCGTGCGGAGACCGCACCACCGATATCGTCGCCATTACACAGCGCATCTACAATGCGCTTGAAGAAATGATACGCGCATGGCCCACACAGTGGTACATGTTTCGCCAGTTTTGGCCTACCGAAGGTGCAGATGCATAAGCTTTTAGCAGAATTTTACAACCAGCTACAATTCATTTTTCACCTTTCCCAGGTAATATTGAAGAGGCATGAAGGTTATAATAGGCTAAATGGACTATAAAGAATGTATAACTTGTTTCGCATTGCTGTAACAATAAGTAGACGATTGCCGCGTTGGACAATTGAGCTGCTGGCGAGGCCTGGTGGCGTGTTGTTCTGGCTTTTCGCAAGAGGTGCCAGGAAGCAGGCAACAGAGAATATGGTTCATGTTCTAGGTAAGGAAATACTGCAAACCCGGCAGGGGCGACGACGACTCCGGCGCACGGTGCGCGGTATTTTTCAGAACAGCGTGCGTAACTATCTGCAGGTTTTTGCGCTTCCCGCGACACTGGCAACGACGATAGTAGAGAATATGCACATAGAAGGTCAGGAACATCTTGAGGCCGCGTTAGCGCAGGGAAAAGGCGTTCTTCTTTTTTCCGCGCATTTTGGCCCCTTCGATTACCTGAGTCAGTGGATTGCCATTAAAGGGTACGATTTGACGATACCGGTAGAACACCTGGCAGATCAACGGATGCTTAATCTAATGCTTACGTTGCGGCGCAGTCATGGCGTTCATTTTCTGCCTCTCGGCGGTAGTGCGCCGATGCGAGCGTTATTGCAAGCTTTGCGCAGCAATAAAATAGTTTTGATTACGGCTGACCGCGCCGTGCAGGGAGAGCGTATAGAGATGTCGTTCTTTGGTGATCCGGCAGAATTACCTGCCGGCCTTGCATCGCTTGCCACTCGTACCGGAGCGACGGTGGTCGGAGCTTTCGGCTGGCGCACCTATCGCACCAATGGGAAGCTGCCGATTGAAGGAACATTTACTCCACTCTCGCTGGCATTGCCAGAGGAGCAGCGATCAGATACGAGAAGCGTAATGCGTGGCATAGTAGACAGGATGGAGCAGCATATTGGTGCGCATCCTGAGCAATGGGTGGTCTTTTCGCCCATCTGGCAGAAGCAGAATACGAAAAATAGATTTGAAGGAGACGCATGACAACCAGCAAAGAAACAACTACATTCGATGCTGCAGAGCAGATCTGTGTAGGGACGGCAATGTTAAAAAAGCGTCGGCAAATGACACAAGAACAGGCCCATGGCTCTGGCAAACTGGGTATGGCTGATATTCACATGCACAGCAATTTTAGCGATGGCCTGGCAACAATTGAGCAGATATTGCATCACGTCGAGCATAACACAGCGTTGGATGTCATCGCGATTACCGACCATGATGTGATCGAAGGTTCACACCAAGCCCGCAACCTGTGGGCAAAAGGCAAGTATCGTTTTGACTTTGTGGTTGGTGAAGAGATCAGCACCAAACAAGGCCATTTACTGGCCCTATATATAGAGAAACCCATTCAGCCCGGTTTGAGTATGGAGCGTTCCATCGACCTTATCCATGAGCAAGGAGGGCTGGCTATCGTGGCACACCCCCTCAATCGCGTGTTTCGTCATAGCTGCCAACGCCATGTCCTGGACCGCATTCACGCCAGTAATGATGTGTGGTTGGACGGCATTGAGACGTGGAATGCGAGTTTCTGCGGCATTGGTGCTAACCGTGTTGCTATGCACGCTAACCGTGTTGAGTATGGCTGGGCCGAGGTCGGCAACAGCGATGCTCATACGCTTAACTCTATCGGGCGCGGCTGTACCTGGTTCGAGGGCCACTCAGCACAGGATGTCCGCGTTGCTATCGAAGCAGGTTTGAGCGCACCTGGGGGGCGACTATGGGGCGTCAACGACTACTTGCGCATCGCGAAACACCTCGTGAGTATGCGTACACCGCTTGTACGCAACCGCAAGCTTCATGCTGCGTAATCGTAGTAGATCGATTATCCACGGTGTTGCGAGCGCCGTGTTGGGGGTACGCACCTGGGTCCTGGATAGGTTGAAGGGAGACATCCCTGTGGTCGCTACAGAGGCTACAAGGATGCGTTTTCACAATTGTCTCACGTTTCGTAAAAAAATGCCCGTAGAAAATCGCAGGGGGTCATGGATGAAAATAGGCATTGTTTCGCCTTATGACTGGAGTTACCCCGGTGGGGTACGTGACCATGTTCGGCATCTGGCCGAGCAGTTTATCGCAATGGGGCATGAAGTTGTCATATTAGCACCTGCTTCCGGCGTCAAAGGCAAACTGGCAGAGGAACATGTGTTTAAGATGGGCCGCACTACTCCCGTTCCTATAAATGGCTCAATCGCTCGTATTACCTTCAATCCCTATTTGGGGAGACGGGTACGTAGCATTTTGCAACGCGAGCGTTTCGACGTGATTCATCTCCATGAACCATTGCTGCCCGGCCTTTCACTGACGGTATTGCGCTTCTCACGCACCCTCAATGTCGGCACATTTCATGCCTTTGCCCATAGTGGCATGGCCTCGACCCCCTATCTCGCGTATGCTTCGGCATATCCCTTTCTGCGTCTCTATTTTCGCCGCCTTTCCGGCCATATTGCGGTCTCACGAGTGGCAAAAAGCTTTATCTCATATTATTTCCCCGCCGATTATCGCATCATTCCCAATGGGGTCAATTTGGACCGCTTTGATCCTGGCAACGCGCCTTTGCCACAATTCATGGATGGCAAACAAAATATTCTCTTCGTTGGTCGCTTCGAGAAACGTAAGGGCGCGAAGTTCCTCCTCCGCGCTATTCCATCCATTCGCGAACGCCATCCTCATACCCGCTTCATTTTTGTAGGTGATGGCGGCTTGCGCCCCGGCTTTCAGCGTTTTGTCGAACGCCACGGTTGGCACGATGTAATATTTACTGGCTATGCCAGCGACGAAGATCTACCACGCTACTTTGCCAGTGCCGATATCTTCTGCTCACCGGCGATTGGCGGTGAGAGTATGGGTGTTGTGCTGTTAGAAGCAATGGCCGCAGGCAAACCGATCGTGGCATCCGACATCGAAGGTTATGCTACCGTCATCAATTCCGGTAGCGATGGCTTGCTTGTGCCGCCACGCGACAGCGAAGCCCTCGCCGCATCTATCGGACGTCTCCTCGAATCTGACACGTTGCGCCATCGCTTCATTGCGGCGGGCCTACAAAAAGCGCGTGACTACGCGTGGCCCCAGGTGGCAGGTCGTGTCCTCGATTATTATTATGAATTATTGGATGAGCGCAATAGAAATGCCGCGATTGCACGTAATGTGCAGTCGTTGTAATTCCAATGGGCGAATGTTGGTACAAGATCAGTGTCCAAAAGGACAGCGCATAGACTGTCCTCTTGCGCAATGCACAGCGCGTCTTTTTGTTGTAGAGTAGTGTCAAACAACTGTAACCTTTTTTAGCGAAAGGAATGTGATGATGACACAAACACGTACAGCCTTGATCACGGGGGCGTCACGGGGCCTTGGCCTTGCACTGGCACGACAACTTGCACAAAAAGGTTGGAATTTGATCATAGATGCTCGCGGCGCGGATGTGTTGATGGCGGCTCGCTCTGAACTATCACAACTTACATCGGTGACAGCCATTGCCGGTGACGTAACCTCTGCAGCTCATCGGCAGGCATTAGTAGAAGCGGTGCGCGGTGTAGGAGGATTGGATGTGCTTGTAAACAATGCCAGTATGCTCGGTCCCAGTCCACAACCGGTGCTGCTGGAATACCCGCTTGCCGTATTGGAGCAGGTATATCGCACCAACGTTATTGCGCCACTCGCACTGCTTCAGGCACTTCAGCATGAATTGAAAGCGGGATCGTGCGTAATCAACATTACCAGCGATGCCGGCGTCGAGGACTATGCTGGTTGGGGTGGCTACGGGTCGAGCAAGGCCGCGCTCGAACAGCTTTCGCATATCCTCGCCGCCGAAAACGAGTCGTGGCGCGTTTACTGGGTTGACCCCGGCGACATGCGCACGCAAATGCACCAGGAAGCCTTCCCCGGCGAGGATATCAGCGACCGTCCTTTGCCCGAAGTGAGCGTCCCCGGTCTACTTGCATTGATAGAGGGAAACCACCCAAGTGGACGTTATGCCGCTCGTGCGGTGACAAATAAAGCGTAAATGAAACCTTCCCCATGATGAACGTGATGAGTACAATGAACATGATGAACATAATGGATACATTAGATTTTCTCTTGCCATCAGAGCTTGAGGCCACGGAACCACCGGAGGCGCGGGGATTAGCCCGCGACGAGGTACGGCTGATGGTCTCGCACTATACAGATGACCACGTGGAGCATACGCATTTTCGGTCAATAGGCGACTATCTCCAGGAGGACGACCTGCTGGTGATAAATACAAGCGGGACGATGAATGCCGCACTGGATGTGACCCGTGCCGATGGGACGCAATTGGAACTACACCTCTCGACACGCCTTCCGGCGAATATATGGATTGTGGAAGTAAGGGTGCAGAAAGGCAAATCGACCATACCTTTTTTTGATATGCATGTCGGCGAAACGTTGAGCTTGCCTGGAGGCGCGGAGGCTACCATACACGCGCCGTATCAACGCAGTAAGGGCCGCTTGTGGTTGGCTACATTGCGACTGCCATGCGAAGCATGTAAGGTAGCAACATACCTTGAGCGGTATGGGTTTCCTATTCGCTACAGCTATGTCAAAGAGGGATGGCCCGGCAGCTATTACCAGACGGTTTACGCGACCGAAATGGGTAGTGCCGAGATGCCATCCGCCGGACGAGCTTTTACGCCGACCTTGATTACGCATTTGGTGGCACGCGGTATTCACATCGTGCCGTTACTGTTACATACCGGCGTCGCCAGTCTTAAATCACATGAACCGCCGTATGAGGAGTTTTACCGCGTCTCAAGCGAGACGGCGCGCATGGTCAATGCAACACACAGTGCTGGGAAGCGTGTTGTTGCCGTAGGAACAACAGTAGTGCGGGCACTCGAAACCGTGACAGATGCCGGTGGAGTGACGCACCCAGGCGAAGGGTGGACGCGCCTCGTGATTACCCCTGAACGCGGTATGCACACGGTCAATGCCATGCTCACTGGCTTGCACGAGCCACGAGCAACCCATCTTGCTATGCTGGAGGCACTGGTGGGCTACTCGCATCTCACCATCACCTATCGCGAAGCCTTACGCGAACGTTACCTCTGGCACGAATTCGGTGATCTGCATTTGCTTTTGCCGTGAAGCAAGGGTTTGTCAACCAGAAACAGTTGACAAACCCGTATATATTCTTGTAATCTAGTAGAGAAGAGAACGTTGTCCAATAAATTCTGGCTCAGCCAGTTTAAGGAGGTGCAGTTTATGGAAAAGCACAGAACATACACATATCAACCACTTGTGCTTGTATGCACCTTGTCTACCCACTGTGAGGGTAACTTGCGAACGCTGCCAGGTCAGGATATGAACAGATTAGTGATATACACATAGTCCTGACATTACCTCAATTGCAGAACATCGCTTATTCCCTCCGCACGGTAGACATCAGAAACAACAGACACCAACGAACCGTGTTTTTTTATTGCTCCTGGAGGGAAAACATTGATTAACGACCCGGAAACTCTTACCGGAGTGGTTCTCAACGGCGCACATGGCATTTATGACGTTCATACGGACGAGGGCGTTCTGCGCTGTACGCTGCGCGGCAAACTGAAAAAAGCTTTTGCCCACGCCCAATCAGCAAAAGCTGTGAGCAAAGCGCGTCCGCGCTATGATAAATTGCTCGCCACAACATCCCGTACCGAACGCATTGAGCATCGTGATACTACCGAGTCCCCGCTACCTGTGCGTCTCTCGGTCGGCGATTACGTCAAGCTGCGCCGTCTCAACAATAGTACTGGTATGATTGAAGAGATTTTGCCACGCCAGAACTCCTTATCGCGCCGCGATGCCGGCTCAACCGATAAAAAGGTCATCCAGCAAACAATGCTCGCCAATCTCGATCAGGTCGTTCTCGTCTTTGCTATGGCAGAACCTGAACCACATTTTGGTATGCTCGACCGCTACCTGACCATTTGTGAAGCGGCAGAGCTGAATTCCATAATTTGTCTTAACAAGATTGATCTACTACACGAGGCGCGTGTGGACGATGCCGTAGAACTCTATCGCCGTCTTGGCTATACCGTCATCTTGACCAGCACCCATCTGGATGAAGGGATCGAGCAATTGCGTAATATGCTCAGAGAGCATACCTCCCTGTTTACCGGCCCATCAGGGGTCGGAAAATCGTCGCTGGTGAACGCGATTGAACCAGGTATGGCACTCAAAACGGGCCTCGTTAGCGATGTCACTGGTAAAGGTAAACACACTACGACAGGCTCACAACTCTACCCATTATCGGGTGGCGGCTGGCTTGCTGACTCAGCCGGTATTCGCGCCCTGGCCTCATTTAACGTTCCCAGAGAGGAAGTGGCCGACTTCTTTGTCGAGTTTCGCCCTTACCTCGGCGAATGCATCTACTCCGATTGCCTGCACATCGACGAGGAAGGCTGTGCTATTCGTCAGGCTGTAGGTGATAACGTCATTGATAAGAACCGCTACAAAAGCTATGTGCGTATCGTCAATGGCGAAGAAAGATAAGAAGAGAGCGAAAAACAGGGCAACTTGCAACGCCGTTGCAAGTTGCCCTGTTTTTCGCTCTCTGAATTGGGATATTAAGGGCGTGTTAATGGTACGAAAAACGAGTTTTAGCAAGATTGCAAGATCTCGTCAAAAAACGCTTGACATTTTTAAGTACCTGTGGCATAATACCGATGTCGCCAAAACAGACGGGTAACAAACTTCTGGAAAGCAAACCTCACAAGGTTTTCTCCCTGGAAAAAAAGATAGGACCCAGAGGCCACATATTCCTTTTAAGGAATTTAGTCGCTGGTGTTCTTTATCTGTCTCAATTTGGTAGGAAGTGAGCTAGACTTACTTCCAGGGTACCTTTAACAATTGAAGAGTGGAAAACAGAACAGCAACTGGTTCTCGCACGACTCTGCTGGTGGTAACACCAGTAGAGGCCAAGCACGCGAACGCAGTTTCTGTCAATTCACAAACACAACAACAAGAATGAGAGCAAAGCAATCTGCGAGCAACCACTACGCTGCTACTCCTGCCTTTCCCGTCTCTGCCCGCTTGACACTCCGGTGTCCGGCGCCTAGCAGGTGCGGCAAGGCAAGGCAAGCAGGGGCGTGAGTGGTCTTGATTGGAACTCCGCTCCCAAGTTTAGCAACAGCGCAGCCGTGCGGCCACCAGCCGTGCGGGTGCTTACGCATAGACAATTGGATGGCGAGTTTGATCCTGGCTCAGGATAAACGCTGGCGGCGTGCCTAACACATGCAAGTCGCACGCACTTTTTTTCCGCAAGGGGAGAGAGTGAGTGGCGGACGGGTGAGTAACACGTGGGTGACCTACCTTGCAGTGAGGAATACCGGCGAGAAATCGCCGACAAGACCGCATGCGCTTCCCTTTTTTTGCGAGAAGGGAAGGAAAGCTTTTTCGCAAGAAGGAGCGCTGGAAGATGGGCCCGCGGCCGATTAGCTAGCTGGTGGGGTAACGGCTCACCAGGGCGACGATCGGTAGCTGGTCTGAGAGGACGAGCAGCCACACTGGGATTGAGAACGGCCCAGACTCCTACGGGGGGCAGCAGTGAGGAATTTTCGGCAATGGGGGCAACCCTGACCGAGCAACGCCGCGTGCAGGAAGACGGCCTTCGGGTTGTAAACTGCTTTTCTCTGGGACGAGCGTGGACGGTACCAGAGGAAGAAGCCCCGGCTAACTACGTGCCAGCAGCCGCGGTAATACGTAGGGGGCGAGCGTTGTCCGGAGTTACTGGGCGTAAAGGGCACGCAGGCGGTCGGTCAAGTTTGGGGTGACAGGTCACGGCTTACCCGTGGCAGTGCCTTGAAAACTGGCGGACTTGAGGGCCACAGAGGGACAGGGAACTCCAGGTGTAGTGGTGAAATGCGTAGATATCTGGAAGAACACCAAAGGCGAAGGCACTGTCCTGGGTGGTTACTGACGCTCAGGTGCGAAAGCCAGGGGAGCGAACGGGATTAGATACCCCGGTAGTCCTGGCCGTAAACGATGACCACTAGATGTGCGGGGTATCGACCCCCTGCGTGTCGTAGCGAACGCGAGAAGTGGTCCGCCTGGGGAGTACGGTCGCAAGATTAAAACTCAAAGGAATTGACGGGGACCCGCACAAGCAGCGGAGCGTGTGGTTTAATTCGATGCAACGCGCAGAACCTTACCAGGGCTGGACATGCTCTTGCACCGCTCGGAGACGAGCGTCCTTTCGAGGCGGGAGCACAGGTGCTGCATGGCTGTCGTCAGCTCGTGTCGTGAGATGTTGGGTTAAGTCCCGCAACGAGCGCAACCCCTATCGTCGGTTGGAGATATCCGAGGAGACTGCCACGTCAAACGTGGAGGAAGGTGGGGATGACGTCAAGTCAGCACGGCCCTTACGTCCTGGGCGACACACACGCTACAATGGCCGGTACAGGGAGATGCGAGCCCGTGAGGGGGAGCCAATCTGAGGAAAACCGGTCTCAGTTCGGATTGGAGGCTGCAACCCGCCTCCATGAAGTGGGAGTTGCTAGTAACCGTGGGTCAGCATACCACGGTGAATACGTTCCCGGGTCTTGTACACACCGCCCGTCACACCACGAAAGTCGGCAACCCCTGAAGCCGCTGGGCTAACTCGCTCGCAAGAGCGAGAGGCAGGCGTCGAGGGTGGGGTCGGTGATTGGGGTGAAGTCGTAACAAGGTAGCCGTACCGGAAGGTGCGGCTGGATCACCTCCTTTCTAGGGATAGCCAAGTAGCGCAAGCTACTTCATCCCAGGTCGAAACAGGAACACAACAAGGCGTGGACGTGGGAGGCAGGTGCGAGAGAGAAGCTAGATGCTAGGCTGTTTTCCACTCTTCAGTTGTCGGGGGAACCTGACGAAGTACTTGAACAATTGCATAGGATATCTTCAATTTTGCCGTAAGAGCAGCAAGAGAGAAGACAGAGGATACACACGTACCATCTCCTTCACCAGCACAGCGCGACGGAGCCAGCGCCACGAGCCAGCAGGCCACGAGCGCGCCGTTCGCCGCGGTGCGGTGGCGAGGCGAGATGAAGCACAGACAGACAGACAGGACAGACCAGGTGTCCGGATGGACACCGAGAAGAGAAGAAGAAGAAGAGAACAAGCTAGACAGAGTACGAGGTGGATGCCTAGGCGCTAAAGACCGAAGAAGGACGCGGAGACCGGCGAAACGTTCAAGGGGAGCTGCATGCAAGCGATGAGCCTTGAGAATCCGAATGGGGCAACCCCACCAGCGTGATGGCTGGTGACCGCCTGCTGAACACATAGGCAGAGACGGGGGGCAGCGGGTGAACTGAAACATCTCAGTAGCCCGACGAGAAGAAATCAACACGAGATTCCCAAAGTAGTGGCGAGCGAACTGGGAGGAGCCCAAACCGCGTGCTGGCGACAGCGTGCGGGGTTGTAGGACCAGTAAAACGACGAACCGTCGACACTCGAAGGGGTTGGAAAGCCCCGCCAGAGCGCGTGAGAGCCGCGTAGAGGACATTGATGGTTGGTCCGACTGGACTCCTGAGTACCACGAACCCCGGTGAGTTTGTGGGAAGCTGGGGGGACCACCCTCCAAGGCTCAATATCTTTAGCGACCGATAGTGGACCAGTACCGTGAGGGAAAGGTGAAAAGCACCCCGTGAGGGGGATGAAACAGACCCTGAAACCTCGTACTCACCAGCAGTCAGAGGCCACTGTCCCGCCGCGGGACCAAGGGCTGATGGCGTGCCTTTTGTAGAATGATCCGGCGAGTGCATCGGCGTTGCCTGGGGTTAACCTGCGTTAAAGCAGGGGAGCCAGAGGGAAACCGAGTGTGAAGAGCGCGAGGTCGTGCTGCTCCTTTGGGAGAGAGCAAACGGAGCAAGTAGCGCCGATGCGACCCGAAACCACGTGAGCTATCCATGGGCAGAGTGAAGCGGCTGTGAAAGGCCGTCGAGGCTCGCACTCACCAGTGTTGCAAAACTGGGGGATGACCTGTGGATAGAGGAGAAATTCCAACCGAACGTGGAGATAGCTGGTTCTCCCCGAAATGCATTGAGGTGCAGCCACCGGGACAAGGCGTATCATGGAGGTAGAGCACTGGATGGGCTCGGGGCCAAGTGCTGGTTACCAACCCCACACAAACTGCGAATGCCATGACACAAGCCCGGTGAGTGAGACGGCGGGGGCTAAGCTTCGTCGTCGAAAGGGAAACAGCCCAGACCGCCAGCTAAGGTCTCCAAATCGATGCTCAGTGTGAAAGGTAGTCACGGTGCCCAAACAGCCAGGATGTTGGCTTAGAAGCAGCCATCATTGAAAGAGTGCGTAATAGCTCACTGGTCGAGTGCCGTGGCGCCGACAACGTACCGAGGCTCAAGCATCGTACCGAAGCTGCGGATGCCTGACCCGCCCAGCAGGGTACTTGTTCGCAAGAGCAAGTGCGCCAGTCGGGAGCGAGGGAAAGGCATGGTAGGGGAGCGTTCTGTGGGCAGAGAAGCCGGACCGCAAGGACGGGTGGAGCGCACAGAAGAGAGAATGCCGGAATGAGTAGCGTCATGTCTGTGAGAACCAGACACACCGAAAGCCTGAGGGTTCCTGGGCAACGTCAATCGCCCCAGGGTCAGTCGGGACCTAAGCCGAGGACGTCATAGTCGTAGGCGATGGAAAGCAGGTTGGATAGTCCTGCACCACAGCGCGTCGATAGAGCGAGGGAGGGACGCGGTAGGGAGAGTCAACCGCTCGAATGGACAGGAGCGGCTGCCAGCACGAAGTGCGAGACCGAGGAAAAGCCCGGTCTCAGGACGCATGACGACTGGCACGAGCGTTCGCGAGAGCGCGGAAGTGACTTTAGCCCAGGCCGCCAAGAAAAGCTTCTAGCGAGACGACGTTGTGCCCGTACCGCAAACCGACACTGGTAGGCAGGGGGAACGCCCCCAAGGTGCACGAGCGAACCTCTGTCAAGGAACTCGGCAAATTACCCCCGTACCTTTGGAAGAAGGGGGGCCTCAGTAGCTTGGATGGGTGTGAAGCCTATCGGGGTGAGGAGGTCGCAGGAAACTGGCTCAAGCGACTGTTTACCAAAAACACAGGTCTCTGCCAACGCGCAAGCGGAAGTATAGGGGCTGACTCCTGCCCAGTGCCGGAAGGTGAAACCGAGTGGTGAGTGTAGCCACGACGTGAAGCCCCGGTGAACGGCGGCCGTAACTATAACGGTCCTAAGGTAGCGAAATTCCTTGTCGGGTAAGTTCCGACCCGCACGAAAGGAGTAACGACTTGAGCACTGTCTCGACAGGGGGCTCGGCGAAATTGCAGTACCCGTGAAGATACGGGTTACCCACGACAGGACAAAAAGACCCCGTGGAGCTTTACTACAACTTGGCCTTGAGACGAGGCGGTGCATGCGTAGGATAGGTGGGAGCCGGCGAACTACTGCTTGTGGGCAGTGGGGAGGCACTGGTGAAATACCACTCTTGCATGGTGTTGTGTCTCATGCGCGACCCTAAGCGGGCGGGCAGACAGGGCCAGGTGGGTAGTTTGACTGGGGCGGTCGCCTCCCAAAGAGTAACGGAGGCGCTCAAAGGTTTGCTCAGGGTGAATGGACACCACCCGCCAAGAGTGTAAAGGCACAAGCAAGCTTGACTGCGAGGCGGACAGGCCGAGCAGGGACGAAAGTCGGACTTAGTGATCCCACATGCCCGAGTGGAAGGCGTGTGGCTCAACGGATAAAAGCTACCCCGGGGATAACAGGCTTATCTTGCCCAAGAGTTCACATCGACGGCAAGGTTTGGCACCTCGATGTCGGCTCGTCGCATCCTGGGGCTGGAGTAGGTCCCAAGGGTTGGGCTGTTCGCCCATGAAAGCGGCACGCGAGCTGGGTTCAGAACGTCGCGAGACAGTTCGGTCTCTATCCGTCGTGGGCGCAGGAAGATTGAGGGCTGTCATCTCCAGTACGAGAGGACCGAGATGGCTTGACCGCTGGTGAGCCAGTTGGGGTGCCCACCCCATAGCTGGATAGCTACGTCAAGGAGGGATAAGCGCTGAAGGCATCTAAGCGCGAAGCCGCTCCCAAGATGAGTCTTCCCGCCTTTCTTTCGAGGAAGGCCAAGATCCCAGCCAGACGAGCTGGTGGATAGACCGCAGGCGTGCAGTTGGTAACAACTTGAGCCAAGCGGCCCTAATGATCGAACGGCTTGTCTCCTTCTCTTTCACTGCTCTTTTCTTGTTGTGTCGTGTCACGTACTTACGTTTTGCTTACTTGCTTTCGTGCTCAGGAGAGCCGGAAGGGAGGAAGCAGAAGGTGAGGAGAGGTGGACACGGACGGAACTGAGCTGGCAGGATGTATCTTCATCGCAGCGCGCACGGAGATGGCACGCACGAGCCGCTGGCTTCTCGCGGCTGGTCTCGGCAACATTGAGGATAGCCTTTCGCATTTGTTTCACTACTAAACTGAAAAACAGCGATGCACCCATCTAGATAATGGATGGGTGCATCGCTGTTTTGCTATTATACAGAAGAGAGCTATCCTAATATGCTACAATAGACTACGCAACAATCGCCAGCCAGGAGACATCGTGTATGCTCATTGATTTCCATACCCATATTTTTCCGCCGGATATTCAGAAGTATCGGGAACGCTACTGTACTCGTGATCCCTGGTTCAACACCCTCTATAGCAACCCACGTAATCATTTAGCCAGTTCTGAAGACCTGATTGCTGAAATGGATGCAACTGGCGTTGATGCCTCCATCGCCTTCTCGTTTGGTTGGACCGATCCTGGCCTGATAGAGGAAACGAATAGCTACGTAATTGACAGTATGCGCCGCTATCCGGGCCGTATCTACGGCATGGCTGTTTTGGAACCAACGGCGGGAGTGCACGCGGTGCGCGAACTCGCGCGTTGTGCGGAGGCTGGCATGATTGGGCTGGGCGAGCTTATGCCGCACGGGCAGGGTTACAGCTTGAGCGATATAGCCCTGCTTACACCCATTATGGAAGTTGTGCGCCAATACCAATTGTTGGTACTATCACATTGCAGCGAACCGGTGGGCCATAGCTACCCCGGCAAAGGCAATGTTTCGCTGCCAGATATCATCGCGTTTCTCACAGCGTTTCCTGATGTGCGTTTTATCGCTGCTCATTGGGGGGGTGGATTACCTTTTTATAGTCTTATGCCGGAGATCCAGCGCGTTACTGCCAATGTGTGGTATGATACTGCTGCAACTCCCTATCTCTATAGGAATACGATTGTACCGGCGGTAGCACAGATGGTCGGTGCCGAGCGTATCCTTTTTGCCAGCGATTACGGGCTTTTGCACCAGCAGCGTGTGATTGACTATGTACGACAATCGGGCCTGAGTGCAGAGGCGATAGAGATGGTGTTGGGTGCGAACGCAAAAGCTTTGCTTGGCCTGTAGGGGCCCGATTATTACCTCTCATTACCTCTCCCTCAGAGAGGGTGCAGAGAGAGCGTACTCAACTGCGTGAGTGCAGCAATGTGCAGTCGCCGGAGTATTTGGTTAATCAGCATAATTGGCCCCTATAGTGCGGGATTATTGGGAATACCAGGGAACACAACAACAATGCGAGTTATCTCATTAGGTAGTGGGAGTAGTGGTAATGCGCTGCTGGTGGAGGCGGGAGTGCGCAGACGGACAAAAATACTGATTGACGCGGGCTTGTCGAGCCGTATTATCGCGGAACGGTTACAGAGGGCAGGTGTACATCTCTCCCAATTACAGGGAGTATTTGTCACTCACGAACACAGCGACCATATCATTGGCCTGCCTGTTCTGATGAAACGCTACGGCATCCCTGTTTTCACTGCTCCTGAGACGCTGGCTGCTATCGAACAAAGTCTCGTTTCAGGCATCTGGCACACAGACTCTGGTACACTGGTCTCTCCTGACTCTATTGCATCCGATGTGGATTGTGAGAGGGGTGCAAGCGAAATGGGTAGTGAGAAAGGTGGCGCGGAACTTGCTGTACTATCCATAAAACAAACGCTTGAAAAGCCACGCAATAGTATGTTTCCCATAGGTTCGCGCCGCCTGATAGGTGATATCGAGGTGCAATCATTTCCTACCTCTCATGATGCTATAGCTCCTTGTGGCTACCTCTTGAGCGCGGGAGGTTGTCGAGTCTGCATCGTCACGGATAGTGGCGAAGTAACACCTGCCATGCTGGAAGTGATGCAACATGCCGACCTGCTCATTCTAGAGTCAAACCATGATCGCCAGCGTCTGCTGCGTGGTCCCTATCCCTACCATCTCAAGCAACGTATCCTCAGTCCCAACGGCCATCTCTCCAACGATCAGGCAGCCGAGGCTGTCATTCGCACATGGCGGTCTGATAGCGTGCGCTGGCTCTGGCTTGCTCATCTCAGCCGCACCAACAACACGCCCAAACTTGCTCTGAACAGTATGCTTGCCAACCTCGAAGCTGCTCACGCCAACCTCACCCAAATTCATATCAGTGTGCTACCCCCTGGCATCGGTGGCGTCTGGGACTCGACGCAATTATGGCATAGCCCGGCACTGTGGGAGATGTAGGGCAATATCTTATAAGGAGTAAATAGAGCCCTACACGGGTGCCTTATTATCCTGTTGCAGCGCCAGCCTTGCTTTGTTGGTGTCGTTGGCGGCTTTGAGGGACTCGAAGAAGCCGAGAGCTTTCTCGAAGTGAGTATGGGCGCGACCGAGGTCTGCGTTGTACTCGGTCGGGTTACTAGAGTGAAGGATGTCAGCGCGACGACGGTAAAACAGGCCCAGACAGTAGTAGCTCTGTCCTATTTCCCAGGGAATGTCGAGTTCCTGGCACTTTTGCAAGGATTGCTGCAAATCGGAGAGCGCCGCAGACCAGTTTTGCTGCTCAAGGTACATCCTGCCTCGCGCACGTAGAGCTATCGTGGTGCTTTTGCGATCGCCCGATTGTTCCGCGACCGCTACGGCTCGCTCGCACGTTTCTCGCTGCGTATCTGCGCTCTCACCGGTAATGACAACCAGTTCGGCTAAAGATGCCAGTACCTTTGGTGCGGGAAACGGTTCGGTGCGTCCCACTTTGTCCTGAAACTCTGCTGCGGCACGTGTCCAGTCCTCGCGGGCGAGTTGGATAAACGGTGACATGGCTGAATTACTGAGTTGAGTGCTGAATTGCTCTATCAGGCGTCTGAGTTGACGGGCGTACCTGTCTCCCTGCTCGTTCTCACCTGTGCGATAACTAATGAGCGTTAATACCTCCAATGCCTCCAACATCCATTGCTGATTATGCTGGTATTGCTCAACCATTTGCAGGATAGTGTTCGCTACTTCCTGTGCATCGCTCCAGCGATTCCCCTGATACCAGACGTTCATGCGCCCTATCATGCTATTGAGCAGCATAGTAGGACTCTCCATCGTCTGCGCGATGCGCCATGAACGGCCAAACCATTTTGCCGCGGCTTGATAGTCGCTGACAGCTTCATGCACCCAGCCCAGCGTATAGTACAGGTCAAATAACTCTTCGCGGCTCTTGATATCGTCCACCATTTTGTGACGGTAGTGCTGCGTATCATGTGCCTCGCGGTATTTATGTTGCTTGTGATAGATGAAACTGAGGGCATCGAGGGTGAGCCACAGTGAGTTAGTATCCTGTGTTTGCTCGGCAATGCGACGCGCCTCCTGCCCATTCTGCAAAGCCAGTGTGGCAAACTCGGCCCGTTCTTGCGGACTCTCGGAGTGTAATTGGCTAAGAACGTACCAGAATGCCAGGTATGTCAGAAACGCCGCGTGTATTCCGCTATTTTCCTGTCCTTCTAACATCTTCAGGCCTTCGTCAATATAGCTACGCACCTCTTGCATGTCCGGGTTGATGCTGAAGAGGTCTATCCAACGAGACCCCAGTTCCGCCAGTTTCTCGTAGAGGCAGAGCAATCGTGTGTTATCCTCATCCTTCTCGTGCGGCTCACCCTTGATCAGTTGGAGTGCCTGCCGGTATTCCTGCCATGCCTCGTCCACGTTGGCCCGTTGTGTATAGGCATCACCCAGTTTGTCGTGCATCTGGGCCAGCGTTGGCGCATCGGCATCGCTGTCAATGAGCATGTCCAGAGCCTCGCTATATGCCTGAATGGCACGGATAGTGAAGTAACTATGCAGTGCTGCATCGCCAGCCATGGTGGTATATTTGATAGCACGCCTGCGCAACTCAGGTCGCGTTAAACGCAACGACTCGAGTGCTAGCTCAGACATACTGTCCGTATTGATATCAATGGCATCGGGTATACGTGTTACTGACCATGTTGCCAGTGCCTGTTGAAAGTGGTAGGCGAGCATTTCGGCGAACAGTTTGGTATGCTCGACAGTGTGTTTCTCTAGCCAGAGTGCCACTTGTGCGTGTTCTTGCGAGCGGCGTGCGCGCGGTATATTCTGGTAGACAACGTCACGAATCAGGACGTGCTTGAAGCTGAAAACGCGATCATATTCGACGGGAACGCGCCCGCGCTGCTCCGACTCAACGATAAAATCGCGCTCGATGAGCAGATCAAGCGTCTCTAAAAGAATTGTGTGGTGCAGGCCTGAGGCAAGTTCAAGCAAGGCCGAGAGCCAGAACGTGCGTCCGATAATTGAGGCGTGTTGCAATACGCGTTTCTCCGTCTGGTTTAGCAGGTCAACACGAGCTGCAAGCACGCCCTGAATTGTATCAGGTATACGCGGAAGCGGGAAGACGTAGTGCAGGTCTATCAGCGTATCATCTGGTGGCATGGCGGGGCTTGCCAGTTCATTAAGCACGGCCTCGCTCTCCTCGCCGACGCACCAGCTTCCATTCTCATAGCACAACACGCCCTGATCGATGAGCATACGCACGATCTCTTCGACAAAGAAAGGGTTGCCCTCAGCCTGGTTCAGGATGGTATAGCGCAAAACGCCTGGGAGTTCGTCGGAGTTGAGCAGGGCATCTACCAGTTCGCTACTATCTTCTTTCGAGAGAGCTTCCAGAGCGATAGTCGTAAAGTTGCGGCGTCCACCACCCCAGTCGCGTCTCCGCTCGAAGAGGTCCGGGCGGGCGGGACACAGGAAAAGTGTTGGTACATCGCTGATACGGTCGGTCAGGTATTCCAGCAGATCGAGCAGGGCCTCATCCGCCCACTGCAAATCATCAATGATGATAATGAGCGGTTGTTGACTTGCTAATGCCTGGAGCAAAACGCGCCAGGCTCGCATGATCTCCATCTGCGCCCCCGGTTGCTCGGAATTTTTGCTTAAAGTGCTGCGCTGTCGCTCCCGGTCGCGTGGATTCGAGAAAGCCTGCGTGAATACTCTTTCGACAGTACTCTGACCTGCACTGCGGATAATTGCGATGGCAATTTGCAGTGGATCTTCGGTGCTGTTCGCTTTTGCCAGTGTCTCACGCACAAACTCGATCAGACGGTTGCGCACTATCTCATAGGTATCTTCGTCGCGTACCTGGATCAATGAGCGTATGATTTCGACCAGGGGCCAGTAGGTAATCCCTTCACCATATGGCGGGCAACGACCGTGTAGAACGGTGGGAGACAGCAGTTTTCCTGTGCCAGAGGCACTTTTCGCGGCACTCTGTTCGCTTTCAATAAATTCGCGCACGAGGCGTGTTTTGCCGATGCCGGGGGTGCCAAGCAATGTAATCAGGTGCGGGCGTCGCTCTGCCTGTACGCGGGCATAGGTTGCGTGAAGCAGGGCCAGTTCAAGATGACGCCCGACGAAACGTGTTTGTAAGCCGTCAATGCCGCGTGGGTGTTGTGTAATCGTGGATGTCCGGTTATGCAGTCCCAGCACCACCCAGGCGCGAACAGGGTCTGCTTTCCCTTTCACGCGCAAAGGGGCGACCGCTTGGAAATCAAATACATCGCGGGTGGTCAGGTAGGTACGCTCGCCCACCAGAATGGTATCGGTCGAAGCCAGTTGCTGCAAGCGGGCGGCAATGTTGACTGCGTCGCCGGTAATCAGGAAATCGCGCCTGCTCGATCGCACGTTACTGGGCGTTGCCACCTCACCAGTCATGATGCCAATGCGCATCTGGAGCCGCGTGGCATCCGGGTCTTGCGCCAGCCTCTGCTGGTTGAAATCGGCGAGTGCCTGCTGCATATCTAGCGCGGCGCGTATGGCGCGGTCAGGGTCGTCTTCGTGTGCAATGGGCGAGCCAAAAAGAGCCATTACCGCGTCGCCAATATATTTTTCGACGGTGCCATCATGCTTGCGTATCTGCTCGGTCATCAGGTTAAAGTAGCCTGTCAGGATCGCCCGCATATCTTCGGGGTCCATGTGGCCCGCCAACTGTGTCGAGCCGGTGATATCGGCAAACATAATTGTGACCACGCGCCGCTCTTCCGGTGTGGACAGACCGCTCGTCAATGGCTGCGTCTGATTATCGCTTGCCGGTAGTGGGGAAGTTGGCACAGGCGTAAGCGAGCGTTGCGGCCCCTGCTGTAATGGGGTGCCGCATTCAATGCAAAATTTCGCCCCCGGCAGATTGACGGTGCCGCAAGTTGGGCAGATGACGAGACGATTGCCGCACTCAAGGCAAAATTTCGCTTCCGGCGGATTAATGGTCTGGCAATTCGGACAACGCATATATGCTTTATGTACCTATATCCCCTAATGTTGGTTTCTTTGTGTACACACAGTGTGCTGAATACACAATACTCTTTCATTGTACAACATGCTAATGCCCATGGCTTATTTTTCCGCATAAGCAATGATGAAATGAAAACCATGAGCATTAGCCGATATTTGGGACTATTTGCGCCTATACTTGACGACAGCACCGAATTTGCGTACTATATGTGAGGACTGAAGGGAGAGCTACTATGCAACCAGACTTTCGGGTGGAGAGTCGCACCTATGATCAACTGCTGCGCGGATCGTGGCAAGGATACCGGCTTGATGCAACTGTGCAATTGAGTCATGAAGTGTTGGCTGAAACAAGCGATGATTGTGTTCGTCTCTGGCTGCCAGCCGGAACGCGCATGAACTGGTCGTCGGGAACACATGCATTGCGTTCTCATTGCCTGCAATTTTTCTGGCCCCAACGGTGGTTCATGCTCAGTGCCTTTTATGACGGGCAAACATTGCGGCACACGTATGCGAATATTATCCAACCTCCACATATCGAGATCGAACGTCTATCCTATGTTGACCTCGACCTGAGTGTTCTCGTTCGCCCCGATCAGACCTGTGAAGTGCTAACGCAGGCCGAGTTTGAGCAGGCAGCTGACACGCTGCATTATAATGAAGAGACCCGTATCAGCGCGTTAATGGCCTTACGTACCCTGACGAGTTCTATCCAGCTCAGCGTCGGTCTGTTTGCCATAGTGCCGCATGTTCTGCACCAGACGGATTTTCACCTTGCGAAGTGCAGTAAGCAGTAGGGCCCGATTTATCGCGCCCGCTGGCACGAGCACAGCAATGTGCCAGTTACCAGAAGAGCCGTCCAAGTAGTACCATCCTGTAGTTATGCCCTCTGGCACAAACGCAGCAATGTGCCAGTCACCAGTTTATTCCGTCAATCATCATTATTTGCGTCGGTAAAGAGAGGCTCATTATGCCTGAACGCATTGATCATGTTGCTATTATCGTGCGCGATATCGAACAGGCTCTGCACTTTTACCGCGATACGCTTGGTATCACGCCGGGCGAAATCAAAGAGGTGCCAACAGAGCGAGTGCGTATCGCGTTCCTACCAATGGGCGGTCCCGGTGGCAGCGAAATCGAACTGATTTCGCCAACCACGCCCGATTCTAGCCTGACAAAGTTTTTAGAGAAGCGTGGCGAGGGCCTGCACCATATCTGCCTGGAAGTAGAGGATATAGACGCCGCCTTGCAAGAGATGCAGGCAAAAGGTGCTGCTGTGCTGGACAAACAGCCGCGTATTGCTGCCGAAGGTCGCGCCATTTTCTTGCATCCAAAGGGTACCAATGGTGTATTATTAGAGTTGATTGAGAAGCAAAAGTGAATTGCTTTTCCTCAGAACGAGTATTACAACATAAAGGAGCAAGTTTATGGCAAAACAGTGTACACACACAGACCAGATACGCGATGTCACACCAAGTGCGAACGGTTGCGAAGACTGCCTCAAAACGGGCGATAGCTGGGTTCACCTGCGCGAATGCCTCATTTGCGGACACGTTGGCTGCTGCGATTCCTCAAAGAACAGGCACGCGACCAAACACTTCCACGCCACCAATCACCCCATCATCCAATCTTTCCAGCCCGGCGAAGACTGGCGTTGGTGCTATGTTGATGAGGTGATGTTTTAGTAAGGAACAAACAAAATGCCTTATCTCGTGCAGCGCACGAGATAAGGCATTTTGTTTGTTCCTTACTATTATATTACAACGGGATATTCCCGTGCTTTTTCGGCGGGTTCGTGTCGCGTTTATTTTTCAGCATCTCCAGTGCCGTGATCAGTTTCGTGCGGGTGAATCTTGGCTCGATGATCTCGTCTATGTAGCCCCGGCTGGCGGCGATGTAGGGATTGGCGAACTTCTCGGTGTATTCGGTGATCAGTTCGCGGCGACGCTCGTCGGGGTCTTTAGCCCTGTCAATTTCGTCTTTGAAGAGGATATTGACCGCGCCTTCGGCCCCCATGACGGCAATTTCTGCCGTGGGCCAGGCGTAGTTGATGTCGCCGCGTACATGCTTGCTGCTCATCACATCGTAGGCACCGCCGTAGGCTTTGCGTGTGATGACCGTAATTTTGGGAACGGTGGCTTCGCAGTAGGCGAAGAGCAGTTTCGCGCCGTGGCGGATAATGCCGTTATGCTCCTGGCTCACGCCGGGGAGGAAGCCAGGAACGTCCACGAAGGTAATGATGGGAATATTGAAGCAGTCGCAGAAACGCACGAACCGCGCTCCCTTGTCAGACGAGTTGATATCCAGCACGCCCGCTAACGCCCCCGGCTGCTGGGCGACAATGCCGACGGAGCGACCGTTGAGACGGGCAAAGCCGACGACGATATTGGCGGCGAAATGCTCCTGCACCTCGAAGAAAATGCCCTCGTCAACAATATACGAAATGACAGTTTTAATGTCGTAGGGCTTGTTGGGATTGTCGGGAATGATGGTGTCCAATGCTTCTTCCGTACGTGTGGGCAAGTCTACGGGCGTGATGCGTGGCGCGTCGTCGAGATTGTTGGAAGGAAGGTAGCTCATCAGTGTGCGAATCATGCGGATGCAATCGGGTTCGCCGGGACAGGCGAAATGGGCTACGCCGCTTGTGCTGTTATGCACCATTGCACCCCCCAGATCCTCAAAGGTGACATCCTCGTGCGTAACCGTTTTGAGGACGTTGGGGCCGGTGACGAACATATAGCTGGTCTGCTCAACCATAAAAATAAAGTCGGTGATGGCGGGTGAGTAGACGGCACCGCCCGCGCATGGCCCCATGATTGCCGAAATCTGCGGTACGACGCCGGATGCCAGTGTGTTGCGTAAGAAAATATCCGCGTAGGCACCCAGACTTACCACGCCCTCCTGGATACGTGCGCCGCCGGAGTCGTTGAGGCCAATTACAGGCGCACCATTCTTCATCGCGAGGTCCATCACCTTGCAGATTTTCTCGGCGTGCGCCTCCGAGAGCGAGCCGCCGAAGACGGTGAAATCTTGCGAGAAGACGTAGACCAGTCGTCCATCTATCTGCCCATAGCCGGTCACGACGCCGTCGCCCGGTATGCGCTGCTCCTCCAGCCCAAAATCGGACGAGCGATGCGTGACAAACATATCCAGTTCATTGAAGGTGCCGGGGTCGAGCAAGAGGTCGAGCCGTTCGCGGGCCGTCAATTTGCCCTTCCTATGCTGCGCCTCGATACGTTTCTTGCCACCACCCAGCATTGCCTCATCCTTCAAATGATGCAGTTCCGCGACCTTCTCACGGGTGCTTTTGAGTCCAGGGGATTCCTGTGGGGTGCGTTCGCCTGTGGTCATATGATCAATCTCCATCGGTCTTACGTGAAATAGAGTTTGCCCGTGGCTATGCAGGCAGTATAGCACTCAGATTGCCTTCATGTCTAATGCGTAGATATGTTATACTGCATAACAAAATCTCAATGTAGCTCCACGAAAGGGGTTCTTAATGGCGGTTATTTCATCTACCGAGGCTGGGACGGGCGGGAGTCGCGTGGCCGGTTGGCTTTCACCGGACGAGTTTCGCCTGATCGAGGCGATATGCGATACATTTTTCCCTTCACTTGAACCTCCCGAAGGGAGTTCTGAAGTGCTGGCAGCATACTACCGGCGTTCTGCTCGTGATTTGCATGTAGCTTATCTATTCGCCGAAACGCTGGCGCAGGAGAACGCACAGGCACAAACAGAATTTCGCCAGTTGCTGGCTCTCATGTCAAGCCCTTTGAGCAGCCTCTTGTTGATTGGCAGACCACAGGCTTTCCTTGAATTATCGCAGGAAAGGCGTGAGAAATATTTGCTGGCAATGGCGAATAGTCCAATGGCGCAACTGCGGCAGGGCTATCAGGCAATGAAGCGGCTGACAGGCTTCATCTACTATTCTGTTCCCGACCCGGAGGGGGCCAATCCGAACTGGGAGGCACTGGATTATATCGCTCCTGAACCGCCATTTGCTGATGCTCCGCAACCAATAAAGCCGCTTGCCATCAGTGAAGATATTACACTGGATGCCGATGCTGTCGTGATTGGCTCCGGCGCGGGCGGTGGCGTGGCCGCGGCGGAACTCGCGCAGGCGGGTAAGAGCGTCATTGTGCTGGAAAAGGGCGGCTATAACAACGAGGCGAACTTCACTCTGCAAGAAGCGCAGGCAACGCCAGAACTCTTTTTGAAGCGTGGCACAATGGCCTCAAGGGACCTGGGCATTATTATTCTCGCCGGTAGCACGCTCGGAGGTGGCACGGTCGTCAACTGGACAACATCGTTTCGGACGCCCGATTACATTCTTGAGGAGTGGGAGCGACAGTCTGGCCTGAAAGAATTTACTGGTTCGGCGTTGCAAAACAGTTTCGCCGCTGTGGAGCAGCGTATACAGGTCAATACCGAGAACAGTACCCACAATAAACAAAACCAGTTGCTCATTGATGGCTGTCGTGCGCTCGGTTATCATAGTGGGAAACTGCGCCGCAACGCCGTTGATTGCGAGCAGCGTTGTGGGGCTTGCGGCTTCGGCTGTCGCTATGGTGCCAAGCAATCCACCATGAAAACCTATTTGCAGGACGCCTTTGAGCATGGTGCGCGAATTATCGTGCGCTGCAACGCCGATAAGGTGCTGGTTGAGAACGGCAAAGCGGTGGGGGTCAAAGCGACCGTGACGAACATGGAGACGGGCAAAACCTACAATGTCACCGTTCACGCGAAGACGGTCATTGTGGCCGCTGGTGCCATATCTACCCCGGCATTGCTGTTGCGCTCCGGCCTGGAGAACAAACATATCGGGCGTCACCTCAAACTACATCCCGTGACCACCATCTCCGGTATCTACCCCGAAAAGGTTTATGCCTGGGAGGGCGTGATGCAGTCCGCCTACTCGGATGAGTTCGCACGTCTTGATGGCAATTATGGTTACAAACTGGAGGTACCGCCCGTTCATCCCGGTTTGCTGGGGCTCTCAACGCCCTGGTATGGAGCGCAAGATTACCGGCAACAAATGTTGCAAGCACCAAATATCGCCACCTTTATTGTGCTGACTCGCGACAAAGGCGAAGGCACCGTGACCACCGATCGCGATGGTGAGCCTGTAGTGGATTATACCGTCAGTGTCTACGACCGCAACCACCTCTTACATGGCTTGCGTCACGCCGCCCGCGCCCACTTCGCGGCGGGAGCGGATGCAGTCACATCCCTGCACAGCAAGCGGACACGCATGGAACGAACCGGCAACGGTGCCATCAGTGAATTCGCTTTCCACCGCTTTGATCGTGAGTTAGAACGCCACGGCATGGGTCCCAACCGCGTCACCATGTTCACGGCCCACCAGATGGGCAGTTGCCGCATGGGAACCGATCCCAAACAAGCCGTCACCGATGGCAACGGCGAAGTCTACGATGTCAAGGGTCTGTTCATTTGCGATGGCAGTGTTATGCCCTCCGGTTCCGGTGTGAACCCCATGCTCACGATTATGGGGTTGGTACATAAAGCGAGCCAGTATATCAGGACAGTGGTATAAATTGTAAAGCATGATGAGGTTTGAAAAAATCTCATCATGCTTTACCGTTCCTCAGCCGGTCACCTTTACTGTGAGATTCATCTGTGGGTGGACTGTGCAGGTTATGTGGTATGTGCCGGCGGTGTTCCACGGTGGTGTTGTCCATGAATTTCCAATATCTATTCTCTCCCCTGATAAACCTCCAAAGTCAGCCGCACCTTGCTCTGAGCCTTGCTGCCCATCTTGACCGACGACGAGAATGTGGAGCGCTCCATTGTTGGGGTCATCCAGAAACGTAATGGTGCTGCCCTTGGAGATTGAGATCGAAGAAATATTGAAGGTGCCTCCCTCCAGCTTAACCGTATTTGGGTTATTGCTGGTCACAGAGGTGGATGTGCTGTCACAGGAAATCAACCATGTGAGAACTAGAGCAATTAGCATAACAAGAGCGAGCTTCTTCATGGTCGGGCGTGCTTCCTTTCATCAGATAAATGCACGTATTTACTATGTACTATAGCACGCTATTTATTTCTGCAACAAACGTAGGCGAAGCGGATAAACATATTAGCTGTTTCATCTTTACTTACTGGAAATTTCGAGAGAGATTAAAATTGGCTTAGAATGTTACCGTTGAGATAATATGGCTATTAACGGTATCAAGAAACCTTGACAAATTAACATGTGAATAGGTACACTTGATTCATGATAGATTCGGCTCTCTTGATCGATGGAGGCTATAAGTAGTGCCGATTCTGCCAGCAAATCTTTCTTTTTTTGAAAACATCACAGCCCTGTGATGTTGTTGATCTGTCGAGTATCACGAAAGGAAAGCTTAACATGGCACGTTTTCTCAGTACCCTCAAGTACACCCGCTATGCAATGGGTTCACTAACCGCTGTTCTTTTCCAGGCCTGCGTCGGCGGCTCCTAAGCCGCTTACTGTGGCAGGTCTATTCTCGTAAGATTTCTCGTCCTTGCTGAGCCACAGTAGATGGTGCCGAATCGAGTTGCGCTATTTTCATACTATGGCAGAATGTTGGTCTATTGTATGTTATTGCCTCCTACAGTAGAACCGTGACGGGCTTTTTCCGCGAGTGGTCCTGCCACTCATCCTATCTTTCGTTGCTCAATCCTTACAGAGGAGAGAGAGTGAGGAAGTCACGTGTTCGAAACAGGTATTCGGCAGTTCCGCATGGCTATGTCAATGGTCTGGGGCTACCACATCAATCCTCGTAACGTGGAACGCCTTGTCGAAGATGGGCTGAAAACGTTGAAAGAGTTTGGCGCACCCGGAGATGACGTCCAACAGTTGTTGGACGGGCCATTCGCGGATGCCAATGCTCGGAAGGATTTTCAGAACCGTTCGCTGCAGCGGACTGCACACCGCCTGGCGCGTTTCTCCCCCTATTACCAGAAACTCTTTGCCTCAGTTGATATAAATTTGGAAAAACTCACCATTGCTGATATGCCCCGTATACCCGTCACACCGAAACAGGTGTTGCGGGAGCAGCAACAGGATTTTATCACAACGAACGCTGAACCATATGTTGCCACTCGTACTACCGGAACAACCGGACGGCCTACTGAGGTCTGGCTTTCAAGATACGAAATAGAACTTTGGCCTGCCCTGGCTGCGCTTAGTGGGCTTTTGCGTAACGAAATCAACCCCAAAGATTGTTTGCAGATTAACATCAGTTCGCGTGCCACGGCGGCTGTGCAGCAAAGTCTCACAGTATGCCGCCTGGCAGGTGCTCGTACACTTATGCTAGGGTTAATACCGGTTGCAGAAAGCCTGGCTAGCCTGGCTAGCGGCGATAACGAGGCACCAACATTATTGAGTACCTATCCAAGCTACCTGGCACAACTGGTAAAAGCTGCTCGTTGCCGTGGGTTAGGACCGAAAGATTTCCGCTTGCGACGTATTGATTGTGGTGGCGAAGTGCTTTCCACTGCCCTGGCGCAGGCCGCCTATGAGACCTTTGGTCCAACGCTGGTCAACGATACATTTGGCATGACCGAAATATTGCCTGTCAGTGGACGTGTGTGTAACCAGGGGCATCTCCATCATGATCTCAATGTAGGCTTTGTCGAAATTATTGACCTGGAGACTGGCGAACCAGCTGCGCCGGGAAAATTGGGTTCAGTGGTGGTGACGCCCTATTACCCCTATCGAGAGTGTATGCCGGTGTTTCGCTACGACACCCGTGATGTAGTACGCGCTTTGCCAGATAGCCCGCTCACATGTGAACTGGCAGGAATACCAGCTACATCGCGAATTCTGGGCAAAGCGGATCATCTCCTGCATCTGAATGGGCAGGTGGTGACACTGCGGGATCTTGTCGAAGTCTATGAAGCCTTACCATCACAACCCTGGCCGGCGCGCTTTAATGCTCAGGTTGTGGATGACCATATTGAGCTTATGGTGCCGGAAGAAGCACTCATTGATGTAACCAGAGAAGAAGTGGAGCGACGTTTCCGAGAAAAGGGTATTTCTGTTCATGTAGCGAGTTGCGTAGCCCGTGAAGAAGATAAGATACAGCTTCGTTCGCTGCGTGCGGACCTGTTAGAAACCACGTTTGTCGCCAGGAGGGACTAATCTAGCCTTGCAACGCCGCTCGTCCGCGGCTAGCTTCGCTCAGCAGGGCTGTAAGGAGGGACTGATATGTTCATACAAACTACCTTTGACGCTAGCGTAGTGTTGGGCGGGGCTTTGCTCACTTCTATTTGCGCACTACTCTACTTTCGGCATGTGCGCCTGGAGCGTCCGCCGTTGGGCGTTTTTAATCCCCGTGATATTGCAGTACTACTCTTTTTTATCCTTTCGCTACCATTCCTCTATCTTATTTTGCCGACAGTAGTACTTACAGGCTTACTTGTCTTGACGTTTGTCAGCGCTCTCTATTTTGCGCTGCGCCCATTTTTATTGGCTCGCTACCTCTGGCCGTTACTGGTGTTTGTGATGGTTGCGAATATTCTTATAACGGAGAATCTCCTGGGTACACGGCAAGGATGGCAAGTATACTGGGTGTTGACGAGTGCTATCGTCTTAATTGCTTCTGTCGGCGTCGCTAACCTTTACGTTCAGGGAGGAATGTCCTTGCGCCAAATCTCCTGGTTTGCGCTGATTCTCGCTTTTTATGATGGCTTTTTCAACCTGGTCGTTCCGATCTCCCAAAAACTGGCCGATCGTTTTGAGGGTCAACCACTGGACCCCTCAATTGGTTTCACGATAGGTATTTACAGTGCCAACATTGGTCTGGGTGATTTGCTGGTCTTCTCCCTCTTTATTATCGCTGCGTACAAGGGCTTTGGTAGAAGAGGGGTCATCGCCTCATTCATCATCATTGCTATCTTCGGTGCGTTAATACCTGCGACTTCTCCACTCATCCTCACAGTATTTGTAAGGCAGAATATCGGCATCGTGGTTCCTGCACAGGTATTTTTCGGACCTGCTGCACTTGTCACATACTGGTTGCTCTCGCGGCATTCGACAGAGCGTACGATGGGCCAGTGGATAAGTGAGCAGGATGCAGCGGGTCACGAACCGATACGTGTTGTACGGCGTAATCGCATGAGGCCAGCGGCCACGAGAAGCGTCCAACCGGTGGCGGATATTGAGGTAGTTGCCAAACAGGCGAGTTAATGGAGCTTCCCGTCTTCAACGATACAACAGAGGCCATCTGGCTTATAGTAGTGAATGATGAATTGCCGTATGCCGGAAGATGGCGACCACAGGGGTCGCCATCTTCCGGCATACGGCAATTCATCATTCACCTTTCTATCTACCTGTAGATTTGAACAGGAACGTCGTTTTTCGTCTATCTTATAAACTGGCAAAAATACCAGCGTAATTTGCTATGCTTTCGTCTATACTACTCTACAGTTGGCAACTATTGTATTTTGGTCCCCAGCACGATCTCAGGAAAGGCAGCAGATAAGGATGTATGGACCCTACATGCGGGCAACAAAAACAGATCAGAAAAAATTGGATGAAGGTTTTAGTTTTAAACAGGTTTTTGGCGTATTTACCAGTCTGCCGCGTGTCCTGCGCCTCGTCTGGACAACACAGGCTTTCTATACTGCTACGCTTGGCATTTTGAGTATTTTGCAGGGTCTTATGCCAGCTGTGACCGTGTTGATTACGCGCTGGCTGATAGATAGCGTGGTATATGGCATCATTCATCACACTATCAGCCCAATATGGCTTCCAGTGGGCTTCCAGTTGGCAGCCGGATTGGTGTCAAACCTGTTCAGCACGCTCAGCAATACCTCCCAACAACTGTTGCAGGAACTCGTGTCCAATCGTACGCAATTGCTCATCCTTGAGAAGGCCAACACGCTTGACCTGGCGTTCTTTGAGAACGCGGAATTTTACGATAAGTTGCGCAACGCGACCGATCAATCAACGTACCAGCCGGTAACGATGATTTCGCAGACGTTCGGGCTGCTGCAAACCCTCGTGACGCTGTTTTCTATGATCTTCTTGCTGCTGCAACTTGCATGGTGGCTGGCGATTATCGCGCTCATCGTGCCGATTCCTTCGTTTATCGCCAGTTCGCGCTATGGTTGGCGCGGCTACCAGCTAATGCGCCGTCAATCGCCGGAACGCCGCCTGATGGCCTACTTCAACCGGTTGATGACCACCGATCAGTACAATAAAGAAATTAAGCTGTTCGATCTGGGTAACTACTTTATCGAACGGTTCAGAAACCTTGCCGTCAAGTTTTACGAAGAGAAGAAAAGCGTGTTGCTGCGTCGCTATATGATCGGTTTCTTATGGACAAGTATCACTGTAGCTGCCAATTCTGGTATCTACTTGTATGTTGCGCTACAGGCTGTGATAGGTCGTATCACGCTTGGCGGTTTGACGCTCTATACGCAGACGGCGATACAGACTGGCCAGAATTTTCAGAGTTTTTTGAACGGTGTGTCCAGCACCTACGAAAATAACCTCTATGTGAACACGCTATTTGAATTTCTCGAATACGAGCCAAAGTTAGTCTCACCGGAGAACCCGCACCCTATCGAAGTTGAATCCAATACGAAAGGGTTGGATATCGAGTTCCGCGATGTCAGCTTTACCTATCCCGACAAAGAACTGCCCGCGCTGCGCAAAGTTAGTTTCACCATCCATGCCGGTGAGGCCATCGCGCTCGTAGGTAGCAATGGCGCGGGCAAAACGACCATCGTCAAGCTATTGACGCGCCTCTACGATCCCGACGAAGGGGAGATATTGATAGGAGGGCGCAACATCAAAGAGTACGACCTGAAGGAATTGCGCGAACACGTCGGCGTCATTTTCCAGGATTACGTGACCTACTACATGAGTGCGCGTGAAAATATCGGCGTGGGACGCATCGCCGATATCGAGAACCAATCGCTGGTGGTTAGCGCGGCCCAAAAGAGTGGTGCCAACGCGGTGATTGAGCGTCTCAACGAAGGTTACGATACCACTCTTGGTCGCTGGTTCGAGAAGGGGGCGCAATTGAGCGGCGGCGAGTGGCAGAAAATTGCCCTTGCACGTGCCTTCATGCGCGATGCCGGTATCCTCATTCTTGACGAGCCAACCAGTTCGCTCGACGCCCAGTCCGAATACGACGTGTTCGCCAAGTTCCGCGTTCTTACAAAGGGCAAGACCGCCGTTTTTATCAGTCACCGCTTCAGCACTGTGCGCCTCGCCGACCGCATTCTCGTCTTAGAGCATGGCAACATCATCGAAAGCGGCTCCCACGCGCAATTGATACAGCTTGACGGTCGCTACGCTGAATTGTTCAACCTGCAAGCCGAGGCGTATAGATAATAGAGGACAGGGCAATGTTCAAAAAGAAGCTGCCAACACATTTTGCTCCGCAAAATGTGTTGGCAGCTTCTTTTTGAACATTGCCCTGTCCTCAAGTTACTGAAACGACGAAAACAGGTTATTCAATGATTCAGCAAGCGTGGGGTGAGCGAAAACGGCGTCGCGCAAGGCGGTATAGGGCAACTTACCCATCATCGCGATCTCCAGCATTGACATGATTTCGCCGCCCTCAAGGCCCAGAATGGCGACACCGAGAATTTGCTCAGTATCTGCGTCTACAATGGCCTTCATGAAGCCTCGCGATTTCGTCTACTTCGAGTGCGCGTGCTACGTAGTTCATGGGCATTTTCGCGACCCGATCTTGCGCCCCTGCTCCTTTGCCTCTGCCTCGCTCAGGCCCACACGCCCAAGCTGAGGATCAATAAAGACGGTGTAGGGAACGAGGCGGTCATGGATGGAGACGTTGCCATGCTGGATAAGATTGGTGCGCAGAATGCGGAAATCATCGTAAGAGATGTGCGTGAAGGCCGGTGGTCCCTTGATATCCCCAAGTGCATAGATACCCGGTACATTGGTCTCCAACTTCTCATTGGTCTCAATATAGCCGCGTTTGTTCGTTTGTACGCCGCAAGCAGACAAATTCAGGCTATCAGTGTTGGGTACCCGTCCCGCCGCAGATAGCAGGTGCGTGCCGCTCAGTGTGCGTTCTCCATCGGGAGTGTTGACGGTTAAAAGTATAGTACCGTCCTTCGCTTTTTCGACACGTGCCGCACTTGTACGCAACAAGACTTCGATACCATCCTCACGCATAATATCCGCGATAGCTTCGGCAACATCGTTGTCTTCACGCGCAAGTAGATGCGTTCCACGTTGCACAATTGTCACTTTGCTGCCAAAACGGCGGAACATCTGCCCGAACTCCAGCCCGACGTAGCCGCCGCCCAGTACCAGCAAGTGTTCCGGTACCGTGTCCAGTTCCATGATCGAAGTCGAATTGAGGTACGGCACGTTTTCTATACCGGGCAGCGATGGCTTCGCGGGACGCTCACCGGCATTGATAAAGATAGTATTCGCGTTTAACAGCCGTGTCTCGCCCGTATTGAGTTGCACCTCGATCGTTTTGACACCGGTGAAGTGGGCGGTTCCCATAAATAAGTCTAGCCCCTCCGTATTTCTGGTGCTATTTTCACTGCCGCTGCGAAAACTGTCCACGATATCGCGCTTGCGTTTGCGCACCACGCTCATATCAACACTGATAGGGCCGCTTTGTACCCCGTAATCGGCTGCGCGGCGTGCCAGATAGGCGACGCGGGCACTGGCAACCATCGTTTTTGTCGGAGTGCAACCCTCGTTCACACAGGTTCCACCAATATGCTCGCGTTCAATGATCGCGGTTTTCCAACCGGCCTGTGCCAATGCACCCGCAAGTGGGCCGCCGCCCTGACCGGAACCAATCATAATGGCATCATATGTCGTTGTCATGGTATTCTCTCTTTCTCTCCCTTTCTCTAAAAATATTGTCTTGATAATATGCCGTTTTGTTACATCCTATCAATAGCGAACCAGTAGACGTTTTGACAGTGACCGTGTTCATTATACATCTGTTTAGTACTTCATAGCGATGTTTTCCCCTCTGTGTTACAGTTGCAAGAGGAAAGATAGAAGATACGTACATCAGGTATGCACGAGAAGCCATAAGGAAGTGACATCATGATTGACGAACGCAACGATTATCTTAACCAACAGGACAGGCAAGCTGACACTGCCGAAAAGCGACAGTTCATAAAGATGTGCCGTTGTGCGGTAATGCAGCATGACAAGTATGCCAGGGAATGGCTGCAACGCATCACCCGGCAATCAGTGCTGGAAAGTCTGCGCAACCATCCATGTTATGAGGAATTACAGCGCACAGGCAACGAAGAACAGTATATAAGTCTTACTTTTGAACATTTCTGGCGGATGGCGGACCGGCAAAAACTCTGGTTGAATTCCCAATATCAGGTCTTGCGCTATTTGCAAGCGACAATGAATGGCATCATTTTGGAGAAACTGCGAGCCGATATACGGCAAAAAGAGGAACCACCTTACCCCAAAACATCCCCGGATGGACACATATTATGGAGTACCATACAGGGGCTATTGCCTGATGAACGCGAACGCCGTGTCGCCTACCTGCTCTATCACTGCGGGCTCAAACCCGTAGAAATCGTACGCGCCTGCCCACAAGAATTTGGTGACGTGCAAGAGATTCACCGTATGCGTAGCGTGGTGATTGAGAAAATCAGGCCGTACTTGTAGGGTTTTACTGTTTCATTAAATGCGGTAATAGGGACTCGACATTGCTACGCTCGTTAAGTCGGGCGTGCTAAAGCAGGCCCCTACAGCACCGATGAAAGCACCGCCAGCACTGTAGGGGCCTGCTTTAGCACGCCCAGGGCACGAGCGTCAGCGATGTGCAGTCCGCCAATTTATTCCCGAATTCATTGTTCAATGTATCAAGCTGTCCCTACGAATGGGCTGGCATCTGCATGAAAACGCGAACTATTATTTATGTTATATGATCATGAGAACATTTCCCAATCCCAAAGAACAAGGTAAACTCAACTTCAATCGTCTGAACGGAAAACGAGAAAACATATGCATACCACATATTTTCTGGCGACACATTCTATCCTATCGGCAAGTGCGCTGCTTTCATATGTGCAAGAGCGATATGATATAGGAGATGCAATCGAATGTAAGTTTTTCAACTTCGGTCTGAATGATACTTACCTGCTGCAAACCAGTACCGGCAAGTACATTTTGAGAGTGTACCGCATGGGCTGGCGTTCGCCCTCGGATATTCTTTATGAACTGGATATGCTGCTCCACCTGCATCGCAAGGGTGTATCTGTCTCGTTTCCCCTCACAATGAGGGATGGCAAGCCTGTTGTCCACGTTGAATACTCAGGAAGGGCCAAGACAGGCTGCCCTCTTCACATATGCGGAAGGAAAACTCCCTTTGCCAGATGAAGCATATAGCCTGGCCTATGGTCGTGGTGTGGCGCAGATTCATAATGCGCTGGACGATTTCTCCAGTCAGCACGCACGCTTTTCACCTTGACCTCGATCATTTGCTCGACAGGCCCATGCAAACAATTCTTCCGCTGCTCGCAGAACGCCCGGATGATCATGCATATCTCCTTCGCGCTGTAAATTCGTTAAAAGAGCAGGTAGCCCGTCTACCTGGAAGCGAACTGGAGTGGGGTGCCTGTCATGGCGATTTTCATGGTGGGAATGCCCACATCACGGAGGATCGGCAGGCTGACTTTTTTCGATTTCGACTGTTGTGGCCCCGGCTGGCGAGCATACGATATCGCCGTTTTTTGCTGGTTAAGAGTATACCAACAGCAAGATGAGAAGCTATGGGAAGCCTTTTTAGAAGGATATATGCAGTTGAGAACCCTGCAACCTGTGGACGTAGCAGCAGTGCCATTATTCGTCGCCATTCGGCAAATCTGGCTACTTGGGTTGCATACCGCGAATGCCCCGGATTGGGGGTATAGCTTACTGAATGATAGGTACTTCGATGAGAGCATGAATATTCTTCGGAATTGTGTTAAGAGGATTGATGATGGATCATGAAGATCATGTATATCTGTTGCGTGCAGGTGTGCCAGGGGTCGGCGGTGTTTGGGCCGACCTCGGCTCCGGCAGGGGTGCGTTTACGCTGGCTTTGGCGGATTTGATCGGGCCGACGGGACATATCTACTCGGTGGATAAGGATCAACGGGCGTTGCGCGATCAGGAAACTGCGATGAGTGCGCAATTCCCGCTGTCCAATGTGCGTTACGTCGTTGCTGATTTCAGCAAACCACTCGATCTGCCGCCGCTCGATGGCGTGGTAATGGCGAACTCGCTGCACTTCTTGCGCAAGAAGGATGAGACGCTGCAACTGGTGCGCGGCTACCTCAAACCCGGTGGACGCCTGCTGCTAGTGGAGTATAACGCCGACCGTGGCAATATGTGGGTTCCCTATCCACTCTCCTACGGCACCTGGGAAAAATTGGCCCGCCAGAACGGCTTTAGCACAACGCGGCTGCTGGCAAAGAGGTCGAGCCGCGTCATGGCTGAAATCTATTCTGCCAATCAGTTTTTAATGGCGATCGAGAGCGATAGGACTTTCTGGCGAAGTTGCCCGGCCTTCGGCAATACGACCCAGGCGCGGTTTGGCTACCGCTACATAGTCGCTCGTCTTCAAAACCATTGAACGGTCTAGCCGTGCCGCGTTGAAAAAGATCTCGTCGTTTTCAAGTAGCGAAGGATCGACGACCAATGCCAACTCCTGGTTGAAAGAGAATGGCAGGATTGTACCAGCCACACTGCCCGCCAGTCGTTCGGCAATGTCCGCTGAGGCAAACGCGACATAAGTACCTTGCATCATTGTCTTGATGGCTTGCAAGTTTACCTTCGTATCACCTGGAACGACCGCAAGCATATATTTCGTAACTTTTTTACCGATCTTAACCATCAGCACAATACATTTCGCCGCCTGCGAAAGTGTGTTCCCACGCATCGGACTCACAATTTCCGTTCGTCCTTCCGGCGCGTGATCGATCAACCGGTACGGCACATCATGCTGGTCAAGAAACGCGATAAGCTGTGTATAGGTTGTATAAGTGTCTTCTGAATCCATTGATTACTTCCTTAATGTTTGGTTGTATCCCCTGTAACATGATAAACTAGATACATCATAACATGTCTCTGGTAGAAAGGAACAGGTATACACGTATGGATATAGCCAACAAAGGCGTTTTTATTTCGGGCGGCGCATCCGGTCTGGGCGCGGCATGTGCGTGTCTGCTGGTGCAGTCAGGCGCGAAAGTACTCATCGCGGATATGAATAGCGAGACGGGAACGGCGTTAGCCTCCGAACTGGGCGATGCCGCCCGTTTCGTACAGGCCAATGTGACGGACGAGGAGTCGGTACAGAACGCGGTACAAACGGCGGTGAATGATTTCGGGGGTTTGCACATCGCCATCAACTGTGCCGGTATCGGCACGGCTGAAAGAGTGCTGGGTAAGAACGGGCCGGGCAGCCTGGCATCATTCACTCGAGTCATTCAGGTAAATCTCATCGGTATGTTCAATACGATTCGCCTTACCGCGGCGGCGATGGCGAATAACGAACCAACTGCAGGTGGCGAACGCGGCGTCATCATCAACACAGCCTCTGTCGCCGCCTTCGATGGGCAGATTGGGCAGGCGGCCTATTCCGCTTCCAAAGGCGGTATCGTTGGTATGACCTTGCCCATTGCGCGTGAACTGGCACGCCACGGTATCCGCGTCATGACCATCGCCCCCGGTATCTTCGATACCCCCCTGCTGGGTACCCTACCTGAACCAGCCCGTCTCTCGCTCGGCCAGCAAGTCCCATTCCCCCCGCGCCTCGGTCGGCCCGATGAGTACGCCGCGCTGGCAAAGCATATCATCGAGAACGAGATGTTGAATGGGGAGGTTATTAGACTGGATGGGGCGATAAGAATGCAGCCTAAATAAGCTCTTCCGTAAGTATGATTTTGAGAGGGAGCCATCACTATTGGGACAGGCTTCCTCTCATTGTTTACTCTACAAGTTCTCTGGTGATCTCGCGTAAGCGTTCCTGAGGCTGTGCCATTATGTGACGTGAAGAAAGGAAGACAAAATGCACTCTGGTTGAGGTGAGGCTTACTCCAGATGTGTGAGTGCCATGCTCACCTTCTGGAGATGCTGCTGAACCGCCTGGTCTTTGGGGGCTGGAGTCAATGGCCTGCCCTTAAAAAACATGCTGGTAATGCCTTGGACTTTAGGAGATGAGGCGTAGTAGTCTTCTTCTCCGGTTCTTTAGCTTCGACGCTCGATTTCACCCACTACTTCGGGGCGATAAAACTCTCGGTAGAAATCGACATCCAGGTGGTGAGCCTGGTAGGCCATCAGGTTGCGGAATGGCCCATTGGTCGCTGGAATACGGCCATAGCGAGAGTAGAGGTATTCACAGCAAGCAATCGTCGCCGCGATAGCCTGGTCGGAGTACCGCGGAATGCCTGCCTGCACCTCTGCCCCGTCCTGCCAACTGGTGGCTGCGCCACCATCGCGCAACGTGCCTCGCCCCTGGGCATACTTATAGTCCACAAACGCCAGGACTGCCTCCTTCATAGAGCGATAGTAGGGCGGGCAGAACGGCTTCAGCAGCACCTGACCATCGCGTTCCAGCCCGACCGCTGTAGGGATAGGGATATCTTTTTTAAGCACCCGCAGCAGGCCCTTCGTGACAGGTCCGGCACCAATAGTGCGTGAGAACGGAAGGTCCGTCATACGAAAGCCGAGCGCCTGAAACCAGCCAAATGGATGAGACGCCAGATGGGGAAACCCGCCGAGTCCCAGGGCTGCCGTCATGAGAGCCAGATTCTGGAGCATGGCTCCTTGCTCGACGGCAGCAAACTCATACATCCAGGTGTCGAGTAGGCCAACAGTCGTCACGCGGCCTTCCGTGAAATTGTCGTGCAGGTAGCCCCCCTTCGAACGGGCGAACTTGGCGATTCCCGCTGGTTGAAAGTTATGGCGATCATCAACGACGAAGGAGGCCACCTCTTCGCTAAACGCTGCCAACAGGATGTTGATAAAGAGGCCACTGAGTTCAGCAATGGGCAGGAAGTAAGTGGCACCACGGACATTCGTCGACCATTTATTGAAAGGGGGCATAAATGGAGGCTCTCGGGGCACGTCCAACCGCCGGTCGGCAATGCGCACACGGCTCATTTCGTACAGGGCCACCCAGCGCTGTTCACGTGCCGCCTTGACCAGTTCAGGCACCTCCAGGCGTGGATAGTCCTGAGGTCGCTTGAGCAGCCAGACACCATCGTCATTGAGCACAAAGACGGTCACCAGGTGCGCAGCGTCCGCACTGAACGCCGTCCGGCCAACAAAGTTCATGATGATATTGCCGCCGCCGGCCTCAGCGATATCGCCCGCTTGATACGGCAGTTCCGCCATTGTGTAGCCGGTGATGCCGCAGGCGGCAAAGGCAAGGGCCGCCTCTTCTGCCAGGCTGAGTGGTTCTGGCTCATGCGCACTAGCGTAGGCCAGGGGCCCACCGTTCAAACGCATGCCTTTGCCGAAGCGTCGCGAGCGTCGGGCGAGCAGCGCATCGAGTAGGGAATAGTGCGCCAGTTGCTTTTCCGGTTCTGGTACATCTCGAAATATATCTGTTGCCACGGCGGTCTCCTTTTTATTTAGGTATCCTATTTCAGGTCAGGTTTTAACGCAAGACAGGCCTTTTGCTCCGTTTCATCTCATATTCGTAGGGCATTCTATGCCTGCAAGTTCACAGGACCTGGAGATGTTCCTCAGTTCCTTAACAAGGTTCGATACTATATGTACGTTAGAAAGTGGCCTATGGATCAGTATATCCTATGTGATGCTCATTTCTGTACATCCCCGCTCGAAAAGAGCGGATAACGAACGTTTTTATAGCTTGTCAATGGTGTGAGAATCGTTGCTGTGATCCTCGCCAGATTGATGCTCACAATGAAAAGCACTTCTTTAGTGGACCAGGCACCTTTCCACAGGTTCTCGCAAAAAACTGTACATTCCGCTAGATTTCTGCTAATATACATTTGAGGAAAAAACCAGGATAATACTCCAGGACTTTTTTCTGCTAACGTTCTTTACATCCCTCGAAATCCATTTCTGCTAAGGTCTTTGCCTTAATAAGACAGACATGAAGTGGCAAGCAAATCGGCCGTTGAAACCATTGCCTGAACTTGAGAGAAACTCCTGCGGAGTAGCAGGAAAGGAAGGAGTAGATCTGAAATGAGTTCAATGCAAGCGGAAGGAACCATCTCTGATTCTTCTCCTCCCACCGCTTTGCTCCTGGTCGTGGACGACAACAGCATGAATCGCATCATGCTTTCCCGTTACATTAACAAACTCGGGTATCAGGCGAAGCTGGCTGAAAATGGGAGACAGGCGTTGGAACAACTGCAGGACAAGTCGTTCGACCTGGTGTTGCTGGACGTGGAGATGCCCGAAATGGATGGCTACCAGGTGCTGGAACAGATGAAGACGACTCCACGCCTGCGGGACATTCCGGTGATCATGATCTCCGCCGTGGAAGAACTTGGGAGCGTCGTCAGATGTATTGAACTGGGTGCGCAGGATTACCTGCCCAAACCTTTCAACCCGGTGCTGCTGCGGGCCAGGCTTACCGCTTGCCTGGAACGAAAGTGGTTGCGTGACCAGGAGGTCGACTACTTACAGCAGGTGGACCGCGTCACGGCAGCAGCGGCGGCGATCAAGGCCAATACCTTTCAGCGTGAGAGCCTGGACGAAGTGGCCAGGCGTCCCGATGAACTGGGACAGCTTGCACAAGTCTTTCAGGAGATGGCTCGCCAGGTCTATGCTCGCGAACAGCATCTGCAGCAGCAGGTGCAGCAACTGCGTATCGAAATTGACCAGGTTCGCAAAGCACGCGAGGTCGCCGATATCACGGAAAGCGAGTACTTCCAGCAGTTGCTCGGCAAAGCAGATGAACTCCGCAACCGGGTCAGGGAGGAAGACTGAATGCCAGGAAGTGCGGCCGAAGTGCCGGACAACGAGATGTAATAAAGGAGTTGTTCAATGCACTGGCAGTTTACGCCGTATGCGCTTCCCGAGATTATTGCCGGGGCTGTAACGATCTGGCTTGCCGTCATTACATGGCGGCGCCGCGACGCGCCTGGATCACTGCCTTTTTTTGTAATCTTGCTGGCGGCAACCGATTATTCGCTGGGGTATGCAGTGCAACTGGGAAGTCCTGACCTGGCCAGCGTGATCTTGTGGAACAACGTTCAATGGCCGGGGGCGGTTGCCTTGCCACTGGCATGGCTTGTCTTTGCGCTTCAGTACACGGGCCGCACGAAGTGGTTGACCCGTTGGAAGATGGTTCTACTGTCTATTGTGCCGCTCATCACCCTCCTGCTCATCTGGACAAATGGCACACACGGTTTGATGTACAGCAACGCCAGGCTCGACGGTAGTGTTTCATTTTCGGCACTGGTGGAGACGTATGGCCCCTGGTTCTGGATCTTTATCGTCTATAGCTATGTGTTACTCTTATCTGGTACCCTTCTGTTGGGCTTATTCATCCGGACACTTATACATTCGTCATCCCTCTATCGTGGGCAGATCGTCGCCTTGCTTATTGCCGTGATAGCTCCATGGATAGGGAACGCCCTTTCTCTCTTTGGTCCTAAACCTTTCTATTTGCTTGATCTCACTCCTTTCGCGTTTACGATCACCGGTATAGCGATGGCATGGAGTATCTTTCGCTTTCGGCTTCTGGACGTTGTGCCGGTGGCACGCAATATGGTCATTGATAACATGAGTGATGCTGTGATTGTGCTGGATAGGCACGGCTTTATTACGGACCTCAACCCGGCTGCGCAAGGTATTCTGGGGCGTCCGCTTTCAGCGCTAGTTGGTCGACCACTTGCCGAGGTGGCATTACACTGGCCCGAGCAGGTCGAACGCTATTCCGGCGTCATGGAAGCGCATGAAGAGATGGTTTTGACAGTGGATGAGATGGCACGCTTCTTTGATCTGCGTATTTCGCCTCTGTACCATCACAGCGGTTCCTTCGTCGGTCGCTTGATCGTCTTACGAGATATTACGGAGCAGAAGCGAGTAGTAGAGGCCATGCAGGCAAGCGAGATACGCAAAGGAGCGATCTTGAGCACGGCACTCGATGCCATCATCACCATGGATCAACAAGGAACTATCCTCGAATTCAACCCGGCGGCAGAGCAGATGTTTGGCTACAAGCGGGCTGAGGTCCTCAACCAGGAACTGGCTGCTTTCATCGTACCTCCATCCCTGCGAGAGCAACACCGGCAAGGGCTGGCTCGTTACCTTGCTACCGGCGATGGTTCTGTAATTGGCCAGCGGATCGAGACCACAGCACTCCATGTAGATGGGACCGAATTTCCCATCGAGCTTGCCATCACCCGTATTCCTTTGGATGGGCCGCCGATGTTCACGGGCTACATTCGCGATATCACTGAGCACAAACAGGTGATGGAAGCGTTAGAGCGAGCCAGAGAGGAACAGGCGGCCAGTGCTAGCGAAAATGCCAGATTGTACCTGGAAGCCGACAGCCAGCAGCAGTATTTTGAGGCACTGGTGAATATTTGTCCAATTGCCGTGGTCAGAACGGATGTTGATGACATGATTGTGGCTTGCAACCCGGCCTTCGAGCAACTATTCGGATTCACGCAGGAAGAGATTCTCGATTATAACCTGGATGAACTCGTAAGTACCCCTGAATATCACGCGGAAGCAATCAGTTACACATACCGGGCGCAACATGGTGAGGTCGTTCATACTACGACCCGGCGGCGGCGCAAGGATCATACGCTGGTTGATGTTGAAGTCCTGGGTGCGCCAGTAGTGGTGGCAGGTCTGAGGGTTGGGAATTTTGCCTTTTATCTGGATATTACGGAGCGTAAGCAGGCGATGGAAGCCTTAGAGCTGGCCAGGGCCGCCGCTGAAGCGGCCAACGAGGCAAAAAGCGCCTTTCTCGCCATGATGAGTCACGAAATCCGCACACCTATGAATGCCGTCGTCGGTATGACTGGCTTGCTGCTCGACACCAGCTTGACCGACGAACAGCGTGAGTACGCCGAAACTGTGCGTGCGAGCAGCGACACCTTGCTTACCATCATCAATGACATTCTCGACTTCTCCAAGATTGAAGCGGGCAAACTCGAACTGGAACAGCAGCCCTTTGATCTGCGTGAATGTGTGGAGTCGGCCCTGGATCTGCTGGCGGCCAGAGCCACCGAGAAGGGCCTGGACCTGGCTTATTTGCTCGATGAGCAGGCGCCTGGTGCCGTGTACGGCGATGTGACGCGCCTACGCCAAATTCTGGTCAACCTGCTCTCCAACGCTGTGAAGTTTACGGAAAAAGGCGAAGTCGTCATTTCAGTTGAAGCCAAACGCATTGAGAAAGAGGAAGACGGACAAACGCATGGGCAGGACAGGCATGAAGCAACTTTCTATGAGCTGCATTTCGCCGTCAAGGATACAGGCATCGGCATTTCCAGGGAAGGTATGAACCGTCTGTTCCGCTCCTTCAGCCAGGTGGATGCCTCGACAACCCGCCGCTACGGCGGCACCGGCCTCGGCCTGGCGATCAGCAAGCGACTGGCCGAACTGATGGGTGGAACTATGTGGGTTGACAGCGAGAGCGGAGTCGGCTCGACGTTTCATTTCACTCTCCTGGCTCAGTCAGCTCCCGCTCGTCTGCGCCCCTATCTGGAGAGCAGTCAGCCTCACCTCGCCAGCAAGCGCATTCTGATCGTTGACGATAACGCCACCAACCGCTCTATCCTCACCTTGCAGGCGCAGTCCTGGGGCATGCTACCCTACGTCTATGCCTCCGGCCAGGAAGCACTGACACAAGTACAGGCGAGTGTTCCCTTTGATGTAGCCATCCTGGATATGCAAATGCCGGACATGGACGGTCTCATGCTCGCCGAGCAGATTCACCGCTCGCGGAAGGCCAAAACATTCCCCTTGATTATGTTGACCTCTTTAGGACGGCGCGATATTGATACCCATGACGTGCAGTTCGCTGCCTTCTTGCATAAGCCAATCAAGCCCTTGCAATTGTACAATACGCTGGTTGCTCTCTTTGCCGGGCAAGAGTACGCGCAGTCTGTACCTTTTCCAACAAAAGCGACCAATGGACAGTTTGATGTTGCGTTGGGTCGGCGACTGCCGTTGCATATTTTGCTGGCTGAAGATAACACAGTCAACCAGAAACTGGCGCTGCGCCTGTTAGAGCGTATGGGCTATCGGGCTGATGTCGTTGCAAACGGCCTGGAAGTGCTGGAGGCATTGCAGAGGCAGAGCTACGATGTAATTTTGATGGACGTGCAGATGCCGGAAATGGACGGTCTGGAGGCATCTCGCGCCATTCATGAGAGTTGGTCTGCTGAGCAGCGTCCACGTATTGTTGCCTTGACGGCCAATGCCATACAGGGCGACCGCGAGGAGTGCCTGGCCGCTGGCATGGATGACTACCTGGCCAAGCCCATTCAGATCAAAGCACTACAGGAGGCTCTAGAGCGGATTGGACTATGGACACGGATACACCGGCGCCCGACGAGTCCGCTTTCGCCAATGAAGACAGTTCCCCTCAACCTGGAGGCTGAGTTGCAAGCCGGGTCTAATCCGAGCATTGACCCGGCGGTGCTGGCTGAACTCCGCCAGTTCCAGGGAGAAGGCGAGCCGGATATCGTGCAAGAACTGGCCGAGGCGTTCCAGTTCGAGACGCCGCCGCTCCTGAAGACCTTGCGCCTGGCCGTAGCCGAAGGGCGGCCCGAGCAGCTCAAACGGGCGGCCCACAACCTTAAGGGCAGCAGTAACAATCTGGGAGCTCGCGGAATGGCCGCGCTTAGTACTGAATTGGAGACGCTGGGCAAGAATGGGACAGTCGAAGGGGCAACGGCGTTGATTACCCGCCTGGAGCAGGAATATCAGCGCGTCTGCCAGTCACTGGCCGCCGAAGGAGCAGGAAATCAAGGGTTCATAAAGGCACCATTGTCCGCTTCCTCAACGAGAAGGGCGCAGGCAACATCAGCCGGGTAGCCTGATACATCAGGCTATCCGAAGAAAGGGTCTATGTTCTCATGTCGAAGATCGTTTCCGTTCACTCGTACCGGGGTGGAACAGGCAAATCCAATCTCACCGCCAATCTGGCGAGCTGTGTCGTCCAACAGGGGAAACGCGCCGCTATGGTGGATACCGACGTTCAATCACCTGGGCTGCATGTCCTCTTTGGCATGGATAGCCAGACATCGGGGTTGACCCTCAACGACTACCTCTACGGACGTTGCCGCATCGAGCAAGCCGCGCACGATGTCACGGCAATGTTTGGCTCTGCCGCAACCCAGGGAGGCAGACTCTACCTCATCCCTTCGAGCATCAAGGCCGGAGAGATTACGCGCGTGCTGCGTGAAGGCTATGAGATCAACCTGCTCACCGATGGTTTTGGCAGGTTGATGAGGACGTTGCAACTCGATTATCTCTTTATTGACACGCATCCCGGTCTTAATGAGGAAACGCTCCTTTCCCTTCTACTCTCCGACATCCTGGTCCTCATCTTGCGACCTGACCAGCAAGACTTACAGGGAACGGCAGTGACTATCGAAGTTGCTCGTAAGCTCAATTTGAAACGGCTGCTGCTGGTGGTCAATAAGGTGCTGCCTATACTGGACGGAGCCTCTCTGCGGCAGCAGGTTGAAACAAGCTATGAGGCTCCTGTGGCTGGCATCTTACCTCTCTCGGAAGAAATGATCGCGCTCGGCAGCGCAGGTATTTTCAGCCTCCGCTATCCTGATCATCCCTACAGTCAAGGTGTGCGCGAGATCGTTGACCAGATCGTCAAGTAGGAGGAACGGTGAAACATGGCCGCCGACGATGAATTCGATCAATTGTTCACACCCGCCGAGGTGCTGGGGGGCTTTTCAGCTAAACGGGCACGCTTGCTCCTCTTTCAAATTGAAAGCCGGACGGCCTATCTCATGATGCAGTCACGACGAACGGTCAATCTCTATCTGACCGAAGAGGTCGCCGAGCAGCAGAACCTGGCATTCTTTGAAGCACTCGCCGATGGCCGCGAACCGCCTGTTCGTCCAACGATCCTCGATCTGGAACGCTATGCCCCGCAGTGGCAATCCCTGGTGCCACACAATCTGGCTTTGCAAGCCACCCTGGCCCATCTGTTGGGAGAGAAGTACCGCTTTATACAGCAGGACATTCCCCAGATTCGAGCGGCAGTAGGACTGGACAGCGAAGGGGTACAACAGACCTTTCAGCATCAGTATCATCAGTCGCTTGAGGTGATATATGCCAGGCAACCAGGACCTTTCGCCTGGATGCGCTGGCAGTGGAATAAGCTGGGCACCTGGCTAGAGAACCTACCCCCGTTTTGGACGGCCTACGCACTGACCTTCACCGAGACGGTCGGCGCCTCGATCCTCGCGCTGCCTATTGCCCTGGCCGGCCTCGGTCCGCTTCCCGGCGTAGTCATCCTCTTTGTTATGGGGGTGATCAATACGCTCACGATCGCAGCTATGGCGGAAGCGGTGACGCGCAGTGGGTCAATTCGTTACCAGGGAGGCTACCTTGGTCGGCTGGTCGGGAATTATCTGGGAAGACCTGGTTCTATTCTGCTGACCACTACGGTGGTGGCCTTCACATTTATGATCCTGTTCGCTTACTATCTCGGGTTCTCGCTTACCCTGGCCGCAGCCACCCCTATACCCACCGAAGTCTGGGCGGGAGTGATCTTCCTGCTTGGCGTTTATTTTGTGCGGCAAAAGACCTTGCAAGCGACCGTCACGAGTGCCCTGGTCATAGGGGCAATCAACCTGGTTCTGGTTCTGATTCTGTCTCTGCTTGCTCTGGGCCATTTCCGGCTGGAACACCTCCTGTATGTACATGTCCCTTTCCTCAACGGTACTGCTTTTGAACCGGCTCTGCTGGGTCTGGTCTTTGGCGTAGCATTTACCGCCTACTTCGGCCACTTCTCCGTGAACAGTTGTGCCAGGACCGTGCTGCAGCGCGACCCAAGCGGACGCTCCCTGACCTGGGGGTGCGTGGCTGCGCAGGCAAGTGTGCTGGTACTCTATATCCTCTGGGTTGTGGCCGTCAATGGAGCGATTGCTCCACGGGTCCTGATAGGTTTCTCAGGAACGGCCCTTGGACCCCTCACCACTCTGGTTGGCCCGGCTGTTATTCTACTTGGAACGGTGTATGCCATTCTCGCCATGGGCATGGCTTCCATCCACTTTAGTCTGGCACTCTTCTTCACTGTCCGGGAGTGGATCCCTGGTCAAGCCCGGCATACGCTGGTACTCGGACGACGACAGGGGAAGCTCATTTTTACTCCTCGTGGGAAATTCGATGTGAGCCTGACGTTGTCGTATCTAGGCCTGAAAGCAGATGCCACACAATTCTCCGGATCATATTCGCAGTTTCGCCTGGACATCCAGCAAGAGGGAGAAACGCGCCACTTTGAGATTGGGATACAGACGACCTGGGAGGCGAGCAATGTACTTGCTGAGGTAACTCCAAAACTTGACCTGCTGTTAAAAATAGTGGCGGCAAGCTCGGAGAGCGTCCGAGTGCAAGTTCTGACTTCCATGCGCATAGTATACGAGGGCAATTGGGATACAGTGGGGCTTGATTTGCTGGAGATGGCTGACAGCCTGGCCACCCCGGACACGGTTCTGATCAGATGGTTGGCTGATCGAAAGCAGGCGAGTGTTGAGGAGGTGGCCAGTTTCCTGGATCAAACTGAGCAGGCGAGCCAGGTGATGTTGAACCATCTGGTGGAACAAGGAGCCTTGTGGGAGGCCAGAGAGCAAGGCCAGACATTGTACAGCGTGCATTTTGCTGCCAGGCGCAGGAGGCAGGCGATCCCGGCGATCTGGCAGGCACTGGACGATCCTGGGAAAATGGCCGGGCGGCGACACGATGCGAGTATGAGGAAGGGGATGCGGCTCAGGCGCATGAAAGAACTGGTGCAGGGGGAATACGGCCGCTTCTGGCTGGGACTCAGTCCACTCATCCTGCTTTTCCTGCTCACCGAGTGGCTGTTAGTGAAGCGACTGGAATCATTCTCCCAGGTGGTAGGGTTTGTGGGAGTCGTCGCCGTGCCTGTCGTGGCAGGAGCCTTCCCGGTCCTGCTCTTGTTAGCCAGCCGCAGGAAGGGGGAATATGTGCCGGGGTTTGTGCTGCGGTTTTTAGCTCACCCGGTGGTCGTCGGTGCGATCTATCTGATATCGGTCGGCATTCTATTCCTGCACGGCTTGTTGATCTGGCAGGACCCGTTCCAAAGAGTGCTGGCACTCCTCGTTGGGATTGTGGTACTGGGAACGACCTATCTGATGGTGCGACAGGGTGCGTTTACTCGCCGCCTGGTGATCGAGATACGCCAGGATGCAGCAGAGGAAGGCACTGGCACGTTCAGGGTGATAGATAGTGGCCGAGGGGCCACACAGGCCAGTGTGAGGTTAGGGTATGCCGATGGAGAGCGGACTTACCAGGGAGCCATTGGGGCCATTTCAGAATTCCCCACCTTATCCTCTGCGACATTTCACCTGCGCGACATTTCGGCCCAGGAATTGCTGGTGTGGCTGCATCGCGTGACAGCGGAGGGCTACTCGCACCATCTGCCTGCACTCGTGAAAGTGTCCTGGGGGAAGGCCATCCAGGAGTTTCATGTGGATGGGTCCGGAAATCAGTTCGTGTTCCGACTGCGTGACGGCGAGAAGAAAGAGCGTAAAGAACAGCAGGAAAGTCTGGGGAAGGTAAGCCAGCTTGAAGTCGAAGTGCGGTTTGCTGATAATATAACACAATGATTCATCGCGGTTATCCCCATGAAAACGGGAATAGTTGTGGAGCCTCGGCTGCCTTGTTGCTGCGAAAGTAGGTAGAGAGGGCAAAGCCCCCTCTACCCCTTATCTCACATTAACACATTAACGCTCATTCATTACGACTGTCGAACGGCCGTAGGAAAACGGTTGGCTCGAAATTGATGAAGGCCGGTGGGGCGGTATTCAAGCCTGGCCCCAGGGCAAGCGCTTTTTTGTTCATGAGACCGGGATCGGTAAAATCGTCCCATTTGCCTGTTGACAGGCGATGAATAAGTGTATGGAAAGCTGTTACCGTCTCCGCCGGGGTGAAGGCACAGTGACCGGCACGATGAACGAACACCTGGCGCAGCAGGTTAGAGTCTCCTCTCGAACTTACGACACTTGCATATGCCTGTTCATCCTGGTTGACCACAAGCCCGTCACCGGTCGTGTGCATGGTCAGTACGGGTATATTCAGGTCACCATTGAAGGTGATGTACTTATTCAAGTAGTCTTTTGCTTCGGAATCGGCTTTGATGCGCTTCGCTGATGCCAGGGTTTTCAGGTCCTGATTCAGATTTAAGCCTGCTTTTTTGTAGAGAGCCGTGACTTCACTGCTATCGGCTGAAAGGTTCAGTTGTGTGCTGTAATCAACACCGTTGTTCCACGAGGGGTTGCCACCAGCACGGCCCTCAAGTTCGGCACGGGCCTCGAAGGCGAACATAAAGTCAACCTGACTTTCCCAGAGGAATTGATTCTGCTCCTGGGCAGCGTAGTCTTTGCTCCCAGGCTCAGGCAAACTCGGATCAAACCAGCCTGGAATGTCTGCCAGGGCTGCGGCCAGCGCAATACGTGCTCTGCCCTGAGCCGTATTTTGTGCCGTTGTCAATATTGACTCGGCCTTATTGTAAGTATTCTTAGGATGATTTATATGCACAATGGATAGAGCATTTCCTGCCAGCAGGACATTGAACGCAAAGGCACTATCGAGGGCCTGGTTCCATGTCCCGATTCCACCGGCAACCACGCCGCACATAGGCAAGGCACCGGCAAAACGATCAGGGTAGAGTTGTACCAGTCCAGCCGTGATGATGCCGCCTAGCGAGTGACCCCAGGCAATCGTGCTGTCGGGATGACCACACGTCGTATTGAAGAAATCCAGCAACGCGATCTGATCGTCGAATGCCTGCTGAATTGCCCAGCCGTTCTGACTGTAGGAAGAGCCGGCAAGCGCATAGCCTTCCTGCAAAAGTTCCGCTTCAGTCAGAGGATCACCAGCATCCGGTGCAGGATTAAGCAGAGGCTGTCCTTTAAATACATAGCCATGGCTGTATAATGCCAGTGTGCCATTCCAGTTCGAAGGGACGGAAATAGTATAGAAAGCCCCTTCAAGTTTGCCGTGGAGGACAGTTGTCCCATTGGGATTGACACATTTGCCTGAAACCTGGGTAATGTAGGTTTCAGCGTGAACATCATTGAAAGTCACCGACAGGCCACTTAGCAGTATAAGCAGCGCGAACAGGAAGAGCAGACGCCGTTTCATGACCTTAAACCTCTTTTCTGTACAGGATGCCAACTTTGGAACTCACATCGTGTTGAAAAACTAGTCGGGTCGGTTACGTGAAAACAACGCACTACATGGGACATTCCCACAACCTGATAGGCATAGTGATGGTACTCGCCTTTTTACTTCCCCTCTCAAAGGGTACCCGCAGCAGAGCAGTATGTCAAGTGTTGCGCCAATTCTGCCAGTCGAGCAAGCTGAAGCGTACTGGTATGGGTTGCGCACCTGGATTGAATGTGGCTTCAAGGATGGCAAACGGGGCGGCTGGAACTGGCAACGTTGTCGGTGCCAGTTCCCCAACGGATGGAACGGCTCTGGCAGTCGCGACGCTCATCGTGGTGGGCGTCGATGCCGAACGTGAAGCGCAGGAACCGCTTTCTCTCCTGCTATCTGTTGTTTTCTGTGCTATGATGATTGGAGAAATGACGAGCTATACATTGTAGTTACTCATAGAAGGAGAATCCTTGCCATGAAACATGTTGTTGGCATCTCCGAAATTGTCCTCTGGACGGCGGATAAAGAACGATCACTTCAGTTTTATAAAGAATTGTTGGGGCTGCAGGTTATTTCACCTCCAACACTGCGCAACGTCTTCTTGAAAATTGGCGAGGGCAACGCCGGTATACCACAGATGATCGTGCTTGTCCCTAAGACAGACGAAATCAAAGCGAAACCATTTGGGTATCAGCTTAACCACATGGCACTGGAACTACCAGAAGAGGAGTTTGACGCGCAACGCGAACTCTTTATTCAGGCCGGTTTCTCGCCCCGCGACGGCAAACATCCCGTTCTCGCCAGCCGCACCATGTACATTGACGACCCCGACGGTAACGAAGTCGAATTTATCTGCCGCGCCCCCGCGTAGGCACCAGATTTACCGCACCTTAGGCGTGTAGGGGTCCGCTTTAGCGTACCCTCCTGGCACGAGCGCAGCAATGTGCCAGTCACTATGTTATCGGAATAATTTGTTATCAAGAGGAGGAAACCTGTGAGCAATAATGATGCCAGTCAAAAGCATGATGGCGTGCGCGTTGTGAGGCCGCACGAGTTCGACTCCAATACGCCACAGACGCCGGGAATGCAGCGGGTCGCCGCTATCTCCAGCGAACTGGCGGGTTCGGTCGGTATCTGGGCGGGTGTAACGGTCGTCGCACCGAATACCGCGAGCGGTAGACATCACCACGGCGAAATTGAGACGGTGATTTACGTCGTATCCGGTCACGGCAAGATACGCTGGGGCGACAATATGGAGCTTGAAGAGGATGTAGAGCCGGGCGATTTCATCTACGTCCCACCCTTTGTGCCTCATCAGGAAACCAACGCCTCGCCTGATACTCCATCGCAATGGGTGATCGTGCGCAATTCGCAGGAACCAATCGTCGTCAATCTCGAACCGGTGGATGCCGCACAGCAGACTGCGAACGACGCGACGCACACATTTTAACGCCTGTATAAAATAAGGAGCATATGTATGGCACAATCTCGACCTGCCCCTGGTGCAATTGCGCTCGTGGGATCGGGTGAATATCTTGATGTACTGAATGACACCGATAGCTACTTGCTGGAGACACTTGGCGGGCCGGGCGACATAAGTGTAGCTCTCCTGCCGACTGCGAGCGGGCTGGAAGAGGGCGGCCCAACCTACTGGAACAACCTGGGCCTGGCGCATTTTCAGCAGCTGGGCGTGAAAGATGTCCGCGCAACACAGGTTATTGATCGCAAGAGTGCGAACGACCCGGAGCAGCTGGCATTGTTGCGCGATGTCGATTTTTACTACCTATCAGGTGGTAATCCCCAGCACACTATTGAGACATTGCGTGACTCTCCAGCTCTGGAAATCATGTTGGCGGCGCATAAACGCGGCGCCATTTTAGCAGGATGTAGCGCGGGGGCAATGGCTCTCAGTGCGTACACCATTGCGCTGCGACAGATGATGGTAGGCAATAAACCCGGCTGGGTGTCCTCGCTGGCGATTGTGCCAAACGTGGTGGTATTTCCACATTTTGATCGCATGGCAAGCTTCATAGACCAGGTTGTCTTTCAAGAACTGCTCTCAACACTGCCAACCGGTATCATCGCCGTTGGTGTTGACGAAAATACCGCCCTCGTGCGCGTGGATGCAACAGCCGGGCACTGGCAAGTTATGGGCCAGCAAACAGTCAAAGTTTATGAAAAGGGAATGGCTCCGCGCACCTTGCATGTTGGGGAAGAAATTACTTTCTAGCTTTCAAGTGACCCTTCGGCGTGATGCGCCTCACAATAAAAATGCTACCAGGATTTTTATTGTGAGGCGCATCACGCCGAGTCTTACCTGTTGCTGGCTTTTGAAATGCCATATATCACATGATATGATGTGACCAGAATTAGCATGTCTCATAACCTGGAAAGGGAGAAGAAAGACTCATGGAAACACCATTGGATAACGCTACACCCCTCTGGGTGCCAGCGGAAGAAGTAAAGCAACAGGCCAACGTCACACACTATATGCAGTGGCTTGCTAAAGAGAAAGGGCTGAATTTCACCACTCGCGAAGAGCTATGGGCGTGGTCAGTTGACGACCTGGACGCTTTCTGGGCCTCGATCTGGGACTATTTTCATATTTCGGCCTCGCATCCATATACAGCCGTGCTGGCGAAAAGAACTATGCCCGGTGCGCAGTGGTTTCCCGGCTCGACACTCAACTATGCTGAACATGTCTTTAGAAACGCTACTTCCGAACGACCTGCTCTCATGGTTCGCTCGGAACGCCACGAGATATACGAGGTCGCGTGGGACGAATTGCGGCAGAAGGTAGGTGCCGTTGCCCATGCTTTACGCGCAATGGGTGTGCAGCGCGGCGATAGAGTTGTCGCTTACATGGGCAATATTCCTGAGACGCTGATCGCTTTTCTTGCCTGTGCCAGCATGGGTGCTATCTGGTCAAGTTGCTCGCCCGATTTTGGCACCAGCAGCGTAATTGACCGCTTCAAACAAATCGAGCCCCGCGTGCTATTCGCGGTGGATGGCTACCACTACGGCGGCAAAAAGTTTGATCGTCGCCCCATCGTTGCCGAGCTCCAGCAATCGCTGCCGACGGTGCAAAAAACGATACTTGTTCCCTATTTGTTTGGCGATGCCGAACCAATATCAGAAAACCTCGATCAGACTATCCCGTGGCAAGAGGTGCTGGCGCAGCCCGCCGAAATTACTTTTGAGCAAGTTCCTTTTGACCATCCCCTCTGGGTCCTCTATTCGTCCGGCACCACGGGCCTGCCCAAAGCCATTGTGCAGGGGCAAGGCGGCATTTTGCTGGAGCATCTCAAGAGCCTTGCCCTTGATGTCAACTTGAAGGAGGGCGATAGATTTTTCTGGTTTACCACCACCGGTTGGATGATGTGGAACCTGCTCATCGGCGGTTTGCTGGTTGGTTCCACTGTCCTGCTTTACGATGGTAGTCCCGCCTACCCTGACATTGGCACACTCTGGAAATTTGCTCAGGATAGCGGCATGACCCTTTTCGGCACCAGCGCGGGTTTCATCGCTTCCTGCATGAAGGCCGGTATCGAACCCGGTACAACCTACGACTTGCACACGCTGCGTGGTCTCGGCTCAACCGGCTCGCCGCTGCCGCCGGAAGGATTCCTCTGGGTGTATGAACACGTCAAACGCGATATCTGGCTGGCATCGGTTAGCGGCGGCACGGATGTCTGCTCCGCTTTCGTGGGTGGCTGCATCCTGCTCCCCGTCTATGCTGGAGAGTTGCAGTGCCGTTCACTGGGTGCGCGAGTCGAAGCTTACGACGAAGAGGGACACCCGCTAATGAACGAAGTGGGCGAACTGGTGATCACCGCGCCGATGCCCTCCATGCCGCTCTTTTTCTGGAACGACCCGGACAACAAACGCTATCTTGAAAGCTATTTTGAGACATACTCTGGCGTCTGGCGCCATGGCGACTGGATTCGCATCACCCCTCACGGCGGTGCAGTTATCTACGGACGCTCCGACTCGACCATCAACCGTATGGGCATTCGCATGGGCAGTAGCGAAATTTACCGTGTCGTCGAGAGTTTCCCCGAAATTCTCGATAGCCTGATCATCGGCGTCGAACTCCCCGGCGGTAAATACTACATGCCACTCTTCGTCGTCTTACGTGAGGGCGCACAATTGGATGATGCTCTCAAAGCCAGCATCAAAGACCAACTGCGCCGTCACGTCTCGCCCCACCACGTACCCGACGAAGTGCTGGTGGTTCAAGATGTACCACGTACTCTGAGCGGTAAAAAGTTGGAGGTGCCCGTCAAGAAACTGCTGATGGGTTTTCCCATCGAGAAGGCCATCAGCATGGATGCGATGAGCAACCCCAACTCAATCCAGTACTTTATCGAGTTTGCCGGTAAGGCCGATGCATTAAGGTAAAGAGAAGCAGAAAACAAGACACACAGTTTTTCGCAAGGCGAAAAACTGTGTGTCTTGTTTTCTGCTTCTCTTCTATCCTGATGGAGAGGGTGCATAGGTCACTCTCTCCTTTCGATTTTTCACAGTGCGTAGCCGGCGGTCCATCATGCGCGTGCGTAGCGCATGAGCACAACGCCTGATGGGAGTGGCGTGGATTCGATCAGGCGCAGATTAACGCGCAGCCCTTCAGGAAAAAGCTTCTTGCCACTGCCAAGCACAACCGGGTAAACCCACAGGCTATATTCGTCAATCAGATCGTGCTCGGCCAGGGTATGAACCAGCACGCTGCTGCCATCGATGACGATGTTCTTGCCGGGCTGTGCTTTCAAGGCGCGTACTTCCTCGACAACATTGCTGCTAATCAAGGTTGAGTTGCGCCAGGCTGAGGTCGTTGTCAGTGTGGTGGAAACAACGTACTTCGGCATGGTGTTCATGACATCGCCAAAAGGGTCACCGGCTGGCATTGGTTCAAATGCCCCGCCGTGGATCTGCCATGTTTTGCGCCCCAGAAGCAGCGCGTCACTTTGGCTCATTTCCTCAAAGAAGTGCGCGCCAATGTCATCGTGCCAGAACGGCCCGGTCCACCCGCCGTGGGTGAAGCCGCCCTCGGTATCTTCTTCTGCGCCACCAGGCGCTTGCATGACATTGTCCAACGACACAAACTCTGAGACAACGATCTTTCGCATGATTACCTCCTTATCGAGCAACAACTCTCGGCTTTCAACCGTATGACGTACCTGACGTACCAGGCGTTAGAAAGGTGCTCAAGTACTTATTCTAACAGACCTGCAAGAAAGCGGCAATGATGCCATAAAACGCTAGAAAACACAAGAGAACACTATAGTTTCAGTCATTAGTTATCATGCCATTGCAACAAAAATTTTATAACTGCTCCGCACTTATCTAGTTTGCGGCTTTCTTGCTCGCTTCTTAACGTGGAGCCACACTCATGTGAGTCGGTGTCCGCGCAGGTATTCCTCTCGGCACCTTCGCGGGTGGTTATGTTGCGGCATGGCTTGGATTGTCCACGACCATTTTGATTATGGGCATAGTGTATTTGCTTGCGACCGTGTCATTGCTGGTCAATCCAGCAATGAAAGGTATGGAAAAAAGGAGCGAACCGGTTGAGGAGTGAGAAGGTAGGCCACACTTTGTGATATGCTTTTCTCATCAAACCATCACAGAGAGGAAAGCATATTATATGAGTACTCTGAATGAGATGATAGCCCGTTCGCGTATTTTCGACCTGGAGCAGCCGCGCTACTTTGGCGCACCAATATTGCCTGCTCATGCTCCCGGCTTTGTCTATACGTTGCACCGGCACCATGAATCCGGTATGGCGGAGACTCGCACGAGTGCATCTGGCTCCTACTATTCGACGGAACATTCCGGCACGCACATTGATGCACTGTGCCATCAAGCCGAGCAGATGTATTTATACGGCGGACGCGAGATTACTTCCCAACTGCAAACCTCAACAGGTTTTAGAGAGCTTGGCGTTGAGACGATTGCACCCATAACGCGCGAGGAGTGCTGCTCGATGTCGCACGCTATCGCGGTGTTGATTGCATAACTACCGATTCGCCTATCACGCAGTCCGACCTTGCCGCAACTATGCAGCAGCAGGGAAGTACGATACAAGAGAGCGATGTCATACTTGTACGTACCGGCAATGGTGCGCTCTGGCAAGACGCAGACCGCTATTTGCAGGCTGGTGGCATGAGTACCGATGCCTCGCAATGGCTGGCAGAGCAAAAAGTGCGTGCCGTAGGAGCTGACAACGTAGCTTGGGATATACCCGGTTTCGTTGACCCCAACTTGAATGTTTCGTATCCCGGTCACCTCATCCTGCTCGTACGTTCCGGCATCCACATCATCGAGAACCTCTTCTTAGAAGAACTGGCTTCAGCACAACAATACGAGTTCCTGTTTGTGTGTTTGCCTTTAAAGATGCGAGGAGCGACAGGGTCGCCGGTGAGGCCTGTGGCGATTGTCTAATCACTGGTCAAATTCGGAAGGAGTGGAAGTGTCCTTGACAGCAAATACGAACTTCAACACCTGTTTGGCTCGAAGCCCAGATGGACAACGTGGTCAGATCAGGAATTACAGAACCTCCTGGCGTCAGAACTGATTGAAATGCGAAGCCATGAAGACGATAGATCACTTACAAACCATGTTGTTAACCTACGAGGAAATTTGCCAGGGCGAAAAGCCGTGGATAGCACTTGGCAATTTCATGAACGATTGGTTTGACTATGCCAGAGATAAGCGGTCGGAACTTGTGGCAGCACCTATTATCCATCCCAAAGCAAGCGACTGCTGAGGAACATCGCTGGGCCGCTTTTTGCGCCGCAGCCGTCGAATGGCTCTGCCAACGGTACAATGTGCCATGCCCATTATGGATACACAACCCGATGTTCCGCTTGCCCGAACCCTGGTTTGACTCTCCCGGAGCAGACAAGTTGGAGGTGCGTCAACGCCTCGTGCAACAGACACCGGAATCATTCACCCGGCGCAATATTTTCTGTGGCAACCGCATGTTTGATAACAAGTATGAGTTTGTGGAACGCTATCGTCGGCTATTTTCTGCGACTCTATGAACGTTGCCCGTGAATAGTATACTGAGCAAGAAAATGGAGTGTGCGCCAGCCATGGCGCACACTCCATTTTCTTGCTCAGTATGATGTATGCTTGCATTCGGGAGAAGAATTTACCCCCACCGCTCCCTTATCTTCGGCAGTATCTCTTTCGAGTACACCTGTAAAAATCGCGACTGGTCATCACCCGGCGCGTGGAAGATCAGGTGGGTGAAGCCCAGTTCGATGTAAGGGCGAATTTGTTCAAGATGCTCTTCGGGGTTGTCGGAAACGAGCCAGCGACGGTGGGCCTGATCGGCGACCGTCTCGGCTTTGCGCTCCATCTCGCGGGGATCGTGGATGTTTGCCTTATCCTCGGCTGGAAGTGCCAACGCGGCCCAGATGCGCGTATCAGCCATAGCACGCGAGCGATCATTATCGAACGAGACCTTGATCTCGATGGTGCGTTCTATTGTTGACGGATCGCGGCCAGCGGCCTTTGCGCCCTCTTCCACTGCCGGGAGCAGTTGGTCGCGGTAGAGTTCGTCGCCTTTGCCAGAGGTGCAGATAAAGCCATCGCCCGCCCGGCCAGCGTATTTGGCGGCGACGGGACCGCCCGCGCTGATGTAAATAGGAACAGGTTGTGCGGGCTTATCATAAATGGTCGCGTTGCGCGTTTTGTAGTATTGTCCCTCGAACGAGACGAGGTCTTCCGACCAGAGTTGCTTGATGAGGGCGACAGCCTCACGCAACCGCGCCAATCGCTCTTTAGCAGGTGGCCATTCGCCGGCTGTGACTGCGATCTCATTCAGCGATTCGCCTGAGCCGACGCCCAGAATCATGCGCCCAGGATTAAGGACGCCCAGCGTGCCGAATGCCTGCGCCACAACTGCCGGTTGGTAGCGGAATGTTGGCGTCAATACGCTGGTGCCAAGTAAGATGCGCTTCGTGCGTTCGCCCAGTGCGCCCAGCCATGAAAAAGCAAAGGGGGCGTGTCCATTGGTGTGCCGCCAGGGTTGGAAGTGGTCGCTGATCCAGACGCTATCGAAGCCACACTCTTCTGCCTCTATCGCAAAGTCGAGCAGTTGGCGCGGGCCAAACTGTTCTGCCGATGCTTTATACCCCAATTTCAAGGGTTGGTTTGCCATGCTCTAATCTCCTCTGTACAAAATATGGAAGTATCTTCCCATTTATCATATCATTCCCGCAGTGAAAAAGGAAAAGCAGCGAGTTCATATTTTGCGCCGCAAACTATGAACTCGCTGCTTTTCCTTTTTCACTGCGGGAATAACTTACTCCGCGATGTTTGTAGCAACATCCACTGTTATCACCTTGCCACCGCGCAGTATGCTTACAGGAATGGTTTCGCGCTTTTCGCTCTGCGCAAGCACATAGCGTAGAGCCGATGTATCCTTGACGAGCGTTCCGGCAACGGAGAGCAAGACATCGCCAAGCAGGATGTCGGTGTGGTTGGCTTTTTGGCGTTCCTCGCGGATGCCTGTGATCAGCACGCCGCTTTGTTGCTGCGAAGTCAAAGTCTGGCGAACATGAATGGGCAGTTCTACAGTCAGTATCTCGATGCCGAGTGTGATGCCTGAATTGGTGGCGGGACTTGAGAGACTGGCAACCCAGTTATTCAGGACATTACTCGGAATCGAGACGGAGAGGTCGCCGCCGAAAATCATGGCGTTGATGCCGACCACTTCGCCATCGGCGTTGAGCAACGGGCCGCCTGAATTGCCGGGAGCAAGGAGTACATCCGATTTGATGTACTCCGTCGTGCGACCATCCTCAAACTTGAGCGTACTTCTGCCGCTCACGATACCAGCTGTGACCACCCAGCGTTCGCCGAGGGGGTGACCTATCGCGAATACCCACTCTCCTACACGCAGCTTCGTTAAATTGCCGAGTGGCAGTGCCTGAAGGTTCTCGCCGTGAACTTGAAGTATCGCAAGGTCGAGCCGGGGATTGCGCTGCAATACCTTTGCATCGAAGGTGCGACCATCGGAGAGCAGCACCCGGATGTTGAGATTATCGCTGGGAACGACGTGGTTATTGGTAATGATGCGCCCATCCTCTTGCCAGATTATGCCCGTACCACCGCCACGTCTATTGACGCTTACTTGCACGATGCTCGGCTGCGCCCGCTCGACCAGCGAGACGAGCGCGGACGAGAATACATCGGGCAATGGGAACGCCGATTGAGGTGTATCTATCGTTGATTGTGTCATTATCTACCTGCCAGTCTGCATATTATTTGCGCTCGCCAACCGTCACCGAAAGCGTTTGCAGAGTATTGCCACGAATAATCTCTACAGGAATAGCTTTGCCCACACGCTCTCCCGTCAATACGACGTGGAGGTCTTCCGAGTCGTGAATGACATGACCATCAAGGGTGAGCAGGATATCGCCGAGCAAGATGCCGCTGCGCTGTGCCGGGCTGTTCTCTTCAACATTGACGATCAGTAGTCCATGTTCCTGCGTGCGTCCGCCGCGCTGCGTAGCCGGTAGTTCTACCAGTTGGCTGCTGATGCCGAGGAAGCCACGTTTGATTGTGCCATGTTTCAGCAGTGTATCAGCGATGTTGTCGGCAATGTTCATCGGAATCGCCAGGGGAACGCCGTTAAGCAGACCCGTAGTAAGAATACCGAGAACATGACCCTGTGCATCAATCAATGGGCCGCCGGAGAAGCCAGGATAGGGGATAGCATCAGTGCGAATGTAGCGTTCAATGGTAGCGCCCTGTTGAGTGCGCAACGGCCCACCAACAGTGCTGATAATGCCGGTGCTTGCCATCGGCCCATCATTGGCCGTGCGCCCAACCGCAAGCACAAGTTGACCGACTCGCGCCGTCTCATGCGTGAAAGTTGCGGGTGTCACGCCCAGATCGGGAATGCGCAGGACTGCCAGATCGGTTGCCCGGTCGCGCCCGACGAATTGCGCAGGCAATGTACGAGAATCCGCAGTCTCGATGGTAATATCTGTATCACGATCAAGAACATGATCTGCCGTCAAAACAATATCTTGTGCATAGACAACGCCACTCGCACCTTGCCCACGCCGCCCATTGACGAGGACGAGCGCGGGTGTAATCTGCTCAACCGCGTCCGCCATCTGATTCGATAGCGCACGCAAGAGTGAGGTGTTGTCTGTGGAAGTGTTGGTTATTGTTGGTTGTTTGTGCCATAGTCTTTCTCTTTCATCTACACCATAAAAGGTGAATGCCTTATGAGATACTATACGCTATGGTTCAGCAGCCAGCACCGCCAATTTTGCTAGTTTTTATCCTGTAAAAATGGCCAGGATGGGATAGTCGAGAGGATATTTCATCTATAGAAATCGCCCCCTTGTACTTCGTTTTTCTGAACACTATACTTTCGATAGACGTGGCATTCAAGTATTTACACCCTTCTGTTCGTTCACACATACGTTTGCATACGTTCGCAAATGTTTGGCAGTCATTTCGTAGGTTGTTCTTCTCCAGTGCATAATCTCATAAGCCGATGAAAGGAGTATCTCTTGTCTGAACGTGAAGAGTCTCGTGTTACCTCAGAGCAGGTGATGGAGGTATTGCAAACTTGCTATGACCCGTGCTGCAAGGAGCGAGAAGTTAGTGTCGTTGAGTTAGGGCTGATCCAGGGAGTGGAGGTAGCTGAAAACGGGCATGATGTGCGCGTTGAACTGCTACTCACTTCCGGCTGGTGTCCTTTCTCGACACACCTTTTACAGATGATCAATCAAAATGTGCGTGCGCTTGAAGGCGTTGATGAAGTAGACACGGAAATTGTCTGGAACACCGTCTGGACGCCTGAACGCATGACCGCCAGCGCACGCCAGAAACTGACATTGCCTATGGCCCAACTGTTGCCATTGCGACAGCTTCGCCTTGAAAGAGAAGCCAGAGAAGCTAGAGCCGCTGAAGCCGCGAAAGGAGTACATCATGCTGGATAATGAAGCTTTTGTCTTTGACTGTGTATGTCACGTCTTCAACTTCGATATGCGCAACGCCTTTGGTAAGCCCGGCCAGATGTTCATCAATCATCTGTACGCCTTCCACCAGGTGCTGACTCCTCCGGGCGAGCGCGTCCTCGGCCCCGAAGAGTTTTTGCGTGAGTGGAATATTGACGAAATCGCGCAAATGGTCTTCGAGGAGTCGGGAACGGATATGATTGTTGCACAGCCTCTACCACTGACCGATCTCTTTTATGATGGCCTGTCGCAGTGGGAGAAGTGCGCAGCGATGGCCGAGAAATACCCCGACCGCGCTATTTTCTGGGGTACCATTAATCCACTCGAAGGGAAAAAGGCGTTGGATTTGATGGAGCGGCAGGTGAAGGAATATGGCGCGAAAGCCTTCAAACTCTACAATGTGCGCTACGATTACGGCGAACCTTTCCCCTGGCGTATGGATGATCCGCGTGTGGCCTATCCTATCTTTGAAAAGGCTCAGGAGCTAGGCATCACCACCATTGGCGTGCATAAGGGTGTGCCGCTTGGTCCGCAGCCCATCGAGCATACGCAGGCGTGGGATATGGATGGTGCGGCAGCCAACTTCCCCGACATCAACTTCATAATTTTCCACGTCGGCTTGCCTTTCATTGATGAAATTTGCTGGCAACTGGTGCGCTATCCCAACCTCTACGCCTCGATTGCCGCCACGCTCAACTTTATAGTGCGGGCGCCGCGCCAGTTTGCTGAAAATATGGGCAAGCTGATGTTCTGGTGTGGCGAAGACAAAATCCTCTACGGCGGTGAAACGCCCATCTGGCACCCACGCTGGGCACTCGACGCCTTCTGGAATTTCGAGATACCTGAAGACATGGTGGCCGGTTACGGCTATCCTCAATTGACGACGCAGGCCAAAAAGAAGATTCTTGGCGGCAATCTCGCCCGCTTGATGAATATAGACGCCGAGCAGAAAGTAAAGGAGTTCCAGCGATGACACAGACAACGGATTTAGCGAAACGCACGCCGCAAGAAGTCTTTACTCATCATGCTCAGACACTGGGTGCCGAAGACCTGGACGGGGTTGATGTGGACTATGCCGATACCTCTTATCTCATCAGTCCTTCAGGAGTGCATTGCATGGCATAGATGCTATACGCAATTTCTTCGACGGTGTGTTTCAGGCACTTCCACAGGCGCAATGGAATGTCAAACCAATCTACGTGGAAAATGTGATGTTTCTCGAATGGACGGCAGATTCCAGGAAAGCCAGTGTCTCCGATGGAGTGGATACCTTCATCTTTGAGAATGGTATGATCAGTTACCAGACGGTACGCTGCACTATCGTCCCTAAATAATGATCGTGTGAGAGAATATTTGGCTAGCGATTTTCTCTTCCGGGTGTATGAAAAACCCGTAGGAGCCGGTTTACCGCGCTCATCGCCGATTTATCGGCAAGTGAGCGAGTGTACACCCTCTCTAGATGAGAGGTAATAACCGGCTCCTACGGGTTTTGCCATTTGTCCTCATCCAGTTGCTTGCTAGCATCATTTCGTTTGTTAGAATAGGAGATATAATCAGCTTATCACTATTCGAGAGAGTTTTATATGCAATTTCAGGTGATGTTTACCCGTTAGCCGAACAGCTTCTCGCAGGAAGTGGTCGTGTTTTGAAGATAAGATGACAACATGGGACGTAGTAGAGTAATTGCGGGCGCACAACGTGCATGGCGCATTTCGAGCAAAGGTTTTGGTTTCCAGCGCACCATCACTCACCTCTTTTTGGGAGCAATGACGGTGACGCTGTATTTGCTGATAGGCTTTCTCGTTCCAGAAGGAAAGCAAGTCGGTTTCCTGATCATAGCGTTGGGATATCTCAGCCTGCTCCTGATCGGTGTCACATTGATTATTGGGCCGATCAATCTGATGCGCTCGCGTCGCAATCCGGTAAACATTGATCTGCGGCGTGATATTGGTATCTGGGCGGCCATCGCAGGTTGTTGGCATGTATTGCTCGTTTTTCGCGGCACTGTGCTGAACGGTCAGATACTGCAATATTTTCTGCAAACTGGCTGCTGTGGCTATGGCTTGCAGTTAAATGTCTATGGCATCAGCAATGATTTCGGCCTCTTCGCCACACTTCTGTTGCTCTTGCTGCTCGCGCTTTCAAACGCCGTTTCCTTGCGCGTCCTCAAAGGGAAATGGTGGAAGCGCATGCAGCGTCTGACGTATCCCCTTGCCTTGCTTGCCGTAGCCCACACTCTCGGCTATCAGTATCTGAACGTGCGAGGAGAGTTTTTGTTTGTAATGGTGATTATCCTGGCCCTCCTTGTGTTGGCTTGTCAGGCATGTGGGATAGTGCTAACAGTGTCCCGACAACGTGGCAGAATGGATCGTCACCGCGAAAACATGACACATATTATACAATGAAGTTGAACAGGTTATTCGTCGTCTTCATCCATACGAAGAACCTGGAATTATGCTGTTCCAATGGAAGCAGGGAGTGCAAGCTATTTTTCTGGATGTGAAGGAGACCAATATGGAAACATAGCAAGCAATTAGAGCGGACGAAGGGCATGCGAGAGAGCAACTCATTCAATCTTTCGACGAAGCTTACGAAACACTGATTACAGCCACAATCCGAACTACAGAACAAGGGGCAGCAATGCAAAGCGGCAAATGGGGCCACATGAAATTCTTGTGCACATTGTGGGATGGGCCGCTCAGGCGACAGAAATACTACCTCAAATAATAGCAGGGTTACCACCTCAAACCTATACCAGCGAGCTTCAACACAATGCCGTAGGCGAAACCTTTAATGTGGCTTTCATCACCATCTTAGGCGGGCAGTCCTTTGAACAGGTGCTTGCCTTAGCGCATCAGTCACATCAACAATTCGTCCCAATGCTGAAAGTACAGGATGAAAACAGTTTCGGTTCTGGTAACTATGTAGACGAAAGAATAAAGCGGGTAATTGACCATCACCTTGAACATGCTCAGGAGTTGGAAGAGAAAAACTTTTGGTTTCAGCCTCAAGGGAACTAAGACGAATAAAGCTGGGCAGTAACGTTTTTATTTTGCTGCAACGCTTGTATAACATCTTGCAAGATGTGTATTTACCTTCGGTTTTTGGTGTTTTTCTACCACATCTCAACCATTCCTTAACTTTACCATTACGAATAGAGTAGTATGGTAAGTTGCACGGTTTTATAGAATGTGTACAAGCACGAGTGAGAAAGGGACAAATAACTATGTCACAGCAACCACCAAACTATCCCCAGCCGCCTTATGGGGACCAGTCATTTGGGAGACAGTCGTTTGGCAGTCAATCGTTTGGAGGAGGGCAACAACAACCGACAAACTATCCACCTCAGCAACCCTACGAAGGTCAACCCCAGTACGGGCAACCATCATACTATCCATCTCAACAGCAACCGGGGATGTACCCGCCGCAACAACCACCAAAGAAAAAGAACACCGGGCGCAATGCCATTATCGCCGTTGTCGTGATTGTGGTGTTGCTTGCGGCGTGTGGAGGCATTGCCGCGGCAATCAGTAATGCGAACAAATCAGCCAACACTGGGACAATCGTGAACAATCCTACCTCAACCACTGGCAACACCCAACCCACATCAGCGCCAGCGCAACCCTCAACCTTCAAAGTGGGACAGACCATCTCAGTAGGTGGTACCTGGCAAATTACCGTGGTATCAGCAAAAACCGATACTGGCAGTCAATTTAACACGCCACAGAAACCGGGAGATGTGTTTCTGGTTGTAACCATTGCTGTAAAAAATATCAGCAGTCAGAGTCAAACGATGTCGAGTGCGCTCCAGTGGACACTTCAGGATTCGACGGGCCAGAAATACGATTTCACCATTGATGCGAATGCTGGTTCAACGCTTGACGGCGCGGTTGCAGTCGGAGCGCCACTCAAAGGCGTTATCTCGTATGAAGTGCCGAAAAGCATTCATGCCTTTACGTTGAATTTTCAGAATGACATCACCTCGAGTGATCAATCTACCTGGAATATCACAGTGTAGACGCTCTCCCTCTTAGGCACGCCATCGCGCCTGCATTTTTGACTCTTGCCAAAGTACAATAATCATATATGTAGCAACTACCAAGCGACAATTCTACGAAAACCATGATACACGACGAAGAATAAAACGGCCTGAGAAGCACACTGAGGCATATCATGAACGGCAGTCAACGAACAAAATCAAATCCTGCTCCCGATGTCCCTCTAATAGCTTGCCAGTAGGTTTTACTCACTGGCAAGTTTCTAATTCATAGCCGCTAATAATTCCTACGGGCTTGCCAATACTTACAATACCCGGCCTTATCTCTGACGGTTTTGACAGGGATACAGACGAACAACAACGAACAGTAGTGAACTTAGGTAAACAATAGAAAGCCGCACTACAGGCCAAACCATAGCGTCAACGATGGTCACAACACAGTACCTGAAAACGGTGATATAATCTGCAAGAGAGTTGTTTATCGTAACCCTCACATAAACCTCCCCGGCGCATAGCGATATTCGTAGTACACAACGATGTAGTGACTCAACATATTTTTAGGAGGAACTGTTATATGGCCCCACAATCGAGTGATGGACAGCACATCGAAGTTACTGCTCCAACTGCTGATTTTCAGCAACTGCTGACCAAAGAGGCTCATTTCTCGCCTTCCCCTGAGCAACTGGCTTCACTTAACGTTCAGGATTACCAGGCACTTTATGATAAAGCCGCCAGCGATCTGCAAGGGTTCTGGGATGAAATCGCCCGCGATTTTACATGGGAGAAGCCCTGGACGAAGGTGCTGGAAGGTTCGGCACCGGATGCTCGCTGGTTTGTGAATGGACAGGTGAATATTACTACGAACTGCCTTGACCGTCACGCCAACGGCAGCCGCGCTGACAAAACCGCCTTGCTCTGGGTGGGCGAAGATGGCGAGGAACGCAGCTACAGCTTCAGCGAATTGCTGGCTCTGACCTGTCGCATTGCCAATGGCTTGAAATCGCTCAGCGTGGGCAAGGGCGACCGCGTCATTATCTATATGCCGCTCACGCCGGAAGGTATCGCCACCATGCTGGCCTGCGCACGTATCGGCGCGATCCACTCTGTTGTCTATGCCGGTCTGGGCAGCGGCGCATTGCGAGCCAGAATCGAGGATGCGCAGGCACGTATCGTCGTGACTGCGGACGTTGGCTATCGGCGCGGCAAGACAACCAACCTCAAAGCTATCGTTGATGAGGCGGTCAAGGGTGCCGCTACTGTAGAAAAAGTGGTTGTCCACAGGCGCGTTGTTCCCGCTATCGAACTGGACGAGAGCAGAGAAGTTGATTTCGATGAGATGGTAAACGCGCAATCTTCCACCTGTCCCGCCGAAGTGATGGACTCCGAAGACCCATTGTTCATGCTCTACACCTCCGGTTCGACTGGCGCACCCAAAGGCTGCGTCTACGTGCATGGCGGCTACATGGTTGGCACGGCATACTATATGAAGCTGGCGTTCGATCTGAAAGAGGATGATATCTACTGGTGCATGTCGGATATCGGCTGGATTGTTGGTCATACCTCGATGGTCTATGGCCCCTGGTCGAATGGCACCACAGTACTGGCACGCGAGGGTGCGCCGGATTTCCCCAATCCGGGTATCGTCTGGGCTACCATCGAAAAATATGGTGTGACCAAGCTGTTTACCGCGCCGACCACGCTGCGCATGTTCATGAAATTCGGCCCCGATTATCCCCATGCGCACAATATTGAAAGTTTACGTATTCTTGTCTGCGCCGGTGAGCCGCTCAACCCGGAGGCATATCTCTGGACACGCCAGAACGTCGGCAATGGCAAGGTGATCATCTGTGATAACTGGTGGCAGACGGAGACAGCCGCGCCGACGGTTGGTACGTTGCCTTGCATGGAGGCGCGTGTTGGGCGAGCCGGTAAACCATTACCCGGCTATACAGTCAAGGTGCTAAATCGCGCCGGTGAGTCGGTGAAACCAAACGAGGGCGGTTTGCTTGTAATAGAGGGAGCGTGGCCGCAGATGTTCCGCACGATCTGGGGGAGCAGAGACCGCTACCTCGACTACTGGCGTATGCTGCCACCTTACTATACGGCAGGTGATGTGGCGACAATAGACGAGGATGGCTATATCGCGGTACTTGGGCGTGCCGATGATGTGATGAATATCGCGGGCCATCGTATCGGCACTGCCGATGTAGAAAGTGCCTTAGTGAGCCATCCTGCTGTCGCGGAGGCTGGCGTCATATCGAAGCCCGACCCGATCAAGGCCGAGGCCATCAAAGCCTTCGTTACACTTAAAATCGGACAGACGCCCAGCGACGAACTCAAGGCCCAATTGATTGAACATGTCCGTCACGAGCTTGGCCCCATCGCCACACCCTCCGAACTGGAATTTGTGGCCTCGTTGCCCAAGACTCGTTCCGGCAAAATTATGCGCCGCGTCTTAAAAGCCCGTGAACTGGGCATTGAACCCGGCGACCTGACCACCATCGAAGAGTAGGGGCCCGCTTTAGCCCGTCCGCGTGTCTCATCAACAATGTAGGGGCCGGTTTACCGTGCCCATCGCCGATTTATCGGCATTTGCAGTATTTGCTGATAAATCGGCGATGGGCACGGTAAACCGGCCCCTACGGATTATATGGCGTTCTTACAGCAAGGAGATAGCATATGGCAACCGACATCAAACAACAACCACTGGTAGATTTTTACCTCATGGATGAACTATTAACAGCGGAGGAGCGCGGCATTCGCGACAAAGTGCATGCGTTCTGTGATAAAGAAGTTATTCCCATCATCAACGACTACTGGGAGCGAGCGGAGTTTCCGTTTGAGCTTGTTCCCAAATTGGCGGCACTCAATATCGCTGGCGGCAGCATCAAGGGCTATGGTTGCCCAGGCATGAGCAACGTAGCCGCCGGCCTGATTGCGCTGGAACTGGCTCGCGGCGATGCTAGCGTCTGCACCTTCTTCGGCGTTCACTCAGGTCTGGCAATGTCCTCTCTTGCTATGCTCGGCTCGGAGGAGCAGAAGCAACAGTGGCTACCAGCAATGGCACGTATGGAAAAAATCGGCGCGTTCGCCCTGACGGAGCCAAATCACGGTTCCGATGCCGTGGCGCTTGAGACTCGCGCCCATCGTGTGGGTGACGAATATATTCTCAATGGTGCCAAACGCTGGATAGGCAATGCCTCGTTTGCTGATGTGGTAATCATCTGGGCGCGTGACGATGAGGGCAACGTTGGCGGTTTCCTGGTCGAGAAAGGAACGCCGGGTTTCGAGCCAACCGTTATGACAGGCAAGGTTGCCAAACGCGCTGTCTGGCAGACGGATATTCAACTGACCGATGTGCATGTGCCAGCCGCGAACCGCCTCGCGAAGTCTCGCAGCTTCAAGGATACCGGCAGCGTACTGACCGCGACACGTTCCGGTGTAGCCTGGGAGGCCGTAGGCCATGCCGTCGCCGCCTACGAAATTGCGCGAGCATATACGTTGGAACGCATCCAGTTCGGCAAGCCGCTTGCCAGTTACCAGATTATCCAGAACAAGCTCGCCAATATGCTTGCCAGCGTGACTACCATGCAACTGCTCTGCCTGCGTCTCGGCCAATTGCAGGAAGAGGGCAAGATGACGGCGGCCATGGCCTCGCTCGCCAAGATGAACAACGCCCGTCTCGCCCGCGAAGTCGTCGCCGATGCCCGCGAGATGCTCGGCGGCAACGGTATCCTGCTCGAATACCACATCGCCCGCCACCACGCCGACATCGAAGCCGTCTTCACCTACGAAGGCACCGATACGGTACAATCTCTGATTGTTGGAAGAGATATTACGGGGTTGCAGGCATTTTCATCAAGGTAGATGGAAATAGTAAGGACGGTGCGTTTCATAGCAGGGAATAGCTGCTAGCTTCGGCATTGGCTATATAATGGCCCTAGAAATTTAGACACGAAAAGGGGCGAAAATAAGATATACTCAAGACATGATGAGAAAACAGTATACCGCCGCTTTCAAGGCGAGAGTCGTTCAGGAACTCTTGAAAGAAGAGAAGACGCTGGCACAAATTGCCTCGGAGTATGAAGTGCATCCGACCCAACTGAAGAATTGGCGAGCAGTGGCGTTAGAAGGGCTGCCAGGCCTCTTTGAGAAACAAGACAGTACGGTAGCGTTACAAGCGGCTCATGAGCAGCAGCTCACCGAATTATATGCCGAAATTGGCAAATTGACGACCCAGGTGAGCTGGTTTAAAAAAAAGTTACTGATCTGACGAGAGAGGAACGACTCGCGCTAATTGAGCGAATCGGCGATGAGCTGCCGTTGAAGACGCAAGCCGAGTTGCTGAGTGTGAGTCGTGCGAGTGTGTATTATCAGCCGCGCCCACCTTCAGCCGAGGAAGTGCAGCTCAAGCATCGTATTGATGAAATTTACACGCAGCTGCCCTATTATGGGTCCCGCAAGATTGCCGCGCAGTTACACCGAGAAGGGAGGGGGATCAACCGGAAAACGGTGGCACGCTATATGCAGGAAATGGGCATTGCGGCGGTCTATCCAGGGCCGAACCTGAGTAAGCGCAACCAGAAGGAAGGAGTGTATCCGTACTTATTGCGGCACCTCAGCAGTGCCTACCCCAATCATATCTGGGGCATAGATATCACCTACATTCGCTTGCGAGGCGGCTGGATGTATCTGGTGGCACTGCTGGATTGGTATTCGCGCTATGTCGTCAGTTGGGAACTGGATCAGACGTTGGAGTTGCCCTTTGTCTTGAACACGGTGCAACGAGCATTGGGGCAAGCGGTGCCGGTGATCTGCAACAGTGATCAAGGCAGCCACTTTACCAGTCCACAGTATCTCAACTTGCTCAAAACGGCCAATGTCCAGATCAGCATGGATGGCCGCGGACGAGCATTGGACAACATTTTTACGGAACGCTTGTGGCGCACCGTGAAATATGAGGAGGTGTACCTTCACGATTACCTCTCGCCACGAGAGGCCCGTCAGGCATTAACGCGCTACTTCGCGTTTTATAATCAGGAGCGTCTTCATCAGGCACTTGATTACCAAACGCCTGCCGAAGTGTATTTTCACCAGGCATAAACGTCGTCTATTGAAAACATAGAGCAGTGAAAAAGGAGGAAAGTAGCTCTTATTCCAGCCGGTTTTTGTGTCTTGACAAAGTGGGCCACCATACCTTTCTGTGGCAGCTATCTACGAAAAAGTACGCTTTAAATAAAAAGATGGAACCAGCGTATTCCTCTTGTAGGTGTACTGGTTCCATATTCCAGACAGATGTATGGGTCTTATTGCCAAATCACTGATAGCCTTAGTTCCGCCCTGGCGTGATTGGCGGCGCGGGTGACCTGCGTGATGAGCCATTCCGCCCGTTTTGTCAACAGGTTGGGGGCGAAGGAGATTGCGAGGGCGGCGACAATCTGTCCTTGTGGCGCGAAGACGGGCGCTGCGATACAGCAGGTACCGGGAAACATCTCCTCGTGGTCAATGCTGTAACCCTGGCGCACGATATCGTTCAATTCATCAATGAAGCGCGAACGGTGCACGATAGTATTGGGGCCGCAAGGTGTTAACGGGTGCTGCTCTAAATATTTTTCGACGAACATGGGATCGCTGTAGGCAAGCAACACCTTGCCCAGCGCGTGTGAGTGGGCTTGACCGCGATAGCCAACATACAGCCCAGTGATTTTTTCTACCTGTGGAGCTTCAATGATCGCCTGCAAAACGATTTCCCCGTAGTTCCAACTTGCCATGTATGATGGTTCCTGTGTCTGCTCGGTCAAACGATAGAGGATGGGACGAATGCGACTGAGATGAATGACGGATGTGTAGAGCGAGGCGAGAACATCATCCCTCTGTTCAGTTATCCCTTCCTGTTTCGCCAACCCCTGCACAAAAGCGTTGTTCAAATACGGAATTTGCGGCCCCAGAGAGTACACCTGGCTGTGGGGATGCCGTTCGATGTAGCCGCTAGCTTGCAACGTGTTCAGAATGTGATAGCAGGTACTGATATTGAGGAGCAGCCGCACGCTGATGTCTCGTGCTGACAATCCTTCAGGGCGTTCGGCGAGCAGTTGCAAAACGCTGAAGGCACGTTGCACCGAATGCAGGATATCACCCTTCTGTTCGCCGGGGAGGGTTGCGATAAGTTCATTTTGCTCTTGCTGGAACTGCTTTGTTACCATATGCCCCTCCTGATGAGGTGCGGAGACCCCACTTGAGCACGCCCTGGAACTGTAGGGGTCCGCCACCCTGTCCGCACCCTCTCCGGGGGAGAGGTAATAACAGGTAATAGCGCACCCGCCTCGACGAGCGTAGCAATGTCGAGTCCTTACCACATTTGCGGCAAAAATAGCTCACTCTAACAAGTATAGTGATAGTCACGGTAAAGTCAAGAGGTGACATTTCAGTATATGAAATAGCCTACTACAAAATACACCTCTTCTATGTTATGCTTTTTCTGGATGATAACCCCATGTTACCTATGCCAATCTGGGTGCATAATGCGCAGTGCGTTCCTCTTAGTTTAGCTTAATTTAGCACCTATCGGTGTGGTATCTACACCACATAGCTATCTCATTCCATCACACGGATGATGTACATCTGTCACCGGGGAGCATTACTTCCCACTACCTTCGGTGCATCCTCTGCACTGGAGCCTGATATTTGAACAGGAGGCAAAGCCAGCTATGTATCGTACAACTAGCGGAGAAGAGATTTTCGTTATAGACTGTCACTCACACCTGTGGGATGCCAGTCCGGCCAACCAGTTGAACAAATATGGACGCGGATGGATTGACTGCTTCTATGCCTACCACAAGAATCTCTCCCCCGACTACGTGTGGCCTCTGGAAAAGTACGAGAAGTACACGCCGGAGGACATGGTGCATGACCAGTTTGTCAAAGGCTACGTAGACCTCGCCTTTCTTCAACCGACCTACCTGATTGACTTCTACAAGAACGGTTTTAACACCATCGAACAGAATAGCGTCATGAAGTCCAGCTATCCCGACCGCTATATCCTCAACGGTGCCTGGGATGCGCGTGATGGCGAGGCTGGCCTGGAGTACTTGCGCCGCCAGAAGGGCGAGTGGGATATTCAGGGTGTCAAGCTCTACACCGCCGAATGGCGTGGTGCCTCCAAAGGCTACAAACTCTCCGACCCCGATTCCTATCGCTATTTCGAAGAGTGTATCAAACTGGGCATCACCAACATTCACGTTCACAAAGGCCCCACCATTTACCCGCTCAACCGCGATGCCTTCGATGTGGCCGATGTGGATGACGCCGCTTCCGTCTTCACCGAATTGAACTTCATCGTGGAACATGCCGGTCTGCCGCGCATCGAGGATTTCTGCTGGATTGCCACACAGGAGAGCAATGTCTATGCCGGTCTGGCCGTCGTGCTGCCCTTTATTCACACCCGTCCGCGCTACTTCGCCGAAGTGATGGCAAATCTGATGTTCTGGATTGGCCCGGACAAGATTCTCTTCGGTAGTGACTATGCCATCTGGGAACCCAAATGGCTGGTTGAGCGACTGATGGCCTTTGAGATGCCCGATGACCTCAAAGCCGAGTATGGTGCCGGGACCGAGATGACCATGGAAGTCAAGCGCAAAATTCTTGGCCTCAACGCGGCACGGCTCTACGGCATTGATCCCGATGCACACATGGCAAAGGTGAAGAATGATACCTTCTCCAAACAAGCGGAGCAGCTCTATGCCGTCCATTGATTCTACTGTCACGGATGCACAGATACAGGCACTCACCGAGGCCCACATCTACGCCGCGATTGCTGACGTGCTTGATCCCGAACTGGACGAGCCGTTAGTCAAGCTGGGCTTTATTGACCGTGTGCAGGTGGTGGAGGCGGATGTGACGATTACGTTCAAGCTCCCCACCTACTGGTGTTCGCCCAATTTCGCCTATCTAATGGCGAAAGACTTGCATTCGCGGGTGCGCGAGGTGCCGGGTGTGCGCTCCGTCCACGTCGCATTATTGGATCATTGTGCGGAAGATGAAGTCACGCACGGCGTCAACCGTGAGCTATCGTTTGCCGAAGCTTTCCCCGACGAGACGATGGAGGATGAGCATTTAGAGGATCTGCGCCGCACTTTCTTGCGCAAAGGCTTTCTTATGCGCCAGGATGCCGTGTTGCGTCAGATGCTCAAGGTGGGGCTGGACGAAACCACTATCGCTGCTTTACGCATTAGTGACATGAGCGTGGACGAAGACGCTAATGCCGCTTGCGTCGTTGTACAAGGGAAATCGGTGCGTTTGGAGCGTGTCGGTCATAGTGCCGCTACATATATACGCCGCAGAGCCGCATTAGGGTTGCCACAGAAGCTAGATGATGCCTTGATTATTGACGATGCCGGACAACCTTTGCAGGTGGGTCGTCTGAAGGAATTTCTGCGCCGTTCACGATCGATCAGAATGAACATTATGTTCAACACTTCATTATGCAAGGGCCTGTTCCGTACCCGTTACGGGCCAGGCACGGTTCCCGTAGACGAAGAAGGAGAGGATTTATGAAAGCTGTACGCTTGCATGAATACAACCAACTGCCGAAAGTGCAGGAAGTGCCGGAACCAAAAATCACTGGTCCCTTCGATGTGGTTGTGCGCATTGGAGGGGCTGGCCTCTGTCGTACCGACCTGCATATCATTGAAGGGCAATGGGCGGAGAAATCCGGCGTGACCTTACCCTACACATTGGGGCATGAGAACGCGGGCTGGGTCTATGAAGTTGGCTCGGCGGTGAGTAATGTCGCCGTAGGTGATACCGTCATTGTGCATCCGCTTGTTACCTGTGGCCTGTGCCGGGCGTGCCGGGCTGGTGATGATATGCATTGCACCAACTCGGCCTTCCCCGGCATCTCGACCGACGGCGGCATGGCGAACTTTCTCAAAACCGCGGCTCGTGCCGTTGTCAAATTGGACCCCAGCCTTGCCCCCAAAGATATCGCGGCCCTGGCCGATGCGGGTCTGACCGCCTATCATGCCGTGAAAAAAGCCTGCCACGATTCTGTATCCGGGTACTAAAACGGTGGTCATTGGTGCGGGTGGCCTCGGCCATATCGGTATCCAGTGCCTCAAGGCATTGACCCCCACCGAGATTATCGTGGTCGATCGCTCGCCAGCCGCGCTCGAATTGACACGCAGTTGGGGTGCCGATCATACCGTGCTGGTGGATGGCAATCAGGTAGCGAAGGTGAAGGAGATTACGGAGGGACAGGGAGCCGAGGCGATCATTGATTTCGTGGGCGAAGGCGGCGCAATCGAAGATGGCGTGGCGATGCTGCGCCGGGCCGGTAGCTACTATGTCATCGGCTACGGCGGCAAACTCAATGTGCCGACCATAGACATCATCTCGACCGAAATCAACTTCATCGGCAACCTCGTCGGCACCTACAATGACCTCGCCGAATTGATGGTGCTGACCGCTCAGGGCAAAGTGACGCTGCATACGGCTATGTATCCTCTAGACGCTGCCCTTGACGCTATTCACGCCCTCGATAGCGGTAAACTGCGCGGACGCGGTATCCTTATACCGTAGTATTCATTAAATGCGGACATGATCAACCCCGTAGGGGCCGATTTATCGCGCCCACCGCCGATTTATCGGCCAGCTAGGCCCACGGAGGCCGATAAATCGGCGGTGGGCGCGATAAATCGCCCCTACGCGATACGAAGCACAATCTTGCCGAATTGCGATGCCTGATCCATGTAGTGCAGGGCTTCGCCTGCTTCCTCCAGGGGAAACACTTTGCTTACGACCGGGTGCAAGTCGTTGTTGAAGAGTGTGAGCATACCCTGAAAATCTACGGGCGAACCCATTGTAGAGCCAAAGACGTTCAATTGTTTCCAGAAGATACGCCGTACCACTAGCTCCGGCGATACACCGGTTGTAGCACCGTAGCTGACGACGCGCCCACCGGGTTTTACCGCATCAAGAGCTTGATTGAACGTTTCGCCACCGGTGCCATCAACGATAAGGTCGAGACCTTGACCACCACTGGCCGCCTTTGCCGCTTTAACCCAGTTGGTGGTTCTATAGTTAAAGCCCTCATCGGCGCCCAGTGCCCGCGCTCGCTCCAGTTTCTCTTCACTGCTCGACGTAACGAAAACACGCGCTCCTACTTTCTTAGCAATGAGCAGAGCGAAGGTGGCGACTCCACCACCGATACCTGTTACCAGCACAGTATCGCCAGCCAGTACATTGCCGCGTGTCACCGTGGCGCGATAGCCCGTCAAACCAGCCAGGGGTAACGCGGCAGCTTCATCATCGGTGAGACCCGCCGGTCGTGGGAAGAGAGCTGTTGCCGGAACCTTGACCATCTCCGCGTAGGTGCCGTTATCGGGTAGGCCCAGGATACGCCATTGTGGCCCCGCAACGGCGGGATCATCGCCCCAGTCCAGGCTGGGATTGATGATCACAGCATCGCCAATCTGCCATCCCTCGACGCCATTGCCAATCGCGGCAATCTCGCCCACGCCATCGGAGCCGGGAATAATGGGAAACTTCAAGCCAGCGTACTGTCCCTGCGTAATGTACACGTCACGGTGATTCACCGCCGCCGCCAGCAAACGTACCACGACCTCACCTTGCCCCGGCGTTGGATCGTCAACCTCTTCCAACTGTATGTTGCGTGGATCGCCAATTTGATGTAAGACAAATGCTTTCATGTGTTTTTCCGTTTCTATGTTCATGTAGCAATGAGCCAGTTATGCAGATGAACGAAATAACCCCTACTTCACAAGGTCTGCCAGACGGTCAATTTGATCCAGGTCTGGAATGCAGGGCCAGCAAATCAATTCATCCACGCCGACATCAGCAAACGCCTGCATTATATGTTTCACTGCTTGCTGTGTGGAAGGAAGTCCATTGGCTATCTGCTCCGCCATCGGGCCAGCGAAAGCATAGTAGTTGCGAATGTACGCACCCGCTCGCTCGGCTGCGTTTGGGCCGAGACCAAAGTATGTGGCTGCGACAAACCTCGGTTTGCCGGGTTTACCAGCATCTTTCCACGCTTGTTCAGCAAGTTCATAGCCTTGACGTGCCATAGGGGGTGGCGCCCCACCGGCAATATACCCATTGCCCCATCTGCTGACGCGCTGGATCGCGGCAGGCGAATAGCCGCCAATCAGCAGTTCAGGTCCGCCTGGCCGTACTGGTGTCGGACCTATCGGTCCAATATCCTCGGCGAGCGGTTGACCCGACCACGCTCGCGTCATGGTGTCTAGCTGTGTTTCAAATCGCTTCCCTCGACCATGCATTGGAGCGGATACGGCTCGAAAGTCGTCATCTCTCCCGCCGATACCGACTCCAAGCGTAAGACGACCCTCAGAAATAGCATCCAGGCTGGCCGCCTGTTTCGCCAGCAGACTGGCGTTGTGCAGGGGAACCAGCAGTACCGTAGTCATCAAACGAATACGTTGTGTCACAGCAGCCGCCGCAGTCAACGTAATTAGAGCGTCATAGTTCGGGTAGACCAGCCGATCAAGGCTTGCCAGACTGGAAAATGGCCCCGCGTCCGCGCGCCTGGCCCAATCCAGGATCAATTGACCCGTCGCACCAGGAATGGTTGCCGGGTGACCTATACCAATGTTCATCATTGCCTCCTCAGAGAAATAAGTTCAGCAAGTGTTCAAGAAGATAGCGTTCTTCTGCGTCTATTGTAAGCCTTAAAGATGATGGGGGCAAGCCGTAGGAGCGCGATAATGGAGATTATGTACATCAACTTTTTACTAAGCTCATCTATACTGTTAATTGTCCTGTATATCTGCAACACTATTGACCACCGGCCTTCTACTTGCTATACTCTGCAAAAGCATCAATATTTCGTTTTAGAGTAATATGATACATCCTGAAGCACCATGTGCGCGTTCGGGATCACAGGGTAGCGCAACGAAAAGAGGCTACGTGGCATGGAATTACACCTCACACGACAGGAGAGCGACTCAGCTCAGGTAACAGTTGTCTGCGATCAACAAATGTCTCATACCTTTGATCTTCTCAGCGTTATGCTTGTTGCTCACGACACACAGCATCCAGACCTTCTTCATCCGCCAGCTGATGCGGTTGCCTATGGTACCGCCCTCTATACTGCGCTCTTCCCGCCAGCATCGGTTGCGCTACAAAGGCTGGAGGAGCAGCCGGAACGTATCGTGTTGGTCACAACCGATGATGTTCTCGATGCCATCCCCTGGGAATATGCGTATGGGCCGGATGGTTTTCTCGTTTGCATGTTCCCTTTTGTGCGTGGACTGCCTGCTGAGCGACGCATCTCTACACCGGCACTGGATCGCGGCTTGCACATCATCGTCGTTCCATCCAACCCGTTGAGCGACGAGGTCGCTCCGCTCGATATCGAGGGTGAATGGACACGATCGACCGCTATCATACGGGAACTGCGTTACGCGATCACGCTTGAGCGCACGCGCCCGCCAACGGTAGAGCGGATGCGCGAACTTGTTGCCGGTCAGCAGTATCGCGTTGTTCATTTCATGGGACATGGTAGCCAGAACGCGAGGGGCGCGATTCTCTGTTTCGAGCAGGAGAACGGCGAGTTGAAGATCAGTTGACGCCCAGCGAACTCACGCAACGCTTGCGCGATAACACATTTCTCGTTACACTCAATGCTTGCTAGAGCGCGACGCTGGGCGTGACTCATTTCAGCAACTCGCTGCTGCTCTGGTGCGCATGAAAATACTCTATGCTCTTGGGAATGCGCTTCTCTATTTCCGACGATGATGCTCTCACCTTCTCGAAGGTGTTTCTATGGCAACTTCGCACGCGGCACGTTCGTCGAGGAGGCACTTTTGCAAGCGCGGCTCTCGCTGGCTGTGTTAGTTCGCGTTCTGGGTTATCGGTGTTCCGTTCTCTATACTTGCTCTTGCTGCATCTGCTTAGCGGCTTTATGTTCAAGGCAGGTAATGCTCGACTATCATCGAAAACATCGCGCAGCGGAACTGTTCGCGCTGCAGTATATCGAGGGAACGTTCAGGGTCGCATTGCCGAACTTACCACACTTGGCAAGGCGATGACCGGCAACAATCATCCTCGTCTAATCACCATCCACGGCGGAGATGGGCAGGGCAAGACCGCACTTGCCCGTACTGCCGCCAAACGTTTCGCATTCGCCTGGCCAGATGGCGTCTGGGCTGGAACCTGGAGAATGTGCGAACTCGTTAAACATTCGTCGCTGACCTACCCGCTTTCTCGGTATCGAGGTGACTGCTCAGAACGCGCTTGAACCGCAAAAAATCGAGCGGCAAGTTCTGTCTGTTCTCTCAACGACATATGCTCATTCTACTTGATAATGCGGAGACGCTGATCGAAGCCGTAGACGCACGCGAATCCGCCGCGCTCAACCTCGCGGATCTCCTCAAACGCTTGCCAGGTCGAACGGTGAGCTTGCTAGTCACATCGCGCAGGCTGCTGGAATGGCCCGGCGAGCTTTCGCTGGAACTGGGCGGTTCTCGGCTGAGGAAGGTGCCGCGCTCTTCCGTCAGAATAGTCCTCAACGTGCAGGCGAGTGCATCGTGAACTGGAACAGGTGCGGCAACTCAGTCGAAAGCTCAACGGCCATCCGCTTGGCTTGTTGCTGCTTGGCAAGACCTTCAACGAAACAACTGTTTCTCTTGCCTCCATAATCGCAGATTACGAGTTGCACTTGCTCAATGCGAAAGATAAATATAAAGGCGCGGACGACCGACATCGTACGCTCTATGCCAGCCTCGAAACCAGTCTGCGCTATCTCACACCCGATCTACACAGCCTCTTCAGCAAGCTCTGGCTGTTCCATGCCCCTTTTCAACCGGGAGCTGCTGTCGCGATTTTCGATTCCGAGGACGCTGAAAAGAGAGAGCAACCTTCGCCTATCCTTAACCAACTGTACATGCTCTGGAAACGAGGTCTTCTCGCACGTGAATTCGTCTCGGATGATGCGGAGGTGCCGCACTTCTATCGTTTGCTGCCTACCATTCGTCCCTTTGTGGAAAGTTTCCTTGTGCAGGCGGACGAACGTGAAGAACTGCTAGCACGCTTTGGTTTCGCATACGCACAACTCATGCGCACGCTCTTCAGTGAACTGGGTCGTGGTGAAATGGTTCCTTTCATGGTCTCGTTGCTTCGCGAAGACCTGGAGCGGGCAGCGTTGTGTGTCACGGACATCGCACAGGGATACTACCTGGCACGCCTGGGATGGGTGCTGCACCGGCTCGGTGAGTGGAGGCGTGGCTTGGAGTTGACCGAGCAGGCGCTTGAAATTGCTCAGGGTAAAGAACAAAACTTGGAGTTGTTAGCGAAAAATAATCTGGCAGCAGTGTACGGGGGCATTGGCAAGCCGCAGGAGGCGTTACGCCTGTATGAACAAGCCTTGCCACTGATGAAGGAAGTGGGGAACCGGGCCGGTGAGGCGACGACGCTCAACAATATGGCTTTAGTGTACGGGGACATTGGCAAGCCGCAGGAGGAGTTACGCCTGTATGAACAAGCCTTGCCACTGATGAAGGAAGTGGAAGACCGGGCCGGTAAGGCGACGACGCTCAACAACATGGCAGCAGTGTACCGGGGTATTGGCAAGCCGCAGGAGGCGTTACGCCTGTATGAACAAGCGTTGCCCATCATAAAGGAAGTGGGGAACCGGGCCGGTGAGGCGACGACGCTCAACAACATGGCATTAGTGTACCGGGGCATTGGCAAGCCGCAGGAGGCGTTACGCCTGTATGAACAAGCGTTGCCCATCACGAAGGAAGTGGGGAACCGGGCCGGTGAGGCGGCGACGCTCAACAACATGGCATTAGTGTACGGGGACATTGGCAAGCCGCAGGAGGCGTTACGCCTGTATGAACAAGCCTTGCTACTGATGAAGGAAGTGGGAGACCGGGCCGGTGAGGCGGCGACGCTCAACAACATGGCATTAGTGTACCGGGGCATTGGCAAGCCGCAGGAGGCGTTACGCCTGTATGAACAAGCGTTGCCCATCACGAAGGAAGTGGGGAACCGGGCCGGTGAGGCGGCTACTTTAAATGGCTTAGCACATCTCTACCAGGATTTGAAACGGTATCCAGAAGCACAAAGCATGTTTGAGCAATCTGTCTTGCTTTCGCAGCAAATCTCTTACCTTGCTGCTGAGATTGCCGGGTTCGTTGGACTGGCACTACTTCTCTATCAATATCTTCGACGTTCTGAGGAAGCGATTGTAAAGATGGAACAGGCAGCCTCTCTCTTGCGAGAAACAGGACTACCCCAGGATGCCGCCGGAAATACGCTCGATGATGTAGAGCAGGTTTGGCAACGATGCGAGCCGGGAGATCGTCGGAGCATCAGGAGAGCAGTGTTGCTACCATGCCAGTAAAGCAGATAGAGGTAATCATCGCCAATACAATAGCGGTGATAACGGAAATGCAAGAGCGGCGTGCTGAATGGCGGTCGGCGATAGAGCAGGCATTACAGGATGCCCGGCAGCGAGGAGATGACTGGCAGATCGAAGTGGATTTTTATACGGCTGTGCTGGCGATTTTGACGATCAGGTTCCTTCGTTGCCTGACGACCATCCTTATGCTGAGAGCAGTAGCGGCGATTAAAAAAGGTATCGCCGCGGGAGGAATAGAGGAAGCTGATGATAGAGAGGTAATGATGCAGACTATTCGTGATTTTCTCAATGCTGAGAACTGGGAGGTGTAGCGACAGGTACTGGAAACGTGGCAGGAACTGTTGTATCATCCAGAAGTTGAAGCTATTTTTGAGCAGAATATCGAAAATGCAAAGAAGGCAAGCAATGAGCGAACCATACACTTTTGGAGATGCACCTCGCCATTTTACGAAGTTGCAAAGAACGGGGTATTGTGCAAACCTTTGAACAATTGCAACAGGCACAAAATGAGCAGGAAGAGGATACTCCTTCAGCAGGAGGAACATCGGTATGACCATGATTTTTGTATCTTCCGCACGCGAAGACGTAGCGTGCGCGGAACAGATTCGACAGGGACTGGAAGCGGCGGGTTATACGACGTGGCGCGAACCGGCTTCGCTGAGCATTGAGTCGGTGCTGTATCCGCCGACCATTGAGAATAGCATTCTTGCCAGTGCCGCTGTGGTGCTGGTATGGAGTGGTAACGCGGCACAATCAGCATGGGTGGAGCGGCACATGCTTTTTGCGCAGAGCTTGAAAAAACGTCTCCTTCTCGTGCTGCGGGATGAGGCGGATATACCGGCGACGCTGATTGCTGATGTGACGATTGCCGCTTCGGTGCCATGTGAGGACATAGCGAGCCAGCTTTTGCCACATATATCCGTGCCGGATAGCACCGATGCGCTATTGATGTTCTCAAAAAAGGCAGCGCATGAATACATCCGCGAACGCAAAGAGGCGATTGCGCTGGCGGCGGAGATGCTCAAACGCAACGAGCAGCGCGAGGCGGTACTGGCAGTGCTGGAATACCTGGTACACAACGACCTCATGATGGGCGTGCGTGATGCAGCGCAGGCAGTAATCAGATGCAGACCTGCAACAGGCAGTGCCTGCACATCCTTCGTCGTTGCGACCGGAAGATGCACGCTATATGTTTGGCGTGCGTTGTAAAAACGGGCATGTGAGCTATTTCGATAAGCGCAGAGTGTGTAAAGCATCCAGTCTCGTCAAGCGCGAAATGGTGCGTGGTGCCGACCGGGAACTGGATGAACTGCACCTGCCATGTGATAATGATGCGTGCGGCGAAATGGTGGTTGCACGCGTAGATTGTCGAGATTACCGATGAATCAGCAACAACAGCAACAACAATTTCCTATTCCTGTACAGGATACGCAGGAGCCGTCTGAAGAAGGCAAGCGGCTGGTCGCGCTATTCACCGACATGGAAAATAAGCAGCTTGATTTTTTGGATGAGTCCGGCAAAATCATCATTGAGCGCATCGCGACGCTGCTGGCGGTGCTGTTCGCGGTGACGGCCTTTGGCAGCACCTTTCCTCCTCCATATCTAAAGGTAATGTACAGCGAAGTTGCTGGTATTACGACCTTATTGCTCTACCTGCTGGCACTGGGCGCGGGTCTCTGGGGTATCCAGCCACGTAACTACCGACGCTATACCTACAACGTGAGCCTCCTGGGCGAAGAACTGGAGAAGATGACTCGTCACAAGATGCTCTGGATACGCATCGCGGCGGTCCTCTTCGCGCTGGGTACGGTTACCCTCGCGGCCCTGATTATCGCCATTATATGGACGGTGTGAGCAACCAGGTATTCTGGCTTCACTACCTTCCACAATGCAGCCCTCGTGATCCCCGTTAGCCTATCGTTCCGGCTTCACCCATATCCCCCGTTCGTGCATCAAGTCAATCTGTTTCTGAATGACCTTCTCACGATACTCAGCGTGCTTCATTGGTTCGTGGTCGAGGTAGAGGTTTTTGGGATAGATGGGCTGCTCATAGAGGAGCGAGTAGAGTTCGGTGCGCAGATCTTTCATCCAGTTATCCCACTGGGCGCGGGCGCGATGGTCACGCATCGCTTCAATGTCGATCACGCCACCGACGTAGGTTGAACCCGCACCGTAATCCTGCCGACCGACGATCTGCCCTTTGTAGTTGATGATGAACGAGCGACCGCCAAAGGTGTCAATGGGCGTGTCCTCCTCTGGAAAGAGATAATACGTTCCCATGTTGGGGGCGACAAGGTACATATTGTTGTCAAGCGCACGGGCGCGACTCTGTATCTCAAAAATATCGTTGCCAGTAGCAGGGTGCGGATAGGAGGCACGGTAGACAACTTCCGCCCCGTTCATCGCTAACGCACGGGCGTTTTCAGGATACGACCCCTCGTTTGCCATCATGATACCAAGACGCCCGATCTCGGTATCAGCGACGGGCCAGAAGGCATCGAGATTTCTGCCATATCTTTCCACCCACCAGTCGTAGATGTCGTGCGGGCAAACGGAGTGTTCTACTGGAAAGAGCGGCGAAACCTTGTAGTGTTGTAGTATCACCTCGCCTGCTGGATTGAGGATGAAGCCAACATTGAAGAAACGATCCTTAATTTCGGGATGTCGTGCTTTTGCCTGTGCCATGATAAAGGTGTTGTATTGCCGGGCAAGCTTTCCTAACTCATCAGTTTCTTCACCGGGAATATCTATTGCGCCTTCCCTGGCAAATTGTACATGGTCAAGGTCAAGCACCTCGTCATTAAAACCTTGCAGTGCGCCCTCTGGAAAAGCGATTAACCGCACGGGTAGATCAAGGCTTGAGAGCCAGGATGCCGCCTTGACCAGGTGCGAGAGATGTTCGAGATTGCGCTGAATATCGGCACGAGTGCGTATGCCGCGCACAGTGGGGATGAGTCCAACGGCAGTGTAGGGCTGAATCATGTGTTGCTCCTTCGTTCTGTCAAAGACTGTAACACCAGCAGAGAATCGCCCCAGATACTGGTTGGTACTCAAAAGGCGGTTTTCTGTTCCTGTAACTCAGGCTATTATATCACTCTTCTCTCGTGGTGTTATGTGGGTTATGTGAGTCTTATAGGGCAGTCATACCGACCTTCACAAGACTAAGTAGACGAACAATAGTGTTCAATCAGCGTCTGGTATGTGAAGTTCTGGGTGTTGATATCGAAGCCTGCCGCCCATAAATCGTTTGCGGAGTCGGCGGATATCGCCGACAGGCTGCTAATCGCGCCACGCCGGTACGCGCTGGGAACAATGTTCCAACTCGTCCCGTTCCATTGCAACACCAGATTCTGATCCGCGCTGGAACGATCTCCTACCGCCCACACATTGCTTGTCGAAAGCGCAACGACCCCTAGCAAGTAGTCATCTCCCGTCGGACTGGGGCTGGGGACGATACTCCATGTTTTCCCATCCCAATGTTCGGTGAGGGTCAGCAGGATATCGCCAGGAGCTATTGTATAACTGCCCACGGCCCAGATATCGTTCGCAGAAACAGACGGAGACGGCACGCAGATCATAGGGAAATTGACTGGGAGATGGACTCTTGACGGCATGCCACTGCTTGCCATTCCAATGTTCAACCAGCGACTGAAAGCCGAATTCCGTAGTATCAGCGGCACCTACGGCCCAGATATCCGTGGAGGAGATGGCTGTCACAGCTGTAAGGCCATTACCGAACTTACCCGGATTTGGACTGGGAATGATATTCCACTGTGTGCCATTCCATTGCTCGATCAATGTCTGACCAGCATTGGCGCCTACGGCCCAAACATTTGTGGAGGAGAGCGCGGTCACTGCATACAAAGCTCCCGCACCTGGGCTGGGAACAACCTTCCAGTCCGTGCCATCCCAATGAATAATCAAGGTGCTGGAGGAGTTGCCGACGTAGGTGGCTCCGACCGCCCAGACATCCGTTGAAGAGAGTGCCTTTATACCGAGAAGGTAGCTGCCTGTCAAAGCGGGATCGGGGCTGGCGACAATGCTCCATCGCTTGCCATTCCAGTGTTCGATAAGTGCTTGATTCTGGGTATTGACATATCTGCCAACCGCCCACACATCCTGCGGAGAAATGGCCGCGATGCCATACAGGACATCCATCGAAACCACGTCCGGGCTGGCAACGATGCCCCACTGTCCGCAATGCTGTGCGCTAGCCAGGGCATCGGCTTCCCCCGGTGGTAACAACAGCAGGGCCATCATGCCTATGAAGAGGCCACATAAGAGTTGTTTGTTAAGAGCAATGCTGGTTCTGTTCATATCTACCTCCCAAAATGTGATAGATAAGCCTGACCTGGGCAGCCAGGCAAGACAATTCAGACGGCAAACGAGTGCCTGGACCGGAACGTTGCTCGATGAGAGAATCCCCACAGCTAAGTATACGTGATCAATAGCGCATTCTCAAGGGAACCACATTGCGACGCCGCGTCAAACTTTGCCTCAAGTTTGCTCTGTGAAGCGCACTGCGCCGAACTGTTTGGAATAGAAGCATCCCTGCTGAGTGTTTCTTACTAACAGTAAGTAAAATCAGTCCAAATCCAGGAAGGAACCTCGTATGACTCGGCAGGCCAAAATTATTGTCACGATTGCCTTGATGTTGGGGATGTCGCTCGCCGCCCTCGATACAACCATCGTGGGAACGGCACTCCCCACTATCGTTGGCAAGTTGGGCGGTATTTCGCTTTATTCGTGGGTATTTTCTGTGTATCTGCTCACCTCTACCACTACAGTGCCAATTTATGGGAAACTCGCTGACCTCTATGGGCGCAAACCTATGTTTCTTTTTGGATCGAGCCTGTTCTTGCTTGGTTCAATACTTTGTGGAACCGCGCAAAGTATGGAGCAATTGATTATCTTCCGCGCGATCCAGGGGTTGGGGGCCGGTGCGGTACTGCCAATTGTCTTGACGATTATCGGTGATATCTTCGCATTAAAAGAGCGTGCCAGAGTCCAGGGCTTGTTTAGCGGCGTCTGGGGTGTCTCCAGCGTTGTTGGTCCCGCTCTTGGCGGCGTGATAGTTGACCATTTTTCGTGGCGCTGGGTCTTTTATATCAATGTTCCCTTTGGCTTGCTTTCTTGCTTACTGCTGGCTCTCTATCTCAAAGAAAATGTTGAACGTAAGAAGCAATCACTGGACTACATTGGCACATTAACATTGACGGGGAGCATCGTCGCATTGCTCTTTGCCATGCTGCAAGGTGGCACCTCGTGGGCGTGGCTCTCGCTGCCCAGCCTCGGTCTCTTCGCCATATCTATTGTGCTGCTCGTGCTGTTCCTGTATCAGGAACGCCGCGCTCCCGAACCGATTTTGCCGCTTACGCTGTTTAACAATCGCATCATTGCCATTTCCAGCATCGGCGGTGTCATTCTCGGCGTCTTGATGTTCGGTATCACCTCGTATGTGCCGCTCTTTGTGCAGGGCGTTATGGGTGGCACCGCAACCAGTGCGGGTCTCACGCTTGGCCCGTTGTTGTTGGCATGGCCTATTGCTTCCGTGTTTAGTGGACGCATCGTGATTCGCTATGGCTATCGTTTTACCTCTGTGGTAGGTATGGGCCTTGGTACAATTGGTACAGGTATGGTGGTATTGTTCAATACAGGAACAACACTTCCCTTTATTATTGTCGCCATGTTTATTATTGGTACGGGGCTTGGTTTCTGTAGTACCGCCTTCATAATATCGGTGCAGAACGCTGTTCCCTGGAATTTGCGCGGCGTGGCGACTGCTACAACGCAGTTCTTCCGCACGATTGGCGGCACAATTGGTGTGGCGTTGATGGGAACTATCCTCAATGCCCAGATGGCCATGCGCTTCCCACCCATCTTCACGCACTTCGCGAGTGCGGCGGCTCGCCTACCCAGAAATGTCGCGCCGTCCAATGTGTTGCTCACGCCTAATGTGCGCGTCACATTGCCAACTGCTTTCCTTGCACAATTGCAGACCGCGCTAGCACAGAGCCTCTTCTGGGTTTACACGTTGACGTTGGCACTGGCGGCCATCGGCCTCGTAACCATGTTCCTCTTGCCCGGCGGTCGCGCCGATAAACATGCCTACAAACCAGCCGCAGGAACGATTGAGGAGGAGGAAGCCGGTCAATCTCCGGCAGTGCCATCCCTGATAGCCCATTAAAGTAGTCCTGCTTCCAGAATAATAGCATGGGTCATATGCGGCACGCCGCATATGACCCATGCTATTATTCTGGAAGCAGGACTACTTTCCCTTTGACCTTGCGGTTCATCATCTCGTAGAGGGCGTCGGCGGTCTGCTCTAAAGGGTAGGTCGCGGAAATATAGGGCCGAATTTTCCCCTCGGCAAACCAGGTGAGCAGTTCCGAGAGATACTCCGCATTGCGTCGGCGTTCGCGCTCGGTGAACGAACCCCAGAAGACTCCAACGATAGAGCAGCCTTTCAGCAATGTCAGGTTGAGCGGGATGCGCGGAATATCGCCAGCCGCGAAACCAATTACCAGGTGTCGTCCGCCCCAGGCCATACTGCGCACAGCAGGTTCGGAATACTTGTCGCCCACCGGGTCAAAGGTTACATCTACCCCTTTGCCCTGTGTTAAGACCTTCACTCGTTCTCTCAGGTCTTCAGTGCTATAGTTAATGGTCTCGTCCGCACCATGCTGGCGGCATACCTCAAGTTTTTCAGCGGAGGATGCGGCGGCGATAACGTGCGCACCGAGTCACTTTGCCAATCTCAACCGCCGCCAGCCCCACGCCGCCTGCCGCGCCGAGAACGAGCAGCGTTTCACCCGCTTTCAGTTGCGCCCGGTCGCGCAAGGCATAATGCGAAGTGCCATAAGTCATCGTAAAGGCGGCGGCGGTACGGAAATCCATCTTGTCTGGCATAGGGATGAGGCGGGCCGCATCGGCAACAACCTCTTCGGCAAAGCCGCCCCAGCCGGTAAAGGCAATCACACGGTCCCCAACTTTGACCTGCTGGACGCCCTCGCCAACCTCTTTAACGACACCGGCAATCTCGCCCCCCGGCGAGAACGGCATGGCAGGCTTGAACTGATATTTGCCCTGGATAATCAAAGTATCAGGGAAGTTGACCCCACACGCCTTCACACCGACCACTACCTGCCCCTTGCCAGCCTTCAGCGGCTCAACCTCCTCAACCACCAGACTTTCCGGCGGGCCATACGCTTTACATAACACTGCTTTCATCAGATATTTCCTCCCAGTAAATGTAAGGTCATGTTGTTGCATTATATCAGATGTAGGAGCCGGTTGATGTTTATCTATCTGGTTGCCACGGCAAAATAGGGTATGCTCAAAGCGTTTGAAACAGTTGTGTTTCTCTGACTGAAGAAAGAGACAGTGACATTATAACCACTCCAGACCAGAAACGAGTGCTGATAGTGAATGCGGACATTTTCACTGGACAACAGAATTTTTACGGTATGATTTCTTCATTCGGCAAGCTAAAGATGGTCGGGTAACGCTGGTAGAACTCTGGTTTGAGGATGCCGAAGAAATGCATGTCTTGCCGGGAGCCGTTATGGAACTCGTGCTGGCGCAGAATGCCTTCTCGCTGGAAGCCAACGCGCTCCATGAGCCGTTGGGAACGGAGGTTCAGCCCATAGACCTCGGCGCATATCTTTTCCATGGCTTGCACGGTAAAGGCATAATCGAGCAAGATACGTAAAGCGGTACTGCCAATGCCGCGACCCCAGAGTTGTTTTTCCCCAATGAGGATACTGATAAAGGCACGTCGCTCGAAGCGGTCGATCATTACCATCTCTATATAGCCGATCAGCCGTTTCTCAACCTGGATACCAAACGTGTAGCGGTCGTCCTCTGGCTCTGTAATGCGCTTTTCATACTTGTGCCTAAAGGCAACCAGCGATCGCTTTGGTGACCAACCGGAGAGGATATCCAATTCGATATTCGACTCCCACTGATAGATAAGATCGATGTCGTCCAACTCCAGTGGTCTCAGTGTAACACCATCACAGGTGAACATAGTATCCTCCTTGCTTACGTTTCCTTGCGCACTTTCCATATATTTTCCATCGGCCAATGTTTAGCCCATTCCGTCTCTTCCTCGGTGCGGTACGTACTGGCTGTTGTCTCAGGAGGAGGCTGCACTTCAATCAGGTCTTCAACCACGAAGCCGTTTTGACGAAATAGCCGTATCCACTCGCCATATGGCAACTGGAAATTCACCTCGTCTCCCCACTCGAAGCGGTGCATGCCGAAGTAATCGTTGATCAACCGCTGCTCAATTTGATCGGTTTGTATGTTTTCACAGAGCATGGAAATTGGCGTTGCGTTTGTGAAGGCGAAGAGTCCGCCGGGTCGTAAGAGGCGTGCCGCTTCGGGAACAGTCCGCCGTGGGTCGCAGAAGGTCATTGCTCCCCAGTCACAGAAGACGATATCGAAGCTGGCATCAGGCAGTGGAACCGCTTCGGCACTGGCTTCAATGAGCGGGAAATCCAAACCCGCCTCGTCCATCAGGCGGCGGGCGTGTTGTAGTTGCCTTGAAGAGAGATCAATGCCAACCGGTTTTGCGCCGAGGCCAGCCAGAGCGATTGACCAGCGAGCAGCTCCGCAACCAAACTCCAGAATATCCTTTCCGGCCACGTCCCCAAGTACATGCAGCTCTGCCTCTGGAATGCGCCAGAGTCCCCATGCCATCGCATTTTTGCCCGCGATTGATGCCGCGTGCCGTTCTTCATACGTGTCGCTTGTCGCCTCCCACATCGCACGATTCTTGCGGGCATGATCCGGGAGGTTGGGTGGTTGTGTGCTCCGGTCGTTGTTGTCGCTCATAATATGCTCCTACATCGTCTTTTCATGTGTTCAGTGTAGCAGATTTTTATAGCTAGCTGTCACATCACTGGGAAATAACGAAAATGCTTGCATGAATGAAAAGAGGAATACGCACCCGACAGGACTCGAACCTGCGACACTCGGTTCCGAAGACCGATGCTCTGATCCACTGAGCTACGGGTGCAGCACGGTAATTATAGCATCTTTGTCAACGGTTTTAAGCCACATGTTGCACACCTTCCCATATCAGCACTAGCCCTAAACCGATCAGTAAGAGGCCGCTACCAATGAGAAGATAGCGGTAAGTGCGTCCGGTGAGCCATTTCTGGCTGTGACTGACGATGAAGGCGATGGCGAGTTTGGCGCCGACGAGGAAGGCGTAGAAGCCGATGATGAAGGCGAGCGATGTTGCGAAACCGCCGGACGCGAAACCCTGGAGCAAGAGTGCGCTACCAGCAGTGGCCCAGAATAAGTAAGGATGGGGATTCAAGAGGTTGGTGGCTATGGCTGAAAGCAATACTTTTCGCGACGTTACAGGCGTTTTGAAGTTTATCGCTGAGCCAACTGTACGGATCGTCTCAATGCCGAGGTAGATGACGAAGGCCCCACCGATGAGTGCAAGCCAGTATATCGCGACGATGGGAAGATGGCCGAGGATGACGATCAGCACCAGGATAATGGGTATATCACTGAACAAGGGAGCCAGCGCGACAAGGTTTCCGGCACGCCAGCCGTGGCGCAATGTCTGACTGATAACGAGGCCGAGCATCGGGCCAGGACTAATGCCGGACGCGAAACCGAGAACGATGCCCTGCAATAAATAGGTGATCAAGAGAAGCTCCGCAGTATAGTTTATACGCAACAGTTTGCACTACAATCATAGTGCAACTTGCAAGATGACAGATTGGAAAGTTCCAGTCTTTGCAAGCAAACTACAGGATAAGAGACAGTGAATGAGGTATTACCCGGTTAGATAATGCTTGCTGCGATACGTATATGTTAGTGGGATTGAGTATTATCGGAGAGGAGAAAACAGTTGGGCTTTGATATACGTGATCCAGATGAAGCGCATGAGGTATATGAATCAGCCGCCGTACAGGACACGGAGGTTCCAATAGATGAAGTCACTGAGTTACTCACCCGGACGAACATTGAGCAATTGCTGGGCGAGGTGAAGAGTAGTGATATATTGAGCTTGACGGGCCAGAACTTACGCGATGTTGACCTGAGCGAGCTGAATTTAGCGGGCGCGGACTTGAGCAGTGCGGATTTGACGGACGCGAATTTGAGCGAAACCAATCTCAGTAAGGCAAATCTGACGGGAGCGAATTTGAGTGGTGCCAACCTGATAGCTGCCAATCTGGAAGGCGCGAATCTGACGGGAGCCAATCTGATAGGTGCCAACTTAATTGTTGCCAAAGTTGCCAAGGCAAACTTGAGTTCCGCGAATTTGCGCAGGGCAATGCTGGTGATGACCAATTTCAAAGGGGCTATTTTACACCAGACCGACCTGCGCGGAGCTAATATGGGGCGGGCAAATCTGCGCGATACGAACCTCGATCAGGCGAAGTTGAATGGGGCTATCCTGAAGGAGGCTCGTATTTACGGCAACAAACAAGAATTTCTGCGCACGAAAGGCGTGATAGATTACGATAAGATTGTTATGCTACCGGCGGAGATAACTCCGTAAAGCGGGTAGTGAACTATACCCGGTCATGAGCGTTGGCATAGATAGCCCCGTTGCGCATGAGGATATCCAGCGCGTCCTGTTGGCGGTCATCTGTTTTGACGGTAACTATGGTGCGACCCGTTTTGAATTCTTGCTCGTACTGGCGTGCCTGTTCTTCCGGCACACCCATGCTGACGAAGGTTCCCATGAAACCTCCTGCTATCGCACCCAGTGCCGCACCGCCAAGGGCGGCAATCACCGCACCACCAGCTATGGCCGGGCCGATGAAAGGTAGCAGCAGTCCGGCAGCTACGCCAACTACTCCGCCGACAATACCGCCTGTGACTGCGCCAGTTGCCTCATCCTCTCGCTTTCTTGCGATATCAGCCGGAGTTGCTTCCTCTTCTTGTGCCTCATCTGGCTCGACCATTTCGTCTTCATCCTGTATGTCGAGATCGAGAGCTTCAGGTTCAGCAAGCGTTTTGGGAGCTTGAGTTATGGCTTTCATTTCTATCGTATCTTCTTCGTCTATATCGTTCATATTGTCTGCATTATCTATATTGTCTGTGTTGTCTACTGTAGGGGTTTCAGGGATACCATCGTCAGTGACCGGCAAGATGTGATCTTGTTCTTCATCAATGCCTGTATGCTGGAAGCGTTCGACCACCTGTTGCGCGAATGGCTCAACCGTGGCGGGAATGGTATTTGCCACAGACGGGCCGAGTACGGGAATTAACAGGGTTTCTGCTGCTCCTACTACGCCGCCGATGATGCCGCCTGTAAACGAACCGCTCTCTTCGCCCTCTTTGACCGCCTCTCTACTGACAACCTGGCCTGTATCACGCACAACGTACCCGATCTGTTCCTGAGTAAACTCCGCCTGTAACAACTCTTCCATCGCCTTTTTCGCGGTATCCTGTTCATTAAAAATGCCAATAACTGTCCAACGTTGCGAAATTGCCATATGTATATCCTCTCTCAAAGTTTTTTAGATAGGTCTATATAGTATACGCAGGGTAATCTTCAGGTTAATACAATAGCAATGCTAACAGGCGAGCAACCGTGCGGTTGCTCGCCTGTTAGCATTGCTATTGTATTAACTTAGCAAATCGCCCCGCAGTACCGTGACCGCCTGCCCGCCTAGTTGCACGCGGTCGCCACTGGCACGAACGCGCAGTACGCCGCCGCGTGGGGATGCCTGATAGGCGACCATTTCACTCTTGCCGAGATGCTTGCTCCAGTAAGGAGCAAGGCAACAATGGGCCGAGCCGGTCACAGGGTCTTCGTTGACGCCAACTTGTGGCGCGAAGAAACGCGAGACGAAATCGTAGCCCGGCGTGGAGGCGCGGCTGGTCACTATGACGCCACGCGCCTGTACCGCTAAGAGTAAGGTGAAGTTCGGTTGGATACCACGCACGATATCTTCGGATGCAACTTCTACGAGATAATCAAAGACATTTTTGCCGGTATATCGCACGGAGGCACCTGGCACACCCAACGCCTGTAACAGGTTGGAGGGAGCGTCAGTCTGCTCCGCCAATTTGGCGGGAAAATCCATCTCGATCCAATCGCCTTTGCGGTCGGCTGTGAGCAGGCCACTGCGTGTGAAGAATCGGGCCTGTTCGTGAGCTTGCAGGTGTCCAGTTTCCCATAAGATATGGGAACTGGCAAGTGTAGCATGACCGCACAAATCCACCTCGACGGCGGGCGTGAACCAGCGCAAGCTATAGCCATCATCCTGTTTGTATAGAAATGCTGTCTCAGACAGGTTCATCTCTGTTGCTACCTGCTGCATCCACTGAGCATCTCCAGGTTGAGGTAGTATGCAGACGGCGGCAGGGTTGCCAGCAAAGGGTTTGTTGGTAAAGGCGTCTACTTGATAAATGGTGAGTGTCATATGCAAACCTCCTGATATGGTATCTAAATTACAATAGTTCTTACTATCCAGACTAATGCACAGGGACACATCTATCAAGTATCAATCGGGCCATGAGAAAGCCAGTATGACCAACCAATTTTGTTTTGTGTTATGCGCCTACTTTTAGAAGAAGAGCCGAAAGCACAGGCCATCCTGGTCATGTCCGGTTGGACAACATCTCACACTGAATTGATCAGGCGGCGAGCCTCGTCTGCGAGATCAAGCAAGTAGTAGGTCAAACTGGCTTGATTCTGAAGGCACTCATCGAGCGGATGCCCTGTTCTGCGCTCCCAGGAGGCATACCGGCTCTCATCTATGACCTGGTAGAGCCAGTGGAGGAAACACCCATACTTGAGAGCCGTAAAGATGGCAAAGGCACAGCGCACCATTCTGCGATCTCCTCGCCAACCAGCAGCCGAGAGTCCTTCAAGATAGCTCTGGAAGATCACTGTATCAAGCGTGCGCGGATCACATGGTTCGACCCCAAACAGGCTGAAGCTAGCAGCAAAAAGGTCGCCAATATCGGTGGCAATGGTTCCCAGACCTGGATAGGCCCAATCAATGGCAATCAACTGGTGATGTCCATCCCTCTCCGGGGCTGCAAAGAGGTTCCTACGCCAGGCATCCAGGTGACCGAAGGTTTGCGGGAGCCGCTCAAGCACGTCGAGCAAGGCATCGTGATCCTCCCACAGCCGCAGGAGGCGGGAAGCGATAGGAAGAGGGAAGGTAGCACGCAGCAGTGGGTGCTGCCAGGTGGCAGGATCGTGAACGATCTTCCACATCCAGCCATAGTGATCGAGGAGACCACGCGGAGAGCCACTACTCACCAGCCAGGGATAGGAGGGCAACGGTCGACCTGCCAGATAGGCTCCATTCATTTGTCCAAGGCTCTGGGCTGCTCGCGCATACTGCTCCAACGGCCAGCGCGGGCCATAGATTTCCTTCACATCTTCCAGCCAGAGCCACACCGACGAGTCTGCGTATTCCACGATGCTATAGCAGCGGGGTCCCCTCAATCCGCCTGGCAAATCATCAAGCAGGTCTGACTGATAGACAAGGGCTTCGCGCTTCCAATAGAGGACATGGGTCTCCTCGCTAGAGGCCAGGTTGCTCCCTTCGGATGTCAGGGAGAGCACTTTGAGCACCAGTGACCATTCCACCTCCCGCTCCTGATCCCACCCAATTCCTGTCAGATGATACACGCCCCTGGTAGCTGGTCCTGTCCAATCAGAAGCCCTATGAAGCTGGAACTTCAGAAGTTCGATATCTTGACGACCCAGGATTTGACGCATCAGCACTCTGACCGTTTGCTCGTCGAGAACGGGAAGTTGGTGTTCGTTACTGTTCTGCTCTCTCATGTTGACCTGCCTTTGATAGCCTCTTCTCGTCTCGGGAAGTATACCTGAGCAGAGCCAAAAACACATCGGTCATTTGGACGATGCGCTCGTATGGTATAATAGAAGAGGTGGAATTTCCTTGATGCTCCGGCGTGTCGCTGGCGTGAATGCAATGGCCAATTCGCTTCAAAAAATAGGATATGTCCCTGCCAAATTGTCTGATAAGAAAAAAGAATTTCCAACAGGAATGAGAGGCGAAACTGCCGCGGCAGTTTCGCCTCTCATTCCTGTTGGAAATTCTTTTTTCTTACTCCGTAATCGCGATAACCCTCAACGGACTACCCGACCCATTCACGATCTTGAGCGGGGCTGCAATGACAACTGCGCCGGTTGGGGGCAACTGGTCGAGGTTGACGAGGCTGGTGATGCCGAATTTACCGTTGCCGTGCATGGTGTTGTGGTTGGGGAAAGGCGGATCGAAGCCACCGGCTTGACCGGCGTCGGTGCCAACAGTTTCAACGCCCACGCCGAGGATGTCGCGTTCTCTAGCGAGGAATTCCGAGCAGGTTTTGTGGAAGCCAGGGGTGTGTGCGCCATCTTCGCGCACGCCGAGGAAGGCATCGTGGTCGGTGTATTTGCTCCAGCCGGTGCGCATGAGTACCCAGGCACCTGGGGGGATGCGCCCGTGTTCGCTTTCCCATTGCTCGATAAGCTCGACAGTGAACAGGAAGTCGGGGTCTTGCTCGACTTCGGCTGTTACGTCAATGACACAGGCGGGGCCGATGAACTTGTTGGGCGGGATGGTATCGGTGGCGTTGTTGGGCAGGTCTTTGCCGGTGACCCAGTGAATGGGGGCGTCAAAGTGGGTGCCAGTATGTTCGCCGAGGTTGAGGATGTTCCAGTACCAGGCGGGGCCGCCGCTATCGTAGCGCGAAATCTCGGTAATCGTTACGCCCGGCGATGGGGCAAAGATAGGCGGGAGTTCAATGACTATGGTATCGGGACCTAACGGCGTGGTCAGGTCTACAACTTTCAAGCGGCCGGATGCGAGTTCCGCGACCAGTTGTGCTAAGACGCTGTTTGCTACGTTTGGCATGAGTGATTTCCTCCTGAATTTATGGATTTCTGGGGCAATTGATCGGTTGTTGTCCACATTGCCGATAAATCGGCGGTGAGCGCGGTTATTACCTCTCCTCCGGAGAGGGTGCGGCTCCTACGGGTATTTCATTTATATCATCGATCCTGTGTTCAGGATGCCGATGCGTGTTTCAACGATTTAAGGTAGCGTTTGAACTGGAAACGGTTTTCCAGCAGGGGTAAATCCATGTGAAAGGTTTTGGGGCCGATGGCCTCGACTTTTGAGATAATGGTGGTCATGGTGTTGCTTGCCAGGGAGTGCGTGACAGCCTCTTTAAGAGTTTCGGGTGTGTGAGCCTCCATGACGTTGGGTATGCCGGATGATCGCGCAATGCCCGCGAGGTCGGTGCCTGTAGAAGTTGCTGTGGGGAAGCCGCCGACGGAGAGCAGGCTCTCGTTGTCGAAGACGATGTGCAACAGGTTTCCTGGTCTATAGCGGGCCATTGTGCTGAGCGTACCGAGGTTCATGAGTAGCGAGCCGTCGCCGTCTAGCACGATGACTTTGTGTTCGGGTAGAGAGAGGGCGATACCGAGACCCATTGACGAGGCAAGGCCCATGGCATGTTCGAGATAGAAGAAGCTATGGCGATGTCCGAGCATATAAAGTTCGGCGGCAACGGCACCCATGATGGTGACGACGATGTGTTCTTGCAGGTCGGGATAAATTGCCTGCAAAGCATCTGAACGAAGCATAGTTTAGTCCTCCCACATCAGTTCGCGTGACAGTAAAACGGCGACGGGATGGAGCGAAGCGTTCGCCAGCGTTTGAGCATCCCGCAGACGGCGTGAGATGTCGCCGGAGGTATTCAGGTGCCATACAGGGATGTTCAAGGCTCGCAAGATTGGCTCTGTGGCGAGACCGCCCTGCGTCTGCCACGGGTCTTTCTCGCCCATGTGACCGCGATAACTGATGAGCATGAGCAAAGGAATCTTGTAGAGCAAAGCGAGCGAGACAATGGGGTTAATTGCCGCCAGGAAGCCGTGGTTTTGCATTAACAATGCGGAGTTGACGCCCGCGAGGTGGGCACCCGCCGAGATACCAACGGCCTCTTCCTCTTTGGCGATACGTACCAGTGTCATATTGGGGTCGTCATCAGCCATACGGATGAGGTGCACGAGCCAGGTCTCCGGTAAGGCAGACATGATCTTCACGTCACAAGCTTTGAGTGCGTCATAAATAAGTTTGGAGTTGGTGACAGAAACAGGCATAGGCCAATACCCTCCATCTGGTAGTAACGGAACAAGTTACGCTCCAACGTTGGCTACGAAATTAAGTATAGCACAATGAACCGCTTCCATGTCCCTTTCTTTTTTTGTTATACTAATATGGATGGGAAGGTAGAGAGTCCTTCAGAAACGGAGAAAACGATGGCTCAACCAGAAGAGGTTATCAATAATCGTGAGGATGGACACGAGTTGCTACGAGAGCATAAGGACCTGTTGCACCGGCATTTGATCAGCAAGAAAGTTTCCGATCATCTGGCGAATGAGCGGACGTTTCTAGCGTGGATACGTACCGCCATATCGGTGATCGCCTTTGGTTTTGTCGTGGAACGCTTCGGTTTGCTGCTGCGTCAACTGGGCCTGAAAGGCAATCTGGTGGGTGGCACCATTCCCTATTCCAAGCTATTGGGTATCATCATAACGCTGCTTGGTATTGTATTGCTGGTGATCGCCCTCATCAATTTTGTGCAAATACGACGTTCCATTGATGATGAAAACTACCATCCAGGCCTCGCTTTCGCTATTATCTTAACTGCTGTAGCGGCCCTCATTGGTGTTTTACTTGCCGTCTACCTGTCAATTACCACGTAACTATTCCTGTTTAGCGGTGAAATGAGCAAGAGGCCGTTCAGTATTTTCGCGTCGCGAAAATACTGAACGGCCTCTTGCTCATTTCACCGCTAAACAGATTCTTATTGCTGGTAATGTTCGACAATATCCGCTGGACGTTCTGTGGCCTGCTCGGGGTTCAGGCCGAACTCGCGCCTTGCCCGGCGTTGACGCAACAGGTCCCAGCATTGATCCAGGTGGACCTGTATGACCTTCATACGTCCATGTTGCTCTTCGGTAAGGCCGCCATTTTCCGCCTGATTCATGAGTTCATGTTCTTCTTTAACAAGGCTTTCAATGTTGTGTAGTATCGTTGTATCGTCCACAGGTTGTTTCTCCCTCATAGCGTTCTATGTTTCCTATAGCCTTGTATGCAAGGCTGGAAAATTTTTGCTGCTGAAAGAGTATATGATATGGAATGGTAGAATAGCAATTTACCTACTTCTCACATTGTTGTGAACCTAGCGTGTTAATTCGGCGGCGACGGCCTCGGGAATAACGAGAACGTCCTGACCGTAATGGATGACTTGTTGAGCGTAGAAGGTGGAATAGTGACCGCTGATACGACTGCGCAGACCCCCGGCTAGCTCAAAAGCGTAAACGTGAAGGGCCTTGGGGGTAGTAATATCGAGTAGCACATTGCCGATGGTGCCGATGAGTGTTCCACCTTCGCTCATCACTTTGTAGGAGAGCAAGCTCTGACCCAGAGGCAGCGTGGAATATTCAGCTTCGTCCTTTTCATGGAGCAGCGTATCTTCGCTGTCAATGGTAACTGCATCCTGACCGATAGCGTTGATGGCATTTGCGGGTAGTGCGCGGTGGCTGAACATACCGGTCTTTATCCGAAAGCCGCGAATGGAGTTTGCGGCGGGATTGGCGGACGGATCGAAGTAGAAATCATCCAGGGTGCCGACCTTCGAGCCAGTGGCGAGGGCAACAATTGCAATGCCAGTCAAGTCAGACCATCTTTTGATAGCCTGTCCGACAGGCTGGTTCATCGGCTGATTGGCCGTTTGATTGGTAAGTTGATCCATCGGCTGATTGGTAGGTTGATCCATCGGCTGATTGGTAGGTTGGTTTATGGGCTGTGTGTCCACTTGATCGATAGGTTGATTAACGGGCTGGCTCCATGATCGGTTGACCGGTTGGTTGGTAGCTTCGTTATTTTGCATGTGTTTCCTCCTCCAGCTCATAGAATACACACATGGCCCGTTTATTATGTGAGCTGGAAGCTCAATAAACGGGCCTGAATTCACCTGGATAAACTTAGAACTTTGAAGGGCGTAGCACTTTGTGGAATAATCCGAACAGGAGGAATGTCGGGGGCCATTGGCCGACGAAGTTACTCCAGTCGCGCTTGCCCATCAAGAACAAGGAAGCGGAGGCGATAATTGAACCAAGTGCCGCCCAATACCAGATTTCTTCGGGAACCTGATCGGTGATGCGGAAGTACTGGTCCTGTACACCAGATGCGGTATCTTTGGCTGTGTCTACAGCTGCCATGAGTTGTCAATCCTTTCTGATTGCTAGTATCTAATAGCCACCCGGCAAATGTCCCGAGTGTTGTTGACAATAAATAGACGTCTGGCCAATGTTTTGTGGGTAAGAGTTGTGTAGTGTCCTACCTCTACCACAAAAACATTTGCATAACGGTTACAGAGACTACACGTATTGCTTTGACGATTAGTGACAATCATTAACCTCTCTTTTCTCTTTGACGAAAAGCTCGGAAAGTTATACCATTTGATGTAGAGGCAAGCTTGCGGACGAACCCGCAAAACCGACCCCACGGAGTACACGAAGATATATAGATGGAACATATGCAAACTGACATAAACAAACAGACTTCACCCGTTTCACCAATACGCTGGAAGGTATGGGTGAAGACGAGCAGGCCATTTTCTTTGACCGCTACGGTCAGTCCCATACTGGTAGGGACGGCGATAGCTGCCTATGAAGGCACTTTTCATGCGGTGATATTTATTGCCACCTTGCTGGCGTCCCTGTTTCTCCAGATTGGTGCGAACTACTTTAATGAGTACTTTGATCATCGTTATGGCCTTGACAGCCTCGAATCGCTCGGTTCCAGTACGGTCATTTTTCGCAATGAGATGACTGCCAGCCAGGTGCTGGGATGCGGCATTGGCAGCTTTGCTGTTGCTGCAATACCTGGACTACTGCTCATTTACCTCGTTGGGCCTGCTATACTCCTGTTTGGATTGGTGGGTATGGCGATCGCTTATTTCTATAGCGCGGCACCGTTCAAGTTTGCCAGTCGCGGCCTCGGTGACATCCTGGTTTATGTGGCGATGGGTTTTCTGATGACATGGGGAGCGTATTATGTACAGATTCCTCGCTGGTCGTGGAGTGCGTTTGCCGCCAGTATCCCGATTGGCTTTATTGTGACGGCAATATTGAACATGAACAATGTGCGCGACTATCAAGAAGATAGCGCTGTACATAAGTTGACATTGCCCGTGCGGTTTGGGCAAACCTTTGGCAAGCGTTTTCACGCCGTACTGCTGATTGGGAGCTATCTCGCGGTGAGCGCCTGCTCGTTTGTGGGACTGTTGCCGCTCTACAGTTTGCTAGTCTGGCTGACTTTTCCGCTCGCGTTCGCCAATGTACGCGCCGTGCTAAGGGCAACGGAGCGCAAGGTTTATATGTTGGGCATCAAGCGCACTGCCCTGTTACACCTGCAATTTGGCGCTGTCCTCGCGTGTGGCATTATGCTTGCGCTGATCGTGAAATCATTGTGAGGTAGTTGAATAACAAGACAGCAGGTACCAGTGGCTGCAAACCACTGGTACCTGCTGTCCTGTTATTCAACTACCTCAACTTTTTTACCCTGGCTATCTGCTCGCATGTCGAGCAATCGGCCTTGCGGGTGTCACAGCGATTTTGGCGAATGGAAGATGTTATCCTCGGATGCATTGTAGGAGGGGCGCACCTCCACGTTGATGATTTTCACGTACTCAAAGTTCTCGTGAAACGCGAGAGCCGTCAGAAGCTCGATCTTCATTTCCATACTCTCAAGAGTGTTCATTTCCTCTGGACGCAGGGCATTGGCGAATTCCACCTGGATAGTAGCTGTATGCATTGTGTACGTTCCTTTCGGATAGAAAAGACGAATACCATGTTTGTAAGGCTTCTACCCGTACACAATCTCTGCTCGTAAAGAAAAGTTGCAAAAATATGATGAGTTTGTAAAGGGAGACTTTTATTGCTGTTTCGAGGGGTGTGGCTTATTTGTTGGACGTGTTTCCTTGCTGATCTGCTTGAGAGCCTGGGTTGCGGCATCACGGACGGGCTGCACTTGATCTTTTAACATAGCCTCAAGTGCTTTAATGTCGGCACGTTCTTTTTGCCGGCCCATCGCCTGAGTAGCGGCTTCTCTCACCAGCCAATCGGAATCATAGAGTGCCACTTCCAGCACCTCAAGGGGGGTACGCCCACCGGCCTGCCCAAGTGCAGATACAATAGTCGCCCGCGTATCTTCGTCTGGCTCACCATAGAATACATCTTCCAGCGCATCAATTGCCTGTTGTGAGAGATTGGTTCCCAGCGATGCTAGCGCAAGAGCAGCGGCTTCGCGTACATCGTCATCATCTTGCTGCAAGGCCGCAATGAGAGGTGCCTCTGGAATTCTCCCCCGGATACTGCTCAAAGCGCGAGCTGCCGCCGCCCGTACTTCCGCAACTTCGTCCGCTTGCAGGCGTGTTACCAGCAACCCTACCTCCGTTTGACCACCGATTTCTCCCAGGCGGCGTACTGCTGCGGTACGTACCTGCCAGTTCCCATCGTTGAGCGCGTCATCTATCTCCTCTATGGCTGTCTCGTCAGCAAGAGCGGTAAGGCCCAGGCCGAAACGGGCCTGGAACTTTGAAAGAATGATCATGGAGGAAAAAGCATCTGTCCCGCTTTCGGTATTGCGTTCTGGAGGGAGACCGCTGGTATTGCGTTTTGGCATGCTGCTTCTGGAGTGGTGTTTTGGAATGGTACCTCCAGTATCGCGTTCTGAGCGCAGGCTCTCGGTTTTGTGTTCTGAAAGGAGACCATCAGTATTTTGATGCAGTTCCTCATGTTCCATAGGAAGTACTCACTTTCCTTTTTCATCCTTCGCCCGTAAATGCGTAGCTACTATATTTGTTCCATGATAGAGAAGACGCTTTACTTTATTTTCAGCGTAGTTGCAGCGAATGGCAACATCAGGAAGTTTCATACCTTCGAGAAAATGAAGCTTCATCACCGTCCCACAGGAGGAAGGGATCAAAAGTATATACGTTAGCACGTCCTCTTTCATCTCTTCCAGAGCCTGTACGACCATAAAGTAGTCAGAGAGCATCTGAATTCCCCGGCGTACATGGGTTTTCACAGCACTCAGCGTCTTCTTTTGCAGGATTGCAATCTGATCCAGTTTAAGTTCATCGAAATATTGGAGTTGGATGGCAATACGGTATTGCTCAGGGAGCATATACACATATTCCCTCAACTCTGCCAGTTTTTCTTTCCACATCAGAGCTTTCTCCGGCTGTTTTTGTTCATCCCCATCCGGTATATCAAGTCGTTGCTCACTACTCCCACTACTCTCCAGTTCAATTGACTCCACATATAGCTTCAGCCTGGCCCCCGTGCCGGGCAGTGAAGTCTCAAAATGAGATCTGTTTTTGTCATGCCAGCTCAACACTACATTTTTTGCTATCGCGATAAGCCACCCTTTGAAATGGTCCAACTTCAAAATATCTTCAGGGCTTCTTCTCTTTAATGCTTTAAATGCTCTTTTAAACGTCTCCTGGGCACAATCTTCAATCGCTTCGTTCGACTTTGCCATTCCTGGCTCGTGGGCTATATAGTTGCGTATATGTTGTTGAAACAACATATACATATCAGTAAAATATGTATCTACATCTTTAGCCAGAAACTGATGGATATTTTCGTTAGACAGCAACGAAGCTTCACCGGTCGAACGCATATACGAACTCCTCCTTGACCACTTTTGTACTTCTCAATGCATTCTCGCTGCAAGCCAGGCACTTTCTGTTTATAGCAAGAGATCACCTGTACAACAAGCCATTGGTAGCACATTAGGCTGATAAAGTAAGAGTACCATATTTTGTTCAATCTGTAACTGGCAGAGTACCTTTTGCTGGTATATTGAATATTTACACATACAATGCCATATATGCTAATCCTTCTTTACCCTAAAAAGTTGCAAAATTCGTTGACAATAATGTTGCGCGTAGTGTAACGTATGGTGAGGGTGAATGTAAGAGATGGTTCATGCCAACAAATGACAACCTATGCGCCGATGGCGCATAGGTTGTCATTTGTTGGCATGAACCATCAATATCGATGTAGCCCCGCCAATAGGGTAGTTTTTCATTTGTCAATCTGCATTATCGGCGGCTCTACCTGTTAAGTGAATCGAAGAGAGCCTTCGCGGTCTCGCTATCGGTGTGATAGGTCTCGGTGTCGGCTGGGAAGGTACCAGCCTGAACATCGGCAAAGAAGCGTTGGAGGGCCTCGGTGGCGGTCTGCGTCAGGTTGGCATAGGGTCGCACAAACTTGGGGTAGCGATCGGTGCCGAAGCCGAGGACGTCGTGAAAGACGAGGACTTGGCCATCGCAGTGTGGTCCTGCACCGATGCCGATAGTGGGAACAGCCACTTCCTGGGTGATGACCTGCGCCAGCACATCGGGGATACCTTCCAGCACGATGGCGAAGACGCCGGCCTCGGCGAGGGCGCGAGCGTCGTCTAGCAGTGCGCGAGCGGCGTCCGACTTTTTGCCCTGTACGCGATAGCCGCCCATCGCGTGAATGGATTGCGGTGTGAGGCCGAGATGTCCCATGACCGGAATCTCGGCGTCGAGAATGGCCTCGATCATGGGCAAGCGTTTGCGTCCACCTTCCAGTTTTATGACTTCGGCATGCCCCTCACGCACGAGTCTTCCTGCGTTGCGTACCGTCTCCTCTACCGAGATATGATAGCTTAGCCAGGGCATATCGCCAATGATCAGGGCGGCTGGTTTTGCCCGTGCTACAGCTGCGGTATGGTGAATCATGATGTCTATAGTCGCTGGCAACGTATCATTGTAGCCCAAGACTGTCATGGCGAGTGTATCGCCGACCAGAATCATATCCGCTCCTGCGCGGTCAGCAACTTGTGCCATTGGAGTGTCATAGGCGGTGACCATTTTGAGTTTGTCGCCGCCTTTACGTGCTTTGATCGCTGGCACGGTTATTTTGTTTTGCATGGTTATTCCTTTCTCTTTGCCGGGTGCAGAGGAAAGCGGTGCAATTGCACATGTACTAATCTTGAACAGAAATGCCGGTGTCCCATTGTCCATCAGCATGGAGTAAAAAGTTATCAATCAAGCGTGCCGGACCTACCTTCGCTGCAATGAGGAGCAGGGCCGGAGCGCGAAGTGTGGCGAGAGGGAGAAAGCTATGCGGGTCGCGTAGCTGAGCGTATCCCAACTGTGCGCGTGGCTCGGTGGCGATGGTATTCACAATTGCCTGTATCACCGTCTGTGGACTGGCACCGGGATGGTCGTTGAATGTACGGCGTCCTGCCTCTAGTGCCTTATACAATATCGTTGCGGCTGCGCGATCTTCGCGGTTAAGATAGGCATTGCGGCTGCTCATTGCCAGGCCATCGGCTTCGCGAATGGTTGATAGAATGCGCAGTTTCACAGGCAGATTGAAGTCAGAAACCATGCGCGAGAGAACGGCGGCCTGTTGTGCATCTTTTTGTCCGAAGTATGCCTCGTGCGGCTGCATAATTTGAAAGAGCTTGAGTACCACGGTTGTCACGCCGCGAAAATGCCCTGGTCGGTGCGCGCCCTCGGCCTCTGTTGCCAGTGGCCCGGTTGGTTCAACATAAGTAGTAAAACCGGGTGGGTACATAGCGGTTGCCGTGGGAAGAAATACGATGTCTACGCCCGCCGCCGCAAGCATCTCTAAATCATGCGGCACATTGCGAGGATAGCTTGCCAGGTCTTCCTGTGGCCCAAACTGTGTGGGATTCACGAAAATGCTGACGGTGAGCTCCTCATGTTCTTTGCGTCCCTGGCGAACAAGCGAAAGATGCCCTTCGTGCAGATATCCCATCGTTGGGATAAGTCCGACCGTGCTGGAAGATATCCACCGCGATCGCTCATGCACCATTTCCTCTATCGTGGTGACTACTTGCATCCGTTTGCTCCTGCCAGCATAGCTGACCTGCTGATTGAATAGACCTGGACATATCAAAGCATGAAACAGACAATATTCCATACTCCCGAAATGATAAACAAGTATATCACCTGAGCAGAAACTACGCAATTTGGATAGCCTGACAGGCTTGTGGGAGCCAATTGAGCACGCTCACCGCCGATTGATCGGCTCCTACAAGCTTTGGGCAGTCACTATCTTGACGCCTTCAGGTCCGCCGATAATGGCCTGTTCAGCCATGTGGAGAAAGAGCCCGGTTTCGACGACGCCGACGATACTTTTCATGGCGGTTTGCAGCGCGGGTGCCTCGGGAATGCCGCCGGGGAATGTGCAATCGAGGATGAAGTTGCTGTTATCGGTAATAAAGATACGCTCTCCCATCTGGCGGAGCGTGACGAATGCACCCAGAGCCTCTAGCCGTTTGCGCACGGGGGATAGCGCGAAAGGGATAATTTCGACGGGCAAGGGCATTTTTTGGCCTAATATATTGACCTGCTTGGTGATATCGGCAATCACGATGAAGCGCCGGGCGGAAGAGGCAACTATTTTCTCGCGCAACAATGCACCCCCAGCCCCTTTAATCAGGCCAAGTGTGCCATCAATCTCGTCGGCCCCATCAATATCTATATCAAGTTCAGGATGTTCATCTAACGTCGTGAGAGGTATACCTAGCGAATGAGCAAGTTGCCCGGTCGCTTTGGAGGTGGGAACGGCACCGACAATGCGCAATCCTTGCTGGATGCGTTGGGCGAGGGCATAGGTCAACTGTATGGCGGTTGAACCGGAACCCAGCCCAATGACCATACCGTCTTCTACGAGCCTCGCGGCGGCTGTGCCGACCATCTGTTTCCAGGTGTCCTGCTGTATTTCCTGTTGCGACATTGTTGCACCCCTCCCGATTTTCTCTTTCTTTGAGTATAGCATGTTCGCCTGAGGTGCTTCAAATCTTCACGCTCAAATAATAGAGGCGTAAATCAAGCAATAACGCCACAGGCACAGCAATTTGCTGTACCTGTGGCGTTATTGCTTGATTTACGCTTTTCCCTGTTTCTCAAGTATGCGTTTCAAGACGCCTACAAAGACAATGGTGCCGAACCAGAGGCCAACCAGTACCCAGGAGCGTTTCTCGTCTTCCATGTTGTTGAGTATCCTTTCGTTGCTGCAATGCTGACGAAATAGTTACTTTATTTACGTTTGTGACGAAACTATGTTGTAGTATCATCAGGTCAATCTGTGTTCCAATGCCTCAATATAGCGGTTAGCTGAAGCCTGTACTGCCTGGTGGGCGTTGGAGGCGACGACGGTATCGAACCAGCCGCCGTAAAGACGTTCAAAGGAGTAGGGCGCAATGGCATCGCGAATGCGCCGAACTTCCGTTGCGGGCAGAGGAATCAGGTTTGGGTAGCTATACATGAAGCTAACCCAGTTGCGGTCGGCTACAACTGTGATGGTATCGCCGGTGAGCAAGGTGCCTTTGCCTTCCGTGCCGCTTTTCCAGTGCAGGACGGTACTGCCGGAGAAGTGACCACCCAGGCGTACAAGGGTGATATCGTTGGTGAGTGAATGTGTTTCGTCGGACCAGAAGATAATGCGCGGGTCTGGACGCATGACCCATTTACGGTTGGCTTCGTGCAGGTAAATTGGCACATCGAATTGATTTGCCCATTCGATCATCGTCGTGTAAAAGTGAGGGTGCGAAATGGCTATGGCCCGCAAGCCGCCGCGTCGTTGTATCTCCTCTATTGTTTCATCATCCAGATAGGTGATGCAGTCCCAGAGGATATTGCCTTCATCTGTCCGCACCAAAAGAGCGCGTTCACCAATAGCGAAGGATGGTTCGGTGCCAATGCCAATAAGGCCAGGCTCGTATTCTTTCAGTTTGTTATGCAGGTTTTTTTCTCGCATAGCTGCCAGCGTTGTCCACTGTTGCCCTTCATGTCCGATGTACTGACGTTGGTCGGTGCAAATGGGACATGATGATGGCGGTGTCTGGCTCTCCGTAAATTGTGTTCCACAGGTTGTACAAATGTAGTATGCCATTGTGACGTATTCCTTCCTATTTCTAATTATTCCGGTTGCACACATGAAAACCAATATCATTGTACAATTCTTGCCTGGGCCAGGGAAATCGCGTACTATAGTAGCATATGTGAACAATATAATTGTGGGAAGGAGAGCTTGCTATGATTTGCATAGCCGTCACATATGTGGTGAAGCCAGGCCACGAGGCCGAGGCGATTGATATTTTCAACACGATGACGCAGTATACGCGCACTGAGGTGGGGAACATGTTGTACATCGCGCATCGTTCGAGTAGCGACCCACGGCATTTCTTTTTGTATGAGCAATACAGGGATCAGAGCGCATTCCAGGCCCATCGCACTGCCGACTATTTCATTCAGTATATAACGAACGGACTGATGCCGATCATTGAGAGCCGTGTAGCGGAGATAGGTGAGCCTCTATGATGGAAGCTCAATGCTCATTCAATGTTTAAGCATTTTCTTATCGTTTCTTGAGCATTTCCAGAGTATTTTCTGTTATATTTCATAGAGAGGTTATTCTGTATTGTTTGAATCTCATGCTTATGGGTGTATGAGATGAGTTACTCAGTCAAATGAGGTGACTTATGAAAAAGCTTGGGGATGGATTCCTTGGGGGTGCCCGGAACATGTTTACCATCATGATGGTATGCTTGCTCGGCACAACGGCTCTTGCCGCGTGTGCAAATTCCTCTGCCAGTAATGCTTCTGCAACGGGCGATCAGGGTATCCACAAAATCAAACACATTGTTGTCATTATGCAGGAGAATCGTTCATTCGATTCCTATTTTGGCACGTATCCTGGTGCGGACGGCATTCCTATGGCGAATGGTGTGCCAACCGTATGTGTGCCAGACCCGCAGGCGAAAACATGTCTGAAGCCATTTTATGACCCAAAAGACTTGAATTATGGCGGGCCGCACGGTTCGACGAATGCCACAGCCGATATTAACGGTGGCAAGATGAATGGATTTATTAGCTCGGAAGAGAGTGGGCGGAGCGTGGCCTGCAAAGGCGCCTTTGACCCCAATTGCGCGGCGAAGGATAATCCACCAGATGTGATGGGCTACCATGATGCACGTCAGATTCCCAATTACTGGTCATATGCGGAGAATTTTGTGCTGCAAGACCATATGTTTGAGCCGGTAGCGTCGTGGAGTTTACCCGCGCACTTATTCACGGTCTCAGCGTGGTCGGCGAAATGCACGCAGCCGGGTGATGCGGCGAGTTGTCAGAATGCCATCCAGAACCCAGGTAATCCTGGCAAAGCAGCTAAAAATAACGGGAATACGCCCGATTACGCCTGGACTGACCTGACCTATCTGATGTACAAGAATTATGTCAGTTGGGGCTACTACCTCGATCAGGGGACGCAACCCGACTGCGATGATGACGCGATGTTCTGCACTCCAAAGGCGCAGAAAGTAAAGGTGCCGGGCATCTGGAATCCGTTGCCGTACTTCGATACCGTCCGCCAGGATGGTCAACTCGGCAACATTCAGGACATCTCGAAATTTGTTAGCGCAGCTAAGAAGGGCACATTACCGGCGGTTTCGTGGGTAGTTCCCAATGGGCAGAACAGTGAGCATCCGCCTGCCCTGATCAGTGTCGGTCAGGCTTACGTGACGAGCCTTATAAACGCTGTGATGCAGGGGCCAGATTGGAATAGTACGGCAATCTTCCTGACATGGGACGATTGGGGTGGTTTCTACGACCATGTTGTTCCGCCGCATGTGGATCAGAACGGCTACGGACTGCGCGTCCCTGCTATTGTCATCAGTCCCTATGCGAAAAAGGGCTACATTGACCACCAGACGCTCAGCTTCGACGCTTACCTGAAGTTCATTGAAGATGATTTCATGAATAGCCAGCGTCTGGATCCCAAAACAGATGGGCGACCTGATCCACGTCCAACTGTGCGTGAAGATGTCGCGATACTCGGTAATCTGGTGAATGATTTCAACTTTAACCAGACACCGATCCGACCAATGATCTTGCCATTGCATCCGCAGCCGGGACCGGCCTCAACGACATAGTTTCCAATCGTATGGAATAAGTGAACAATAAAGAGAAAAAGCTACACAATTGTGTAGCTTTTTCTCTTTATTGTTCACCTGTTTGATAACCAACTCATGTGTAGCAAAAAAGAAGGAAACATTTCATGCTTCAAATACCTGCATTGGAACAGCAGATTCAGCAGCGTATGCAAGCGCAAAAAGTTCCAGGTTTCGCTCTGGCAATTGTGAAAGACGAGGAAATTATTTATGCACGGGGCTTTGGCGTAACGAGTGTGGAGGAGAGTGGTGTTCCGATAACGCCGCGGACGCTCTTTCTTATCGGTTCCACCGCGAAGCCGCTCACAGGAACCGCGATTATGCAGCTTGTCGAGGCTGGCAAGCTTGACCTCGACCTTCCGGTTCACGCTTATGTAGATTGGCTGCGTTTTCATGAGGCAAATGCTGAAAAGCGCATTACGCTGCGTATGCTGATGAGCCACACGGCGGGATTACATTCTTCGGTGGACTATACTGGTCGGCGTGATCTTGGCGCACTTGCCGCCTATGTACGCGAGCAAATCCCGCAGCGTTTGTTTGCCGCGCCTCCCGGCAAGGTCTATTTCTATAGCAACGATGGTCTCGCGGTCGCCGGTTATATCGCCGAGGTCGTAAGCGGTCAATATTTTCCCGATTTGATGCAGAAACTGGTGTTTGATCCGTTGGAGATGAGTCGCACAACCTATGACACCACTGTTGCCATGACGTATCCGCTTGCCTTGGAACACGATTGGCTAGAAGATGGAAGTGTGCGTGTCATACATCGTTTTGTGGATAACATAGCCTCTGCCCCGGCTGGCCCGGCACCCATGTCTACGGTACTTGACCTTGCCAACTTCGCGCTATTGCACCTCAATGAGGGGAGATTTCGTGGCAAACGAATTCTTACACCGGAGTCGGTGAAGGCTATGCAGACGAAGCAAGTGGAGTTTTACACCGTCAATGACGCGGGTTACGGGTTGACGTTTCGGATGGAAACGTATAAGGGAAAGCATCTTGTATGGCACAACGGTATGGCACCGGCGACCACCAGTATTTTCTGCCTGGTGCCAGAAGACCGCATAGCGGTGATCATGCTGTTTAACGGACTTTTCGCGGGCTTTGGTGCGCCCGGTATCGTTTATCCTATCATTGACCAGTTATTGGGATTGCCAGGAAAGACAATTGAGCCACAACCCATTGAACCAGATATAGCGGTGTGGCCTCGCTATGTGGGCACTTATCTCGGTGTGCGAGGCGGCCTTGCCTCAATTGAACGTACAGGTGCCAGTTTGCAACTGAATTTCAACGGAGAAATAATTCCTTTGCAAGCATTGAAAAACGATCTCTATGTTGGTATGAATGCGCAAAGCGGAATGCGTGTTTCGGTTGGTTTTCTCATTGAAGACAAGGGGCAGGTGCAGGAGGTGCAGTGGATAGAGTGGATTACGGTCAATGGATTTCCCATGCGGCGATTTGAACGTGATGCCACGTTTGTTGCTGATCCGACGAAATGGCAAAGCTATGTAGGTACTTATGAGGCGATAAATGATATCCTCAAGGTGCGTATTGAGGATGGGCAACTTTTGCTGCTCGATGTCAAAGACAAGCGTGAGGTCACCTGTATTGCGCTCGACGAAACGCGCTTTGCGTGTCCACTCGGATTGATAGAATTTGTGCTGGCAGACGATGGCACGGTTACAGAGATACGCTCTGCCGAGACATTCCATTATGCGCGTGTGAATTAATATGATGGGCATTTTTTACGTTAATGGAAGCGACATGGTGCGAGCGAGTGTGTCCATGCCGTTCCGCTCGTAAAAGGCGATTGCATTCTTGTTGAATTCCCACACGGTCAACTCCAGGCGGTCTGCATTCCGGTTTTTTGCCCACTCCTGAGCGGCGTCGAAGAGGAGTTGCCCGATCCCTTTGCGGCGCACAGGAGCGGTGACAGCAATGTCGCTGATGGATGCTACTATTTGTGGCTGAAAGATGTCAAGGTAGGATAATGGTTGCACATGGAGAAAGGCATAGCCGACGATGTGTCCGTTCTCTTCCGCTACACAGGCATCGGATTGCTCATCCTCAATCAGATGGCGAAGATAGTCTTCTGAAAATCCCGGCGTATCATTTGCAAAAATCGTTGGATGTGCCTGCGCATGAAGTTCCTGGCTCTCACGAGCAATCGGTGCAATCGCAAGGAAATCATGAATGGTGGCCTTACGAATCTGAACGGTCATGTGTTCCCTCCTCCTGGCTAGTTGTGTAATTTATTCTAGCATAATTGTAGCCGGAAAGTCGCTGACTCTTGTAAACATAGGCAGAGAGATCAGGCAAAGAGGTCCATAGCGAGAGATTTACAAAAATGAGATCATCTAACATTTATGTTCTCACATTGAGATATTTGTAGCCAGTAATCACACATACTACTATGCCTGCTCCCATGATCGCGGTTGCCATCCCCAAACCAATTCCTGCACCCAGGCTGCTCACCAGCAATGCGCCCAGTGGTGTAAGACCTGCGGCGATGAGGGTATAGAGGCTCATGACGCGCCCGCGCATATCGGTGGGTGATTGTGTCTGGAGCAAGGTGTTGGCGACGGTCATGGTCATAGTTGCGCCTGCCCCACAGGCGACGAGTATGAAGATGGAGATGGGAAAGAGGGGGGTGAGTGCGAACAGGGCAAGCACAATGCCAAAGCTTGTACCGCAGATGAGCAGGAGACGTTGCAGGTGTTGAGAAGTATTGAGTGTTGCAAGAGACACGGAGCCGATGAATGAGCCTAGTCCCGACGCGGCTACCATGAGGCCCAGTTGTGCTGGCCCGACATGCTGTACTGTTCGTGCGAAGGCTGGCATGAGCAGCAGGTATGGGCGACCCAGCAAACTGGCTACGGCGGCTATGCCTGACACGGCTAGAATGGTACGTTCGTGACGCAACTGCCCAAAGGCGCGTACTGACGATGTAAAGGAGATTGAGTCACGAGAAGTTCTGGTTGTGTGTATGTGAGTGTTGTGAGAGTGTACGTGAGTAATATCTTTTTGCGCTGTTTTGTTCGCACGGGCAATGATGAGCAACGCACATACGACGGCGAGGAAACTGAATGCGTTGAAGGCGAAGCAACCAGCAGCTCCAATGCGCAACAGGAACAATCCTGCCAGCGTAGGGCCGATTACAGCAGCACCGTTGTAGACGCTGGCATTGAGTGCGACCGCGTTAAGCAGTGCTTCTTTGCCAACAAGGTCACTCAAGAAAGCTTGCCGTGCAGGATTGTCTATGGCGGTGATGGTAGCGGCAAGTGAGGCGACGAAAGTAAAATCCAATATATGTATCCTATAACACAAAAAAAGAAAATTGTAGTAGGCTTCTCCGGCTACTATGCCAATTGCGTCTCCGACAACAGAGGCACGCCTGTGCCAGTTGCGTGCCAACTCCTGCGGGTCGGTGTGCTGGCTGGTATGAGCCAGACGGGCGGCTATTTTACGTGGCAGGGTGCTGCTAATATTCACCCAGATATCGGGCGTCTCGGTCGCGAACAACCACGCCTCTGGTACGATGTGTGCCTGTAACCCTTCTTCGCGAATTTGCTCGGCAAAGGTGAGAGGGTCGCGGGCGCACGGGAAAATGGCATCCAACGTGGCGCGTCCCACGGCTCGATGGTCGGGATGGAGACGATAGGGTGGTACAGGGTCGTGGGTTATCACAAGGTCAGGCCGGTGGCGACGAATTTGGTGAACGAGAGTGCGGCGCAGTTCCAGTGTCGGTTCCACTTCGCTATCAGGCCAGTGCAGGAAGGTGACGGATTCGACGCCCAGTATGTGTGCCGCCGCAATTTGTTCGGCCTCGCGCACCTGCGCTACCTCCTGCGTGGTCTGTAATGGGTTGCGGTACCCTTGTCGCCAGATGTACACAACACATAGGCAACCTGCTTTCCTGCCTCAGTAAAACGGCAAACGGTACCTGCGCACCACGATTCGATGTCATCCGGGTGCGCGACAATAACCAGCACGTTCGTGAAAGTTGTGGTTGCGATATCAATCAATGGCATGTCAAACTTCCATATCTCCGTCGCGTTCGGGGCGATCTACGAAGCGGTCGTCTCTGGGGTTGTTATGGGTTGGTGTAACCAGTTCCTGGTAGCCCGGGATGACATGTTCGGCGTAGGGATTTATCGGCTCTGTTGGCGCAAGCACACGCCAGGAGCGTTGCCCCGGCTCGTCGGTCGGTTTGTTCATCACATCTATGCCCATTTTGTTCATCACGAGCATATTGCGTTGTGCTAATACTTGATGCGGCACATACGAATAGAGGGGAGTTTCCATTTCTGCCAATTGTTGTTTAATCTGGTCGGGGGTGTGTCCATATCGTGTACATGCCAGCACTGTACCTCTTGTATGATCTGCTCTTCTGGTAGTGCGAACATGGCATCGAGTCCATGCATCAAATTCATACCGCGATTGAGGAGAGTCAGACGTCCATGTCTCAAACGACGGGCCAGGCCGAAGTCGCCTCCCGCCTGTTGAGTCATGTGCAGTTGGCGGGTGAGGTCGGCGAAGGGCAGCATATCCAATTTTTGCTGGAGAAACTCCACCACATCAGCAGTATTGCCTTCTTGCCACTGCAATAAAAGTTCCAGGCATCGTTGCCCTTCGTAGCGTTGAATATTTTTGTAAATACCGAGCAGACGATCTTTGCATTCACAGATCCAGAGGGCATGAAGATACAGTATCGAGTCGGCAACAGAGAACGTGGGGAAACGCTTCTGCCCGTGGACATCCTGCGTAAAGCGGAAACTGTCTACAAAATCGGGTTCAAGTTGCTCGAAAGCCGCTAGTTTCTGCTGAATCAATTGTTGTATCGTTGTGTTTGCTTCCATAACAGATCCCTCAAGAGTGATGGATATATTTTGTCTCTCCATATATTACGTTGGGGAATACGGAATGAATACTTGTAGCGGACTGGCACGAGCGAAGCAATGTCGAGTCTCCCCGGAATCATAGCGGCGTGTTCATGATGGTGTCGTAAAACATCAATTCGAACTCGTGGCTGAGCCGTACGGCGCGGATAATTCGTTGCCGTTCTTTTTCGGAGGTGTAACGAGTTATGATCATAGTATCAATGAGGTTGACGCGGGTGTCGATTTCGTCGTGGACGGTGAAAAACTGGACCTGTTCAGCACTTAATCCGTAATTGCGCATGAGGGCAGGCCCGACGCGGGCACAAATCTGTATGAAGATATCTTCGCTGGCACTGACAGCCGCCAGTTTCTCGCCAGGGAAACCGTAGGCCAGCATCCAGTAGAAATAGGTGGTGAGTGCCATACAGCCAGCCAGCGGTTCGACATGTTCAAAGAAAAGTCCCAGGCGTTTCCAGTCAAGCGTACCGTCCTCTATACCCGTCCAGAGGGGATGATACAATAATTTTTGGCGCAATGGTGCCAGGTTTTCGGTCAAGATGCCGTCTGCGAAACTCATAGTGTCCCTGGCTCCATCTCCCTTGCTCATCTTGGTCTGGTATTTTTTTCTATGGTGATAAAGAGCATGATTATCTCAGCACTAGCATAGGTCCATATAAACCCAAGTACGGCCCCAATAAGCACAATGAGCGCAGCTATAAAGCTAGCTCCACCAATGCTACTGACGCTAATATTAGTGGCTATAGAGCCACCTGTAATACCGGTAGCCAGTGCCAGGATGATACCAAGCACCAACTCTATCCAGGCAATAATTTTCAACAAGACTGCTATAAATCGCAATGCCGGCCACTTAGGGCCCTGTGCAATCATAACAGGAGCTACTCCTGGACGCTGTGGTACTCCAGGATTTGCTCCCGCCCACATAGGGGCTCCAGGCATAGCTGCTGGCCCTGCATTCCTTGGATCGTTTGAGTAAGGTCCCATAACTTACCTTCCTTTTTTTCACTGGCAATCGGCTCTCTCGCGTTTTTCATGCTTTGTTATCTCAGAAGCGCGGAACAAAGTAAGGTACAAGCACACTGTGGAGTTTATGTATCCTGATATGCCAGGGTGTGCAAGTAATAGATGGAAGAGCCATTGAGGTACTAAAAACCTCATGCGCTATGAATATAGCATAAAAAAAACATGATTACAATATCTTAAATAGAATTTAAATCAAACTACTTTAAAATCATAGTTGCCGAGCAAAAGGCGAACGGATTGCCGGGGAGCATATAATCATCATAACTGTCACAAAACCAACCTTGCATTAGCAACGTAGCCGGTGCTACATTACATTTGGGATCACCCGAAAAAACCAATTGATATAGAGGAGACAGCTATGGATGCCAACTTTCCAGATAATCAGGATAACCCTGGGGTAATTGCGCCACCGCCGCTCATTTTTGCAGTACCGTTGGCAACAGGTTTGCTATTGCATATGTTCTTCCCGAAAAAGTTTCTGCCGCGCAGAACCGGGATTGTACCCGGTGCCATGTGTATTGGGCTAGCCATTGTGTTTATCCGAAGCGGGTTTCAAGCAATGCGTGCGGCAAATACGAATGTAAACCCTACTTTGCCGGTAACGACCATTGTCACTGAAGGCCCGTTCCGCTATACGCGCAATCCCTTGTACCTAGGGCTTACGCTTATGTATGCTGGGATTTCTCTTCTCTCGAACGCTCTGTGGGCTATACTCTTGTTGCCAGTTGCGCTGGTGGTAATGGTCTATGGTGTGATAAAACATGAGGAAAGTTATCTTGAACGAAAATTTGGTGAGCAATACCTGAGTTACAAGGCGAGAGTACGGCGCTGGTTCTGAACTGTTGCACCAAATAATGAAAGACGAAGAATGTGACAGGATATCTTCTCTTGGAGGGTGGTGCTGAATTTGGTGGACAGATGTCAGTACCCGACCGCAGGGCCATTGAACTTGCCGGTGGACCCGATGCCCGGATCAGTATTATCCCGACGGCTGCCGCGCCGGATAACAACCATTCACGGGCGGGCAATAACGGTGTGCGCTGGTTCCGTAGCCTGGGAGCGACTAATGTCGAGTTGCTGCCATTGATTGATACGGCCTCGGCGAACGATGCTGGCATAGTGGCAAGCATACGGCAGTCACGCCTTATTTATATGCTCGGTGGTTTCACCGGGTATCTGGGTGAAACGCTGAAGGGCAGTGAGAGTGCGAAAGCGATGCTCGACGCATACGAGGCAGGTGCTATTATCGCGGGTAGTAGCGCGGGTGCAATGGTTATGTGCCAGCACTATTTCAATCCAGAGCGAGGGCAGGTGGTTGAAGGTTTGAACTTTGTTCCTAATAGCTGTGTACTGCCGCACCATAACACTTTTGGCAAAAGATGGGCCGCGCAACTAGGCAAATTGCTGCCCAAGGCAATCTTGTTGGGTATTGATGAGCAAACGGGTATGCTCGATGAAAATGGCAATAAAACTGGCTGGTGTGTCTATGGACGTGGCGCGGCGACCATCTACCGAAAAGGTCAGCCAATCGTGTACAAATCCGGTCAACAGTTTAACGACGATTTCTCACAATGAGAGTTAAGCACAAGCTAAATACCCTTGCGGCGCAGCCGCAAGGGTATTTAGCTTGTGCTTAACTCTCATTGTTTTTCCCTCTTGCAATTTCAAAAAATCCCATGTATACTTTTAGAGAGGTTAGTGTATAGATGACACCTTTTCTTTTTTTAGCTTTGTGGTTAGTGTTTTTTTAACACTTTTGTTAGTGTACAATTAACACTAACAAGTATATGAAGGGACAAATTATGGCAAACAGCCTGAACTATGACATCGCTGTTATTGGTGGGGGTATTGCTGGCCTCTCGCTGGCGTTGCGGGTGCCGGAACATATGCGTGTGGCCCTGTTCACAAAGGGGCAATTGGGAGAGAGCAATACGCGCTATGCGCAGGGCGGTTTGACAGTGGCGTTAGGGGAGGACGATAGCCCAGGGTTACACTTTGAGGATACGGTGGCTGCGGGTGCTGGACTGTGCGATGAAGCGGCAGTACGCATTCTGACGGAGCAAGCACCGATGGCTGTGCGCTGGCTGATGGAGATGGGTGTGCAATTCGACCGGGTACAAGCGGGGAGTGACGAACATGCCACGAAAGATGGCTTGTTGCTGGGACGCGAGGCGGCGCATAGTCGTTGGCGTGTTCTTCACGCGGGCGGAGATGCGACCGGAGCGGAGATTGAGCGGGCATTGATGGTGGCCTTGCGGCAAAGGAGTTCCATTACAGTCTATGAAGAGACCTTTGTAACTGAGCTTGTCGTCCGTGATGGTATGTGCGTTGGTGTACAGGTTGTTGATCGCGATGGACAGGAGTTGAGTATTGAGGCACATTCCACAGTGCTGGCGAGCGGTGGTGCGGGTGGTCTCTGGCAACATACCTCGAATCCTGCCGGAGCTACTGCCGACGGTATCGCGCTGGCGTGGCGTGCGGGTGCGGCATTGACCGATCTGGAATTTATGCAGTTCCATCCTACGGTGCTGGTTGCCGGTGGCATGTCGCATTTAATATCGGAGGCGGTGCGCGGCGAGAGTGCGTACTTGCGCAACCACGCGGGAGAGCGTTTTATGCTCCGCTATGCTGAACAGGCGGAACTTGCCCCGCGTGATGTTGTTGCTCGCGCAATTCTCAGTGAGATGATAGCCGAACAGGCGGATTGCCAGTACCTTGACTTGCGCCATCTAGCGGCTGAGAAGATGTACGCTCGTTTCCCGACCATCTCTGCCATTTGTCGCACGTTGGGTTTTGACCTTGCGCACGACCTTTTACCTATTGCTCCTGCTGCTCATTATTGTATGGGCGGCGTGATGGTGGATACTTACGGACAAACGACGCTGCCGGGCCTCTATGCTGTTGGTGAAGTAGCCTGTACAGGTGTGCATGGCGCAAACCGTCTGGCAAGCAATTCGCTGCTTGAAGGGCTTGTTTTCGGACTGCGCGTTGCCGATGGCCTCGCTGGTGCTATACGAGAAGAGATTTCATCTTCACGCCGTGCTATACCCGTTCCGTTTACTGATACTGTTAGCGACACTCAATACCCTGTTTCTCACATACTGAATGAAGATGCTATTACGCAGCTACGGCGTGACGTGCGACAAATCATGTGGCAATATGCCTCCTTGCGGCGAGACGAGGCTGGTTTACTGGAGGCGCGTCGCCGTATAGAGGAGCTTTGTAAGCATGTACCGGTGTTGGAGTTTGCATTAGCACAACATTCTCATGTGCAGCCACAGTTGATAGAAACCATCAATATGTTGCAGGCTGCGCAACTGGTGATTGCCGCTGCCTTGCAACGGCGCGAGAGCCGGGGGAGCCACTGGCGCAGCGATTATTGCGAGCTTGATGAGCGTTTGAATGCCGCTCACTATGTTTTTGAGCGGACAATTGATAGCGATAATAGTAATGTGCAAGCTCCATCTCGTAGAGAGGTGATACACCATGCGTAAGTTACCATTGGATACCATTAAACGCGCCCTGGAAGAAGACGGCGCGGACTACGATATTACGACCCTCAGTACGGTTCCGGCAGAGCAACAGGCGACGGGCAGCATTATTGCGCGTCAAGCTGCAACGATTGCCGGACTGCGTGTTGCTGCCGAGACATTTCACTTGCTTGATGCGCGTGTAGTGGTGGAGTTGCTGGTTGAGGATGGCGATACCGTAACGGCAGGTCAGGTGCTGGCGTACGTTTGAGCGGCCCTGCCCGTTCGTTGCTGAGTGCGGAGCGCGTGGCCCTGAATTTCCTGGGGCGGCTTTCCGGCATTGCCACTCTCACGGCTCACTGTGTGCGAGCCGTCGAGGGAACGCAGGTTCGTATCATAGATACGCGCAAGACGACGCCTGGTCTGCGCGAATTGGAGAAAGACGCGGTTCTGCTGGGGGGTGGCCATAATCATCGCTCTGGCCTCAGCGATGGTGTACTGATCAAAGATAACCATATCAAAGCTGCTGGTGGCGTGGCGCAGGCGGTGAACGCTGCAAGGCATATGGCACCGCATCTGCTCAAAATCGAGGTCGAGTGTGAGACGCTGGCGGAAGTACGCGAGGCACTGGAGGCGAACGCGGATGTACTTTTGCTGGACAATATGTCCGTTGATCTGATGCATAGCGTTGTCGATCTGGTAAGGCGTCAGGCCCCGAATGTGCTGATAGAGGCATCGGGCAATATTGGTACAAACGTGGAGCGATTGGCGGCAGTAGCGGCAACGGGCGTGGATTTCATCTCTCTCGGAGCCTTGACGCATTCGGCCCCTAATGTTGATGTCTCTTTAGAGTTCGCCTGATTCCTGAATATAAGGAGAAAGATCATGGTTTTACAATCAGCTTGCGTGGAGAGTAAAGAAGAGCGCATTTTGCCTCTTATCTCACCGCGTGCTCGTGTGCAGCATCCACAGCATAAAAACTCGACTCGTATTGACAATATTCCCCAATATTATGCAGAAATGACGGGTGAGGAACTCGACCGGCGCATTGCTGCCGCGAAGGCAACGTTGGGAGAGCGGCTGGTGATTCTGGGGCATCATTACCAGCGTGACGAAATTATTCGGTATGCTGATTTTCGTGGCGACTCGTTCAAGCTTGCGCAGTTGGCGGCGGCTCGTCCACAAGCGGATTATATCGTCTTTTGCGGCGTTCACTTTATGGCGGAAAGTGCCGATATCCTGAGTGGGCCGCACCAGAAGGTGATTCTGCCCAATCCTGCCGCCGGTTGCTCGATGGCGGACATGGCGAATATTGCTGAGGTCGAGGAATGCTGGCAGACCTTAGATGAGACACTGGGTGAGGATGCTGCTATCATTCCTGTGACGTATATGAATTCGGCGGCCAACCTCAAAGCGTTCTGTGGACGCAATGGCGGCATTGTTTGCACCTCGTCGAACGCTCCTGCGGTCATGCGCTGGGCGTTCACTCAAGGCAAGCGCGTGTTGTTCTTCCCAGATGAGCATCTTGGGCGCAATACGGCACTCAAATACGGTATTGCGGAGGAGCAGATGGCGGTCTGGAATCCCAAAGACCCGATGGCCTCCGAGAATGCCGAAGAGGAATTAGAGCGAGCGCGAATTATTCTCTGGAAGGGCTATTGCACCACGCATATGCGCTTCAACGTGCGGCAAATTGCGAAGGCGCGGGCGGAGTATCCCGGTATTAAAGTGCTGGTGCATCCAGAGTGTCGCCGCGAAGTAGTGGAGGCGGCGGATCTCTATGGCTCAACCGAGTACATCATTCAGCAGATCGAGCAGGCACCTGCTGGTAGCCAGTGGGCTGTGGCAACAGAGATTAACCTGGTGCATCGCCTGGCGAAAGAGCATCCAGAGCAGTTCATCTTCTGTCTCGACCCGATTGTCTGTCCCTGCTCCACTATGTACCGCATTCATCCGGCCTACCTTGCCTGGGTATTGGAAGGGCTGGTTGAAGGAAAAGTCATCAATCAGGTGAGCGTGGACAATGATACGGTTTATTGGGCAAGGGTGGCGTTGGAGCGTATGTTGTCTGTGAAATAAAGTAAGCGTTTGTAGCAGGGCTATTTGGCACTACATGCCTCACAGTTGAGATATGTAGTGCCAAACTACTCGTCTTCCAACTTGTGCATAAGTGACAGTTGGATCTCAGAGGCGCGAGCGAACGTATGGGATGCCATCTTCTCATTCCCCTGTTGTTGATACATATCTCTAAGCGCAGTCTGAATCGACCATTCTTCGCCTGGCAGGCCGATGTTTTCCGCGAGTTGCACTGCCTCTTGCAGAAAACCAATGGCTTGATCGATCTCGCCATGATGCCTCGCGAGTACGGACTCTGCTCGCAAGTAGGGGATATAATAGCGTCGGCTGCTGCCAATGCGCTCTTTCAAGTGCCACACGTCCTGAGTTGCTCGCTCAACGTCACCTGCACGTACCAATGCCTCGGTCTCAAGCCAGAGTGTGAGGCCCGTGTACAGGTGGAAAAGCGTCTCTCTCGCGTTCAGCCCCTGCAGGGCATAGTTGTACGCCTCTGTCCACCTACTTTCCAGGGCGCTATCTGCACAGAGTTCGGCAACAATCATTCCCGTGAATGACCTGGACTCCAAAGCCTCATTATATGCCAGTGCTTCGAGATGCGCCGCGTGAGCGGCTTCCAGATTGAGCATAGCGCGGTGTACTTTTCCCAGTAACGTGAGACAGACGCTTAGAAACGACGGCACGCCTTGAGTACGTGCGATTGCAAGTCCCCGCTGTGCCAGCGCATGGGCCTCTGTGTATGCGCCGATCTCCAGCAACCCGATCGCCAGATGAAAGCCGCTATACAGTTGCCCTACCACGTTCTCAATTTCCAGATTGATCGTGTGAGCGGCCCGTGCTGCATCGATCCCGGCTTGAGGTTGCCCACCGTAGATGCTGGCATTCGCCATCACACATAAGCAATCAACCTCCATCGTTCGGTTCTCCAGTGCTGCATAGAGGGCGCGTGCATCTCGTGCTTTCCTCGCGGCCTCTTCCCAATTTCCCATCATCATCTGGCCGTAGGCCGTCACGTTCAGGCAGCGTGCGATCAGTTCTTGTCCACCATGTACCCGTGCTAGCTCCAGGGCATGTTCTCCATGTGAGAGTACTGCGTTTGCATCAAAGCGATAAATGCCGAGCTGGGCCACGGTCCACTCGGTCTCTGCCAGCACGCCGGGATCGTCGCTGTGCCGGGCGAGCTGCAGCGCTTGTTCGGCTAGCGCGGCAGCCTGCTCTAGATCGAAGTGTATTTGCGCGGTCAACATCGCCAGGTGGTTGAGGGCTGCACATGCCATCGTGGGCGTATCTGCATCCTGGGCGAGTAGTAGCAAGGCCCGGTAGATAGAGCGTGCCTGCTCCCATTCGGCAGCAAGTTCGTAGGCGCGACCCAACTGCATATAAAGCTGCTGGACCGCTGAGGGCGGAATACCCTCTGAGAGATTGCGCCGGTCAGATGGTCCTTGCTGCTCTCCTGCCAGTTGCCGTGCCCATTCATAGAGCGCAATAGCATTACGCACGGCAAAGAGCCTCAGCGCCTCGTTTCCGGCAGCCAGACCAAATTGGAATGCCAACTCTGTCAGCCCGGCGGCGCGGGCATGGTGCGCCAGCACCGCCGGAGATGTAGCTGTACGCTGTAAGGTCACCAGCACCTGGCGATGAAGCATACGTCGCCTGGCCTCTCCCGCTTCCGTGTACATGACATCACGGATCTTGTCGTGTGTAAAGGAATAGGCTCCGGCCAGGGAAGTATCCTTTTCAGATGTATCACGCAGGAGATGACCAACCAGTAATTCGTCCAGTGCTGGTAGCCCATCATGCTCTTGTATGCCAGTGACCTGGCAGAGCTGATCAAAGGTGAAGTCATGCTCCAGCACGGAACCTGCTGCGAGAAGCGTAAAAGCAGCCGGGCTGAGCTGAGCCAGCCGAGCCTGAATTACCGCGCGCACACCCGCCGGAAGCAGACCGCGCAGACCGGCTTCGTCGCGAGCAGCCGCTGTGAAATCGACCGTTCGACTGCCATCCGCGTGGGGGCGCAAGGTCAGCATTCCTTGCTCGAGCAAAGCATTGAGCGTTTCCGCTACATAGAAGGGCTGCCCGTTGGTTTCGGCGAAGAGCCATCCCCCAAACCGTTCCAGGCGGGCTGCTGTGTCCTCTCCGGTCGTTGACCTTCTGCCTGTGGTCGTTGTCTCTCCACTGGCTAATGTCTGGACCAACTGGACAACCTCCTGGAGTGTGAGCGAGTCCAACGTTACGCTCGTCATGCCTGGGTCGTGATCGAGGCGGGACTGCCATGCAGTCAGGCTGCGCGTGGTGGCGAGTGCCTCCGCCCGTAAGCAGAGGAGCAGGAGTATGTGTGTGCTGCTCTCTGTCCAGCGCCGCATGGCATAGTGCAGCACGTCGAGTGAAGCCGCATCTGCCCACTGGATATCGTCGATGAAAAGCACGAGTGGAGCCCGCACGGCCAGAGCCTGTCCAAGACGCACCATAGCTTCGAACAAACGGATACCCGCCGTCGTTTCGTCCCCACCGGGCGCGGGCAGATCGGGGTAACGCTCACACAGTTCGGGGAGCAAGCGCGAGAGTTCCGACAGCCAGATATCACTGAGCAGGTCATCGGGGGCATTTTCCCGTTCAATGCGCTTGCGAAAGGCTTCGATCAGCGGCAGATAGGGCAGGCTGCTTCCGGTCTCAAAGGCTCGTCCTGAGAGAATATCTGCCCCTTGCGCTTTTGTCCACTCCAGAAAGGTGTTCGCCAGGCGCGTCTTGCCAATACCGGCTTCTCCTCTCAGGATCAGTACCTGCGCCTGTTCGCGTTGAGCAGCGTGGTAGGTCTCGATCATGGTGATATACTCGTCCGTTCGTCCAACGAGAGGGCTTTCGACGCCCCTTGAAGCTCGGCTTGGCTGTGCGAAAAGAGAGGTTGGAGATGGTGTAGGCGAATGATGCGTAGGGGCAAGGGACGGAAGTGCCTCGGCTCGTATGCGTGCGACAAGAGCTTCCGTCTCAGTTGACGGCATAACATCCATCGCTTCCGACAGCCTCACCCGATAGGTTTCGTATGCACGAAGCGCGGCCACATGGTTGCCAGCCGCAACATGCGCCTGTATCAGGCGTCGGTGGGCCACTTCGTTCAAGGAATCGTGAACGAGCCATGTGGTGGTGGTCTCAAGGGCGGTGGCAGCCTCACCGACCTCTAACTGCCACTGAGAGAGTCGATCAAATACCAGGCTGATGCGCTGCTGCCATGTGGCTTGTTGCTGCCGCAGCCAGTCATCGAAGTCGGGAACATCATCTAAAGAAAAGCCATCGAGGAAGGGTCCACGATAGAGTCGCGGCGGCCTGCGCCAGTTGAGAGAACAGGAGATCGTCTGCAGCGAATTTGGCTTCCTCAATCGCTCCTGACCTGCGGGCGAGGATGAAAGCCCTTCCGAGGAGTGCGCAATCGAGGTCTACATCGGTGGTGAAGTCAAAGCCAAGGGCATCTCGCCTCACGATGAGATGAGATGACCCAGGGGTATCGTCCAGCGCATGCCGCAGGTCGAGTACGATGCGGCGTAGAGATGTCCTGGCTTGCGCTTCATCACTGTCAGGCCAGAAAAGTGTAGCAATTTTCGCACGAGAATGCATGCCACCTTCCACTGCCAGGTAGAGCAGGAGCGCCAGGGCCTTGCGGGTGCGAAAGCGGAGAACCTGCTGCGAGTGACGGACGAGTGGAGTGCCAAGCACTGCTAAACTCAATCGGCTCATGTTGTGCCTTTGCTCACGTTTTGCTCACGTTTTGAAAACGATACCATAGTATAGTGAATACAGAAAGCTCAAGAGCATTCTAACGCACTCTCTGCAAAGAGACAAGAGGATGTTTTACCACGCTCTGAGCAGAATACGCATGAACGCACTCAAGGAGGCAGACCATGGCGAAAAAAGGCGATGTCATCGAAAACCCCACAACAAGTGAACGGATCATCTTCCGGCAAACAGCGCAAGAGACGCAAGGAGCATTGTTACAATTTGACGATATCCTCCAGGCTGGTGGCATTGGGCCACCAGAGCATGTTCATCCGCACCAGGAAGAGCGCTTCCAGGTCGTTTCGGGCACGATGGGCGTCCGAGTTGACGGCCGCGAGCAGACGCTGCATGTGGGCGAGAGCATCAGCGTGCCAGCAGGGGCAGCGCATACCTGGTGGAATGCTGGAGATGACGAACTGCACCAGATCACGGAATTTCGGCCAGCATTGAAGCTCGAAACTTTTTTCGAGACCTTTTTCGGCCTTGTTCGCGATGGCAAAGGCGACAAAGTAGGGCAACCAAGCTTTATGCAGATTGCGGTGATGGTGCCGGAATATGATATCTATCTTTCCAAACCTCCTATCCCGATGCAGAAAGCACTCTTCGCCGTGCTTGGTCCTATTGCCCGGCTCATTGGATACCGGTCGAGCTATCAGCGGTATAGTAGCTCGGAAGTCAGCCCCGCGCTGCGAGCGTCTTCCTCCAAATCCTAGAGAGCAGGTGAAGGCGACGGAAGCCATGAGCCTGCAACCTGATAAATCGGGGGAGAGGAGGGAATTGGCGTGAACAAGGTGAAAGGGAATTGCACATCTGCATTGGCATGCGTATTACCAATCTTACCCGGCAAACAGGAGGCATGGAGGCGATTTTGCCAGGAACTGGAGGGATCGCGTCGTTGCGAATACAAGTTGTCGCGACAGCAGCTGGGTATCACGAAGGAATGCATCTGGTTCGCAGAGATGCCTCAAGGGGAGATGGCTATCGTCTACCTGGGGATGAAGCATCCCGAACTGGCGATCTCGCAACTGGCAACCTCGGGTCTGCCGTTTGATCGCTGGTTCCGAAGTCAACTGCTGGAGCTGCATGGTCTTGACGTGTTGCAACCACCGTCAAAACCATGCAGTGAAGTAATTTTTATGTGGCAGGTATCGTAGAACACCTGGGTCTTGTAGAGATTCTTCAATGCCTATGATGTGCAAAACTTCACGGGTACTTTTTCGTAGGTACGTTAGAACGTATGCTGTCAATAAGATAAAACAGGCGTGCCGCACCCGAATTTGAGGATGCGGCATGCCTGTGCTTAAACGTCTTATATATTAACCTTGCTGGAGAATCTGGGATAGGGAACTTTCTACGAGGTTGGAGGGGATAGCGAAACCGACGCCATTGGCGGGTGTGTTGGACTCGGTGTTGATGGCGGTTAATGTCGGGATGCCGATCAGTTGTCCTTGCAAGTTGACCAGCGCACCGCCACTATTGCCGGGATTGATGGGGGCATCGGTCTGGATGGCATTGGAGATTGTTGTGCCTGTAGACTCTGTAACACTGCGGTTCAAGGCACTGACGATGCCACTGGTTGCGGTTTCTGTGATGCCAAGCGGGTTGCCAATGGCCAGAACTTCTTGACCCACGGTGAGTTTTGAGGAGTCGCCAATTTGCGCGACAGTCATATGGGAAAATGGAGTGATGCGCACAACGGCCAGGTCATCGGCTGATGCCGTCCCGATAAGTTGGGCCTGTTCCGTACTACCGTTGTAAAGAACAACTTTGATGCTTTGTTCACCATTCACAACATGGTTATTAGTGATTATATCCCCATTCGTATCAATAATAACTCCTGAACCAATTTGCTGGCCCTGCGCTGTTGTCACATCGAGTTCTACGACGGATGGCTCAATCTTTGCAATGGCGGCTTCTTGCTGTGTCATGACTATAGCTGTGCTATTTGCACTGGATGATGTTACTACAGTATTCGATGCTGTACTTGTATTTTTACTACTGCTGTTGCTTGCGAACTCCCAGCCAGCAGCAAACAGCCCCAGACCAAAAATGATAGCGATCACAAGTGTGATCATCACGATCGTTCCTGTGCGGCCAGACCGCTTCTGCGGTGGAGTTGGCGGTATTGGCGGTGTGGGTGTTGGTAGAGGACCCGAAGGGTATCTGAATGGTTGGGATGCATCTTGTGCTGGCGGGACGTGTGCGACCGGATAATTATCTGCAATTCCTACTGGTGCCGATGATGCGCCTTGTGGTAGAAAGGGATATTGATAGAATCCATGCTCTTCTTGATTCATTTTCGTTGTCTCCTGCTTGATGTATAAGCATACAAATTTTTTTTCCAGACAATATTTGTCATGTCCTTGTATCTATAAGATAGCCGATGAATTGCAAAAAAAATGTTGAGAAGTGTAAATTTATTGTAAGAGTTTTCGAAGGGATGCACATGCTATCCAGCTTTTTCTTGTGGTACACTAATAAAAGTTCGGGTTGGCTGAACGTTTTTAAGAAAACCGCTTTAAAGTGAGGCAGCTACATGAGTGACACAGAAGTTAAGGAGTTACAACCTGCTCCTGATTTCATACTTCCAGCCATTGGAAGCGATACTGTAGTGAAAAATGGCGAGGTTCAGTTAAGCGCATTACGCGGCAAAAATATTGTTTTATACTTTTATCCAAAAGATGACACCCCCGGCTGTACGGCTGAAGCGTGCTCGTTCCGCGACGCCGATCATGAGATGCAAAAACGAGGAGTCGTTGTGCTGGGTATAAGCGCCGATGACATCCCTTCGCATCAAAAGTTTGCCGAAAAATACGGCTTGTCCTTTCCTTTGCTGGCCGATACGGATACAACTGTTTCGCAACTGTATGGCGTGTGGAAAGAGAAGAACTACGCTGGTAAAAAATATATGGGCATCAACCGTGAGACATTCCTCATCGATAAAGATGGGATTGTGCGTAAAGTCTGGCCCAAAGTCAAGGCGGTCGAGCACGCTCAAGAGGTTTTGGAGACAATCGAGTCGTTAGGACTCTGATTTCGTGATGCAAGGCTATGCCAATGAAGTGCTGGAGGTTGTAGATACTCTGCAACAGTAGGTCTTGTGGCAACCAGATAAGTCGGCGTGTACGATGGAGGTTTCGCATGGAGCCGTTTGATAAGATACAGGCGCAGCGACAGCGACGACAAATGCCGGAAGTGGATGTGACGAAAGGGCGCACGATTGTGTATTCTCGTAGCACGACGAGCCGGTTGATGGATGTGCTGGATGCGAACGTGCGAGGCAATGTGCATGGCGGAGTGATTATGCGTATGGTAGATGAGGCCGCCGCTATTGTGGCTATCAAGCACGCGGGCAAAGGTGTAGTGACGGCGCGAGTAGACCGTTTTGACTTTCTCGCGCCTGCTTACCTCGGCAATGTCGTCATCATTCAATGCGAGATGCACTACGTGGGACGTACCAGTATGGAGGTTGGTGTGGAGGTGATGGCCGAGGATTTATACACTGGCGAGATACGGCAAATCGCACGTAGCCAGGTGACATATGTGGCGTTGGATGTAAACTTGAAGCCAACACCGGTGCCGCCGCTTATCCCTGGTGACGAGGAGGAGCGAAAGATTATCGAGAAAGCGCGTATTCGGCGCGCGCGGGTGCAGAAAATCGATGAGGAACTGAGCAAGTTTCAACAGTAGGGATCGATAAATCGGCGATGGTCGCATTGTTGCCCCAGCCAGTTATTCCAACCCCAAGGAAATTTTGTGAAACAAAATTTCCTCTTGTCAACTAATCCGCATCGTGATACACTCTCAAGAAATATAAAAAGCGATGATGATCCTTGTAGGAACAGTGACAATGACCGAACAGTGGCGAATCCTGGTTGTAGAAGACGACGAACAATTGAATCAAAGTATTGTCAACTCGCTTCGCATAGATGGCTATCTTATCCAGGGTGTCAGGAGCGGATCCGAGGCAATACGTATGCTCTGGTCGGAAGAATTTGATGTGGTCATTGGCGATCTCAAGACGCCGGGGGCGGATGGTTTTGAGATGTTGCAATGGTTGCGCACGTTCCGACCTCATACGCGTATGATTATGGTTGCTACCTCGAGCCCAAATTCCAGCGAGGTACGCACTCATGCCCTGGAAGCGGGTGTGGTAAGCTATCTGGAAAAGCCGCTCAATTTGCATATGTTGAAAGAAGAACTGCGTCGCCTGTTGCAACAAACGGGCTTTTCGGCAAACCTGGACTCCTTTGATTTGCTGGATGTCATCCAGATTGTCACGATGAGCCGTAAGAGCATTGCCTTGCTTGTCAATACAGGGTTGGAGGAGCGGGGCACGCTGCGATTCCAGGGGGGCGAATTGATCTGGGCCGAGTATGGCACATTACATGGCGAGGAGGCGTTCTTTGCGTTGGCGGCGTACAAAAATGGCACAGTTATCTATCAACCCTGGCATGAGCCGATTACTCCCAATGTTATGCAACCCCTATCTCGTCTTATCTTTCAGGCACTGCAATACCGGGCAAAGTATGCTGAGATGCGGCAAGCCACCGGGGAACAAATAGCTATTGCTCATACGCCTCAATTGGTGGCGGCACAGGTTGCCAATCTGACCACGAATGGAAATGAAATAGATGATAGCCCTATGCTGGTCCTGATAGAGGAAGGCGAGTCAGAAAGTGCAATGTTCAATCAGTTGCAGGAACAGTCAGGGCCGCCGGTTCAGGCCGAGGAGGGTACGAATGCATCTTCAAAAGAATGGTGGCAGCAAACGGGCAAGCGTCCGGGCATACCAAATGGCAATAATAGTGGCACAGGAAATTTGCCCCCATTTCCTGGCCCCATAGCGAAAACACCGGTTTTGCCTTCTCATCGTTCACAAGCACAGAATACTCCTGCTCCTGCTATGAGCAATCAGTCAGCGGTAGGTGTGCCACGTGCAGATTTGCCGTCGTGGTTGACGGAGCAACCGGCGAAGACAGAGAAGCCGAATTTGCGTCCGTCCGCGCTCTCGACAACTGCCCGTATTCCGGCAACGCCTGTAGTGAAACCGCATCCTGCCGAATGGCAGCCGCCGATGAACACGCCGCTACCTGCACAGACGGCACAGAATGCACAACCAATAATAAAGCAGTCGGCGCAACCCATGGCCAGAACAACAGAGCCGTTTTCAGTAAAGGAAGCAACAGCACCTCGCAATGCCGTTTCGATAGCGGGCAAAACGCGCCGCACTGCCTCACCGGAATGGCAACCGCCGGAGCAGCCAGTGTCGCCGCATCCAACAAGCGAGCCTTTACAGAACCTTTCACCTGCCAGAAGGATAAGTGAGGAACTGCCACCTGATGGTAGGGATCGATTTATCGAGTCCACGCCAGAAGTGCAACGATCGCCAAAGCGCAACTACCCGGCGCTTGTGGCAGCACTGCAAACGTTGGGCTATTCTATTACGGGCTTTATAGCCGCAGCGGTGGTGAGCATGGAAGGGCAGCCTATTGCGCAGGTTGCGATTGACGACCTGGATATCTCGCAGCTATGTAAACCCTTCAGTTTTATGCTGCAAGGCGCGTTGCAGTCGCTTGAGCAGCAACAATGGGGAGCCTACGAACACATGGTAATTACGAGTGCGGACCGCCATATCCTGCTTAACGTTATTGGAGATGCACAGGACGCTTTCCAGGTGCTGATTACTACGCGTGCATCCGACCCGGCGGAGAGTCTGGAAGTAATGGAAAATGTTGAGGGGGCCATCGGGGCCGCCCTGAAATAGCAAAACGGGTAAGGTAATGAGTGAAAAGCATTCTCGAACAGAGGAAGAGAAACGAATAAATCACCGGTCATTTGTGATCGGCATAAGTATTGGTGCGGCCGTTTTCGCCCTCTATATCGTTCTCTACTACCTTGGGCTAATCCATTAATTTTTTGAGTTCCGCGATATCTGAGATACCGGCAATATCGGCGATATCCACTTCGGATGGGGTCGGGGGTGCCGGGAACGGCGGTATGGGATTATGCTGTTTTGGTTTGCTCTCAGCGCGTTTCTTTGCAGGTTCGTGCAACTGTGGCTGCGGGGGAATCAAAGGTGATGGATGGGTATTGCCTTCTGGCAGCAGGGGTATCTTCTCTGCGCTCCCTGTTTTCTTCGCAGGTTCTGTACCCGGGGTCCCATTGTGTTTCGCCCGAAGTTCATTCATCTGCTGTTCGACGAACTGTTCCTGCGTAAGTTGATTAAGCTGTGTATCAAGGTCGTTTTTATGCAGTTCCGCCAGGGCGCGGGCGCGAGCTTCGGCTTCCAGTACGGCATCCTGTGCCTTCGCTGAACGCTCCTTCTCTTTTGGCCCGCCTGTCTTATTCAAGGCATCGAAGACACGCTGTTGGATAAGTGCGTTGCGTTTGCGAGCAATAAGCAGATCAATGGTGGTCTCGACCTCGGATAATTTGGCTTCAAGTTGGCGCAAAACGCCGCGCATCGTGGCTACTAACTGTTCCTGCTCTTTCTGCTGTTGCTGGTAACGCTGTGCCTGTTTGAGCATATCATTGTAGTGTCCAAGGGCCGCTCGTGCGGTGTCATCGTTGTTTTGTTGGATTGCTTGCTCCGCTTTTCTCCACCACGAATTCGGCCTCGAAGGCCTTCTCCTTGTTGCGATGTTGCAGCTTATGACTTTCAGCAATCGCCGTGGCAACTTGCGTTTTGACTTGTACCAACTGGTTACGCATGTCCAGTTGCAGTTGTCGCAAAACCTTCTCTGGGTCGTCCGCTTTCTCCACCATCGTATTGACATTGGCGCGGAGTAATGTAAGCACACGTTCCAACAAATTCATGAAGCTCCCCCAAATAGAGAGCGTATGGTGTACATTTTCGTGTACACCATACACTTGCAATGAGAATACGACTATTGTTCGTGCGGCGTTGCGTCAACAGTGCTGCTCGTGCCGTTAGCCTTTGCGCTGTTGCCGTTCAAACCACTCTGATCATCCTGATTTACCAGTGCGGGAATGTGGCTCATCAGATCGCTGATACGGGTTCCACTGAGCAATTCAAAGAGGGCGGGAACCTGTGCGACCATGTTCACGATGTCGCCGGTGAGGCGGCTCGCGCCAAGTCCACCACCGTTGGTGCCATTGCCGCCACCAGTGGAGACGATGGTAACTTTGTCGACCTTGCCGAGCGGCTCAGCGATAGCGCGGACGATTTCCGGCATCCCGGTGAGGAGTTTATCCAACACGGCGGCCTGATTATATTCATGGAACGCTGCCGCTTTGACCTTCATGGCGTCGGCTTCTGCTTCACCTTTGGCGCGAATAACTTCTGCTTCAGCAAGACCACGAGCGCGAATAACCTCGGCGTCGGCGAGACCTTTGGCGCGGTTGGCTTCTGCTTCTGCAATACCGCGGGCTTTATTGGCTTCGGCATCACCGATACCGCGAGCTTTGGTTGCGTCGGCCTGGCCTTGCGCTTCTAGAATGGTGCGTTGTCGCTCAGCTTCTGCGACGGTCTCAACACGTCTGCGCTCGGCCTCGGCAGCCTTTTGCACGGTTGCCTGCAGTTCAAGTTCACGGCGCCGGATTTCGGCCTCCTGCACTTTGACCTGGGCGTTCTTCTCAACTTCGGTGACTTTGACCGCCTCGGTAACGACCTGCTGCTGCATCATATTAGCCTGGATATCATAAGCTTTGTCGGCGGATGCCTGTTGCTTCTTGACCTCGGCATCGAACTCGGCCTTTTTCAGAGCGAGGTTACGCTGTGACTGTGCTTGCAGGGCAAGCGATTCGGTCTCGGCTTTCACGCGCTCCTGGTCGGCGGCGGATTTGGAGACGGCAGCTTCGCGGGCCGCGTTGGCCTGCTGGATTTGCGTATCGCGCTGTCCGAGAGCGGCGGCGATATCGGCCTGTTTGCGAATCTGGACGATTTGTGGGCGACCCATGTTGGTGATGTACTCGTTTTTGTCACGGACATCCTTAATGGTAAAGGAGATGACCTCGAGGCCCATCTTCTCCATGTCGGGCGTGACCGTCTTGAGCATTTTTGCGCCGACATTTTCGGGGTCTTTGATCAAATCTTCAACCGTCAACTGACCGACGATACCGCGCAGGTGGCCTTCCATGACCAGCCGAATCAGGTTCTCACGGTCGTCCTGGCGTTTGCTCAGGAATTGTTCAGCCGCAGTTTTGATGCTCTCTTCATCGGAGCGCACCTTGATCTGGGTGACGGCTTCAACGTTAACTGCCACACCTTGTGTGGTGTACAGGTCCTGTGACGGTGCGACATCGAAGGACATCAACTCAAGGGAGAAGTCCTGCGCTCGCTGGTATAAAGGTATGACGAAATGGGAGCCGCCGGTGATGACTCTTGTGCCGCCGGCACCATAGACGATCAAGGCCTGGTTTGGGCCGACTTTGCGCAGCAGACGACCAACCGTCTGGATGATGGCAAAGACAACAACCACCAGGGCAACAACGCCGATAACAATGAGTATTGTGGGATCCATAAGTCTTTACTCCTTTTGTGAGTCGTTTCGTATAACAAGTTCTGTGTTAGCTGTTTCGGATTCTTCAAGTAACGCACGCAATTTTGCTAATGTGTCGGCGTCAGGTTTTTGTGGTTGTCCCTGAGCCTGGACTTGTACCTGTGCCTGCTCCTGGGGTTCTGCCTCCTCGTTTTCACGCATAAAATGTTCCCATGTGTCCACTTCGGCGATGCCGCCGCGCTGGTAATTGACCACAACGACTTCCTGGCCGCTTTCGATGCGCTGACCATTTGTGCTGCGAGCAGGAATGCTCTTGCGCATACCACCAGGAGAGACATAGATGATTTCCCCTATGTTGTCCTCGCTGATGCTAATGCTGACCTTGCCCAGCAGTCCTGTGCGGTCTGAAACATCCTGAATGGTGGCTCCTTCACTATCGCCAAAGAGGCGGCTAATGAGCAACAGCAGCAATACTGCGACAGCGAGTCCACCGAGAGCAGCTAAAACCAGCGTCAGTGGCAGAACAAATTGAGCTGTGTTGTGAGAGACGTAGCCGAAGAAGCCAAACCCCAACAGGAAGAGCGCGATGGTGGTGGGATTCATATAGGGTAAGACGGAGAAATGGTTGCTCTGGGAATCAGCCGTTGTGCTATGCTGATCCTGTAGGCTATGTGTACTGTGAACTGGAGCGTGCGAGACATGAGAGACATCATGTCCCCCTGTATGTGTCGCATGTCCAACATTGGTGTGTCCGGCATGTCCAGCGTGGCCTGCGTGACTGCCGTGGCCGAGATTTCCCAGCAGGATTGTTCCCACAAAGAAGAGCAATCCGAAGAGAAAGCACGCTATGAATACCAGGGAAAGCGGATCAGTTGCCATAGCTCTGCTCCTTTGTTTTCGCAAACATCGCTGCTTTCAAACGGTGACGATCAACACCCTCAATAATGCTAATGATACTCGCGAGTAGGCCGGATATGCCCAGAACGAGCGCGAGTATGACGCAGAGCAGCGATGCTGGCACTCCGACAAGTGCCAAAATAGGTAAGAAGGCATCCGCGAAAGAACTGATAACGAATAGTCCGATAGAGCCGCTCAATAATGCAAGCGGTAACAAGATCGGGTACTTTCGTAACAAATGGCTTCTTTGCGATGTCAGGAAGCTTTGCTGTTGATCAGATGGCCCAGACTGGCCCTGAATTATGATTTGCTCCTTATAATAGCGCGTCACAAGCGCATTGAGAAAAATGCGCTGCTGCATTGTTGCTAACAAACTTAACGATGCTCTATCATACGTAAACGCAACATATGGAAAAAAATACAATATCATGAGCGAGTCCTTAGCTGGTCGGCTGAAGTGATGGCACGAACAATTTCTTCAAGCTCACCTACCGGTAAATCCATCAGTCGCTCAAACAGCTGAAGATACAGGCGAGGTTCCTCGGTGCGTGCAAGATGCTGGAAGAAATTCTGGATGACTGGCTCACTGCGCCATTCGGAGGCGTTAGCAATGAGCCATGTGATAAAACGGTCACCCTGCTCATCCATATCGGTAAGTAAATCTGTGCTATAATCAGGTGGATCGCTCACCAGGTAGCCTGGGTGTACTTTAAAAAAATTGGCTAAGAGATCGCGAGTGGCCTGTGTTAAATGTACGCGCTTCCCACTCTCCAGTTGAGAGAGATAGGCCTGGCTGATACTCTCCTGGAGTTCCTCCGTCATGGCATTGACGACTTCCATCTGCGTCATTGGCCGGTTCAGGCCGCGCAACTCGCCCTCTACTTCGCGTAAATGCTTGATTTTCTCAGACAGATTCATACAATTCTATCCTCTAAGGTTGTGCATAGCTATTTGCTATATCAAGTATAGCTATTTGCTATCCCTTTGTCAAGGGGTAGCTTGTCTCTTTGTCTCTTGCCTGCGTAAGTGAATGCGGAGACTTGAAATGCCATGGGATATAATGTAACATACAAACGTTCATACAATATATGAGTTTTTTTAATGGGGATACAGACACATTGAAAGAGAAGCACACGAAATACAGCCTTTCAGTGGTGATGCCGGCCTACAATGAAGAGGTGGCGATTGCTGGCATGGTACACGATGTTGTGGATGTGCTATCCAGGTGGACAGCATGGATAGAAGATTTTGAGGTCATCGTGGTGGATGATGGGAGCCGCGACCACACGGGGGCGATATTGGATACAATAGCAGCGTCCCAACCACGTCTGCGCGTAGTGCATCATGCTATCAACCAGGGCTACGGGGCCGCATTGGCGAGCGGCTTCGCGGCGATTACAAAAGACCTGGTATTTTTCATGGATGCTGACGGGCAGTTTGATATCCGCGAATTGGAGCGTTTTTTCCCACTTTTGGCGGAACATGATGCTGTGATTGGCTATCGTATGCAGCGTCAGGATACGTGGTTGCGCAAAGTCAATGCATGGGGATGGAAAATCCTGGTTGGTATGGTTTTTGGTGTGTACGTGCGTGATGTAGATTGCGCATTCAAGATGTATCCCACGGCCTTCTTTCGGATGTGCCCACTTGAGACACGCGGCGCGATGATCAATACGGAGATTCTCTACAAATTTGGGCGGGCGGGCTATACATATACACAGGTAGGTGTGCGCCATCTACCACGCCGGGGTGGACGTGCTACAGGAGCAAAACCTGCTGTTATTCTCCGCGCATTCCTCGAGCTGTTCACTTACGCCTGGAAGTGGCACCGCGAGGAAAAAAAACTGGCCCGTAAACAATTGAGTGAAGCATAAAACGGCTCATAGTCCCATTGATCTGTTATCAAACTGTCAAGCGGAAACCTCAGCCTCGTGGATGCGCTAGAACCCAGAGATTGCCGTCTGGGTCTTTTTTGCTTGTAATTGCATGAGGTTTTGTGCTATTCTCTTGACGGAAGGGACGTTCTGTCTGCTGACCTGGTTATAGGGAGAGTATACCGTAAGACCAATACTTTTCACAAAGACCCGAGGCCTATTGGACTAATAAAACTACTGAGAATGCACTTGTGCCGAGGTTGCCATGACAAACAGCATGATGAATCCAGTGCATACGTATGCACTGGTGGTTGGTATCGAAAAGTACACTCTCGGATCAGAAGCGGATCTGAATGGGCCGGCCCATGATGCTTGCACCTTTGCAGCCTGGCTCGCTGCACGGGGAGTGCCACAGGAGAACGTTGTGCTGCTCCTCTCGCCGCTCGATGAGAGCAGCAATCTCCTGGATGAATGGCCTGGACCATACAAGTGGCCGGCGACACGTGAAAAGGTAGATTTCGTGATCAACCAGATGTTACGCCAATGGACGGGTGACCTCTTCTATGTTTACTGGGGAGGGCATGGGATCATCACTGCTACTAGAAGCCGCAGGTTGCTCTATGCAGATACCACCAGGGCAGATTGGCACCACCTGGTTCTTAATTCATTGCTCATCTATTTGGGTTCACACTACCTCTCTGGCTTTCAGCAACAAATTTGCATCATTGACACCTGTGCCAACTACAATGGACATCTGCTCCAAGAATTGTTAGGGGACAATTTCCCAACAGGAAAGCCTGTTACACATCGTGAGCAGTTTGTGTTCTTTGCAACCTCTCCTTCTCGGATGGCAAAAAATCTCTCGAAAGAACAGCCAGGAATATTTTCTAAGAGCGTGTTGAGGGAACTAGCGAAGGAACCTGATACGAACTGGCCGCCGGATATGGAAGGAGTAGCAGAAAGGGTAAAGAAGTACTTTGATATCCTCGCAAAGGCAGGTGGTACCAAACAAACACCGATCTCCGTCCTCTCTCGAACGTGGGATGGGACTGAGCGTCCACTCGCACAGATAAAGAAGGAAGCAATTGACCTTCCATCGGGAACCGTTACCCTGCTCTTTACTGATATCGAAGGTTCCACACTCCTCCTTCGGCACTTAGGCGACCAGTACGTTCTCCTGCTCACAGAGTGCCGCTACTTGCTGCGGAGCGCGTTTCGTCGGTGGAACGGGCATGAGGTAGATACACAGGGAGATTCCTTCTTCGTAGCTTTTGCTAACGCTAGCGATGCCGTGTCGGCGGCAATCATGGCACAGCACCTCCTCTTCACACATATGTGGCCCGAAGGCGTAGCGGTGCGAGTGCGTATGGGCATCCACACAGGGGAGCCAGTGCTGGTTTCGGAGGGCTACGTCGGCATGGACGTTCACCATGCGGCACGCATCATGAGTGCTGGACATGGAGGCCAGGTACTCATCTCTCAGCGAAGTCACGATCTTGTGAAGCAAACTTTACCTTCTCATGTGAGCCTAAAGAATTTAGGTGAGCACTATCTGAAGGATTTACAGCGCCCCGAACACCTCTTCCAGTTAGTTATTTCAGACCTCCCTGCCGATTTCCCCCCTCCCAGGTCGCTCAGCTTCTCATCAACAGCGTCCACTGCCGTATCCAAATCTGCCGCAAGTACTCATGCAGGAAAGGTCTATGCCCTGGCATGGTCACCTGATAGACGCTACATCGCTTCTGGCGGCAACGATCGTACTGTCAAGGTATGGAAGTCCACCACTTGGTTGACTGCTACCACTTATGGTGGTCACGTAAGTAGTGTAACTACCCTGGCTTGGTCCCCTGATGGGCGATACATCGCCTCAGCAAGCCTGGATAAGACCTTACATGTCTGGTCTGCCTTGCCAAATGATGGTGCACCTGTTGAGCGCAAACTGTCCTCATATGAGAGTCATTCCGGCATGATCTGCGCCATTGCCTGGTCACCTGATGGAAGGTGCATTGCTTCCACAAGTACTGGAGGGACAGATACGACGGTACATATATGGGAAGTCTCAACGGGACGAACCCTCTTTATCTATAAGGGACATACCTATTGGGTACGAGCGATAGCATGGTCGCCCGATGGCAAGTTTATCGCTTCTGGTTCTCTGAGAGAAGTACAGGTGTGGGATGTCACGACGGGGCGCAAAGCATTCATCTATCACGGCCACGAAGGGTGGGTGAGAGCAGTAAAATGGTCGCCTGATGGTTCTTCATTATTCCATGGACAAGGTTCGCGTATCGCCTCCACGAGTGAGGATAAGACGGTACAGGTGTGGAACCCGCACAACAATCATGCGCTTGTCACCTATCGAGGTCATACCGAGTGGGTAGACATTGTGGCATGGTCACCTGATGGCACACGCATCGTCTCTGTGAGTAAAGATAACGTTGTATGGGCCTGGGATGCTGAAACCGGAGGCAACACCTTGACCTTTCACTGCCATGTGGATTCCACGCATGATGTAGCGTGGTTGCCTGATGGAAAACATCTTGCCTCGGTCAGCGGAGATGGGGTCGTCCAAGTATGGAAAGGAGTCTAAGATGTGAGCTGGCTCTAAAGGCTTACATACACATGTTGAAGCTCATCCATCCCAAAAGTGGGCATGAGCCATAAAACAGCAAGGGAACGCGGTTGCCGACAAACCGGCAACCGCGTTCCCTTGCTGTTTTATGTTTAATTACTGACGGTGATTGCTCCCGTTGAGTTATTGACCTGAATGGGAACGCTTGTCAGAGGGGTAGCGGCAGGACCCTGGACGACGGCGGCGGATTTGGATGGGTCGAAGGTGGCACCATGGCAGGGACAGATGAGCATTTGACTGCTGGGATCATAGTCTACCGGACATCCGGCGTGGGTGCAAGTGGCGTCGTAGGCGACGAATTGTCCGTTATTGAGGCGGACGAGAATGCCGGGGTCGCCGTTAGAGGCCAGTGTAAAGTCGACGGAACTGTTATTCTGTACCTGGCTGACCTGGGCAATAGTTGAGCCAGCTCCTGCTGTGACGGGAGTTGTACTTGCCCCGGTTGTGGTTGAGCCACCGCCAGCTGTAATTGTTGAAACGGCACCTTCGCTGGAATGTGTCAGATTCCAGAACCATGCGATGGCAAGCATAGCACCGCCGCCAGTTACGACACCCCAGATAAAATTGCGTCGTGACTCTTTGTCGTATTGAGCCGCCGAATACCGATTTTTTTGCGGAGCGCGTTTACTTGCTCCTGCCGGCAAAGGTTTGCCCTGGATTTGTGCATACTCCTGCGTGCTGACGACAGGTTTTTCAGAGACACCGATGAGAAGAGCTAACACGGTGGCATACATTTTTTTCTCTGCCAATGACATATTTGCGAGCAGGTGTGTTACCCACTGTTCATCAAGCGTGGGCAACCCGGTATTCATTGGCCCGGCAAGCAGCATGGTAATCCAGCAGAAGACGAAAACAATATCAGCACCGTAGAAATACGGGAACACATGCCACGATGCCGAGAGAAAAAACATAAGGCTGATCAACATACCAAAGAAGGCTGCCGGGCGAAGCAGGAAGCCAACGAGTGTACCGAGACCAATTGCGATCTCACCGTAAGCGACCAGATAGCCGAAGAAACTGGCATGGGGAAGTGCAACATTGATTAAAAATGAGTGAAGGGGGGAGCCAACAGCGAAGCCTTCGATTTGTTTCCCAATATAGCCATGGGCCGATGGTGAAAAGAACTGCGGATCAGTCAATTTCTGGATACCCGCGTAGACGAAGGTTACACCCAGAAAGAGACGCAGAGGTAACAAAAGCCATTTCGATATGTTCCTGGCCTGTGGTTGGTATGGGAACGTTGCCATAATATAGATTAAGAACACCTCAATTTGGGAAGATGCTCTAACTCCTTTCGCCACTTTTCATGCTCAAAACGGTGCTGTTTAAGATAGAAACGATATCTCTTGATACAATAACGTATGCCACTCAAAAAAGCGTCAAGAAAGTGTAAAGAAAGTGTAAGAGGCGGTAGTGGGCAAATATCCTTGCGCGCAAGGATATTTGCCCACTACCGCCTCTTACACTTTCTAGTTTTTGGGCATCAGGCGTATGGTGCCTTCCGCGTTGGCTTCGATCATACTGCGTTCGAAGAGCATTGGGTGATGTTCGGCGCGTTGCCAGGATTTGATGAAGTCGTCGTAATGCTTGCTGGCGGGATGCCCGGACTGGCCCGGCGCATGAATCGAGAGCGAGGACTTCATATCCGCGAGATTGACAATCTGGCGGAATGATGGCACAGTGACCACGACTTCAGGTTTGTTGGGCAAGCTTGCTCCCATATTGACGGTATCAATATCGCCGCCAATGGGAAATGGGCCGCGATTGAAAACCTTGTCGAGCGGTTTGATGGTGCCTATGGGATGACTGTAGGTCATCTTGTAAATCTTGCCGTACTGCCAGCGTGAGATGTTGTTACCTAATTTCTCACATAGCTCTTCAATGGCGGCGGTGAAGGCGGTGGCAATTGCGGTATCCCAGTCATGTGGCCCGTTGGGAATGGCGGTGTTAGCGAACCAGCTAGCGTCGCGTGTATTCAACAGGCGAATGAGAAATGGCTTATTGCGACTGGCATAACCATTTTGAGGGGCGAGAATAACCGAGCCTATACCGAGGTAGCTCTGCATTAAGGATTCGTCGTCGCCGAAGACTGCTCCGAAGACAATGCCTTCTAATTTGCTGAGGAACGTTGTGTAGATTGCCGCTCCGGCACTATCGGGGCTTAGAATTTTGTCCCAGGAGCGCAGGATGTCTAAGGCGGCTTTTTCCAGAGGTACCCTCGTCTTAATTGTGAGCATATGGGGAACGATTTCGGCGGCAGGGAGCGAGTACTGATCGGATTGAATCTCCGCCATATCCGAAGGGGCCAGTTTACCCTTCCTTTTCTTGCTGGTCAAGAGATCGCGAATACGTTGAGCGCGGTAGCCGTTAAGCCATTCATTAGTAATGTAGTGTGGGTAGTCGTCATTGACCACGCGATTATTTGCTGTGACGATGAAATGTTGCTCTGGATTGTAGGTTTGCGGGAGTTCATCGAAGGGAATAAGCCCCGTCCACTCGTATTCGCCGGTCCAGCCAGGGGAGGGTAATAATGCCTGTCCTCTGGCTCGCATGGGAATAGCACCAGCCATGATATAGCCAATGTTGCCTTGATCATCGGCATAGATGATGTTTTGCGCGGGTACGTCCCAATCGCGCACGGCGTCGCGGAACTGCTCCCAGTTGGAGGCAAGGCTGAGTTTATGGATTGCCTCAAGAATATGAGACTGCTCCAAACCCGTCCAGCGCAATGCCAACGGGAGTTCATCTGGTTCAGCATTGTTGCCATTTTGACTTGCTTCCGTTATCGTGTTGGGACGAGTAATGCTGGTCAGGATAGGGCCATGCCGGGTCACGCGCACTTCTTCGATCACGGGTTCTTTTTTCCCTTTAACGAAAATCTCTTCGCGAATAACCTGCGCCTCTTCCCATTTGTCCTGAAATTCATATTGGTGGGGATTTTGTGGGTTGAACTTCTCGATATAGAGGTCTTCTACGTCGGAGACAGCGTTGGTGACGCCCCACGCGATATGCCTGTTATGACCGATGACGACGCCGGGTGCGCCGGGAAAACTGACCCCTACTACGTCAATATCGCCCGCGGCAAGGTGGCATTCGTACCAGATGGAAGGTGCGGCCTGCCCCAGGTGGGGGTCGTTACAGAGGATGGGCGAGCCGGTGACGGTCATGGTGCCATCAACGACCCAGTTGTTGCTAGCACCGAGCATCCCAAATCCACTCAACTGCTTCAGTTGCTCATACTGTTCCAGTATGCCGGTATTGAGGCCCTGGTACTCGACGCCGGGAGGTATAATTAAGGGATGACGGGGGTCATAGCCGGTTTCTAACTGCGCGGCCCGTTCGGGTCCGAGTTTAGCGACGAGGTGAGCGCGGATAATCTCTGTTTCCCAATTGCCGCCCAGGTTCCAGCCCATCATCTTGGCCCAGAGGATGCTATCCTCGATCTTCCAGGGTGTGGGTGTACAACGTAGCAGCGTAAATTCGAGCGGCAGTTTGCGTTTCTGACGCTTCATAGAGGCATTGACGCCATGTGCATAGGCCTCGAGGATGCGTTTGCTATGCTCGCTGATGCGCGACACCTCTTCAGCAGCCGAACGTTGCATACCGATACGGCGGCTGAAGCGGTCGGCCTCAATCGCGATCTCGCCAAATAGCTCTGAGAGGCGGCCCGACCCTATGCGCCGGTTGAATTCCATCTGCCAGAGCCGCTCTTGCGCGTGTATATAGCCCTGGGCAAAATAGAGATCGTCTTCGTTCTGCGCGTAAATATGTGGTACACCATAGCGGTCAGTAATAATCTCGACCGTTTCGTGCAATCCCGCGAAACTTACTTTTCCTTTTTTCTTTGGGACAGGGCGACGTGTCACCAGATAGTACACGCCTCCAGCAACACCAGTAAGGCCCGCGACGGCCAGTAACGTTTTTTTCCACCAGGAAGCCATTGTTTCTCACCTCTTAACATTGCGGAAATGTTCTTGTTCCCATCAAATGAAGAGAGTTCTTCTTGTCTATGGAGTGTAGTATAGCAGAAGTGGCGCGGTGATGCCACTAGAAAAGGGAAAAAGGGAAAATGAAGCAGGCAGAAAAACAGAGGTACAATGTCGTTGTACCTCTGTTTTTCTGCCTGCTTCATTTTCCCTTTTCTATACCAACTCGGTTCCTCCAGGCGTATCACGAACCTCGAAGCCCATTGCTTTGAGCTGGTCACGCAGCTGATCGGACTTTTTCCAGTCGCGGGCGGCGCGTGCCTCGTCGCGTTGGTGTACCAGCAGTTGTGCCTCTTCGCTTACCTGGCGCGGCCTTCGCGGTTTGACGGTATTGAGGCGTAGCCCTAATACACGGTCAAAGTCGAGGATGAGGCGGCGTCGCTCGGCGGGCGCAATTTTACTATTGCGGGCCGTCTCGCGGGTGAGACTCAAGGCAGCTGGTAGGTCCATATCGTCGTTGATGGCGTTATGGAAGGTGTCGCGTATGCGCTGTGCCTCCTCTGACCATGCGTCTTGAGCATTTGATTCCTCAACCGGCAATTCAGCGATATCGTCGCGCAGGTTGTTGTAGCCGTTTTGTGCCGCTTCGATAGACTCGGCGGTGAAATTTAGTTTGGAGCGATAGTGCGCTGTCAGCAGCAGGTAACGGAAGGCCAGTGGTTCGATATGCGCCGCTTTGATGTCGCTCAACAGCACGACGTTCCCTTTCGAGCGCGACATCTTGATGACTTCGCTCTCGTTCTCGCGAGTGCCGGTCTGCATGGGACTGTAGGCGAAATTCAGAAATTCGCCGTGCATCCAGAAGCGCACCGGCGGTTTGCCGTTGACCCCTTGACTCTGGGCTATCTCATCTTCGTGATGAGGGAAACGCAGATCAATGGCGCCGGTATGGATATCGAACTGCTCGCCGAGGTATTTTGTTGCCATGGCAGAGCATTCGATATGCCAGCCGGGGAAGCCAACGCCCCACGGACTTTGCCAGTTCATCTGGCGGTCAGGTTCGCCATGTTTCCACAGTGCGAAATCTTCGGGTGCGTCCTTATCTTCGGCAACCTCCATCTGTTGGCGACCATGGCCACCTTCACGCAGGTTTTCAACGGTGTTGCCGGAGAGTTTGCCATAGTCGGGAAAGTTGCTGACATCGTAGTAGACGTTCCCGGTAGAGACGACATACGCCAGCCCATTCTCGACCAGTTTCGCGGTCATGGCCTGCATCTCTGGAATATGGTCGGTGGCCTTTGGACTGATATGTGGTCGCAGGATATTCAGTTCGTCGGAATCATCCTCGTACTTTTTCGTGTAGTACGCGGCAATTTCGTAAGCAGAACGGCCCGTTGTGCGTGCCTCATACTCTAACCTATCTTCGCCGCTCTCCTCTGTGTCGTTTTGCAGATGTCCCACATCGGTGATGTTGCGCACGAGCAGCACGTCATAGCCGTTGTATTCGAGAACGCGGCGAACCCAGTCAGTCATGGTAAAGGTGCGCAGGTTGCCAATGTGAATATCTCTGTATACGGTGGGGCCGCACGAGTAAATGCCCACTCTGGGCGGATTGAGCGGCTGGAACAGGTCTTTGCTCCGGGTCAAGGTATTATAAAAGTGAATTGGTTTCGTTGAAACCACAGTCATGAGCATATCTCCTCTATAGACAGGTAAATGTGCATGTCAAAAAAGCTTCGGGAGGTAGTAGCTCAGGCGGGGTAACGTGTCGGGAAACAGGGAGACAAGGGTTAGTGTTGTCTGTCGGGAAGCACGTTCAAACGTCCACAGAGGGCTGAGCTACCCATAGTTCCTCTGCGAACGTAGCGACAGGTGCAGTAGTGCATTCTAATATAGTTCACGGTCTTCTCCAACAGATTTAGCTCAGGCTTGGATGTATTTCTGTACATTATTATACCATATCGTATTGACGCTGTATAGTGTTATTTTTGTGGGAAGGTATCGTTTTCTTCTCTCGTTGAAAAGTCCTCTTCATTTTTCCAGAAGATAAGAAGTATTCATTCATACAGTCATGGTTTGCCGGTGTTCCAGTAGCCATATGTTTTGCTCTTTTTCTGCGTTACGCTATGGCTGGCTCAAGGTGTTTCTGCCATCCTTTGCTGCTATTATATCACTGGTCGGGTAGAGGAGTATGCTATACTTCCAGAAAAAGCGCAAACAGCATTGTTCGAGAAGAAGCACATCCTGGAAAGGAGTACATCCATGAAGTCACGACCAGCTATTTTGCTCCGCGTCTTTGTTCGCCTGGGCTTCGGCTTGATGGTACTGCTCGGCCTGTGTGGTGTACCGGGTGCGCAGGCCCGATCCGCTCATGCCCACACGATCTTAACCGTCACCGACTGTCGTAAGGAGACAGGCCCGGGGAGGATCGGCACCGTCATCAGCAGCGCATCCGCCGGGGACACGATCAGGTTCAGGTGTAGTGGAACCATTCCGATCAGCAGTACGCTCTTGATCGGCAAGAACCTGACCCTGGATGGCAGCGGGCAGACGGTCACCCTTGATGGCGGCAACAGCATACGGGTACTCCTCGTGAGCAGCGGTGCCATCTTCACCTTCAACGCCCTCACTATTGCCCATGGCCTGGCCGGCTCCGGTGGTGGCCTCGAAAACAGCGACGGCACGGTGGGTATCAGCAACAGCACCTTTGCCAACAACTCGGCCCCCAATGGCAATGGCGGTGGTCTCGAAAATGAGGATGAGGGCACGGTGAGCATCAGCAACAGCACCTTTACCAACAACTCGGTCGCCATCGCGGGCGGTGGCCTCATCAACTTCGGAAAGATGAGCATCAGCAATAGCACCTTCGCCAACAACTCGGCCGGCTCCGGTGGTGGCCTCGAAAACGTCGGAAAGATGAGCATCAGCAATAGTACCTTCACCAACAACTCGGTCCCCAACGGCGATGGTGCCGGCATTGCAACAATGGCGGCACGGTGAGCATCAGCAACAGTACCTTTACCAGTAACTCAGTCAGCAGCGGTGATGGCGGCGGCTTCTTCAACAATGGTGGCACAGTGAGCATCAGCAATAGCACTTTTGCCAACAACTCGGCCTCCGTCATCGGCGGTGGCCTCTCGAACAACGGTACGGTGAACATCAGCAACAGCACTTTTGCCAATAACTCGGCTCCCGACGGCGGTGGTGGCCTCTTCAACAATGGGTTCAGCACGATGAGCATCAGCAATAGTACCTTCGCTAACAACTTGGCCATCAATGGCAATGGCGGGGGACTTGAAAACGATGGCACGTTGAGTAGCAGCGGAAGCATCGTGGCCAACAACATTGGAGGCAACTGCTTTGGTGGGGTTAGCTCTCAAGGCTACAACCTGGAGAGTGGCACCGACTGCGGCTTTACGGGTACGGGCGATCTGCAGAACAGTGATCCCAGGCTCGATCCCAACGGCTTGCAGCAAAACGGTGGGCCGACCCAGACCCTTGCCCTGGAGCCCGACAGCCCGGCTGTGGATCATATCCCGGTGGGCAGCAGTTGTCCGCTACTGACCAGCGCGGTGTGAGCCGCCCCCAGGGTTCCAGGTGCGATATCGGAGCCTTTGAGATGACGGCAGCCGATGGGCTCAGGGTCATGATCCATGTGGTCAACAGCTTCCACTTCAGCAAAGCCATCCAGGTTACCCTCGACGCCGAATTACAGGTCGCCTTGGCCGCTATCAAGCAGGGCAAAATGAAGGTGACGTGTGCATCCCTGGTACTATTCAGCGGGGAAGTTAAGCTCTTGACCAATCATGGGATCACCTCTAACCAGGCCATCCAGTTGCTCAATGAGGCGGTTGTCATCAGAACCCGTCTGAACTGTTAGTACCGGCGGTGCCTTTTTACGCCGGCTGGATATCTTATGCTGAAGCCAGCTTGCAACAAATCTTGCTTCACAATGGACCAATCAGGGACATTACGCGGATGCGTACAAATCCAACGGCAAACAACGTTTCCATACCGCTCCGCGTAATTACTCAAAGCCTCTCCCTTGCTTTGTGTGCTAATTTCACTGTCGTGCTGCCATTTAATCCACATAAAGTTCTCATAGTCTACAAAGACCGCCACTCGTTTACATGCTTCACCACAACAGTGACAAAACTTTGCTCCCTTGCGCACTGAGTTTTGGCATTTCGGGCATAATAACATGATAAATTCTCCTTATTTGTTTTAGACGGTATTCATATTCGGGATATTGCGCTCCTTGCTGGCGTTGTCGAATAGCGAGTGCGCGTCGGAAAAGTGGCTCGGCCATACTAAAAAATCGCCAAAAGTCAGGACCATTGCATCCTTTACATGCCTCTCTCGAATAACTTACCATTGCCTATAAGATTTACAAATCTGCAATTGTAAAACTTGCAAGAAATTGCGTTTAAATGAATCGAGGGAGAATAACAATATGGATTACTTGTTTAATCTCGGTCCATACGACGATGACTGCGAAGAATTCCCGGCACCGGAAGATGATGACGGGGAAGAGAATATCGCTCCTGAAGATAGCGATCCAGAAGACGATCCGCCCGCGAGCTGGCAAGATAAAAAGAAACAGGCATGAAAAAATGCCGACCGCATTTTTTCATGCCTGTTTCTTTTTATCTTGCGCCAGCCTCTACAGCCTGTTCGCGGACGGCGAAGTAGGTGGCCTGCGGGTGATGCACGACGATGGCTGCTGTGGATTGTTCCGGTACCAGCTGGTAGGCTTCGGTGAGCGAAACAGCGATGGTTTCTTCGGCTGGTAGCAGTTGGAAGACTTTGGCGTGGTCGGCAAGGTCGGGTATGGCCGGATAGCCCCAACTATAGCGGCGACCGCGTGGTTGTTGCAGTCCAAGTTCGTGACAAATCACGCGGTTGGTGTATTCCGCCAGTCCTTCCGCCATTTCCACGGCGAGGCCGTGTGTGAAGTAGGCTTCCGAGTAGTCTCCGCCATCCTGTAAGTGCTGTACGGCCTCGCTTGCCGACTGACCCATCGTGACAACTTGTAGAGCCACAACGTCTATTTTGCCGCTTTGCACGGAGGCGAAGTAATCGGCGAGACAGAGGCGTTCGCGTTCGCCCTGGCGTGGGAAGTAGAAACGGTTAATTTCACGTCGCGCCGCTACGTCCTGCGGGTCATAGATAATCAGCTCGTTGCCGCTCGACTGGCAGGGAAAGTAGCCGTAAATGGCGCGAGGTTGCAAGTAGCGTTGTTGGCGGGCTTCGCGCAACATATGCTCCAGGCGTGGTTGGAATTCCTGCTCTACCAGGCGGGTGAATTCCGCACCATGCGCTTTGCCGCCCCAATGCAGGCGATAGAGCGTGTTCAAATCCATGCAGACTGCGACATCCTCTATGCCGATGCGTTCCAATACTCTTGGCCCCCAGAATGGCGGCGTAGGAAGAGAGGTTGCCGGTTGGATAGCGGCGGATGGACGCTGTGCATCCTCATTCGTCTGCGCGGTATCGCTCTCTTTCCCTTTGCTGGCTTTCTTCAACCGCTCTTGCAATGCCTCATCTTTGATGCGTTGCACATAAGGGGTGCGTTGCTCCGGTACGCTGGTCAGCTTATCAATGATTTCAAGACCTTCAAAGGCATCGCGAGCATAGAAGACACCTGAGTCATACGGAATGGGAGTAGAGTCCGGCGTTTGCTCATCCACGAAGAGAATGCGCCGCCCATATGAGCGATTAATGGCCGCACCACCCACGATGACAGGGAATTGCAGACCGCGTTTGTGTAGCTCTTTGACGCAGAGTGGCATCTGTTTGGAGGTGCTAACCAGCAGTGCCGAGAGACCAATAGCGTCGGCGTTGACCTCGATGGCTTTGTCGAGGATGGTGTTGAGCGGCACCTGTTTACCGAGATCGTAGACAGTATAGCCGTTGTTGCTGAGAATAGTGTTGACGAGATTTTTGCCGATATCGTGTACATCGCCAAAGACAGTCGCCAGTACCACCTTGCCTTTCGTATAGCCTTCCTTTTTCTCCAGGTACTGTTCGAGATGGGCGACGGCGCGTTTCATGACCTCGGCGGATTGTAGCACAAAAGGCAGGATGAGTTCGCCCGCACCGAAGCGGTCGCCGACATCTTTCATGGCGGGTAACAACACGGTATTGAGGACGTTGACGGCACTCTCGCTGCGCGGAATGTTCAATTGTTCCGCACGCTCGGCGATGATTGAGTCAATTAACGGCTCGATACCCTCTTTGCGGCGATGTAGAATCTGCCAGTGGATGCGTTCCGCTGTGTTCATGCCCTCGGTCGGATCAACTTTCGTGTTGCCGGTATCTTGTTGTGGGGCGTGCGCTTCGAAGTAGGCGATGTATTGAGGCAAGGCGTCGGGACGATTATAAATCAGGTTTTCGGCAAGTTGACGTTGTTCGCTATCAATTTCCGCGTAGGGCGTGATGTGTAGTGGGTTGACGATGGCTGCATCAAGGCCCGCTTTGACGGCGTGGTAAAGAAACACGCTATTGAGAACGGCGCGAGCGTGCGGTTGCAGTCCAAACGAAACATTGCTGACACCCAGCACTGTGAGAACGCCGGGGAGTTCCTGTTTGATGCGCGTAAGGGCATCTAGAGTCTCAATAGCTGCCGTTTGTAGCTCTTCCTGTCCGGTGGTAACGGGGAAGGTGAGCGGATCGAAGATGAGTGCGTTGGGCGGTAGCCCGTATTCGTGAACGCAGATATCGTAGATGGCATGGGCAATCTCAACTTTGCGGTCGGTGGTTTTCCCCATGCCGATCTCGTCAATGGTGAGCGCGACGACGGCAGAGCCGTGTTCAATTGCCATTGGTAGAACGTTTTCGATGCGTTGGCGACCTGTTTCCATGTTGATTGAGTTGATAATGGCGCGTCCAGGGTATGTTTCGAGGGCGGCCTTGATCACGTCGGCCTCGGTCGAGTCAATCATGAGCGGAGCTTCGATGCCCATCGAGAGTTTTTTGACGGTATGGGCCATCTGCTCTGCCTCGTCGGTACGCTCGGTGAGGGCTGTTTGTACGTCCAACACATGCGCACCGCCTTCGACCTGTTCGCGCCCAATGGCAAGCAGTGTATCATAATCTTCGTTCAATAGTGCCTGCTTCACTTTGCGGCTGCCCTGCGCGTTGACCCGCTCACCGACGAGCAAGGGTGGTGGGTCCTGGATGAGCGATGTTGCGCGAATGCCACTTGTCACAAAGGGAAGAGAGATCTGTTTGAAATCTTTGCGCAGAATGTTGTTATCCGCGATAGATCGCGGGAGACGTGGAGCGGTGCGACAAGCATTAACGATAGCACGCAAGTGTTCGTGACTGTTGCCGCAACAGCCGCCGACAATATTGACGCCAAGTTCTGTGACGAATTCGCGTAGGGCGACGGCCATCTGCTCTGGCTCCGTCGGATAAACTGCCAGACCGTTGACATTGAGCGGTATACCGGCGTTGGGGATGGTCGAGATAGGCAACGGGCAATTGTCAGATAGGAAGCGCACAGGTTCACGCATGTAATCGGGGCCGGTTGAGCAGTTCAAGCCAATGATATCAACTTTCAGCGCGAGCAGTGTGTTCATAACGGCGGCAATATCGGTGCCGAGCAACATGCGTCCACTGGTGTCGAGCGAGACCTGTGCTTGAATGGGAACGCTGCGCCCCACCTCTTGCATGGCGCGGCGCATACCGGTAATGGTAGCGCGTACCTCTAAAATATCCTGGCTGGTCTCGATGAGCAACACGTCAACGCCGCCTTCTAAAAGTGCTGCGGCCTGTTCGCGGAATATCTCGACAAGTTGCTGGTAGGTGATATTGCTCAAGAGTGGGTCATTTGATGATGGCAACATACCTGTCGGGCCAATGGAACCGGCGACGAAACGCGGATGTCTGGGTGTGCTATAGCTATCCGCGATACGGCGAGCAAGCTGAGCGGCGGTGAGATTGACCTCTTTTGTCAGATGCCCCACACCATACTCATCAAGTTTGAGTCTGCTGGCGGTGAACGAGTCGGATTCGATTACGTCGCAGCCGACTTCAAGAAAGCCTGCATGAATCTCTTCAATTACGGAAGGTTTGGTGAGTACCAGATATTCGTTACATCCCTCGGTGGCCTGACCGCCATAATCCTCCGCGGTCAGTTGATAGCGTTGGATATTTGTTCCCATCGCGCCATCGTAGATGATAACTTGCCGTGACAGGGTTTCAAGAAATTGACTCATGTATGTTAACCTTCCCAATGGCGACTAGACCGCCATCCACGCATGACAGGTACCCAGAACTCTAAATCCTCAACTTCTTGCGCGACAAAATACCCGATGGTTTTTCCCTTTAGACGCATGGAATAGCTCCTTCTCATTATATAGCCCCTGTGGCACATTATACCACGCAAGCAAGTGATGCAACGAAAAACCTCTTACATGCGTGTTACGTTCATGGTAGGAATGGATGAGAGGCACTTGTGCTGGCTTTGTTTGTAAATAGCAAGGTCATGTGTATGCATACGTATTAGTAAAGGAGAGTAGCCATGTCGGGACGTTTTACGTTAGGAATCGAGGAGGAATTCCAGTTGGTGAACCGCCGGACACTTCAACTGTGTTCGTGTGTCAATTCTGTGCTTGAAAAGGGAACGCCATACCTCGAAGAGAAGATTAAGCCGGAATTTACCCAATCCACCATCGAATTGATATCGGATGTTTGCCCCGATATCGCGACGGCACGTAAAGAATTGTTTACGCTGCGGGCATTGCTGGCGCGACTGGTAAGTGAAGAGGATATGGCGATCATCAGTGCCGGTACGCATCCCACTTCTGAGTGGCAAGACCAGGAGACAACGGATAAAGAGCGGTACAACGAACTGGAAGAAGAATTTCAGGATGTTATTCGTGCCAACATCATTTTTGGCTTGCATGTGCATGTCGGTGTAGAGGGAAAAGACCTCGCGGTCAGGTTGATAAATCAGGCTCGCACATGGTTGCCGCAGCTGCTCGCCATCTCATCCAATTCGCCGTTCTGGCATGGCCGCGATACTGGCATCAAGTCGTACCGCTCCGCCATCTGGAAACATATTCACCGTAGTGGTATACCGGAAATTATCGAGTCGTGGAGTGAATTCGAGCAATACGTGCAGGCGTTAGTTGAGATGGGCTGCATTGATAATGGCAAGAAAATCTGGTGGGATGTGCGCCCGCATCCATTTTTTGACACGATAGAGTTCCGCGTCTGCGACATGCCCGCGACGATTGAAGATACGCTTGCCATTGTCGCGCTCTGCCAGGCGTTAATTGCGAAATTGGTGTGGTGTGATGAGCATAATGTTGCGGTTCCTGTATTGAAGCGTAATTATATCGAAGAGAACAAGTGGCGAGCAATGCGCTATGGTTTGGATGCCGAAGTGCTTGATTTTGTGCAGCACCGTCGTCTGAGTATGCGCGACGCTATCAACGAAACGCTGGATTTCGTAGACGATGTTGTAGACGAGTTGGGTAGTCGTCAAGAGATGACCCGTCTGCGTGCGCTACTTGCCAGTCCTGGCGGCACTGGTGCTGACCGCCAGTTAGCTATCTACCAACAGACCAACGATATCCAGAAAGTTATCGAGCTACTCATGGAGCAAACGATGCAAGGCATCACGCTCGATGCAGCCGATTTGTCACACGACTTTTTGAAATTTAAGATGTACGAGGAAGAGGCTGCACCTGTGGGGCAACAACAGAAGTAAGGAGAGAAAGAAAAGAGGCAGCGATGCGGAAGCCGACCGATTCGTATAATTTTATGGCGGCGTAGTTGTCGTAGTTGGTGGCGACAATGGCGATTTCGGCACCACACGCTTGCAAACGCTTCAGCCCTTCCCGCATCACGGCCTGGCCAATTTTTTGCCTGCGAAACGCCGCTCGCGTGCCAACCGGTTCAAATTCGCCGCACTTGTTGACGGGGTCCAGCCAGCAGATGCAGTAAGAGGCAAAGGTGCCTTCAGGTGCCACTGCCGCGATATCCAATTCTGGTGTATAGCCAGGAATGGTTCTCATGCGCTGATACGCCTTGAGCGTAACTCTGGAAGGATGGTACACATCGCGGTGGATGGAGACACGCTCCTCAAACTCATGCTCGCCTGCGACATGCCGAACCTGCCAGCCAGCAGGTAGTACAGGCTCAGCGAGTGCGTGATTGAGCGGTTGCCTCATATGAACCATGCTCGGTTCACCGCGCACAAAACCGTAACGCACAAATGCCTCGTGCAAAGGCTCATCGTCTTCCAGAACACCAGTATAAATGGTATCTCTGGTAGCTTGCCAGGCATCGCTGGAGTTGGGCTTATTCTCGCTGGCACGCAGCAAAACCCAGGCAAGCATTTGATCGAGCAGTTCTTTGTTCTGGCTCTGGTATGGATGAACCTGAAGAGAGGTGCTGAAGGTGGTTCTGCCCGTGTCGAACCAGATAAAGCCAAGCAGCATGCCTGTTTCATCCTGCCACAGGCGAATATTTTGATAGGGGTCAAAAATAGTGTTCTGGTACATACCCCAGATGAGGTCGCCGATAGCGTTTGAGGTAACGTTGTACCTGCTCACTTTGGGCGATTTTCTCTACATCTTCACTCGTGCTTTTGATCTCGATAGCACCACGCGCCGGAATACGGGTTGTAGCTGTTTCATCCGCCAGCATCTTTTGTTCGAGAGTATAGAGACCGCCATCAGGAATACCTGCGCCACGATTTTTCGGGTTGATCACGCAATGGATCGCCGGTTTAAGGGTTTTGCCAATCTCGTTCAGCAGGTTTGACAACGCACTGTAGTACGATGTTTCCTTCGAGGCTTCACCTGTGCGGTGTATCTCAAGCAATGTACGAACGTAGGTTTCTACCGGATTCATTGGCTATCTCCAGGCCCTCTATGAGAGGCACATTGTTTTTCATCGAATTCATGGCACGATGGTAGACCGATTGTATGGCTATGGCGCGGGTCTGTCAAGAAAATAGGATATTTACAACAACTCTTCCACTGCCCGGCAAAATCGCTCGATCTCTTCTTCGCTGTTGTAGTAATGTACCGAGGCGCGTACAAGATTTTCCAGGCCGCGAGCTTCCATATCGAGCAAGGTAGCGTTTCTAACGGAAACTGAGACGTTGATGTGCTGTTTTTTCAAGGCTTGCTGGATTTCTGCGGGTGTTTTGTCTTCAACGGTGAAGGTGACGATGCCGCACTGGGTGACGCCTCGGTCGCGTACAATGACGCCGGGGAGTGGGCTGAGATGTGTGCGCAACTGGTAGGCGAGATTTTTGACGCGCCGCCAGATGTTTTGCATATCCCATTGCAGGGCGTAATCTATAGCAGCACCGAGGCCAATTTTGCCAGCGAAGTTGGTTTCCCACGTCTCGAAGCGACGAGCATCAGATCGCATCTCGTAGGTATCTTGCGTGACCCATTGTGCCGCGTGCAGGTCAAGAAATGGCGGCTGTAGTTGTTCGAGGATGCTCTGGCGCACATAGAGGAAGCCGGTGCCGCGTGGCCCGCGCAGATATTTGCGGCCCGTTGCTGAAAGTATATCACACCCGATAGCGTCAACATTGATGGGCATCTGCCCGACGGACTGGCAGGCGTCAACGAGGTAGAGGATGCCGTGTTCGCGTGCCACTTTGCCTATTTCAGCGACAGGATTAACGAGACCGCCGTTGGTTGGAATATGAGTAATGGCGATGAGTTTAACGGGGTTATTACCGATATCGCTGGTATCAATGATTTTGCGCAAAGCTTCAACGGAGACCTGCCCGTGAGCGTCGTTGGGAATAACTTCGATAATCGCACCGGTCTTTTGCGCGATTTGCAAGTAGGCGATATAGTTGCTGGCATATTCCGCCATAGCGGTCAGAATGCGGTCGCCGGGTTGGAAAGGGATGGCGTAGAAGGCCATATCCCAGGCGCGAGTGGCATTTTCGATAAAAGCGACCTCATCGCGGGAGCAGCCAATGAGCGTGGCAACGGCATCATAGAGATGTTCAAGAGAGTCGTGAGCTTGTTCGGCAGCCTCGTAGCCCCCTATCTGCGCCTCGAGTTGCAGGTGTGCGATAGTGGCATCTAGCACAGGTTGCGGCATGAGTGACGCGCCCGCGTTGTTGAAATGTAAGACGTGTTCGCAACCAGGGGTTTCCATGCGGGCGCGTTGTAGATCAAAGGGCATACGAAACTACTCCTTAATTTCATCCTCAGCCATATCTTTTAGATCATCTTCGTCCATTTCTGCCAGGTCTTCATCATCCAGTTTGAATGGCTTACCCGTAGTAACTTCCATGAGATGCTTTGTACGCTTTAACCGCATCTTTCGAAGGAACTTTACAGAGTCTTCAAACGGTCGTCCATTTCTTCCTTGCATGAGCCTTTCTCGAATTCTGTCTACAGCCTCTAAAGTTTTACGAGTGACAGGTCGCATTTGATTTTCAGCGTCATTCATAGTAAGTAACCAGTTCCCCTCATGTTTTGTTAGTCGGTCATCTCGTAATCGCCCACCATGTGTACCCGGCTTACCTGATGCTTTATAGCGTTCCAGAAGCGCATGTCGGCAGTCCAGAGTTCGCAATTTTCACGCTCAGCTAATGCAAGATAATGGGCATCGTATGTCGCCGGAAGCTTGTAGCGTTCTGAAAGCTCAAGTGCCTCGAGATGCAATGTTGGTTTTTCTGAGAATTCGAGTTCTATACCTATAGCTAGGACCGCCTCAATTGCTTGTTGTGCTTGAATAAGGGTGATTTTACCCCTAAGAAAGTTCTTGTAAAAAGCATTTGAAGCCTCGAAAGAAAGTAATGATGGTGCGATCATCACTACTCCATTCACATTCCATTGATTGAGAAGGGCGAGTGCCTTATCAGAATCCGGCTCGTTCAGAACCCATTTAATAGCCAGGCTTGCGTCAACAACTACTAAATTTTTCATTCATCCCCCGTAAGTTGGTTTAATCGCTTTTCGCGTTCTTCATGCAGTATCTCTGCGGTGTCATCAAAAACAATACCATTTGTTTCTTTGATAAGTTCTTGCCGGAATTGAAGCAGTCGTTCAATCGCTTCACGGCTAACAGGTTGTCGCTGTTTTTGCATAATCTCCTCCTCAACAGGTACGACTTCCTCAAGTACTTGTCCAAGATACTCGTTGAGCGTCAGGTTATTTTTAACAGCCGCTAATTTGATGCGACGGCGCAAATCAGGGGTTACATCAAATGTCAGACGAACGCGCTTTTTAGTATTCTCGGCTTCAGCATGATCGTCATAATCATCATACCGTTGTCTTTGTACAGCCATTATTTGCTGTCCTTTCATTTTTGTTTTGCACTTTTTACTACCTCTAGAGTAAATCACATTTGAGGATACTTGTCAACAAGCCGTCTTGTATAGTATTTTAACATAATGACATGGAGATATGGCGACAAGGTGACACAATGCTTATAATAGCGATAGAGAGAGTGAGCCTTCGTTAAATTAGCCATACCTGGACTGTCTTATCCCATGAGCCGGAGGCGATGGCTTTTCCATCGGGCGACCATGCCAGAGTACTGACCCAGTCGGTGTGACCAGTGTAGGTGGTGAGGGTACGGCCTGTGAGGGCGTGCCAGAGATGGACGGTTTCGTCGCGACTGCTGGATGCTACGCGGATACCGTCAGGGGACCATGCGACGCCGGTTACGCCGTCGCTGTGATCGGTATAGATGAAGACTTTGCGAGCGGTTGAGGCGTCCCATATATGAACTGTTTTGTCGTCGCTGGCGGACGCTATATGGGTGCCGCCAGGCGACCAGGTGAGGGCGTTGATTTTGTCGGAGTGGGCGTAGTACACAACGATGTTGCCACCGGTGAGGGCATCCCAGACGTGGACTCGTTTGTCATCGCCGCCAGAGGCTATACGTTTGCCATCGGGCGACCAGGCAAGGGTTTTTATGGCTATTGATTGCACCTGAATGCCTGGAATGGCCATGATAAGTGAAGGTTGCGCGTCCAGTGATAACATCCCAGACCTGTATAGTAGCGTCGTCGCCTGCAGATGTTATGTATCTGCCGTTGGGTGACCAGGCAATAGCTTGTATAGCCTCGGTATGACCACTATAGCGAGCGTGCGTGGAGGAGGCTTGTCCGGTGGAGGCGTCCCAGATTAGTACGGTTTCTGAGAGCAGACCGGAAGTGGTAGCTAGATAATGGCCATCGGGCGACCATGCGATGGCTTGCGCCTGTAGAGAGTTGCTGCGCATCGTCACAAGGGTTTGTCCGTTTGAAGCGTCCCACACCTGTACAGTTTCATCGGCACCACTGGATGCGATAGCATGACTGTCAGGTGACCATGCCAGCATGTGGACTTTCTCGGAATGACCATGATACGTTATACGCGCAACGGGTGAGGTTGTTGATAGCCCCGGAGATGAGGGTGTTTTGGGGATAAAGGTAGGTATGGGTATTAATGGCGGCTGTCCGGCTTGCAGTCGGCTGGCGCGTTCCAAGGCTCTGGCAAACTCCTGGACATTCTCGAAACGCTGGTAGGGGTCTTTCGCCAGAGCTTTGAAAACAACCTGTTCGACGGCGAGGGAGAGCGACGGGACTTTTGCAATGAGAGACGGCGGCTTTGCAAGCACATGCAGGCTTGCTATCTCGTCTACTGTCCCGCGAAAAGGCCAGTCACCACAGAGCCATTCGTAGACGACGACCCCCAGCGCGTACTGGTCGCTGGCGATGCGCGGCATGGTGCGAATTTGCTCAGGTGCGGCATAGAGAATAGTTCCCTCGAAATCCTGCACGGTCTGGCGATGATAGCCTATGCTTCGCGAGAGAACAGCGATGCCGAAATCGCTCAACAATATTTCTTGATTGGCACCTATGAGCATATTATGCGGCTTGATATCGCGATGTATCAGGTTCTGATCGTGGACATATTGCAGGGCATCTACTATCTGATTGACATAAAATACAATGGTGGCAAGTGGAAGGCGTGATCCTCTGGGATGACGTTGGCGCAAGGAGCCATGAGGTGCGTAATCCATCACGAGATAGGGTGTGTCATGCTCTACGCCGTAATCTAGAATACGCACGATATGTGGATGTTGCAGTTGTGCGAGTAGAGAGGTCTGAGCAAGAAATTGTTGTGTCTCGGCATCGTTCAACTGAGTATGTAGCACTTTAACGGCAACAGGTGTGTTGTACTGGATGTTTTCACCGAGATAGACATCGGCAAATTCGCCTGTGCCGAGTAAGCGGACAAGGCGATACCCTGCAATTTGCTGCCCTACATGTTCACGTTCTCCTGAATCTGCTTGTTCTCTGCTAGCCTCATTGTCGCTGTCTGCCATTGTGAGCCCATGCGCTTTCTGCTGAACCTACTGAACGATAATCGGTGTATGCATGCCAAGATCGTATTGTGAGCCACTGAAGCCATGCCCTGAGAAGTGACTGGCGAATTCCAGGTGCGAACTCGCTTTCGTGAATGTGTAATTTAAGGTGAGCGTTTGCCCCGGTGCTACATCAATCAGGTAAGCCAGTGCCGATCCGTACATATTGCTCATCATCATGCTATCGCTCATGGGAGGTGCAATCATAAACATATGGTCAACTTTGCCCTTGTTGGTGACGACGAATTGGTACGGTACGCCAACATGAAAAGTTGTGATGGCCGGAAGAATTTTGTAATCCACCAGCGTTACCTGCACTACCTGGCGCTTGACGGCCGTCGGTGTATTGGTTGCGCTGTGAATAGTATTGCTACTACTGGTGTTACCAGAACTGCTAGAATTGCTACTGCTCCCGCAGGCGGTGAGTATTGCAATACAGAGAATAAGCAGTAGAGCAAAGAAAATTGAGCGTTTCATATGAACCTCGTTTAGCCAGACAAATAGGAAAAGAATGTGACGGGGATATTATAATGCAAAGTGGGGTTTTGTCAAAGGTAGGGACGCGCTTCAGTCCGTTCCGTGGTCGGACTGTCTCATGCCTGGCACACGGACGGGCTGAAGCGCGTCCCTACCTTCCTCCGAAGTTGTCAAGTTCATTACGGGTCTGATTTATATTTAGCATTACCCCGCTGGAATAGTCACGCGCCCCTGACCCATCGGAGGAATGTTGGGGCCAGCTACGTAACGGACAGCTGTGCCAATAGCAGTGACCTCCATCCATTCGCCGTTGTGCATGTATTCTATTTTAATGTCAACGCCGATAACGCCGTCCGCGCCAAGTTGGTCTGCCTCGAATTGCATCCGGCTCAGTGCCAGTTCGCGGGCCTGGTACATCACTTCGGAATATTCTTTCAGTTCGCCCTTGAAATTGCCTTTGATGCCGACCAACCAGTTCCGCATCGCACCCATCGAATAGATGCAGTTACCAATGACTAGACCCATCGGCTGAAAGCCTTTGTCCACCACCAGCCAGAACTCCTGTCCTGTCAGGTCAGAGGTAAATGCTCTCCCCCGGTAGCCCGGTCGTATTTCCATTGCGTTGCGTGGATCTGCCATGCAGTTTTGCCTCACTTTCATCTGTAAAAAGGAACGAATTCTTATGGTTGCTAGCATAGGACACGGTTGGGCTAATGTCAACGGGAATTCAGTACCTATTTTTGACAAGTGAGAAAGAATAGGGTAAAGTACAAGTGTTTCAATTTGAAACAGGTATGACTCGACGAAATTGAGAGAAAGAGCATGACATCGCCTGCACGTAGACAATATTTACACATAAAAAGCCAGTATCCCGATGCCATTCTGATGTATCAGGTAGGGGATTTTTACGAGACCTTTGACGAAGATGCGCGTATCACTTCTCGCGAGCTACAGATTGTGCTGACGCGCAAGTATTATGGCGAGGACGAACCGGTACCATTGGCGGGGGTGCCGCTGCACGCGCTGGAAAATTATGTTGGCAAGTTGATACAGCGTGGCTACAAAGTTGCGATCTGCGATCAGGTAGGTGAGGTTGGCCGGGGTGTTGTTGACCGGGCGGTGACACGTATTTTGACGGCTGGCACGCTTTCGGAGCCGAGCCTGTTGCCTACGCGGCAAAATAATTACCTGACGGCGATTGCCCCGGCTCGTTCGCAGACGGGACTCGCAGCCGTAGATGTCAGTACGGGCGAGTTTATCGTCACATGGTTTACACCGGATGAGTTACCGGCGGCTCTGGAAGCTGAATTACAACGATTGTGTCCTGTCGAGTGCTTGCTTGTAGAGGGCGGGCGCGACGATGCCTACCAGTTTCCTTCCAAAACAATGACGGTCACACATTGTCCGCCCTACTTCTTTGAATCCGAGGCGGCGCGAACGAGATTGTGCCGCCAGTTCGGTGTGCAATCGTTGAGCGCGTATGGCTGTGAGCAGGCACCGCAGGCGATCGCTGCGGCGGGTGCTATCATCGCATACCTGGAAAAAATGAATGAGAAGTTGCTCTCGTTGCTGACAGGCCTGCGTTCGTATCGCACGACGCAATACATGGTGCTGGATGCGCATACGCAGCGCAATCTTGATCTGCTGCAAGGTTCGCGCAGTGGTAGCGTGCATGGCAGTTTGCTGAGCGTGCTGGATCGAACGATTACAGCAATGGGGGCGCGGCAGTTACGGCGCACGCTCACGCAGCCACTGCTAGATTTGAATGCACTGGATGCACGATTGGAGAGCGTGGAAGAATTATATGAGAGTCCGGCGTTGCGCAGTCGCTTCGCTATGAGTTTGCAGGGACTGGGCGATATGGAACGCATCGCCGGACGGGTGCGCCAGGGGAGTGCCGTTCCCAACGAAGTATTGGGTTTACGAAATGACTTGCGCACAATACCGCGTCTGCGCGAACTATTGCGCGGCTGCAATAGCTCTCTGCTGCTCTTGCTTGCAGGTGAACTCGAACATTGCCCGGAAGTGATTGACTTGATTAACCGCTCCCTGGCGCGTGCCAGCGAGAAGGACGAGCAAGATGATGATGAGCGACTGATTCGCGCCGGTTTCCACGCCGAGCTTGACGAACTGGTGGCCTCGATCCGCGACTCCCGGCACTGGATGATCTCATTAGAGGCGCGTGAGCGCGAACGCACGGGTATCAAATCGCTCAAGGTGGGTTTCAACAAAGTTTTTGGCTATTATATCGAGGTTCGGAATGGGCAATTGAAGATGGTGCCATCCGATTATATGCGCAAACAGACGTTGGTCAGTGCCGAACGCTTTATCACGCCAGAACTGAAAGAACATGAGGCCCGTATTTTGAGCGCGACGGAGCGTATAGAGGCGTTGGAGCAGAGTATCTATGCCGATGTTTTGCGGCAACTCAGTACCTATTATGCGCAATTGATAACGACGGCAACAGCCATCGCGAAACTGGACGTGTTGCTCAGCCTCGCGGAAGTTGCGGCACATCAGGGCTATGTACGCCCTCAACTGGAACATGGTGCTGGCCTTGAAATTATTGGTGGACGCCATCCCGTTGTCGAGTATGCGCTGGATGGGGATGTCTTCATTCCCAACGATACCTCGCTGGAGGCCGATGAAGCGGCTCGTATCGTCCTGTTGACGGGGCCGAATATGGCGGGTAAATCTACCTATTTGCGACAGGTTGCCTTAATTGCCCTGCTTGCGCAAATTGGCAGCTTTGTGCCAGCTCGTAACGCCCGTATTGGGCTGGTAGATCGCATCTTTACCCGCGTCGGGGCGGAAGACGATATCGCGTCGGGCAAAAGTACCTTCATGGTGGAGATGGAAGAGACGGCAACTATCCTGCACCACGCGACGAAACACAGCCTGATCATCCTTGATGAGATTGGCCGAGGCACCAGCACCTATGATGGTCTCGCCATCGCTCGTGCAGTCGTGGAACACCTGCATAACGCGACGGGGGCGCGTACTCTCTTCGCTACACACTATCATGAATTGGCCCAGATGGCGGACGAATTGCCGCACCTGCGCATTTATACGATGGCAATCAGCGATGAGCAAGGTGAAATCGTCTTCTTACATCGCATCACCCCTGGCTGCATCGGACGCAGTTATGGCGTGCATGTGGCGAAGCTGGCCGGTATGCCTCCCGGCATTGTCCAACGTGCGGAAGAGGTATTGAAGCATCTCGAAGCAGGTAAAAACACATCTGCAATATATGCGTTGAATGGCAATGCGCGTAAGGTCGCCGAAGCGAACGGCAACTACGCTGCTGACATGCACATTGCTCCGTCTACCAATGGCAACGATCCTGTAGGGGCTCAATTTATTGCGCCCGCGTTCATTGCGCCCACAACCAATTACGAATGGCAAAGCGAGGAGGCTCGCACCATTGCTCAGACATTACAACATGCAGATGATACAGAACCCGACCTGGATGCCATTGATGTATGCGCGATTACGCCGCTTGATGCGTTGAACCTGTTATTCCTGTTACAGAAGAAAAGAAGCAAAGCCAGAAAATGAGTCAGACCTACAATCATTACGAACCTGTTCAATTTTCTCTTGCCCCACGTATACCCATTCATACATTGCCGCAAGATGTGGCGGAGCGTATCGCTGCGGGCGAAGTTATCGAGCGGCCTGTATCGGTGGTGAAAGAGTTGGTGGAGAATGCGCTGGACGCGGGAGCGCACGACATACGAGTCGAGATTCGGAGCGGCGGCTTGCGCCTGATCCGTGTTACCGACGATGGCAACGGCATTCCCGAAGATGAGTTGGAGCGCGCCTGTGAGCGGCATACCACCAGTAAAATTCGCGGTGTGGAAGATCTGGGGCGTTTGCATACGCTGGGCTTTCGCGGCGAGGCACTGGCAAGCATTGCCGCCGTCGCTGAATTAACGCTGTTGAGCCGTCCTATTGAAACGGAGGAGATGGGCGAGGAGGCCGCAGGTGCGTTTCTCACCATACGCGGCGGCGAGGTTGTACAGCGTGGCAAGCGAGCGCGACCGCATGGCACAACGGTAACGGTGCGCGATCTGTTCTATAATGTTCCGGCACGCCTCAAATTTATGCGTGGGGCGCGTACCGAGGCCGGACATATCCTGCAACTGTTGCGACGCTTCGCGGTGGGCTATCCAGAGGTGCGTTTTCATTTGACCATCGAGGATACGATAGTGCTGCAAACGGGCGGCGCGGGCAATGTGGCAACCACGCTTGCTGAACTCTATCATCTCCCGCTGGACGAGCTACTTTCACCAGTCAAGCTTGAGATTCCCGGAGTCTATACCCTGCATGGCTATGTGGGCAATCGCGCACTGGCACAGCGTAGTCGGCAGTATACGCTACTCTTTGTGAACCGGCGTTGGGTGCAGTCACGCCCACTGCAGGAGGCATTGGAGGCGGGATATCGCGGTTTGTTGCCAAAGGGCAAGCATCCTTTGCTCGTCTTTTATCTGAATGTGCCAGCCGAAGAGGTAGATGTGAATGTTCATCCCGCCAAGACGGAGGTAAGGTTAGCGCGAGAGGCCGAGGCTCTACCAGCCCTGACGCAAGCAGTACGCTCGGTGCTGGAACGTAGTCCCGCGCTACCTGAATCAACGCAGTTCCCCGGCCCAGATGTGGTATTTCAGAGCCGATTACCGGGGCCACGCCGGCGTGGTTTGCATGTTGCTGAATCGGCTGAGGGATACAAGGCCGAGGAGGCACAACCAGGCGCGGCTGAGGTGCTGACAACATTGCGCCCGCTTGCCCAGTTGCAGCAGGCTGTTATCCTTGCCGAGGCTCCTGATGGAAGCTTGTACCTGATAGACCAGCACCGGGCGCACGAACGGGTCATTTACGAACATCTGCGCAGTACCTATGTCGGTGTTCAAACGGACGAAGAAACTGAGATAGCGGATGCCAATCTCTTGTTGGAGCCGGTGATGGTTGAGCTAAAACGCCACGAGGCGCAATTACTGGAAGAACGTTTGCCGATGTTGCGCGGTCTAGGCATAGAATGCGAGCGTTTTGGCGGCCATAGTTTCCTGATTCGCTCCATACCTGGCGGTGCGGGTCAAGAGCAACTGGTACCTCACCTACACGAATTGGCGGAGATAGCGGCGGAAGATAGTCCCGATTGGGAAGACCATTTGCTCATCAGCCTTGCCTGTCGTTCAGCCATGCGCCGCGGTCACACACTCGGTCCTAATGAGCAACAATCGTTGCTCACGGCTCTTGCCAGTGTCTCCGCTCCGGCTGTCTGCCCACATGGCAGCCCAATATTGCTGCACTACAGCCGCACATTTTTGATCGATAAGTTTGACTGGTAACAACACCCCATGCAAAGTGCAGATATCCGTCCCAACTGGCAGGTACTCCTAATTGGCGGTGGTTCGGGCGTTGGTAAAACAGTGATCACTCGTGCGCTGGCGCGTCAACTGGGCGTATTTCCAAACTACCCTCCTCCCATCTATTGATTGGACCCCTGGACAAGAGTGAGCGAACGGAATATACTTTTGCAGAAAGCAATGAGATATCACGAAAATCAGGAAAGAGCATGATCCAAACAGGAGCAAAGAGTCGACGCTTTGGCGATTTCGGGAGGGCATGCTGATAGCTTTACCACATCCATTTCGCTCTATTTGCGACCGGAATCAGTCCGACAAGACCAAATCTGGGATCCACACTCCACAGAAGTTGACTGGAATGATCCCCATCTGGATTTTGCTCGCTACTCTTCAACTGGCGTCATTGGCGATCCAACCCACGCGAGTGCAGAACTTGGTAGGAAACTGTGGGAAGGCGTTGTCGAGGAAGCCGCTCAGCTCTTCAGAACAGTTGTTTCCGTGGAAGTCGAACCTCTAACATAGCCTCTCAGGGTACCTGCTTCTTTCTTCAATCCCGAATACGGCTTTGTGACGAAGAAATGCACACTCTTTCATCAATGTTGCTCTGTGATGTCCTGCCTCGCTGAGACGTAAATATTGTGTAAAGCTGTCCTCACCGGATGATTTTGTAACGGTCGGTGCCATTTTTGACCGCTTCATCGGTATCGTACAACTCACTTAGAAACGCTTGCCAGTTATGTTGGTTCTGTTATGGAAGGAGATGAATTTTATCATGCAGAGGCGGATACTGTACATTTTTTCATTCGTATGCGTCGTTTTATCGCTGGTAGCTTGCTCATCGAATACTTCTCCGACACAACCTGCGGTTCATCAATCACAGGGATCGGCTACTGTTGCGGTACAGGCGTCTCCAACGCCAGCAGTACCCGCGGGGACAGTGCTATACCAGGCGAACTGGTCGCATGGACTTGCTGGCTGGCAGGGGCCTAAAGCATGGATGATGGTTGGAGGGCAGTTGGTGACAAATAGTTTGACCAATACATCAATTGTTGTGCCGTATAAACCAACGGTGGCAAATTACGCGATTGAAACACGGGTGCAGTTTGCGCAAATGCTGGTCAATATTCACAATGGTTTTACCATCTACGCGAACGATGAGCCGGGAAAAGATGGGTATGAGGCACAAATGTATCAATTTGCGCTGCGTGGGGCAGGTATGGCACCTCCAGGCTACATTGATATCGCGACCGATAATGTGGATATGGCCGCGGGTTTTCAGCAGCTTGACTATCAGCCAGGTACGCGCTGGCATACTTATCGTATTGAAGTTGTGGGAGATCAGGTGGCGCTTTTCGTTGATGGGACGCAGATTAGCCGCTCGATCACTCAAGAGAATGCCATTTCAAACGGCCCAATCGGGCTGACAAGCTGGGGTTTTGCTTTGCGCGTGAGTAGTTTTACGATTACGGCGTTGTAGTCACTACGGCGGATAGAGAGACGAACGGGCTAAAGCTGTCCCTACGCCTCGCTCGGCCTGGCTTGCCCTATCGGCGTACTGCGCGTACTAATGCCTCGGCAATTAAAAGGAAAGCGAGGTCCAGGGCGAGCAGTAAGAGCAGGGCGTAGTCTATGTGTGTGGCAATGGAAGATATTGATTGTAGCAAGGGATTGTTGAAGACAAGAACTCCGGTATACCAGAGCAGAGCGAGCGTGATGGTGGTGATGATGAGGATACCGATGACGAACCAGCGCGCTCCATGCCAGTCCTGACTGCTGGGCCAGAGTTCAGAGGTTACGGTCAGGATGAGGTATGGGGCAAAGATGAGTGTCCACCAGGGCCAGCCTGGGCGCAGGATTTGCAGGTGGAAATCCCAGAGACTGTAGCCGGTTGCGACCCAGTAGAGGAAGGTGAGCATGGCGATGCCCCCGAAGAGAGGAGCGATGGCACTCATGCCAGTGCCAATGTAACTCATAATTTTGTTCGGTGGGCAGACAAATTGTACCTCGCCCAGTTGCAGCGATTGCTTGCCGCTACTTTTCATGACGCGCCCATTGCGATCGCGCTGTACCACTGGCTTAATGCGAAAAAAGCTGATGCTGGTAATGTGAAAATGAAAAGGTCGAAAAAGCAGGACCACAAATGCATGGCTGAGTTCGTGCAGCATGACACCGGGAGAATTCAACCAGAACCAGATGAGCAGACCTTTTTCGCCCATCAGACGATAGCCGAATTCGTCAATGCGCCTGCGCAATCCTTTACGTGTGAGGCGGAGCAAGATGAAGAAGACAAATACACCTGCCGTAATAAGCCACGGTTGATAGGGTGCTATCTGTGCCGCTAAGGTTGGGTCCATGCTTTTCCTTGCTCCATGCCATGTATCGCTACTGGCGATTGTTGTATATACAAGAGACGTTTTGTTAAGCCCTTGTGTCACGTATTGTAAACGCAATCGTTGTTGTAGTCAATGCGTTTGAGCGCGATTATTATTACCTCATTACCTCTCCCCCGGATAGGGTGCGGGTCCTTACCGTATAATGGTATCCGGTTCAGGCTCTGGCTCGGTCGGGGCAGGTCTTATGGGTGTAGTGATGTTTGGGTGGTGGCGTTCGTAGTAGATGCCCCAGAGGCCAAAGGCAATCAGGCAGACCGCCATCAGGTATAGCACGCGGTCAAGGCCAAAGATATCGGCGAAGGCGCCGATGAAGAGAATGACGGGAATGGCGCCAGCGTTGTAGAGCATCAGTTGTAAGGCCAGAACGCGCCCCTTGATCCAGTCGGGTGTTTGTTGCTGGATGGCGGTCTGCGCTGGAATGTTGATGAAGTCAAGTGCGACACCGGCGGCGAACATCAGGAATGCGACAATAAAGAGTAATAACGGGTTGGTGTTCCAGCCATGCGGCTGCAGGAAGTGCGCTACGATTGTTGAGATCGGCAAAAGTAGTGTTACAAGCGTTACTCCCACGGTGCCGAAGATGATGGCGCGTGATTTGCCCAGACGAACGGTGATGCGCGGCATAACGACGGAACCGGCAACAAGGCCAATACCGGCGGGGGCAAAAACGAAGGCCATTGCGTTTGGCGAGAGCAATAATAGCTTGGTCACAATTGGCGTGGCAAGTTCACCGATCACGAGCAATAAAATACCGGCGAATGACAGTTGAATGACCGCTAAAAAAAGTTGTTTATTGCCGCGAATAAATTTCCAGCCCTGGAGTGTCTCTTTCCATATATTGCCCATCGCTTCCATCTCCTGCGTGCTGACGCGCCGCTTTTTGCGGTTGGCGGCTTGCATGAAACTCTGAGCGGGAATGAGTGCGATGAGAACGGCACATACGGCATAGAATACCGCGATAATCGCGTACAGCGTTTCCACGGGATTTATAGTGATACGGACAATCTTGAATGTGGGCAGCAGGCTGAGCAGGATGGGCGCGAAAAGGATAAAACCAAGTGCCTGCGAGAGCATAAATGTGATATTGAAGAGCGAGAGGGCAGGCATCAATTCCTCTTCACTGACCAGTAACGGGATGGAAGAGCCTTCCGCCGGTGTGAAGAATTGACCGATGCTGGAGATGAGAAACGTGAGCAGGTAAACGGGTACAAGCTGCTGTTGATTCCAGATAAGCGAGATGACGAATAAAAAGGTGGCGATGGCACGCAGGAAGTTGCTGATCCATAGTACGCGGCGTTTATTTAAGCGGTCTACGTAGACGCCGGCGGGTGCGCCAAGAATTAATGCGGGAAGGCTAAAACAGATAATAGCGAGACCGACCAGCGTGGTTGAGCCGGTTACTTCCTCAATCAAGACGAGCAAGGCATAGTTTGAGGCGTTGAGGATGGTCATAGAGATAAGCTGCGCCAACCACAGACGCAGGAAATCTTTCTTTTTAAGAAGGGAGCGAAACCCTTCCTGTGGCAAGGTTACTGCCATCCGACGCTCTCCTTAAATGTAGTTCTGTAGGGGTCCGCTTTAGCGCACCCGCCTCGGCCCGGTATCATATGCACCCAACACTACTATCATGCGGCTACGAGGGTGCGCTAAAGCGGACCCCTACAATATATACGGCGAGGCATGGTGTGTTGTTTCTATTTTCCCAGGTCAGCGAGAGGCCGACGCGGGAGTTGTTCTTTGGTGCGACGCTCAACCTCTGAGCGTGGGAGCAGGACGCGGCGACCGCATTTTTCGCACACGAGGCCGATATCAGCCCCGAGGCGCACGACGACCCAGTCGAAGCTGCCGCATGGATGCTTTTTGCGGAGCCGCAGCCGATCGCCTATTTCGAGATGTAATGGTTCCATAATATGGTTGTTTTCTGTATTTTACTGGTACAATCTATGATCAACGATGTACCGCTCAACTTTTTCAGGTACTTGATATTTAATAGGTCTGCCCGCAGCGACTCGCTGACGTAAGTCGGTGGCGGATATCTCCAGTTGTGGTGCCGGTACGATGAGAAGACGCTGCTGCATGCCGGGTAAACGCTGTTCTATGCGTTCGATAGAGCCTGACTCGTCTTCATAACCGGGGCGGCGCACGGCGACGAGAAAGGCCAAATGTGCCAGGATACCCATGGGGTCGTGCCACGTGAGTAGATATTCCAGGCTATCCCAGCCAATCATAAAGTAAATGTCGGTCTGTTCTTCCCATTGTTCGTGTAAGAGCCGCAGTGTATCAACGGTGTATGATGGCCCTGGACGCTCGATATCGATTGTTGAGATGCTGAAATGCGGATTTGATGCCAGTGCCAGTTCAAGCATTGTCAGCCGGTGATGGGCCGCCGTCACCGTTGCTCCCTGTTTGTGGGGTGGTTGCCCGGCAGGCACAAATACCATTTCAGCAAGGTCAAGAGTGAAGCGAACCTCCTCTGCGACGACAAGATGGCCATAGTGGATGGGGTCGAACGTACCACCCATCAAGCCAACACGCCGCACATGTTGTTTGGGCTTATTATCTTCCAACGTTTCTCCTCTTTATAATGGGAACAAACTAGTACTCTTGTTGGGCTACAAACACAACAATGGGTGGGCATGTACATGCATGTATTCCACGCGGTTCTCATTTATTCGTTGCCTGCCGATTCGATAACGGTCATATCGGAGTTGGGAAAGAGTGTGCGCAGAGTATACATTACTTCGGAGACGGTCGCAATCTGCCCATTGGCAATCCAGAAGCGCACGGTGAGCGTTATCTGTGTTCCTGTGTAGGCACTGAGGAAAACTGCTGGTTCCGGCTTGACCATGACGGTCTCTATCTCTTTGATCGCTTTGAGAATGTGTTCAGCTGTTTCCTCTTTATTGTATGCATCCTGGGCCATCGTCATGGTAATCGTGGCGCGTCTATCGCCGTAATAGACGTTATTGACGACAATGCCACCGAAGACGAGGGAATTGGGGATAGTGACCTGCTCGCCGCTGGTGAGGCGCAGCTTGGTGGCGCGAATTTCGACATTTTCGACATGGCCGGTGCGTCCACCAGGATGGTTAGGGTCGCCAATGCTGATGATGTCGCCGATATGAAAGGGTCGCTCCAGCAGAATATAGAAACCAGCCACGAGGTCTTTCAAAATGTCCTGAATAGCAAAGGCAAAGGCGACGGTTAATGTACCCAGCAAGGCCACCGGTAAGCCTATCGAGATTTGCCAGATGGAAAGTACCCAGAAAATGACGATGATTATCGTGATGATGTAAAATATACGCCCCAACAATGTGCGGATATTGATATCTATATGGCTTTCGTCCATACCACGTATGGCGAATTTCATCACTGTGCGTGCGATACCAAGCCCCAACACAATGATGAGAATGGTTTGGATTAACCCTCCCACGAAGCCCGAAACATTATCGATATGGAGGAACGCTTTGATGTTTTCCCACATGAATGTGAGCAAACTGCTATCCCAGATGGCAGGTGCGAAGATGGCGGCAAGAATCAACGGTGGAAAAATGAGTATAATACCGATGGTCTGTACCAGCCAGTTATCAAGAATGGTACGTTGCAGGCGGCGGACTAACAGGCGACGAAGAATTAAACCGATGCCCAGAGCGACAACGGCAGTTAACACTATTAAAATTATACGAATTGGCACACTCATATTCCCAACTAGCTTTTTTGTGATATGGCCTCTGGAAGGCGATTACAGAGCAATAACCTCACAGGTCGCTATCCGAAGGTCAATTAACGGCTCTCGCATGTATTTTTACATAGACGCTTTGTGCTAGTTAATTGAGCGGCAATGGCAGAGCTAGAGCCTGCTTTGCTGGCTATGTTAGCACTCTATCAAGTAAACTACTCACCAACTCACGGTATTTTGTGCTCAAATTGCGGTGAAAACACGTGTTTTAGTTGGCTCAACTAGCACAAAGCGTATAGGTGTCTTTAATTATATCATAGCAGGGTGCAGGATACTTTCCCCCTCTTGCATATGGCAGGGCAATCGCATCTAATTGACCCCATCGAGAAGACGCATGCGATCGCATCTCATCCTAAGCATGATCTGGGTTAAGGTTTCTGAATATCTGTGCAGGATAACACATCAATAATGCCTCTTGATATAAATTACATTTAAGGCTTGCATTCGTCGATATATTCTGTTAGAATTTATTTCAAAGGATGAAGAAATAGCTAGAATTTTGCTCCTACTCTGAATAGTTAAAGATATAATTTACTGAGTTATCTGTAAAGTACTCCGTTTTCACATTAAATCAGGGGCATTATTTGCTAGTGTGGCAGATAACTCTAATGGTTCAGCCAGTAAAAGTCTGCCGAACCGAAGAATGGGCAGTGATGACAGCCGAGTAGGGGCTTCACTGTCGATTTAACGGATCACTGGCAAACTGACTACGTCTCATTCTACCTGCATTGATTACAAAAAGGCTCACTCCCAAACCCATTATTCTGTTGTTGAGAGGCAAATAAAGGAGGTAACCATATGAGAAAGTGGTACAAACGTTTGTTGTCATCTGCTACAATCACCGAGAAATGGCTGCGCATACTTGCCTGCATGAGTCTTGTGATGATTGCCCTTTCACATGGTATGTTCTCGGACGCTCTGGCGAGGGCCAACACAGTGATTTACCCGAATAATTTCAAGAGCCATCAAGCCAATGCTCTCTCCAACGGCACCGCCGATAGCTTCCGGCGCACCGTCACGAGCGGCTGGGGTAGTGCCGACACAGGTGGGTGGTGGACAGTTGTAGGCTCACCCTGGGCCTGGTCCGTCTCACCAGGTGCAGGTAGAGTGACCGTAGGTGCAAACAGCGAGGAGCAGGCCTATCTGTCCAGCTTCACCATCCAAAATGTAGACATAGTGGAAAAGGTGGTGCTACCTCGCTGCAGCGGCAGTTCCAACTGCGATGCTTACGTGCTGGGTCGCTATACTCCTGCCTACAGCCCCACCTACTATAGCGTGGGCGTGATGCAAGGGGCCGGCGACATTTTCCTTCACGCGCAGCGTAGCGACGGCACCTCCCTGGGCAGCGACCTGGATACTGGCCTGCCTACCGCCAATAATGCGGTGGTCTGGCTGCATGTCCAAATCCGGGGGGCAAATCCTACCACCCTGCGTGCTCACGCCTGGCTGGGCGGGACTACCGAACCTTCCACCTGGCTGCTGAACACCACCGACAACAATAGTGCTGAGCAACAGGCGGGTATGATAGGCGTGCTGCTGCGCAATGAAGATACCAGTGCCCTCCACACCTTCCAGCAGCAGAGTTATCAGGCCACCGGGACTGCCATTCCCGTCAACGTCACACACAACCCGAGCGGCAGTACGACAGCCCACTGGCTCTACGTGGTGGACGATGGCGAGGTCCACGTCTATGATATAGACAACCAGCATAAATTTGTGAAGCGTTTCTCTATTCCTGAACAAGGCAAACGTGGAGTAGCGGTGGCTCCCAGCCGGGGCCTGCTTTACGTCAGTGAGTGCGGCCCGAGCATTTGCGCTGGCAAGCACGGCAAACTGCTGGCCTATGACCTCGTGCATAATGTCGTGGCATGGATCGCCAGCTACTCGTTCGGCGTGGACCAGTTTGCCGTGACACCTGATGGCTCGACCATCTACATGCCACACGGAGCAGACTCCGGACAAGGCTATCATTCCATCCTTGATGCCAGCAACGGTAAAGTCATAGGCTCGATCCAGACAGGAACCGACGGCCACAACACGATCGTCTCGCTGGACGGCACCCAGGTGTATCTGACGGGCTACACCGGTCGCCACTTCAACTATGCCCATGTGGTAAACACTGCCACCAATAAGGTGACGCTCAACGCCGGGCCAACCGTCAATGGAGTGCGCCCATTCACTGTCAATGGCAAGCACACGCTCATGTTCACTACATCCAGCTACACCTGCGGCTTCCAGGTACTCAGTCTCACCACTGGGCATGTGCTCTATACTGTCAAGTTCAGCGGCTCGTGCGTCTGGACGGTCAGCAGCGCGCCCAGCCACGGCATCTCGCTCTCACCCAATGAGCATCGGGTCTATGTCATGGACGCCCCGCACGACCGACTCGAGGTCTACAACGTGAGCGGGGTACCCACTTCGGCACCCGTTTTCGTTGCTACTGTGCCGCTCACCTCGCTGAGCGGCATGGAGAGCCCTTGTCAGACCTATTGTGAACGGGAGGGTTGGGTATTAAATGATCTCTCCGGTCGCTATGTGTATGTAGGCGATACGGGGAATGTCGTCGATACCAGCACACTGAGCGTAGTGAAGACAATTCCGTCTCTTCAAAATACACGACAGGTGGTGGAAATCGACTGGACGAATGGCGTACCCAGCACCACCAGTACGCGCTTCGGTCTGGGTCGTGTAACCAGCTAGTCATCATTGATCATCGATGCAGGGAAGCCAGACAGTTGCTGGCTTCCCTATCTAACTGCACATGCCTGCTGGCTTCACCATCGGTGAAGAGATCGCATTCGGACTGCTCGTACTCACACCTCCCCAACTTGGATAGTATGGTCAGCAGGCGTTCCGACTCACAGTACCGACCTACAAAGGCCTCTTGCTCGGCCAGCACAAAGGTGGCTTGCACTTCTTCGTACAAGTTCTCCTGGTTCTCTTTGAGAGCCAGGCATACTCGCCCTCTTGCTTGATAATCTGAGCCGCAATCCTGGTTTGGGTCCCCATGGCATCAATGGTGACAATGCAACCAGCCAGGGCTCATTGCCGTAAGATCACCGGAATCGCGGTGATCTCGTTGGATTTCTCGCGCGGCGCGCCAGTTGCGCCAACACCAGCCGATTTTCGACCGCCCAGGCACTCACCATATGCAGGGCTTTCTTGTCGGCTGCTTGATCATGCGAACGGCGCAGCGTCTTGCCATCGATCGCGATCACCCCTTGCACCGTTTTGCTGACCCCTTGCACAAAACTCGCACAAAACTCGCTTCAAACTGCCTGGGATCAAGGTGGGCAAAGAGCCGTCCAAAGGTGTCATGCGAGGGGATCCCGTTGAGCAAGGTGAGTACGTCAGTGAACCACGCTTGCTTCGCCTTCCCAAATTCGCGCGATTTCTACCCATCCTTCTGCGCCACAGAGTACTCTACAGATCGCGATGATGATGATATCGCGCAATCGATGCAGTTTGGTGCGTTCCACACTCGGATCCTTCACCTGGGCAAAGAGGGTTTCCAGGTCTCGCAGTTCTCTTTCTTCCATCTTTCCGCCTCCTGCTTTTTTGACCTGATTGTATCACTCCCTCGAAATTGAGATGCAATTGCCCCCTTGCATATGGTAAAATGGTACAGGTTGAGATACTCAGTGGAGGTGAAGATTTGAAACGCGCACGGTTTTTTAGCGATGGTCACTATCACGAGGGAATGCTGGTCGAACCGGGTATTCTGCTTGACGAGTCTTATCAACGTCATCATGAGGAGCAAGTGACATTTTTGCCACCTGTTGTTCCCCATACTGTCATTGGACTGGCATTGAACTTCGCGGATCACGCGGCAGAACTGGAGATAGCAACTCCCGAAGAGCCTGCCTTATTTTTTAAGCCATCCAACACCTGGACCGGGCATCGCTCGCCCGTTATCTATCCTTCCGGTGTTGAATATATGCATTATGAGGTCGAACTCGCAGTGGTGATCGGGCAGCGATGCCGCAAGGTCCATGCACAGGATGCTCTCTCCGTAGTGCGCGGTTACACGATTGCCAATGATGTCACGATACGCGATTTCGTGCGGAACTTCTATCGTCCGCCGGTGCGTGCGAAGGGCTGGGATACCTTTTGTCCACTTGGCCCCTATCTGGTAGAGGATGAGATTGAGGATCCGCATGGACTCGAACTTCGTGCCTACGTGAATGGCGAATTGCGGCAACGTGGCAATACGAGCCAGTTATTACATAAAGTGCCTGAACTTATCGAGTTTATCTCCGGTTTCATGACGCTCGAGCCGGGAGATATTCTGCTGACGGGTACACCACGCGGTGTTTCGCATGTGCATCCGGGAGACGTGATGCGTCTTGAGATAGAGAATATTGGCGCACTCGAAAATGTGGTCGTAGCCGAATCTCAGACTACGTAGGTTAGGAGTTAGGAGTACCAGTATGCCAGATACGCATTGGATATCCCCCCGGTTCAATATCGTGCGTGCCGCACATGCGGAGTATATTGTGGCTGACCTGGAGAGATCGCGGTCATTTTACGTTGATTTGCTGGGTTTCGTCGTGAGTGAAGAAACAGAAGATGCGCTGTATCTACGCGGCTATGAAGAACGTCTACATCATAGTTTAGTGCTGCGCCGGGGGCCAGTTCCCGCCGTTGGACACCTGGCTTTTCGCGTCGGTTCATCGGAAGACCTGGCTATGCTGGCTGATTATTTCGCTTCTCTGGAGTGTCCTGTCTCCTGGGTAACGAATGTGGAAGCCGGGCAATCCGCACGCCTTACGAGTGCAGGATCCGCTCGGCTTCACGACGGAATTTTTCTATGCTATGCTACCTGCCGAACGGCTATTGCAGCGTTTCGACATCTATAAGGGCGCACACATCTTGCGCATAGACCATTTCAATTTGCATGTACCCGATGTCCCGCGGGCGTACAATTATTACAAACAACTGGGATTTCGTTGTTCGGAGTATACAGTCACGGATTCCGAGGATGAACAATTATGGGCGGCCTGGATGTACCGCAAACCGAGTGTTCACGATGTTGCGCTGATGAACGGTGCCGGGCCACGTTTGCATCATCTGGGTTTCTGGATGAGTGATACATACAGCATTTTGCGGACGTGTGATATTCTCGCTGCTGCCGGTTACGGCGCGGCCATAGAGCGCGGCCCCGGTCGCCATGGCATATCGAATGCCTTTTTCCTCTATTTGCGCGACCCGGACGGTCACCGCATTGAACTATATACCTGCGATTACTTCACCGGAGATCCCGATTTTGAGCCGATTCGCTGGAATATCAATGATCCGCGCCGTGGCACCTTCTGGGGTCATGCCGCCCCCGCCTGCTGGTTCGAGGAGGCATCTCCAATCATGGGGCTGGATGCTACGTTGATACCGGCAAAGGCTGCTCTTCTCAACGAGCGACCGCATACAGTGATTTAGGTGGGTTGTTGCCACATCTTTCTGCTCTTGTTAATATATCATAGCTCAGGTTTCGTTCCATCTATACGCGATACTCAGTCCCTTCCCAATAGGGACGACCATGTGTTTGAATTGGGGTAGGGCATTCAGAGCAGCTAAGTACCCGGCAATTTCCTCTGGATGTGAGAGAACATTATCGGCGAAAATGAATGCATCTTGCGTCAGCTTCGGAATGAGTTGGGCAAGCTGAGATGAAGCACTGAATGATCGGCATCGAAAAACACACAATCAAATGGGCCAGATAGATTTGCTACAGCCTTTGTTGCATCATCACAGATAAGTTCAACTCTTTCACGTAAACCAACGCGACGCAAATTTGCGTCGGCCAGAGCCTGTTTGTCTGCGTCACGATCAATGCTAACAATGTGTCCATTGGCAGCACTTGGCCCAGGCAAACCAGATGGTGCTGTAACCATTGGAGGTGCCAATTTCAATCAGACGTGTCCGCCGACTACTACGATCAAAATGCTGAGAAACTGTGCTGATTCTGGTTCCAGATTTAACATTTTCTTCCTTCGATCTTGTTCACGAGCATCATTCTGTTGTCCAGCCTGGTACAATTCCGTCAGGAAAATGTGAATATCGGCATCTTTCATAAATTCTCTTTCAAACTCCTTCACAATGCTTTGACCACGGACAACCCCTCCCCTCATATCCTTCAGTGGCTGGTTTGGCGGGATATACATCGAATTCTGCCAGTAGATTGACGAGAGTGCAGAGGGGAAGGCCGACGACGTTGAGATAGCAGCCGTGGATGCGGGCTGTTGGTTGAAATGATGGATGTTGGATACCGTAGGAGCCTGCTTTATCCAGTGGGTCGCCGGTGGCGATGTAGGCTATAACTTCTGCTTCGCTATATGGGCGCATGTGTACGGGTGTTGTGCAACTTGCGCTGCGCATATGGAGTTTGCCATCTACGGTTTGGCTCACAGTGACTCCCGTTGTGACGTGATGCCAGCGGTCACGCAGGGAGAGCAAGAGTTCGCGGGCATGTGTTGGATCGCGTGGTTTGCCCAGATCGTTGCCATCAAGCAAGACGGTTGTATCGGCGGTAATCACCAGTCTGCCTATCGCCGCGGGTAATGTATGCACGCCCAGTGCTTTTTGCTCGGCCAGCCATTGGGCCAGTTTTTCCACAGGGCCGGAGTACTGGACGCGCAGTGCATCCTCATCAACGGGCGAGATAGTGACTTCATAGGGAAGACCGAGCAGAGAGAGCAGTTGCCTCCGTCGCGGCGAGGCGGAGGCAAGCAATAATGGTTCGGATGTTGTCATTGTTTAATACGCTCCAAAACGGTGACACATTCGATATGCGCGGTATGCGGGAACATATCGAGCGGTTGCACCGAGTGTAGTGAATAGGCAGCTTGCTGGTGGCACAGAATATCCAGGTCGCGAGCAAGCGTAGAGGGGTCGCACGAGACGTAGACTATACGTGCGACGGGGTGTTGGACAAGGGCGTCGAGGACGGTGCGTTGGCAACCTGCACGCGGAGGGTCAATTACCAGCCCGTCAACATGCAATGAGAGCGAAGGTAATATGTCCTCAACCTTGCCTTTTCTAAATTCCACGTTATTGACATCACGCATGTTTTGCATATTCTGTAGATTCCACTGAGCATCTTTAATGGCACTGGCCGATTCTTCGATGGCGATCACCTTTCCAACATGCCGTGCCAGCAGCAGTGCGAAGGTTCCTACGCCGCAATAAGCGTCGATAACGGTGAAGGAACGATTGTCACGCCCTTCCAGCAGGCCATGCAGAACCATCTGTGCCATCTTCTCTGCCTGAGCGGTGTTTGTCTGGAAAAAAGAGCTTGGGCGAATACGGAACGTTTCACCTGATAAGACCTCTTCCATTGTTTCGGCACGTACTTCAAGCCCCATATCGGCAAGTTGCTCACGTACCTCCGGCTGAGGATGCGGCTGGATGAGCAGCTGCCCGGTTGCGGTGCCGCAACGGATCAATAGCTGGGGTCGTTCGTTGGAGCGTTGACCAAGCACGCCGAGAACGCGGTTAATCTGTTCGTGCGCGATGGGGCAGTTTGTGAGCGGCAGCACACGATGTGTTCCTCTGGCGGTCAGACCCGCTTGCCCCTCGCGATTGACCGAGAAGCGCATGTGGTTGCGATAGTGCCAGGAATCGTCGCATGGGACGGTTTCCAGTAGCGGCGGGTCGCTGAAATGGCCGATTTCGAGCAGTAGTCGTTGCACGACAGCACGTTTCCATGCGAGTTGTGCATCGTAGCGCATGTGCTGGAGCTGACAACCGCCGCAAGTACCAAAGACAGGGCAGGGAGCGGCAACGCGCAAGGGCGATGCCTCGTGGACCTCGGTGATCCAGACCCGCGGCGGACGTGGTTTCCAGCGACGGCGATGTTTACCGGGACGTGGTTGGGGCGGTGCCTCGACCGCGATAGTGACACGTTCCCCAGGGAGGCCCGCGGGAACGTGTACTGTGCGCGTCGTGCAGGTTGGCTGCTCGCTATCTCCACCATTCTCGCCTGGTTCTATGATTTCCGCAAGCGTATTGCCCTCGCGGGTCATGTTGCCAAGGGTGACGGTGTGATAGGTAATGGCGCGTGTCTGTATCTGTTCGATCATTTCTTCCTGGCTCTAGCAAGACTTTCGCGCATGGCCTGCACAATTTCCAGGTTCGGATTGAGTCGTTCTGCCTCCTCAAGGGCGGCCTCGGCCTTGCGCAGATTGCCGCTTTCCTGGTAGATGGAGGCGAGCAATGCATGCAGTTGTGCGGACTGCGGAACGGCCTGCAAGCCGCGTTCAACCACTTCCCGCGCCTTTGTTGTGTTTGACTCGTTCATGTAAATGATGGCAAGTTCTGCATAAGGGCGGGTGTCCTGTGGTAGTTGCTCGATAGCTCGCTCATACGATATCCTGGCCTCTTCAAGTCGTCTTGTGTTGCGTTGCATGAAACCAATTCTAAACCAAATTTCCGGTAAATTCGGGTCAAGTGCGGCGGCTTTCTGATAATGTTGCAGCGCGATGTCGTATTGCTCGCGGTGAACGGCGATATTGCCGAAGTCTACTTCGATGGTCGCCTGCTCGGTTGGATTATTTGCCAGCATCTTTGCCTGCTCCAAATGCGACTCGGCTTCCTCAAACTGATGATTGTTTTGCATGAGCAATTCAGCTAAGGCCACATGACCTGTGATGTTGTCTTCAACTGTCAGCGACTCGCGCATCGAGTTTTCCGCCAGTTCGGCGAAAAGCCGACTGCGCTCGGCCATATCGCGGCTCCAGTACCAGGTACTCATGGCGGCCTGTTCGACGCCGATCTGGCGTAGCACGGCGGCTTTTTGTTGGGGGAAGCGTCGGGCCATGCGCTCAAGATAGACTAATGAACGTTCGCTGAGGTGCAGACTGAGCGTGCGGCTAAAGGCATCTTCGCAAAATGAGCGGTCGAACGGCAATTTGGCGATGAGGGCATCATCATAGTGCAGCGCCTCAATCATGCGCCAGGCAATTTCATCGAAGAACTCGCGTTTTTGCTCATCAGAGGGATTGGGGACCTGCATCAAGTCTTTGATAGCGTTATCGTGTTCTGTTCGTTTCTGTTGTAATTCTTCAACTGACATGCCCTGTGCGTTTGCGCCATCATCGGTCATGGACTGGATGCGCCACGCGCTATTTTCTTGAACGAGGGTATAGCTGGTCCAGAACCAGTGCCTGCCCGTTTCTTTGTTCACAGCAGTCCCCATCGGCATCTCTTTGAGGGTGCCGCTCAATGGTGTATCATGCAATTCAAGCGACCAGCCGGTTTCAACTTCTCTGCGCGTGTTGGAGCGTCCGGCACCGAAGGTCGTGGGTAGCCAGATGGCTGGTTTGCTCGGCTCGCGTTCGCGCACAAAGGTCAATTCAAACAGCGACGGTTTTGCTTCACTGGCCCATGCATGATGGTGTTCGATCCACTCTGCGCGGGACAATCCCTCTTTGAGGGAACTGTCGCGGGTCAACACATCGTAGGTCATACCATAGTCGCCCAACGCCCAGCCACTGATGAAGGTTGCCGTAACTTCGTCAGGTTCAAGCGTGGGGTTAATGAATGAGTTGCTGCTGTCTTTGCCTGCTTTGTCTGCATCCTCCGCGTTCAAAATGAGGTGCCTGATAGTTGGCAGGTGATGGCGGTACTCTTCGTGAGGCGTTGTACCGCGCCACTTGTTCACATCCAATGCCTCTTCGATCAGCCGACGTCCTTCGGCCAGAGTGCAATCTGCCAGCGTAATATCGGGTAACTTCGCTTTCATCTGTTGTATTCTGGCGTCAATGTTGCGTTTGGTCGTGTCTTCCAGAATGAAATCTTTCACTCCCTGTTCCCAGAAGTCGAGCAGGAAGGTCATCATACGTGCTTCGCCATACTCAAAACCTTGTTCCCAGCAGAGAGCGAGTTGTACTTCGCCCTCTTCACGCGATTGCGTAACGAAGCCTTTCCAGTAGCGTGGTGGGTTGCTAGTCCCTGCTGAAAGCGCGGGTGTTTTGGGTACCGGTGTTTGCCAACGGGGCTGAATTTTCGCCGCTTCCAGTTGTATAAGAGAGCGGCGAGCCTCTTTGCGAATAATTTTATCGTCGCTCAGTTCGTTAATGGCGAGCAAGACATCCGCGGCGTCCGTCTCCGGTTGTTTTGACAATGCTTTGAGTAATGCCATCTGTGTAGCGGCGGACAGGTTGTGTATTTCTGTTAGAGCGGCTCTAGCCTGTGCCTCATTGTTACTCTCATGCAAGGTATGCGCAAGAGAGTGGATATTGTTGAGTATATGTTGTATTTGTTCGTTTACTTCCGGCGAAACGATGGTAGCTCTATCTTTCTTTGGTGACATGCATAACTCTTTTCTTCGCAATGGCGATATATTCTGGTATTGTTCTTGATTGTATCATGAAGTGGGAGCAGAGTCGAGGTTGGTTCGTGGTATTCTCATTTCAGTCAGCGGGGTAGCCATGCAAGGCAATAGTATGCTCGTTTCTGGCGAGCGGGAAAAGTCGGAGGTGAAGGGGTTTTGCTACCTGAAGGTTCTGTTTGTAGGCGTGAGTTCGCGCTGCTTGTAATATGAAGAGCGGGAAGGCGGCGCAATAAAAGTAGGAGGAGAGGCTGCGCCATGCCAGGAAGAGTGGGAGGACGGCGAGCAGCATGACAGACTCAGGGTGTTGGCGACAGATACGCCAATACCAGAGATAAGTGCCAGCCATGGCGGCGACTTCCAGCATAGTGTAGGCGAATTTGGGCATGAAGGGCAACACCTGCGAGGTATTCAGACCGACAATGCCAACACCTTGCGGGTACATAGGGTCAGAGACGGGTGCGAGTACACCGGCAATCCAGGCGTGGGGGTTCCATATGATAAACGGCAGGTTGCAAGCGAGAGCGATGGTACCGGCAAGAAGAGAACGGTAGACGGTCTCTTTAAGACCATAGGATCTCATAGTCAGGATGAGGTAAAAGGGCAGGAAGAACCACGCCGGTTGCTTGGTAGCGAAAGCTAATCCTAGCATGATGGCAGAAGCCCAGCGTTTGTCGCGCCAAAGCCACGCCAGGATGAGTAGGAGGGTAGTGAAAATATCGAGATTGCCTCCGGCGGTGGAGGCTAACATTGGAACGTTTGCTATCGCGAGCAATACCACCCAGGGGCGCATCTCCGGTCGCACGACTCTCCAGGCCACGTAGACGATGAGCAGATAGCTCAACAGGTAAAAAGGCAGCACGTTATAGTCGTGAAATAATGCGAATGGCACAAGTGTGAGAAATGAGAGCGTGGGATAGCTGACCTTAGATTCAAATTCAGGAGCTGTACCCGCTTTGAGATCGGTATCAAGAACGCTTTGCACTTCGGGTACCGTAGGGTAGGTAGGATGGTTCGCAAATTGCCCCTGTTCAAGCGGCGTTGTCCAATCGGGATCAACGGGAAATTTGCGCATAATGTCGAGGATGTTAGAGTCGCTGTAGGGATTTTTGCCTTGCACGAGCAGAGCGGCAGCGTTGATATCGATCGATGTCCCATCGTTGGTGAACCGGGGTAAAAAGAATGACCGGACGCACAAAACGCCTTCCGCGACCCCGCCAAGAGTCAGAAGGATCGTGAGTACCAGCACGAGGCGTTGCCAGCGACGTGGGCGTTCCTGGACATCCTGTGCCTGTTGCTTTAACGTCGTGGGACGAAAAGCCATGATCAGTGCAGCAAAGCTGCCCAGGTTTATCAGGAACAAAACGAAAAAAATCGGCGAACTATACATCCTGGGAAGGTTTGTATATAACTGCGGGGGTATTTCGTTGAACGACTGCAAAATAAGGGCGAGACCGATCCAGACCGCACGGCGTTGCATCTCAACGAGAGGGTGGTTGTCTGGCGACACATCCCCGGTGAAGAAGTGGCGCATCAAGCGAAACCAATGGCTGGTATGGTTGTCCTCAAGCTCAGTTGTTTGCGTCAGTTCGGCATTTCGTTCCATATACAATCAAACGAAGAATAAAACAATTGCGTCACAAAATGGCTCGCATCCCTTGACACCCACCAGGAGCGTCACCACACCTGGTGACGCTCCTGGTGGGTGTCAAGGGATGGCCAATCAATCTAAAGAGGAAGGCGATAGTATCGCTCGCGGTGCTGAAGTTCAAAGCCAAGCGATTCATAAAGGCGAATTCCTGCTAAATTGTCTTCCCAGACGTGCAGATCAATTGCTTCAAGTCGGCGTTCGGCGCGTGCAAAGGTGATAATATGCTGCATCAATGCGTGTGCGAGACCTTGTTTGCGGTAATCGGGATGGACGACAACGCGCTTGATGTAGCCAACGTTGGCTATGGGATGATGTGTTGCTGTTTGTAGATACTCCTGCGCTTCCTGTGATTTTAGTGCTACTGGTGTTACTGGTGCTTGCTGTGAAGGCAGCATCAATTCTGCTTTAGCGGCGGCAACACCGGCGATCTCCACGAGAAAAACCACGATTTGCTCATGAGTGGATGGGTCAACCGGGCCAAAATACTTCTCCATAGCGCGATGAATGTAGCGTGTTGGAGATGTGCTAAAACTGTCGAGTAGCTCTATTTGCGGGATATCCTCCGGTGTGGCGACGCGTACAACCAACGGCGATGTTGGTTTCTCATTCAGCATAAACTATTCCTGACTTCCGCACGAGATGACAATGCACTTACGGCTGTTTCTTGCGCGGCAATAGCAAGAGGGAAACGAGCGCATAACCTGCACATACGAGGAGGAGTAAGGCATAGATGATAGTCTCGGCATCTTTTCCCGGCGAGAAGAGGGTAGCGAGGCCCCACCACAGGAAGCCAACAAAGACAGCAAATAACAATATCGTGCTGAGGAACTTTTTATTCATGGTTCGATCCTTATGTCAGATAGTTGCAATGGGTATGTTTCGTTCGTCCCCAAATCTGTCACTATTATAGCACAAAGCTGATTCATTGGGCGAGGTAGGAACCGGTACAGCGCATTCGCCTGCTTGTACTCTACGGAAAGCTTTGCGCAACAGTAATACCGTGTTCCAATGCCAGGTGAACTCTGCCGCCGACAAAGGCATCTCCGCAGAAGGCCAGCTTATACGGCATGGTGAGGGCGTTGAGTGCGACGGCATCGGCTTTTTCTGAGGGAAGAGCATAGGGCCAACGTTGGATATCGGTAAAGATTGGTCCTGTAAGATTCTCATTGACGAGTGTTGTAACTTTGCGTGCTACATCATGGATGATCTCTCTATCGGATAGGTGCCAGTGGTCACGGCTATATTGAGGTGCCATTTGCGCGATCAAGAGGCCAGCATTTAGGGGAGTGCGTGCCGGGGATTTTTCGTGTTCCCAGGCCAGCCAGGAAATGGAGTGCGCTTTATCAACGTTGACCAGCGCGTAATACGGGCGTGTTTTGGGTGTTGGTGAATAGCCCAGCATAACAGAAAGCAGCGGATTATACTGTGCTTTTTGAAGATGGGTGCTGATGTCGTTCTGTAAACCAATCTTCATCTGACTGAACCGAATGAGTTCAACGGCCTGCGGAGCGGGAATAGTGATTAATAGTCGTTCGAATGCACCGACAGCGTTACTTGAGGTATCGTAGAGTTGCCAGCCGTTGTTTATCTGTTCCAAATGGCCAATGCCTGTTGCCAGGCGAATATCTAAATATCCCGCCATGCGCTGGGCAAGAGCGATCAGGCCACTGTGATAGGTCCATTTGGGATCGGCGTTCTGTTGCGGGTCGCCTTCTTGAATATGGCCCTGTGCATCGAAAATCCAGACGGGTTTGGCAATATCAATCAGGTCGCCAGTGCGGAAGCGTTCGGTAATCAGCGCGGTACTGACGGGCGAGCCGCCTTTGATGTACTGCGCACCGGAGTCGTAGATGAAGCCATCGCGTTTGCGTGTGGTGGCTCGCCCGCCAACCTTCCGACTTTGCTCGAAGAGCGTGACGGTATAACCGGCGTCTTGCAGCACATGGGCGGCGGCGAGCCCACTGCTACCAGCACCAATAATGGCGAAATTCATTGTATTTGTTGCCTTCACGCCGTTAATCCATTGTTGCCGTTCCCAGCATCGCTGACGAATGCCGTGCGCTCCTGGGCGTGCCGCGTCCAGTTATCTTTCCAGAGATAGGAGCGAGCCAACATCTCTTCGGCACTCTTCATTGAGAACTCGGTGACGTTGCCACCCATGATCTGGGCGATTTCGCGCACGCGCTGCTCCGGGCGTAGTTCGTTGACGAGCGTCATGGTGCGGTTATCGAAGATTTGCTTATTGACGTTGTAGTGCGTATCGGCAAAGGCGGCAATTTGTGGCAGATGGGTCACGCAGATGACCTGGTGATTGTGCGTGAGCATCCACAGTTTTTCGCCGACGATCTGACTGCTGCGTCCGCTGATACCTGCGTCAATTTCGTCGAAAATCAGGGTAGGGGTTGCGTCCGCGGAGGCAAGTATTGTCTTGAGTGCCAGCATGAGGCGCGAGGTTTCGCCGCCAGAGGCAATGCGAGTGAGCGGCTTGAACGGCTCGCCGGGATTGGGAGCGATGAGGAACTGAACGCGATCAATGCCTGTCAAATCGCAGCTATAGTACTGTTCCGGTTGTCCATCAATACTCGCGGGAACGCCCTGTGTATCGGGGACCTGCTCGATTTCGACGGAGAAACGGGCGCGTTTCATATTCAAATCGTCCAACTGCTCTTCCATCTCGGCTGAGAGGCGTTGAGCCGACTGTTGGCGGCGGGTGGAGAGTTGTTGCGCGACAAGGCCAATGTCGCGTCGCAGTTGGCTATCTTGCTGCTGCAATTTCGCCATGACCTCGTCGCGGTTGATGATGCCGTCCAGCTCGATTTGATCCTGTACCGCGTGTTGGAGAATCTCTTCGATGGTTGCGCCATATTTGCGTTTCAAACGGGCGATGAGGTCGAGACGCTCCTCGATATCGGCGAGGCGGCGTGGGTCATCTTCGATGTCGGCTTCATAGCTACTGATGCTGGCTGCCACATCTTCCAGAGTGTAGACGGCCTCGGAGAGACTCTCTTCGTACTCTTGCAAACTCTGATCAAGGCGTGCCAGTTCGCTTATGCTGCGCTGGGCGATGCGCAACTGGTCGAGCGCTGGTTTGAAGTCGTCACTGCCGATATCCGCTCCTTTAATGGAGCCGTAGACGATGGTGCAAAGCTCGCGCAGTCGCTCGGCATTATTCAGCACTTTGCGCTCCTGCTCCAATTCCTCAATTTCGCCGGGTTGGAGTTGCGCTTGCTCGATTTCTTCGATCTCGAAGCGCAAGAACTCGGCGCGGCGCGTCTGCTCGCGTTCGTTCTGTTGGAGTGCTTGCAATTGCTTGCGTGCGGCACGCCACTGTGTGACTTGCTCGGCGAGTTGCGCACGCAGTGGGAGTAGTTCGGCATAGCGGTCGAGGAAGTTGACATGTTGTTCGGGGCGCAGCAAGCTCATATGCTCGCTCTGACCGTGGATATCCACGAGCCAGCTCGCCACCTGTTGCAATACCTGCTGCGAAAGGGCGCGACCGTTGATACGCGCAACGGTACGTCCGGAGCGGAAGATATCGCGTGAGAGGATGAGTTGCCCATCTTCTGGCGTGATGTCGTACTCTTGCAGGAGGGCGGCAAGTGCGACTGCTGCGTCAGCACTCACAGCATCGGCGCTATTGCTCTGCAAGGAAGGTGCATCAATGGCATTGGAGGCATTGGTGGCATTGGTGGCATTGGAAGCGTTGATGGCGTGAACAGCATCAAATGCTTCAAACATGGTACTGGCACCATTGGTAGCCGAGTCATGCGAGGTCGCGAACGATTGCCATGTATTGGAGATAGTCGGCAGCGGGTCAACCGAGAAGACGCCTTCGACGGTGGCGCGTTCGCAGCCGGCCCGCACGAAATCGGCACCGATTTTACCGCCGAGCAGGGCATTTACGGCGTCAATGATGATGGATTTACCCGCGCCCGTTTCGCCTGTAAAGACGTTGAAGTAGCGGTTCAGCCGCAGGTGTAGACTATCAATGATAGCGAAATCTTTGATGCTTAGTTCAAGTAACATAATGTTTCAATGAGTGTGTTGACTGGTTCGTCTGATTTGACTAATTTGACTGATTCAATGCCTGTGTTTTCGTCAGGCGTCATCATCGTCTCGCAGTTTAGCGTTGATGATCTGGTAAAAGTACGTTGGCGGCCTGAGTCGCAAAAACTGTGTCAAGTAACGGCTTTTGCGAATGGTAATCGTTGCGCCGTCTTTAATTTCACGGTTCATTTGGCCGTCGGCTGAGAAGACGCCAGCCTGTGAGCCGGTGAATATCTGGAGTTTCAATTCGGCTTCCGGCGGTACAATCAGTGAGCGGTCCGAGGCAAGGTGTGGTGCAATAGGTGTAATCACTGTACTCTCCACCTGTGGATGTAACAGCGGTCCGTCAACGGCCAGGTTATAAGCCGTTGAGCCGGTTGCGGTTGAAACGATCATGCCATCGGCATAGCTGGTATTATAAAAGTGGTTATCAATCCAGCTGCGTATCTGTACCACGCGGGGCCACATGCCACGCGCAATGACGATATCATTGAGGGCAAGGAAATCCTCACTGTTTCCATCTTGTTCGAGCCGGGCGTGCAACATAGCGCGTTTATCAACCCAGACCGATGTATCACCATTGAGGTAGAGGGGCAGTTTTGACTCCAACTCGTGTGGTTCAAGCTCGGTCAGGAAGCCGACGCGACCAAAATTGACGCCAATAATGGGTACGTCGGCGAATGCACAGATGCGGGCGGCATGCAGGATGGTACCATCGCCACCGAGAACAATAGCGAGGTTGATCCCTTTGAGCGAAGGGTCCGGTGTTTCCTCACCTTCATAACGGGTATCAATGCTATTCACTTCATATCCCTGCTTTTGCAAAAGTGGGATAAGTTGGTTAGCAACGTCCGAGGTTTCTTGCTTGCGGCCTTGATAAAATATCGCGATTGCCTTCACAAAATTTACTCCAGGTTGGCAATGGGGGTTCCAGTCTGCCGGGATGATGAGCTGTAAGTCCTCCTGACCACAGCATTCTCCAGAGACCTTCACCGAATTTGTAGCCTCTGTAATGGTACGCCATGAGGGTAGGGTTGTCAACTATGCTCGGAATGGGAACAGGGCAATCGCATCTAATTAAACCCACCCACAGAAAACTCCTCACAAATCCGCTCAGGGGAGTTCAAGGGCTGGACCCCAGATTGTTTCCGCGAGGATTCTCTTTCATTTCATGGAAATTTTCTGCTGAAGCTAACGGGAAGTGTTGTAGTACAATGAAATGTGAGGAAGAATAAGATGAAGCGAGGAGGCTTTGGTTCGATGAAACAGAACAAATATGATGATCCGAGATCTTTGCCAATTACAGTCAGATGGCTCGTTCCCTCGGCGGACTGGATGCTGCCGGGGAATGGCCCGCCTTCCGTGCGTTGCTCCCCAGGCTACGCGATAAAAACGTGCTTGATCTTGGCTGCGGCTTTGGCTGGCACTGCCGCTATGCACGCGAACGGCAGGCACGATGGGTGCTGGGGATAGACATTTCAGAGAAGATGATTGCGCGTGCCAGAGAGAGTACCAACGATGCCGCCATTGAGTATCGTCAGCTTGCAATTGAAGACATCGACTTTGCCGCAGGAGCATTCGACGTGGTGTTAAGTTCACTGGCACTTCATTATGTCGAGCGTTTCGACATCGTCTGTCGGAAAGTGCATCACTGCCTTGTACCGAGGGGTACCTTCGTCCTCTCAGTTGAACATCCGATCTTCACCGCGCTCGCTGCGCAAGACTGGTATTATGGTCAGCATGGTGAGCGATTACATTGGCCTGTCGATCAGTATCAGGATGAAGGCCCGCGCCAGGCAAGATTTTTGGATCATGAGGTGGTCAAGTATCACCGCACTGTTGCCACCTATGTGAATACGTTACTTGACTCCGGTTTCACCATTACGAAGCTTTCCGAACCGCAACCAACGCAAGAACTGCTGGACAGGCATCCCGAATGGCAGGACGAAACTCGCCGCCCGATGTTTCTCTTGATCGCAGCGGCCAAGCATGAGTAATAGAACGGCCAAAGTTTTTCTTGCGTCTTTCGTCATGATATGCTATACTTTCTAGTTAGCGGGAGGCGTCTCCCGTGGAGGGACGGTGAGGGAAATTACCGTCACACGAGAAATACACACGCTCTCTGACCAGTGGAAACCCTGGTGCCCTTTCAATGATAGTGGTAGGGTCATGCCCTGGGGAACCTTTCCGTTGAGATGAGGAGAGCGGAGGATCGAAAAGGGAGGATCCGTTTTTGGCAAATGTTATCTCAATGAAGCAGCTTCTTGAAGCGGGCGTACACTTCGGGCATCAGACTCGTCGCTGGAACCCTAAAATGCAGCCCTTCATTTTCACGGACCGCAATGGTATTCATATCATTGATCTCCAACAGACCGTGACTCGTCTGAACGAAGCGTACAAATTTGTGGAGCAGCTCGCCGCCAATGGTGAAACTATCCTGTTTGTCGGCACCAAGAAGCAGGCGCAGGAAGCTGTGGCGGAAGAGGCCAAACGCTGTGGAATGTACTATGTGAATCAGCGTTGGCTGGGTGGTATGCTGACCAACTTCCAGACAATTCAGTCTCGTATCCGCTATCTGCGTGAACTGGAAGCACGCCGTGACCGTGGCGAATTTGAGCGGTTGCCCAAGAAAGAAGTCCAGCAATTGACGGACGATATGGTGCGCCTGGAGCGTATCCTCGGCGGCATCAAAGATATGCGCCGCTTGCCGAGTGCGCTGTTTATCATTGATACGCGCAAAGAGCGCACGGCTGTCCTTGAGGCCCGCCGCCTGGAAATTCCGATAATCGCGCTCGCTGATACTAACTGTGACCCCGATGAGATGGATTATCCAATCCCTGCCAATGATGATGCTATTCGCGCTGTTCGCTTGCTCTGCTCGAAGATCGCCGATGCCGCCGTTGAAGGCCGCCGGGAGTTAGAGGCGCGGCAAAAAGATAATGAGCCGAAAGATGAGAGCGAACCAATTGTTGTTCTCTCTACCCAGGCCGGTGAAGCTCCTGATGCTTCTGCCGCACCTGAAGTATCATTCCAGGAGATGCAAGCTGAACGATCCAGTACACCAGAAGCACCAGAGAGAATAGAGCAACCAGAGGAACCAGAGCAGTCGGCGACCCCTGTAACCCAGGCTGAGCCAGAACTTGTTACGAAAGAGGCACTCTAGGCTGATTGGGTAAAGTTGTTTCGATGCGTGTAGGGACGCGCTTTAGCTCGTCCGCCTCTGAACACCTTGCAGCCTTCTAAACGGGTCCGCGAACGGCCTAAGGCTGTCCCTACACACACTTGCAAGGATATTGCTCCTTATTCATATCAGGTGTTGCGCTGATGTGCCGATATATCGGACGGCGGGAGGTAAGAAGGGAATGTGATGAAGCTTAGCTTCTCACAATCCTCCTGCCTCCCGCTTTTTCCTGTACGTAATCAGGTAATCAGATGATAGCCTGAATTTGAACATACATCAACATCACACTATTAATAATTTGTCAAGCACTCAGAGACCAAAAAAATGGACAGGGGTAATTGTACTTCTGAGTAGTTCTGAGTAAAATAGAGGAAGATTGAGGAGACCACTAGATGAATTACGTTGCGGCAGATGTTAAAAAGTTGCGCGAAGAGACGGGCGCGACGTTTGCGGATTGTAAGAATGCCCTTACAGAGGCCAGTAGCTGGGGTGAGGCCATTAAGATTGTTGATGCGAAGCGGGATAAAAAAGCCGAAAAGATGATCACGGCAGACCGCGAGACCAAACAGGGCGGCATTTTTTCCTATATCCACCACAATCACAGCGTTGGCGTGTTGCTTGAACTCAATTGCAGCACCGACTTTGTGGCTCACAGCGAGACATTCCGCAAGCTGGCGAGCGAACTGGCCCTCCAAATTGCCGGTGTGTCCACCACTCAGTATGTGAAGTTGGACGATGTTCCAGCCGAAGTCCTTGAGGCGGAGCGCAAGGCGATAATGGAAGACCCGGCGATTGAACGAGTTCCAGCAGGGAGACGCGATGACTTCATCAACGGAAAACTCAAGAAGAGCCTGGGCGACCGCGTGTTGATGCTTCAACCGTGGGTGAAGGATGAAGCAGTGACGGTTGATGAACTTATGCGTAAGGTGATTGCCGAAACTGGCGAGAACATTGTCCTGCGGCGATTTAGTCGCTTTGCACTGGGTGAGTAAAATAGGATACAAGGTAATTGTGTCCTGGTAAAATTCACAATAGCGCATGGGAGAATGATTAGTATGTCTCAAGAGGCTTCATCCCTTACGTACCAGCGCATTCTGCTCAAGCTCAGTGGCGAGGCTCTCAGTGGGCCGCAAAGCTATGGTATTGATGCGGCGACCGTGCGCCGTATCGCCGGTGAAATTCAGCGTGTGCAAGACCTGGGAGTGGAAGTAGCGGTTGTTGTGGGCGGTGGCAATATGTGGCGCGGGGCAGACGCTGCCGCGACAGGTATTGATCGCGCAACTGCCGACTATGTTGGTATGTTGGCAACAGTCATGAATTCACTGGTCATGCAAGATGCAATGGAAAAATTGGGCATGGTGACGCGAGTGCAGACTGCGATAGAGATGCCGCCAGTGGCGGAGCCATTTATTCGTAGGCGAGCGGAGCATCACCTGGAATTGGGGCGTGTAGTGATTCTCGCCGCAGGAAGTGGTAATCCGTTCTTTACAACGGATACTGCCGCCGCCTTACGTGCAGTGGAATTGAACGCGCAGATTCTGCTCAAGGCAACCAAAGTGGATGGCGTCTATGACGATGATCCCATGCGTAACCCGGATGCCCGGAAGTTCGAGGAATTGAGCTATATGCGGGCATTGAATATGGGTCTGAAAGTGATGGACAGCACCGCACTTTCCCTGTGTAAGGACAACCATATGCCGATTGTGGTGTTTAACCTCAATCAACCAGGCACATTGGAAGATATTATACGCGGCAAGAAGTGCGGGACGCTGGTTCATGACATAGCAGAGCCTCAGTGGGACGTAAGGTAAGGAAGGCTAGAGTAGCTCATATGGCTCTCAGGTTATTGGGCCATAGAGTTTCAATAGCACCTCGATTACCGCGATTTCTAGCTGGACACCCGTGAGGAGTGTCTCAATGAGGGAGCATTGTTATGGCGGTAGATGATATTTTCACCGATGCGGAACGGCGAATGCAGAAGGCGGTTGAAGCCTTGCGGCAAGACCTGACTGCGATACGTACCGGTCGTGCGAGTTCAGCACTGGTCGAGCGCATAAATGTTGACTATTATGGTGCGCCGACGCCGATAAACCAGGTTTCTCAGATTAGTGTTCCTGAAGCTCGACTTATCGTGATTCAGCCATACGAGCGCAAACTGCTCGTAGATATTGAGAAGGCGATTCAGAAATCTGACCTGGGAATAAATCCAAATAATGATGGGCAAGTGATTCGCTTGAATGTTCCCCCACTCAACGAAGAGAGACGGCGGGAGATGGTGAAAACACTGCATAAGAAGTTAGATGAACATAAAGTTGCCATTCGCAATATTCGTCGTGATGCCCACGATAAGCTTCGCGACCGTGAGAAAAAGAAGGAAATTTCCGAGGACGAGCTGAAGCGTTGCACCGAGCGACTACAGAAGCTCACCGACCGTTTCGTTGATGAGATGGAGAAGGTCGGGAAAACTAAGGAACAGGAGATTTTGGAGGTCTAACGTTGACCAGGATACAACAGCTTTTTCCCTCATCACAGGGGAAAAAGAACGTGCAGCCGCAATCTATTGTGCCTGAGCAAAATACCCGGCAAGTGCGCCATCTCGCTATTATTATGGATGGCAACGGACGCTGGGCGACGAAACGCCATCTGCCCCGCCTGGCTGGACATAAAGCGGGCGTGACCGCGTTGCGCCGCGTGGTGGAATTGGCGACGGATGAGAACATTGAAATGCTCAGTGTGTATGCTTTTTCAACCGAGAATTGGGGGCGTCCTCGTGCGGAAGTGGATGGTTTAATGCGCCTCTTCTGGGAGACTATCCGCTCGGACCTGGAGAAGTTACATCGCGATGGAGTGCGTCTGCGCCATCTTGGTCGTCTACAGGACCTCTCTCCTGATATCCAGCGGGCCGTGCGGGATTCAGTCGAAATGACGCGCAACAATACCCGCATTGGCCTTAACGTCTGTTTTAATTACGGTGGGCGAGCCGAACTGGTGGACGCGATACGTCAAATCATCGCTGATGGACGAAACCCGGAGACGATTACGGAAGAGTTGATAAGCTCCTACCTCTATACTCGCGATTTGCCCGACCCGGATATGGTGATCCGCACGGCGGGGGAAATGCGTGTCAGCAACTTCCTGTTATGGCAATCAGCATATAGCGAATATTATGCGACGCCGACCCTCTGGCCCGATTTTGGGCGAGAAGATTTGCAGGCGGCATTAGAAAGCTATTATCAGCGACAACGGCGTTTTGGTCGCCTCTCTGTTCCTTCCACTGCTGTTGCGCAGGGGGAGTAATGCGTGCAACGCGCAACTAAAGAAAATTCGCAACCAGGTACGCCGAAAAAGCCTGCCGGACAAGGACAGTCCGTTGGTCAACGGTGGCTTACGGCTCTCATTGCGATACCTATAGTCCTGCTCTTCGTCTGGTTTGGCGGATGGTGGGCTTTCGCGGCTACCAGTATGGTAGCCGCAATAATCATGTATGAGCTGCGCAATATGTTGCGGCATGCCGGCTACCATCCACTGATGCTGGTGAGCCTGGGATTGAGCATCCTATTTCTTTTAGCCGCGATGTTTCCCCGGCAACAACTCCTCTTACTAGAGATCGGTTTCGGCGCATTTCTGCTGATCTCCTTTTCCTGGCTCTTTTTCCGTAAGAACCTCGATGGAGCGGTGGTAGATTGGTCACTGACGCTGGCTATCGCGGTGTATATAGGTTTTCCTATGAGTTATTTCCTGTTGCTGCGTGGCTATGATGCGAGTGCGTGGCAAGGATTTAGCGGTATGTGGGTCTATCTACCACGGGGTACATGGTGGCTACTGATGGTCCTGCTGGGCGTCTGGGGATTTGACGCGGCGGCGTTTTTCACGGGGCGTTCCTTCGGTCGCCACAAGCTCGCGCCACGAATCAGTCCAGCGAAATCATGGGAGGGAGTGTTTGGTGGCTTTGTCCTTTCTATTGCGGCTGCTCTTGTTCTGACCGTCAAGCCGCTGGATGTTCCCTGGTATCTGGCGATTGTGCTGGGCATTCTGGTCGGCATCGCTGCTGTGCTGGGTGATCTAGCGGAGTCACTAATCAAGCGACAGACGCATGTCAAGGACAGTGGGCAATTTATGCCAGGGCATGGTGGCCTGCTCGACCGTGTAGATAGTCTGCTGTTCGCAGCAATAGTCGTCTATTTCTTCGCCTTGTGCGTAGGGCTGTAGGGGTCCGCTTTAGCGCACCCAGGCACGAGCCGCTGCAACATGCCAGCCGGGTGCGATCAATCAGACCCCTATGTGAGCGTGCTATAATTTACAAGAGATAGAGAAGGGTGAACATGGGTTTGCTTTGCCCACAGGTAAATAGAGATGACCAAATTTCCGCTACGGATAGCATTGCTTGGGAGTACGGGCTCGATAGGCCAGCAGACGCTGGATGTCGTGCGGTGTTTCCCCGAGCATTTTCATATAGTCGCGTTAGCGGCAAGAAGTAACGTTGAGCGTCTGGCACAGCAGGTGCAGGAATTTCAGCCATCGGTAGTGGCATGTTATGCCGGCACGCCGGAGGTAGAGAAGGCGGCACGGCTGGCGTTTCCTCATGTGGCATTGGGCGAGGATGGGCTATTAGAGGTCGCAACTTACGCCGATGCGGATGTGGTGGTTGCCGCCACATCCGGGCTGGTTGGGCTGCGCCCAACATTAGCCGCGATTACGGCGGGCAAGAGGATTGCGCTGGCGAATAAAGAGACGCTGGTGATGGCGGGGCATCTGGTGATGGCGGCGGCGCGACGGGCAAATGTGCCGATTTATCCAGTGGATAGCGAGCATAGTGCACTCTGGCAGTCCTTGCGCGGCGAGCGCCCGGAAGCTATTGCTCGGCTGTTGCTTACAGCATCTGGTGGGCCATTTCGTCGCACGCCGTTGGAAGAGCAGCGTACTGTGACAGTTGCGCAGGCGCTGGCACATCCAACATGGCAGATGGGGCCAAAGATAACGATAGACTCGGCAACCTTGATGAATAAGGGGTTGGAGGTGATAGAGGCACGGTGGCTCTTCGACGTTCCCTATGAGCGTATCGAGGTTGTGGTACATCCTGAAAGCATAGTGCATTCGATGGTCGAGTTTATAGATGGCTCGATCAAGATGCAGGCAAGTCTGCCAAGTATGCATCTACCGATCCTGAATGCTTTGAGTTACCCTGAGCGGTTGGATACAGCGAAGACGGGTTTGATCCATCCGTTACGCTGGGCCGATGTGGGACGTCTCAATTTTGAAGAGTTGGATGTGGCACGTTTTCCTTGCTACCGGTTGACGAGAGAGGCGGCGCAGCGTGGTGGAACATATCCGTGCGTGCTGGTGGGTGCCGATGAAGAGGCGGTGGCACTTTTCCTGGCGGGGAAAATCGGGCTGTTGGATATCGCGCAATTGATTGAAGCTGTGCTGGAACAACATGCAGCCGTGGAGCATCCAGACGTTGCGACTATTCTAGCGACATGCGACTGGGCGCGTCAGGCGACAAAAGAAATATACCGACGCCGTTTTGTGTTATGAAACAATGAGGGAAATTATAGATGAATAACTGGTATCTATTAGCTGCTATTCCGGTATTCGGTCTGCTTGTACTTGTGCATGAATTTGGTCACTTTATTACGGCAAAGTGGGCTGGTATTCGTGTTGAGGAATTTGGCCTTGGCTTTCCGCCCCGTATAGTGGGTATACGCAAACGAGAGAATGGCGGCTGGGAGGTCATCTGGCTGGGAGGACGTCGCGATGAAGCCGACGATTATATCAATGCGAAACAGACCCCGTTTAGCGGCACGAGCGGTGGAATAAGTTCATATAAAGATAAGTTGGCTCCCTCTCATACCATTTATTCGCTCAATTTCATTCCTATTGGCGGTTTTGTGCGTATGCCGGGGGAGAATGGCGATATGCACGATGAGAACGGGACATATGATCCACAGAGCTTTGCCGCCAAGTCGGCGGGCAAGCGGTTGATTGTACTGGTTGCCGGCGTGACCATGAATTTCCTGCTGGCCATGCTGCTGTTCACGGTTGCTTATAGTCTGGGTGAGCCGACATATCCCGCAGTGATTGGGAAAGTTGTAGCGGGATCACCGGCGGCGGCGGCTGGATTGCGGCCCGGAGATATGATTATCTCGGCGAATAATCAGCCAGTGCAGCTGTTTTCGGATTTGCAGACGGTTGTTGACAATGCGATCGCGGCTGATAAGGACACACACCCGAACGCGACATTGCCGGTGAAGCTGGTGTTACGACATGAGGGAAGTTCTACGCTAACACAGACGACGGTGAATGTGCGTCTGCATCCACCCGATGGGCAGGGGCCAATGGGTGTGGAAGAGAAAATAATTTTTGTCAGTTCCCCCGTATGGGAGGCACCTTTCAAGGGAATACAACATACATTTGATGTGACCGGTGCCTTTATTCAGGGCATTACGCAGATGATTACTGGCGCAATTAAGCCACAGATTGCGGGACCGGTAGGCATTGTGCGCATTACGGGTGAAGTGGCGCAAACGGTGCCCGACCTCGGCTGGTGGCCTATTCTCAGTCTGACAGCAATCTTGAGTTTGAACCTTGCCATCGTCAATATATTGCCTTTCCCCGCTTTGGATGGTGGGCGCATCTTACTCATATTCATAGAATTACTACGCGGTGGCAAACGCCTGAAGCCTGAACGCGAAGGCATTATCAATTTCATCGGTATGGCATTACTACTGACCTTGATGCTCGTCATCACCGTCAGTGATGTGCTGCACTGGGGCAGTTAAATGGAGCAATTTATATTATGCGACGGAAAACCCGACAAATACATGTCGGCGATGTAGCCATAGGTGGCGATGCACCCATCGCCGTGCAATCTATGACTACGACATACACACGCGACATTGACAGTACAGTAGCGCAGATTTATCGTTTGGAAGATGTTGGATGCGAGATCGTTCGTGTTGCCGTGCCGGAAGAGGAAGACGCACTCGCGATTGGCGAGATAAAGAAGCGCATTCATATTCCACTGGTGGCTGATATTCATTATAAGCACTCGTTGGCTCTGGAGGCTATCCGGCAGGGAGTGGATTGTGTACGTATCAACCCCGGCAATCTGATTAACGGGCGCAAATCGCTGGAGCAGATTGTGCAGGCCTGTAAAGAGCACGGCACCGCTATGCGAATCGGCGTCAATTCCGGTTCGATTGACGCGCTCGACCAGCGCGGGCAGCGTGAACATATGCAGCGTATTCAGGTTCGACTGCGCGATGATGGAGTATTGGAGCGCACCGACCCGGCTGAAGCACGGCGTCAGGAACGCGAACGACTGTCGGAACGCATGGTCGCGAAGGCGTTGGAATATATTGGCTGGTGCGAAGAACTGGATTTTCACGAGATCAAGGTCTCGCTGAAGTCCTCAACGGTGCTAACCGCCGTAGAAGCGTATCGTAAATTCTCGCAGCGTTCAGATTATCCTCTGCATCTTGGTATTACAGAGGCGGGGACGTTAGTGACAGGTGCGGTCAAATCCTCTGTTGGCCTGGGCTTGCTGCTGGCGGATGGCATTGGCGATACGATGCGCGTGAGCCTGAGCGCGGAGCCAGAGGAAGAGATTCCCGTTGCTTACGAGATACTGCGCTCGCTTGAATTGCGCAATCGCGGCGTGACCTTTGTCTCCTGCCCATCCTGTGGGCGCGTCGAGATTGATGTAATCAGCGTTGCCAACGAAGTGGAGAAACGGCTGTCGAAGGTGCAGACTCCCATTCACGTTGCTGTGATGGGCTGCGTTGTCAACGGCCCCGGCGAGTCACGTGACGCGGATGTTGGTCTGGCCGGTGGCAAAGGACGCGGCGTCATTTTCCGTAAAGGTGAGGTAATCAAGACGGTGCCGGAAGACCAATTCCTGGACGCGGTACTGAAAGAGGTTGCCAGCCTGTTGCCACCCCACGAGGCGAAGTTGATCTATCCAGAGGGCGGTATTCAAGAGACGGCCGGTGTTCACCGCACCCGCGACGAGGGTATCGGTACAACGTTGTTGAAGGCGTAGGATAAAGAGGTTCTTATGCTTCATACGTATCTCACTACAACCTGGCATCTACGTTATCCTATTATTAGCGCACCTATGGCAGGGGTGGCGCGAGGACGTATGGCCCACGCGGTTTCTCATGCTGGCGGGTTGGGAATGATCGGTATTGGCAGCCGGGAACAAACGGATGTCATTTTGCAAGAAGCAGACATCGCTCGCGGAACCGATCAGATGCGTTTCGGGATTGGACTTATGGCCTGGGCCATTGAAAAGCGACCTGAATTGCTTCACGCGGCGATAGAGGCATCTCCTTTTCTTATCTCCATTTCGTTTGGTTCACCCGCTCCATACGTGGAAGTGCTGCATAAGCAAGGCATTTTACTTGTCACGCAGGTCAACACACGGGCTGAAGCGATTCATGCAGCCCAGGCCGGAGTTGATCTCATTGTGGCACAGGGAACAGAGGCTGGAGGACATACGGGGCAGGTGAGTACACTTCCTCTTTTGCAATCCGTTCTCGATGCGGTTCAGATCCCTGTTCTTGCTGCCGGAGGCATCGCTACACCGCGAGGCGTTGCGGCAGCCCTTGCCGCTGGTGCCGAGGGTGTCTGGGTTGGCACCTGTTTGCTTGCCTGTCCAGAATGCGAGAATACAGAAAGTGCGCGTGCATATATTGTGCAGGCGCAGGAAACGGAGACCGTTCACACACGAGTGTTTGATGTGGCGCAAGGGATTCCATGGCCTCCGCAGTATCCAGGGCGTGCATTGCGCAATCGCTTTACCGATCAGTGGCATCACCAGACTGAATTGCTTACTCAGGATGAGAAGGCTCATCAACAATTGGCAGAAGCTATCAAGAGCAAGAACTATGATCTCGCCTATTTGTATGCAGGTGAAGCTGTGGGACTGGTAACACGGCAACAACCCGCCGGAGAAGTCATCCGGCAGCTAGGTGATGGAGCCGAGAGCCTGCTTCGGGAGCGTTCCTCCAGGTTGTTTGAAAATAGCTAGAATGAGCTTCAATAGTGCTAGAGGCATTGAAGCTCATCCTATCCTTAGAGAGTGTTACTATTGTGTTAACTGTGCATGAACACTGATGGAGACATTATTACGCAGCGCGTTAGATACTGGACAGCTTTGTTCGGCGGTCTGAGCGGCCTGTTCAAACGCGGCCTGGTCAATGCCAGGAACGTTGCCACTGACCTGGAGGTCCATGGACTGAATCTTAGGTCCGCTGACACTGAGTTCCAGGGTACACACTGCATCTACTTTCAAGCTCTTGACAGGAGTTCCGCTCTGGGCGAGGCCATGAGCGAGGCCCATAGCGTAGCACTCGGCGTGGGCTGCCGCAATTAGCTCTTCCGGGCTGGTCTTGCCATCGGGTCGCTCAGTGCGCGATGCCCAAGTGATCGGAAGCTCTTTGAGCGCACCGCTACTCGTACTGACAATAGTGCCATGCCCCTGTATCAGGTTTCCTTCCCAGGTGACCTGTGCTCGGCGTTCTGCTTTTGGCATATACTTTCTTTCCTCCTCAAAAATAGGTGAAACTGTCTACAATGTGGTAGAGATCAATCGCACGTTCCGAGTGAACGTGAATGAGCAAGTGCCTCATGTAGATAATCTATCATTCAGGTGATAGGAAAAGCAAGTTCCTTCTCTGCTTACCAAAAAGCTAAATGCTTCCCGCGAGAAGTTGCGGAATGAGCATTACCTTCTGTGACTCGGAACCAAATGGCGTGCATGTGCTCAGACGGTGATTTCGCAAGTTCAATATGGAAGCATATAGTTTGAAGGTATCCGGTCGCTGGTGTGGTGCGTTCCTGCTCAACGGTCACCACTACGATCGTGCCTCTAATGAGTTTGAGCTGTCGCAAACAGGCTGGTTCACCCTGTAGGAATTTCTGAAACAAAAAAGCAGGTCGCACGCGACCTGCTTTTTTGTACCTCTGTCAAAGGGTGGGCGATACAGAACTCGAATCTGTGACCTCTACGATGTCAACGTAGCGCTCTAACCAACTGAGCTAATCGCCCTTGAACAGGGATAATAATAGCATTGATTGCGGCATTTGTCAAGCATTTTTTAAGAACATGCCTCTTGTGTGAGGGTGTAAAATAGTGGCAAGATTATATGGGTGTGTCTACGGTGTCTATAGAAAAATTTAAAAAAATTCAAGGGAGAGCAGTGATATGCTTCCTGCAAAATTCTGGCAGACAGTCCACAGGGGGAAAGTGGTCGTTCACAGAATTGACCGGCGGTTCGCGGCAAAACTTATTGGGGTCGTATTTCTTTTTGTACTGATCACTATTGAAGTGGGGCCGTTGCTAGACCATTCGGCGAGTGCGCAAACCATAGTGCTGAATCATACTAGCCCGACCGTTGATAGTTCATGCCGTCATGAACGTTTTACGTCCGATGGCAACCCGTTTCCGCTTTGTCCCGGCGTCGATTCCAATGGAGCGCTTGCCGGGGGTAACTGCACGTGGTGGGCATGGGAACAATGGCACCTGCTGGGTTACGATTTGCCGCGCAACTGGGGTAATGCCGCTGATTGGATTGCTGATGCCGAACGCGATGGTTTACCGCTAGGTACCACACCGCGTGTGGGTGCGATTGCCGTTTTCCCGCGTGGTGATGGTGTCTGGTCTTTTACTTCCCTGGGGCATTTAGCGTTTGTGACGGAAGTAAGCGCTGATGGGAAGGCATTCAATGTCACCTATCAGAATTATGGCGATCCGACGACGATGCTTGTAGGCATCGGCTATAACGCGGCGGTGATCAACGAGCCGCGTTTTCAGCATGGTGCTTTGCGCTTTATCTACTTTCCCCGCCTCATTGATAGCACTACTTTTGGACACCTTGCTGGCGTTAACGGTAGATATTATCAGCCCCAGGTGATGGAGACGAATGCACTGCTGACAACGGGGCCGAATGGGACGAGCAATCAGATTGCACTTGGTTTGCCAACTATATCGTCCGATGAGCAATTTAATGCGGACTTTACCGGTAGTGGGTTGAGTGATTTATTGCTCTATAATCGAGCGCAGGGGAGTTTGCAAGTACTGACGTTATCGAATACGCTCTATCTGCTCAAGAAAAACCACTTTCCGCGCTCGGCATACAATTATCCAGGTGCCAATATGGTGCAGCCGCAACTGGTGAGCCTCTCAGATGCTACGACAGCGGCCAACGGTTGGGGGTCGGCACTGGAAATTCATATTGGAGATTTTACGGGTGCGGGAGTATCAGAGATTTTATTGTATGACCGCGTGAAGGGAACGATCCAATTTATCAGCCTGACATCGCAATTGAAAATCAAGCAGCATATAACCTTAACTGGTTTTGGTCCGGGCTGGGAAGTATATGTGGGCAATTTTGATGGTAGTCACAGTACTGTGTTTATGTATAATCGCCTGATCAACGCCGCTCCAATTGTCAGCGAGACTCCGACGCCTACACCGCCCGGTATTCCAGGAACAACTGGAGCGGGCAATACGCCTGTACCTGGGAGTACAGTGACTGTAACGCCGGGGGGTACAGGTACTCCGACGCCCAGTCCAAGCCCAAGCCCAGGTCCAAGTCCGACGGCGACAGGTACAGTTGTTATCTGCATACCCCCCGGTAGCCGTAAGTGTCATACACCAACGCCGACGCCGCGTCCAACGAAGACACCGCGTCCGACGCCGAGTCCAACAAAAACGCCGAAACCTGGCCCGACGCCAAGTCCAACGAAAACGCCGAAACCCAGTCCGACACCCAAACGTAGCCCGACGCCGAAACCAAAGCCATCGGCGACGGCAGCCACTAATGCGAAAGGACAAATCGTCTCAGGAGTACCGCAAAGTCCTGATAGCTCGTTAGTTCCACTTAGCAGTGATGGTACTTCATCAATAGATGCATCGTATGGCGGCGGCAACGAAGGAAGTGGCTCAGGGGGTACCATCCTGGATGGTGGAGGCGGAGGTGGTGGAGGCGGCAATGGCGGCTTGCCCGGCGGTCCACCGTTGAAAACGAATGTAATTGTCTTTGATGTTGATCAGAACTTTGCCATCAAATATAAACGCCTTTACACGCTCTCAGATAATGCGTGGGAAGTGTACGTTGGGCCTATTGTAAGTGCGCAGCAAGATGGCCTATTTCTCTATGACCGTATTCTGGGTAATGGGTTACTGTTGAGTTTTGGTTCCAATTTGTTTGTTGCGCATAAGCAGACACTGAGTAATCTGAATAGTAACTGGGAAGTGTTTACGGGCAGTTTTGCTGGTACCGATCAGGCGCAGGTGTTGCTCTATGATCCATCCAGTGGCGACGCGGAGATTCTGATACTCTCGCCTGCCTTAGTGGTGACAGATACGAAGACGTACGCGAATTTTAACACAAACCAGGTGCTTTATGTGGGCCATTTTGGGCTACCGACGGTCAGCATAATGCTCTACGATCCACAGGTGCAGCAGAGTACCTTTGTTGCGTTTGATCTGGTGCTGGCGATATCGCATCAGTTGACGGTGACAAGCTGGGATCAGCACTATCAGGTGCTGATAGGCGCGTTCATCGATCGCTCGCGCTGCCTGGCAACGCATAGCTGTGCTACTGGCGATGATATCCTGGTATTGAACCGGCAGACAGGCCAGATTGAGCAATACGTATTCTCCTTTGGCAATCAATATTCGGTTTATGATAACCGCTCCCAACCATTTGACCGCGAGGGATTGGCAACGCAGCCCGCGTTGGTGACGGTGGATGCTTCGGTTTTTAGCCTGTTGACTACGCTTAGTACGAGTATAAGAAACGAGGAATTGTACTAATTGCGCAACATTTTTCTGGTGGGGCTTTCCGGTAGTGGCAAAAGTAGCGTGGGCCGCTTGCTCGCTGAACGATTGGGCATCCCCTTTTACGATATTGACGCGCTCATCGAGGAACAATGTGGCATGCCCATTGCCGCCATTTTCGCGCAGCACGGCGAGACTTATTTTCGTGATGAGGAGAGCGGTGTACTGCGCGTACTTACCGATGTGACGCGAAAACCAGAAGGTGCTGTTATCGCCACTGGCGGGGGCATCGTCACGCGCAAAGCGAACCGGGAGTTGCTGCACAAACGTGGTGTCAGTGTGTACCTCTCGGTGAGTCCCACGATTGCATTAGAGCGTTTGAATGCACAGCATGAGGCATTGATAGCGGCGGGTCAAACACCGGAAATCCGCCCGCTGTTGGTTGGCCCGGACCCGCTTGCAAGGCTGCAATATCTGCTGGAGACTCGTTCGGTGTGGTATGAAGAGGCAGACTTCACTTGCCGTATTGAGCATGAGGGTGTGGAACAGGTTGTCAACGCCATTGTTGCCATGCTTATTTGCTCGTATGAATTGGAGAGCATATCTCCAATCGCCCGGAGAGTGCATGTTGGCAATGGCTATGACACAGTGGTGGATTGGGGTGGTCTGGGACGTTTGTCGGATTATCTCAAAATGTTGCACCTTCCCGCGAGAATTTTTCTGATTACCGATAACAATCTCCGCAAATTGTTTGTGCCAGCTCTAATGGGGGCATTGCTTGCTGCTGGTTTCACGCCGGAGATTTATACTGTACCTGCGGGTGAGACGAGTAAATCACAGGAGCAGCTTTATGCCATTTATGATTGGTTGATAGAACAACATGCCGAGCGTGGTGAAGCCATTGTGGCAGTTGGTGGAGGTGTGGTTGGAGATCTGGCAGGTTATGTTGCCGCGACGTATTTACGAGGTGTGCCGCTGGTGCAAGTTCCCACATCGTTGCTGGCTCAAGTGGATGCGGCCATTGGCGGGAAGACGGGCATCAACCATGCGAAGGGCAAGAATTTGATTGGTGCGTTTTACCATCCCCGGCTGGTGCTGGTTGATCCGGCGACATTGTTGACGTTGCCAGCGCGTGAGCGAACGGAGGGGTGGGCAGAAGTTGTGAAGTATGGTATCATACTGGATACTGAATTGTTTGCTCAACTTGAGGCAAACGCGGCTATTTTGCGGAAATTCGTGCATCTCCCGCCGGTGTTGCTCTGCGAGATTATCGCACGCTGTATCGCGTTGAAAGTCGCGGTGATTGAAGAGGATGAACGCGAACAGGGGCGACGGGCCATCTTGAACTATGGACATACGGTGGCACACGCGCTGGAAAATGTCGCCGGTTATGGTGATTTGCTGCATGGAGAAGCGGTTTCCATTGGTATGGTAGCCGCTGCCCTGCTGGCGCAAGAGATGGGACTGTTTGCTGTTGCTGAGGCGGCAAGGCAGAACGAATTGTTGCAAACATTGGGGTTGCCGACTTCTTATACAGGGAAGGTGAAGGCGGAGGAAATACTCGCCGCGATGCAACTGGATAAGAAGGTGGTGGGCAAACGTATCCGCTGGGTGATGCCCCGCAAAATAGGTGAAGTTACCCTCACGTCGTTGCCTGATGAACTGGTGCGGCGTGTTGTCATGGCATTTTTTGCGGAATAGAGGCTGGAACAGCATGTCGGATAGTGTGTCAAGTATGGTACTGAATATTGTGGTTCTGAACGGGCCAAACCTTAATACGCTGGGGACTCGTGAACCATCGGTATATGGTACGATGACCCTGGCGAATATTAATGAGCGGTTGCGCAAACGGGGCGAGGAGTTGCAGGTGGAGGTACGCTGTTTCCAATCGAACCATGAAGGGGTGCTGATTGACCATATTCAGCAATGCAGTACGGCGGATGGTATCATCATCAATGCAGGCGCACTGACGCATTATTCGATTGCCTTGCGCGATGCCCTTGCTTCGGTGAGCATCCCTGTGATTGAAGTACATTTAAGCAATATTTACGCACGCGAGCCATTTCGCCAGCACTCGGTTATCGCGGCGGTATGCCGTGGGCATATCGTTGGCCTGGGATGGCGCGGCTATCTTCTGGCTCTGGAGACGCTGGTTGAACTGGCACGCGAACGTGACAAAGAAGGAAACAGAGAGAACATATGAGTCAGGAAAGTATCAATTCGCTTCGTGCATGGATAGTGGAGCAAGGGCTTGATGCCTTTATGGTGACGCAGCCGCAGAATTGCTCGTATTTGAGTGGGTGGCTCAGTGATGACGAAGAAGGTGCTGGCATATTACTGGTGAGCCAGCAGCAACAGACTGTGATGACCAGTACGTTATTTCAGGAAGTCGCTGGACAAGAGGCTGTAGGATGGCAAGTTACAGTACCCACCTCGCGTGAGTTTGCCCCTGCTATCGCTACATTGGCACAGGAGCAGAGCTGGCAAAAAATCGGCTTTGAGTCAATGAGCGTGACCTATGGCTTCTATGAGAAGATACGCAGCGCGGGCGAGAACATTTTTACGCTCCATCCTTACGAACGTTCGATTATAGACACGTTGCGCGAGGTCAAGCGGTCAGATGAGTTGGCCTTGCTGAAACGGGCTATCGCGATAACCGATGAGACATTTGCGCATATCTGCCAGTGGATTCAGCCGGGGATGACCGAACGAGAGGTGCAGTGGGAGATTACGCGCTACATGGTAGCACTGGGTGCCGATGGCCCGTCCTTTGAGTCAATAGTGGCATCCGGGTCGAATGGTTCGATGCCGCACGCGGTACCAGGGGAGCGGCGCATCCAGCGCGGCGAATTGATTACCATTGATATGGGTGCGCGTTACAAAGGCTATTGCGCGGATATGACACGAACCATCTGCCTGGGCGAGCCGGGCGAACCACGAATGCGCGAGGTATATGACGCGGTGTTGAACGCGATGAAAACGTGTGAGGCTGGCATCCACGCGGGTATCCAGGGTAAAGCTGCCGATGCGCTGGCGCGTAACGCGCTCGACATGGTTGGTCTGGCGGAATACTATGTTCACAGTACCGGCCACGGCGTGGGGTTGCAGGTACACGAAATGCCGGGACTCTCGGAACGCTCCCCCGATGATATGCTTTTGCCGGAAGGGAGCGTGGTGACGGTTGAGCCGGGCGTGTATATTCCGGGTTGGAGCGGCGTGCGTATAGAGGATTGTGTATTAGTGAAAGAGAATGGTTGCGAGGTGTTGACGCAATCACCAACCGAACTCGTGGTTCAGCGATAGATAAAGGAGGTAGAGAATGATCTCTACTGGAGATTTGAAAAAAGGAGTGACCATCGAGTTTGAAGGGCAATTATGCAGCATTCTCGAATGGCAACACGTTAAAATGGGGCGCGGCGGCGCGATTGTGCGCTTGAAGTTGCGCAACCTCCGTTCGGGTGCGACGTTTGACCGTACCTGCGACGCGGGCGATAAGTTTCCTCGGGTGTACCTGGATCGCTCGACGGTCACATATCAATATCAGGACGGTGATCAGTATCACTTTATGGATACCAGCACCTATGACGATGTGGTGCTGACGGAAAAGCAACTGGGCGATACGAAGAACTACCTGATTGATAATCTGGAACTTGACCTCATTACCTATAACGATGAGCCGATTTCCGTTGAACCGCCGGAAAAAGTGGTACTGCGCGTGACCTACACCGAACCTGGATTTAAGGGCGATACTGCTACCGGTGGCACAAAGCCTGCGACGACCGAGACCGGTCTGGTAGTGCAGGTACCGCTTTTCATCTCGACCGATGATCTGATTCGCGTCAATACCACCACTGGCTCATATGTCGAGCGTGCGTAATTGCACTATGCTAAACCCCAGTAAGCCGATCAATCGGCGATGGGCAGGATAAATCGGCCCTACAAGCAATGATAGTACGTCGCGGGAGAAAACCAATGAATGGGAAAGAGAGTACCAACGAGGTTGGATCAGATGATGCCTCGCTTATCAGCGTTGAGCAGTTGCGGCACCTGGTGCGCCTGCTTGATCGCAGTGATGTTTCTGAACTAGAAGTGAAGCGTGCCGAGGATGGTATGCGGTTGGTGTTACGCAAGGCAAAGGCTTCTGATAATATTACCGCAACGGCAGGTACGGAAATGGTAGTACCCTCTTTTCTCCCCGCCGCCGCTGAACCTGCTGTTTCTCCGGTGGAGGCGAAAAGCACGATTGTTGCGCCGTTGGTTGGAATTTTCCATCCCTGGGCAAAGCCACGGGGGAAATCGCTGGTCGCAGTAGGTGATCGAATCAAGGTAGGACAAATCGTCGCAACGATAGAGTCACTCAACGTCATAAATGAAGTCGAGGCGATTGTTGCCGGTCATGTTGTTGAGATACTGGTGAAGAATGGACAGCCGGTAGAATATGGACAGCCGCTCATAATCATTGAACATGGTGATGGAGGGGCATAATGCTACAGTTTGGTCAGCATGATCGATACGAGCGATATGGACAGTATGACGCGCCACTGGTATTCAGCGTGGCGCAAGTTTCCCACTACTTGAAAGAAGTGCTGGCAAGCGACGAGATTTTGCAAGATGTATGGGTGCGTGGGGAAATTTCCGGCTGTAAGACGTACTCTTCCGGTCACTGTTATTTCACGTTGAAAGACGCGGAGGCCCAACTTCCTTGTGTCTTTTTCAAGAATGCACGTTTGCGTTCAGATGCGCCCGATTTGCGGGATGGTATGGCAGTAGCGGCTAATGGTCGTATTGCACTTTACGAGCGCGACGGCAAAGTCCAATTGTATGTTGAGCAGATTGAATTGATCGGTGACGGTGCGCTGTTCTTACGATTTGAACAACTCAAGGCACGTTTGGCTGCCGAGGGCTTGTTTGATACGGACCGGAAACGTTCGCTGCCATCTCAAGTTGCTGTAGTGGGAATTGTGACCTCGCCGCAGGCTGCTGCCTTGCGAGATATGCTGCGTGTGCTACGGACACGTTATCCGCTTGCTGAAGTTCTCCTCTCGCCTACGTTGGTGCAGGGTGCGGAGGCACCAGACGCGATTGCGGCGGCTCTTGATCTGTTGAATGAGCAGGGCGATGCGGATGTTATTATTGTTGGGCGCGGAGGTGGCTCGATAGAAGATCTCTGGGCTTTTAATGAAGAGGTGGTCGCTCGCGCCATTGCACGTTCGCGTATTCCCGTCATTAGCGGGGTGGGCCATGAAACGGACTTCACTATTGCTGATTTTGTCGCCGATTATCGCGCCTCGACGCCCACAGCCGCCGCAGCCGCCGCAGTACCTGATATCCAGGATTGGCGCGATAGCGTGCTGGAAAAAGAGCAGGTCTTGACACTGCTGATGGAAGGGCGTTTTACTGACATGCGCGAGAAACTGGCCTACAGCCAGCGCGATCTGCAGCGGGCGAGCCCACAACGCATACTTGAGCGGCAGCAACAACAACTCGATGATACGGCGGCATTATTGCAGACGCGCATGACACATATGCTGTCGCTCCAGCGAGAGCGATTGCGTGGGCTTGCATTAGGCTTACATTCTTTGAGTCCCCTGTTGACGATTGCGCGTGGCTATGCGATTGTGCGCCGTGAAAGCGATGCCACTATCGTGAGCAACGTTCGGCAGACGCAAGCAGGCGAGCGTCTCACCATTCAAGTCACTGATGGGCATATACCTGTAGAGGTACGCCAATAGATTTTCAGGATATCCTCAAGGGGTTCCTTGAAAGCAGCATTGTTGGAATGTAATCATCCGTTAGAAAGTGTGTGGAATAACATGGAGAACTTATCATTTGAGGAAGCCTACGCCCGCCTGGAAATTGCCGTTGCCGCGCTACAAGATGGACAAATGCCGTTGGAACAGGCATTACGCCACTATGAAGAAGGTATGAAACTGGCCCAGCATTGTAATGAATTATTACAGAAGGCGGAATTGCGCGTGCAGCAACTGAGCGTTGATAGTGACGGTCTGGTTGTAGTACAGCCACTAGAGTTGCCATAGGGAATTAACAGGGTATACCATGGGTTCACTCTTCGACAATCGAATACTGATCGCATCAAGTCTGGCATGGCTGGTAGCGCAGATAAGTAAGACGATCTATGAACTGATTCGACAACGCGAACTGCGGCTCAGCCGGCTGGTCTCATCAGGTGGTATGCCAAGTTCGCATTCCGCGCTGGTGACAGGCCTGGCGACCGCGACGGGGCGTGTGCTGGGCGTGAGTTCGGGAGCGTTTGCCATCACGGTTGTTCTTGCCAGTATTGTGATGTACGATGCGGCAGGAGTGCGCCGGGCCGTCAGTATTCAAGCGCGTATCCTCAACCAGATGATAGACGAGGCGTTTCAAGGGCATCCCTTCGCGGAAAAACGCCTACGCGAACTGATTGGACACACGCCGATCCAGGTATTCGTTGGCGGTTTGCTGGGTATCGGTATTGCTCTGCTGTTGACAATGTGAAATCTCTTTGTCTCAAGTGGAATCAAAAAGCATTGAGCATCGCTCAATGCTTTTTGATTCCACTTGAGACAAAGAGATTGTCCCTTGTATCTTCATCATCTTCCGGTTACAATGTATTATAACCCTTCTTGACGGGTTGTCCTCTTTCCTTCAGGAGATGCTATGTGCTGTATGCGCAAATCCTGTATCATTGTGATCGTAAACCGGCATAGCTAACCGGTTTCCCGAATATGAGGTGTAACGCATGAGTACAACGACTCGTCCACAGTCTTCTTTTCTCTCAACGCTTCCCGGACGCTATTATTACGACTCTGCAATCTATGAGCAGGAATTAGAAAAAATCTTTTCTCGCTTGTGGGTCTGTGTTGGTCGTGCCGAGGCTATTACTGAGGTGGGCGCGTATGCGACCGTCAACGTAGGACAAGAATCCGTTATTGTTGTGCGTGGGCGCGCTGGTGCGTTACGAGCGTTTCTCAATGTGTGTCGGCATCGTGGCGCACGGCTATGTTCCGAGGCGACGGGCAAACTCAAGGGATCGATCCAGTGCCGGTATCATGCCTGGACGTATGGACTGGACGGGCGGTTGATCGGTGCGCCCAATGTATTGCATGACGAGCAGTTTGACCGCATGGCGTTTGGACTGTATCCGGTGGCGTTGGAGGTTTGGGAAGGTATGATCTGGCTCAGTCTGGCCGATGAACCGGCTTCCATTTTGGAACAGCTACAGGGACCGATCATAGAGCGTTTTGGCAGTGACGAGCCGTTTGCTCATTATAATGTGGGGAGCTTGAGTGTTGGCAAGACGATTGTCTACGATGTACATGCGAACTGGAAACTCCTGCTCGAAAACTTCATGGAATGCTATCATTGCGGGCCGATGCATCCCGAACTGTGCCATGTACTACCGGCTTTTCGCTCAGGCTTCTCCGATTATGGCGAGGGTGAGGCTGCAACATTTGCCTCTGGTATAGAGGCATTTACGATGACGGGCAAGGCCAGCCGACCGATGTTGCGCGGATTGTCGCCCGAAGAGCAGCGTAGTTACTATGGTATTGTTTTATTGCCAAATATGCTGATAAATTTGTTGCCCGATCATGTGGTGGTGCATACGCTAACGCCGGAGGCACCCGACCGCACTCGCGTCACCTGCGACTGGCTTTTTGATCCGCAGGTGATAGCCCGATGCGAACTTTGATCCGATGGATACCGTGGAATTGTTCGATATCGTCAACCGGCAAGATTGGGAAGTATGCGAGATGGTGCAATACGGTGTGCGTTCAAAAGCCTTCGCGCAAGGCGGCGTTTATGTGCCTATCGAGCGACACATCCGCGCCTTCGCGGATACGGTATTGGAGATGTTGGCACAATAGAAGCAGGAGTGAGCCGTGGGATATCGTTATGCTGTGATTGGCTCCGGTAGGCAGGGAACTGCTGCCGCGTATGATCTTGCGCGTTTTGGCGAAGCTGAGTCCTTACTATTGGCCGATGCATCGTTGCAGCAAGCGGAACGAGCGGTGGAACGGGTCAATCGTTTGATTGGGCGAGAGTTGGCTTATGCACGACAGGTGGATGTGCAGGATGAAGACGCGGTAGTGCAATTGCTGACAGGTGAAAATATCGCAGTGTTTATCTCCGGCGTCCCTTATTTCTTCAACCTGGGTCTGGTGCGTGCAGCTATTCGCGCTCGTGCCAGCATGTGCGACTTTGGCGGCAATACGGAGCAGGTACGCCAACAGTTGGCCTTCGATGCTGATGCGAAGGCTGCGGATATCACGCTGATACCCGATTGCGGGCAGGTTCCTGGCCTCGGCACCTCACTGTGTACCTATGCGATGACGCTGCTGGATGAACCGCGAGACATTATCATGTACGATGGGGGCATTCCGCAGCATCCTCGACCACCCTGGAACTATATGCTGACCTTCAATATTGTGGGACTCACCGCTGAATATTTTGGCACGACAGTATTTTTACGCGATGGGCAGCCAGTAGAGATTTCCTGCTTTGAAGAGTACGAACGAGTAGTGTTTCCGGCTCCAATAGGTGAATTAGAGGCGTTTACCACGGCGGGTGGTACCAGTACGATGCCGTGGACATTCGCGGGAAAACTGCGCGCGTTGCAAAACAAGACATTGCGCTGGCCCGGTCACTACGAACAGTGGAAAGCGTTTTACGATGCCGGTCTGATAGCATTAACACCTATAGAAGTAAATGGAGTGCCGGTGGTGCCGCGCCATGTGCTACATGCATTGTTGGAGCCACAGCTTCGCGCTTTACCGGGGGAACACGACCTTGTGATTATCCGCATTATCGCACGTGGCCTGAAAGATGGGCGAGAGACAGAGGCAACGATAGACCTGTTCGATAGCTACGACGAAAGCACCGGCTTTACCGCGATGGAGCGCACCACTGGCTGGCACGCTGCCATCATGGCTGGTTTCGTCGCCCGTCAGCAGACACCACGAGGAAGTATCCCCGTAGAATTAGCCGTATCAGGACCAACTTTCGTTGAGGAGTTCCGCAAGCGGGGGTTCGATTTGCGTGTTACATATGCAGGTTGAAGAAACCTGGCACCCGTAAGGATACTCCTTTCCTTTCTCTCATCAAATCAAGGTTGAGTGAGTACGAGTACCTGCATGTGTTCTTGACAATGCTCGATGACCGCTTTCGTTCGTTCATACACGTATTCACCTGGTTGGAAGAACTTGTCGTCCAACTTCCTGAGCATCTCGACATTCTGCTGGTAGGCATGGCGCAACATACCACACAGGGTATCGAGCGGTTGCTCTCCAATCAGCGTGACTATCGCGGCGTTGATTGCATCATTCATGACCATTTGCTGTGTTTCGTCGGCGAACTCCGCAGGTGGCATCCCGGCAACAATGCTGGGAATACGCACGCTTGCCATGATTTCCCAGCCTGCCAGATGACTCACAATCTCGCGTGGCCCCCACATGTCTCCCTGGCGAGTCACGCCGTGCTGTGCTGCGCGAGATGCCGTTTCGATGAGTTGCTCGTATGCTTCTGCGAACTCCTGCAAAAGTTGTTCTTTTGACATGGCTTCTTCTTTACAGCTTTATGCTCGTTCCAGCGCGATTACAGGAATTTTACGGGGCGATTTTGCCTCGTAGTCTGCAAAACCGGAGAACCGTTTGGCCTGTATGGCGTATAGTCGATCTCGCTCTTCACCCGTTATAACGGTAGCTTTGACATTAAAGGTTTCGGTGCCGACTTCGACGGTTGCCTGCGGATGTGCTAGCAAATTATGATACCAGTCAGGGTTGGTTGGTGCGCCACCTTTGGAGGCGAAGATAAGCATACGATCTCCATCGGGCAGGTACATCAGGGGATTCGTGCGTTTTTTGCCGCTCTTTGCGCCTGTAGTTGTGAGGAGAAGTAGGGTTGCGCCCTTGAATGGCCCAGCGACCTTGCCCTCGTTCGCACGAAATTCCGTAATCACCTGGTTATTCCAATCACTCATGTCAGTTATTATTCTTTCTATTATTGGTGCCGAATATGTCGGCACCTGTTTGATAGGTTGTACCCCTCATTATAGCAGAATCATCGCTGTTTGCAAGCTCGCTTCACACAGCGCTGCTGTAATCGCCAGGAGTGCCGTGCCCATTCTAGCGGAGTGGATGCGGCACCGTTGAGTATGCATCAGGGTGATGCTCGTTCATCTTGCGCATCCCTGTCGTGTCTCACCTCCTCCTGATGGATGTCGCTCGTCCTGGTGTTCGCACGCGGAGGACGCTCATCCCGTCTCTGCATCCTCTCAAGGAAGCGATCGATTGGCAGAGCGTAGAACAACGCGATCAGGATGTAGAGGGCCAGACTGGCTTCGACGCTCACCAGGGCGAGGACGATGGCAAGCAGGTAGAAGGGAAAGGCCTCGAGTCGACTCGTACCCCGTTCATCCTCGACCATGTTTTGTGTCTCTGTACTCACGGCGTATCCCCTTTGGTCTCTCTGTAGTCGTTTCCTTGCTGTTGCAGCTTCGCTACCTGCGAAAGCTCCGCGCTCATGCGGCGCAAGAAGGCCTCAAACTGGCGCAGTTCGTCCTGGGTGAACCCCTGGATGGCTACTCCATTCACTGCCAGCGAACACGGAATGAGTACGTCGCGCAACGCCTGACCCTTCTCGGTCAGAAAAATATTGATCTGACGGCGATCCTGCGGGTTGCGGACACGCTGCACCAAACTATCGCGCTCCATGCGGTCGATGGAACGCACCATGGTGGCATCGTCGATAGCCACCTGGCGGCTCAGTTCTCCCTGGGTCTGGCCGTCCTGCGCCCATAAGAACATCAGCACCGACCATTGCCCCAGCGTGACCCCATGGGTTGCCAGGCACGCGGCCTGGAACCGAGCGAGTTGCCTGGCAACATAGTTGATGCGATAGCCGATGTTGTCCTCAATGCTGTACACCTGCGTCTGCGCATCTTCGTCCTGAGAAAATGCTGCCTCCGCAGTCGATCGAACCACACGAAAGCTGGACGATGAAATTTCTTGCATAGCTAAATGTTAGCATAGCAACTAAATTTTGTCAAGAGAAGTTGCTGAGCAGAACCTCTTTTCTGCTTTTCACCGCGGGCGTTACTCTTTCTTGCAACTGGCGACACAAGAAAGCGTCGATGGGAATATAACGATATATCGTATTGTTCCAGGAAGTAGGACGATAGCTCCTATCGTTCAAATAACAGAAAGGAAATACTAAAGCATGTTTCAGAAACAATTCGCTCACCGCGCTCATAGAGGCGATGGGCAAGGCTCGACCCCTCGCGGGAGAGAGCACAAGCAACACGGCCATCATGGTCTCCGCTTCTTCGGCAGAGCCAGGGGCTTCGGGCATGGAACTCATCAGAGATCCGGTCAGTGCGGCATGAAGCGGCCGCAGGCGTTCGTTTGCCAGTAGCAGGACAAACTGCGAGAACAACGTGAGGCGAGAGCGAGACCCGTCATCTTCCCTGGCAGTTTCAACCTCTCAAGCGAGCGTTCGGCCCACGAGTTGCGCAACGAGCTAACACGAAGCAGGCGAGAGGAAAGGCTGAAGAGGGGCTTCGTCCTTTCAATGAACCAGGCCTCTCTTCGGTATGTGGGGAGTTGGTACGACTGTCGTGGCGCCGTCTGGCCTGGGGAGAGCGCATCGCGATTAGGGAACGTTCACTCCCTCTATGTTTCCGGCCGGACTGTATTGACACACCAGATAGTCATTCGTGCCATCACTGGTGATCCCACATCCAACGCTTGTGGTCGTTCTCCAAATAACCTGGGTATAGTGACCAGCATCCGACCAGTTCCCTGTTATAGAGGTATTAGGGAACGTACCCGGTTGGAAGTTCTGTTGTTCAGAGCTTCCGTTCATGGCAGTCTTCCCCCAGAAATCGACCAGTTGCGCTGGAGTAAAGCTTCCTGTCGATCCCTGCGCAATATTTTCTCCAACTCCCGGTGTTCCACTATGCTCAAATGTGCTCGTGGATGCCAGGTGATCTGCCCAGCTCTGAGCACCAGTAGCCAGATCGCTTGACCATTGTAAGGGGGGGGTATTGATAGCTGGGTCAGACCGATACACGTTATGAGCCGCGACGATGTCCTGCTGATCTTGTGGGGTCAATGTCATGTGGTTCCTCCTTAAAAGGATGACTCCTTCGGTAGTTATACGTAAGCAGAAAAAGGAGACGATGGTCTCTTCACTTTGAGAGACTTCCCTGCGCTCCTTCATCTGTCGTCTCTGTGCACGCATGCAGGGGCAGAGAAAGAGTCCTGTGATGAACGCTATCTGTTCGATGAAGCGATGGTGAGAGCGACGAGTACAGAGAAGCACTACAGGACAATCAGGCGAGAGAAAAATAGGCAAATGTATTTTTTTCTCAACAGTAGTATATCATTATCGTCCTTCTTTTTAGCGAAGAAATGTGTCTTCCTGAGAAGGAAAAAGATGAATGTATCTATTTTCCAAAAGGAGGAACAGATGCTACTGATCTGAAAGGGAACGTGTATAGCGGAACTCCTCTGTCGTCAAAATAGTTTTTCACAATTCTCTCTACGCGCGCAAATGCTCAATATCCCAGAGTCGTACTGTTCCATCCCAACTTCCGGATGCAGCGAGACTTCCGTCAGTACTCAAGCTAACAGAAGTTACTTTATCTGTATGCCCTTGAAAGATACGCAAGCAACTTCCTCTGTTTACATCCCATAACCGCACTGTCTGATCCCAACTGCCAGATATGGCCCAGTGTCCATCGGCACTCAAACTGAGTGTTTTTTATTCTATGCCCCCGTGAATAAAATAACCGGATTTCCACCGATTTTACCATTAGATAAGCACTCGCTTCTCGTATGCTACACATGCAGAGGTAATTTTTTCAGTAGAGCGGCAGTGCAGAAGTGCAGAGTAATGGCCCAGGGTACCCCTTTACGGGTACGCTGGCCCTGGATAGTGGTGAAAGGAACGGGCAGTAGTGATGCGTGTACCACTTGTAGACTTGCAGGCGCAATACCAGTCGATCAAACGTGAGGTGTTGGCGGCTGTGGAGGATGTGTTTGAGCAGATGCAGCTGTTCCTTGGCCCGCAGCAGCAGGCGTTTGAGCAGGCATTCGCCGCGTATTGCGGGTGCCAGTATGGAGTTGGACTCTCGAATGGCACGGATGCGCTGGTGTTAGCTTTGCGAGCGTGTGGAATTGGCTCTGGCGACGAAGTGATTACCGTCTCCAATACGTTTATCGCGACGGTTGAGGCGATTGCGCAGGTTGGTGCGACGCCAGTGTTTGTGGATATTGACGCCGAGACGTATACGATGGACTGGCGACAATTGGATAAGGTGTTGACGGAGCGAACACGCGCTATTATCCCGGTTCATCTTTACGGGCATCCGGTTGCTATGCAGCCTGTGTTGGATATTGCGCGTGCGCATGGGTTGCGGGTTATTGAGGATGCGTCGCAGGCGCATGGTGCGACCTATCAAGGGCAGCATGTGGGCAGTTTCGGCGATATTGGCTGCTTCAGCCTCTATTGCAGCAAAAATCTGGGTGCCTATGGCGAAGCAGGTATCTGTGTGACCAACGATAGCGATCTGGCAGAGTCAATGCGTCTCTTACGCGATCATGGGTCGCGCCAGCGTTACCTGCATGAGGTGATGGGAACGAATGCACGTATGGACGAGGTGCAGGCCGCGATCTTAAATGTGAAGTTGCGCTATTTGGAGCGTTGGAATGCGGCGCGGCGGAGCCATGCACGGCACTATACTAAACTGCTTGCTGAGTGTGGATATGTAGAACAGGTGCCGACGGAACGTCCCTGGGCTGGGCATGTCTATTATGCCTATGTTGTGCAGGTGCGAGAGCGGGATCATTTCCGCGAGACGCTGGCGCAGGAAGGCATTGCCACTGGCATACACTATCCTACCCCTGTGCATTTACAGCCCGCGTGTGTGAGCTATGGTTATGTACGCGGCAGCTTACCTGTGACCGAAGCCGTGGCGGAGCGTATCGTTTCGCTGCCGATGTACCCGGAACTGACGAAGGAACAGGTAGAGTTGGTTGTCAATGCGGTGAAGAAAAGCCCGGCAGTTGTGGTTTCGCGTGGACAGCGAAGGATGTAATAGTAATAATGGCGTTTGTGCGGGAGGCACACGATGAATAGTATGCAAAAGCGTTTTGGAGTGATTGGTTGGGGATACTGGGGGCCAAAAATCGCACGTAACCTATCTTCGCTACCGCAGTCGTCGGTGACAATGGTGGCGGACCTGGATGCCCATCGTTTAGCGACAATTGCCGCGCATGATAGCCCGATAAAGACGACAACATGCATAGAGGATGTGTTCAAGTCAAAAGTTGATGGGGTGATCATCGCGACGCCGGTCAACACGCATTATGAGCTTGCCAGGCAGGCGTTGCTGCATGGGAAACATGTGCTGGTCGAGAAACCTCTGACCGCCAACGTTGCTGAGGCCGAGGAACTGGTCGAACTGGCCGAGGAGCAGCAACGTATTCTGATGGTCGGGCATACATTTGAGTATAGCCCTGCCGTCAACGAATTGCGTAAGATTATTTCGAGTGGCGAACTGGGCAACATTTACAGTATTGAAACGGAGCGGGTCAACCTGGGGTTGTTCCGCAATGATATCAATGTCATCTGGGACCTCGCTCCGCACGATGTATCAATCCTGCTGTACTTGCTGGGCCAGAAGCCAGAACATATCAAGGTGCAGGCCCATGCGCATGTGCAGCGGCATGTTCACGATACGGCGCACCTTGACCTTGAGTTTGCCGGTGGGATGTCGGCACATATTCATGTGAGCTGGCTGCACCCTTGCAAAATTCGCCGTGTGACCATTATCGGTGATGCCCGCATGGTAGTCTATGACGACACCAACCCGGCGGAGATGCTCAAAATATACAATAAGGGTGCCGATGTCCATGCCGACCCGGTCGTTTCCTATCGTCACGGCGCAATCACTATTCCCCATATTGATTGGGAAGAACCATTGCGGCTGGAATGTGAAGATTTTGTCCACGCTATTCGCACCGGAGAGCAACCTCGCGCTCATGGCGGTGTTGGTCTGGAGGTAGTGCGTGTCCTTGCGCAGGCGCAGGAGGCTTTGGAAGTGCAGGAAAGGCAATATGCAAGAGCAGCTGTCTGACCAATCTATACAATAAAAACGATACAGGCATTTCATCATTGAAATGCCTGTATCGTTTTTATTGTATTCAGTGTGCGTGGCCGGTGTGCGAAGTTTCCTATATAACGTGCGTAAGCGCGAGGAGACGGTGACGGCACAAAATTTGGTCGCTCTTATCCACTATCATCAGTTGGGAGCGGGCCGTCAAGGCAATGATATTCCCTCGCCGGCCCGCTCCCAACTGATGATAGTGGCGTTGCCAGCGGACGCGACGAATATGCACGCCTGGGGTGGTTTCACAGCTCATGGAAAAACAGTAGCGATTCTGAACCAGCCGCTAGAGCAAGATGTTGTGCTGGGTGTTGATTATGCCTGATGCTGGCTTGCGGTGTGTGAGAAAATGGAATTTGGTAAGGGCAGGTGATGAAAACTCATAAATTACGAGATGGAGGTCAGCCTATGACGGACAGAGGGACGCACATTCATCCTGGCGCCGAGATATCACCGGATGCTGTGATTGGAACCGGGAGTCGTATCTGGCGGCAGGCGCATGTGCGCGAAGGGGCACATATCGGGGAGCAGTGCAATATTGGCAAAGGAGTATATGTGGATGCGCATGTGCGAATCGGCTCCTGCGTTAAAATACAGAATCATGTATCCGTGTTTGAAGGGGTGACGTTGGAAGATGGTGTGTTTGTGGGGCCGCACGTCTGCTTCACGAACGATCTGTATCCACGGGCGATTACTCCTGAAGGGAAACTGAAAAGTGCCGATGATTGGGAGATAACGCCAACGTTGGTGAAATATGGAGCCTCAATTGGTGCCGGGTCAGTCGTTCTCTGCGGAGTGACCATTGGCGAGTTTGCGCTGGTAGGTGCTGGTTCAATGGTGACACGGGATGTGCCGTCCTATGCCCTGGTTTTTGGCAATCCGGCTCGTCAACATGGCTATGTTTGCCGTTGCGCCCGCCGCTTCACACGTATGCGCGAGGAAGGAGATATGCTCTTTGGCTGGTGCGCTGCGTGCGAAAAGGAGTACAGGGTGAAGTAGGGTTTGTAAGATGAGGAAAACCGGGGTATCCAGAAGAAGACAATACCACTTAGATATAAGGAAGCACAAGAAGAGAACGGACTCCCACAGGGAAGGGAGTCCGTCTGCTTGACACATGCAACTACTTCTTTGTATGATTGTTTTGATGAGTAGGGAAGAGTTTTGTATCCCTAATAAGAGAAGTGAGATGTATAGTGGCTCAGGCAACGCCGTATAGGTCTTCCTGGCAAGGGTCGTTGCGAGACCTTGCCGCTATCACGAACAACATCCGACGAACCCAGGCACAGGGGCGGCTCACTATACGAAATACCGTTCGTTTAGGGGTGGCCCACTTGTATTTTCGTGGTGGGCGGCTGATGCATGTGGTAGGTAATCATCTGGATGCGAAAGCGACATTTGCCGATATGCGCAGCTGGTCGCTGGCAACGGTTCGTTTCGAGCGCGGTGTTCTGACGAACAACGAGGAGAATGGCGAAGAATATGAACAACTCTTCGATGATGTCCTGCTGCAACTGCGCATACGCGGCATTACGCCGCCACCGGAGAAGCCGCTTATTGTCGAGAGCCACCTTGTGTTTGCCTCTCAAGCACAAATGGAAAATCTGCTTACTCCCGAGGAGTGGAAATTACTCATCGAGGGGACGCGGCGTGTGTCGCTGGCGGTGGCCCACCTTGTAGGGCCAAAGGAGGCATTGAGCGTGCTGGGCGATATTCTGGATGATTGTACTGCCGGTTTCCCTGCGCTTTCCGGTTTGCGCCTTGCCCCCAGCGGGTATTTAGAGATGACGCAAACGGCTCATATTGAGCAGATTTCGCGCAGGAAGATTTTGGAGGGGTTCGCGGCGCTCTTCGCGACCTGCCAGTATTTTTGCGCCCCGATTATTGGTGACGAGGATGCGCATAAGCTACTGATCTCGGCGTTGAGTGATATTGGCCCGGCTCTAGTCAAACTTGGAGTGTTCCAGTTGAACCGGGGCTTGTTGTCGCCTCACCTCCGTAGGTAGGTTTCGAGTGTACTTTTGTCTATGAGCATTGACAACACCGCTGGCTTGTACGGTATAATCACAACAACGAAATAAAAATTGGATAGCGGCAAATTGTATGCCAGGAGAGCAAGTTTTTCCCCCCGACTTGCCTCCGTTCTGTGATGCCGGGCTATCGGTGAGGTGGCAGTTATGTCCTCGAATTTTCCCCTGCCCTCTATTCAGGGAACTCGTCCTGGCTTTTTTGCGGAAGTAACATTTGTGTTGATAGATATTCGTGATCGCGGTACTTCCGGTCGTCTTTCCATTCGGAACAGTGAAAAATTTGGTCTGGCCCATCTGTATTTTCGGGAGGCTCGCCTTGTGCATATCGTGGGTGATAAGCATGGCGGCGAAGCGGTGCTACAAGATTTACTTACCTGGTCAAAGGGAAATTGTCGTTTTGATGGCACTGCATTGATAGAATATGATGATGTGACATGGCAACAGGCGCAACTTTTTGAGAAGTGGGTAGCATTTTTAGAGCTACGTGGGCGGTTACAGGGCATTGCGCAACAGCGATTACAGGGCCTGACACATAGCTTGACCATAACGTTACCGCGCAAGCCAGTTGCGTTACCCCTGCAAGTTGGGTATCATGAGAGGTATCGACAATCTGGGCAGCCTGTAGAATTTGGGGAGTCCAGTGAGTTTACGCCCGATCGCCAGCAGGAACATACCGGTTTCAGTACGCAGCAATTGATTGAACAGGGGCCAACGCAAGAGCAACATATGCCGTTGCTAAAAATATCGCGTACCGCCCTACAGCAGGTGGATGCGTTGGTGCGGCAGACGAGGCATGTGACGCAAGAACTGGCTCAGCGAGTTGTGAAGGTGACGCAGGGGAGAATGCAGCAGACTGCGGATAGTGCCAAACGCACAACCAAACATGCGGCAATTCGTGCGGACGATGTGGCACAAAGGAGTAGGCATGAAAATTCTGGTGACAGGTTTTGAGCCATTTGGCCCGTGGCAACGCAATCCCAGCGGTGAAACGGCGCGTCATCTCGATGGGGCGACGATTGTTGATGCCGAGATAACGGGACTTGTTCTGCCAGTCTCGTTCCGGCGTGCTGCTGCCCCGTTGCTTGCTGCCATTGACGAAGTGCGCCCAGATGTGGTGCTTAATCTCGGTCAGGGAGGGGCTGTGGGAATACGTGTCGAGCGAGTCGCAGTCAATCGCTGCGAGGCCCCGGCTGGAGGTGACAACGATGGCTACGAACCGCGAAGCGAGCCGGTGGTCATCGGTGGCCCTGCGACGTATCAATCAACATTGCCGGTCAGCGAGATCGTGGAGTTACTCACTAACGTCAAATTTCCGGCTACCCCTTCCGACTCGGCGGGCGAATTCCTCTGCAATTATGTAATGTATTCAACACTGCATCATATCGCAACGCACCAGTTGCCGATACGAGCCGGTTTCATCCACGCTTCACCGCTACGCGAAGAGGTACCCGACCGAACCGGCGGCAAAGGGATGCGCCTCAAAAAGTGGATTGATTTTACTGAATCGGTGATATATTTATTGCGTACCTCAGTAGTGGTATGAGGAGAGTCAAGAGAACAGGCAGCACAGCACCGATAGCATGAAACCACGGTTTCATGCTATCGGTGCTGTGCTGCCTGTTCTCTTGACTATTTTAATCTCTCTGGATGTTGTTTTTTCCAGTAGCGCATGTAGCCTTGAACGGTCATGGCATAGTTGGTAGCGATTTCGTAGCGTTGGATGGCGTGTGGATCACGCGCTATGCGTTGCAGTTCGGGTTGGGTATGCTCGATGAGTAGGGCGATAATTTCGGCCTCATCTTTGCCCTGGCGCATGGCGTTGAGGACGAAATCGCCCCAGGAGTAGAGGTGTTCGCGCAGTCGCCCGAAGTGTATCACCGGGTCTCGCGACGGGCCGAAGTGTCCGAGATAAAGGACATCGGGCCGCAAGCTCTTGATCAGGTCAACGCTGCGCGACCATGCCTCCAGATCGAGGTCTGGCGGTGGTGTCGGCGGACGCACGTAGTCCACGCCTTGCAAACGCACGCCTGCCACGTCTCCAGCGAATAGTTCGCCAGAGTGTACATCGAAGAAGACGACGTGATGGACGGCGTGTCCGGGCGTGTAATGGACCTCGAGGCGGCGACCGGCGACCTTGAGGATATCGCCGCCCTCGATGACCTGTAAGCGATCGGCGGGAACCGGCTCGATAGCACCCCAGAGTGGTTGCATGCGTTCCTTGTAGATACGTGAGGCACTGGCGACGACTTTTGAGGTATCGAGCAGGTGTGGCGCACCCTTGTTATGGACAAAGACGCGCGCCCCTGGCATCTGACGGACCAGCGAGCCCACTGCTCCAGCGTGGTCTAAGTGGACATGGGTCGCGAGGATGTGCGTGACATCCTCTGGATCGTAGCCCGCTTCGCGGATTGCCGAAAGCAGGTGTTCGAGCATACTGGAAGGGCCAGGATCGATGATCGCCAGCTGGTTCTCACCTTCAAGCAGGTAAGAACCAATGATGCCCGGCTCGTCCAGGAATGGCAAGGAAATCAGCGATGTCCCGGAACTAAATTTTGTGACAGCAGTCAAGGAGAAGGTCCTCCCTATTTCTTTGCCGAGATAGCCTTTGCCTGGGTGAACAGCAGCAGATAATCTGGGCCGCCCGCCTTCGAGTCTGTTCCCGACATATTAAATCCGCCGAAAGGATGAACGCCAACGAGCGCACCGGTGCTTTTGCGGTTGAAGTAGAGGTTGCCGACATGGTAATCCTCTTTAGCGCGTTCGATACGCTCAGCGTCTTGCGAATAGAGCGAACCGGTCAAGCCATACTCGGTATCGTTGGCAATAGAAATGGCGTCGTCAAAATCTTTAGCCTTGATGACGGCCAGCACCGGCCCAAAGATTTCTTCCTGGGCGATGCGTGCATGAGGGTCTACGTCAGCGATGACGGTTGGCTCAATGAAGTAGCCGGGGCCTTGATGGCCACCCCCAGTAACGAGGCGTCCCTCGTTTTTGCCAATGTTGATGTACTCCGTGATTTTCTTCATGGCGTTTTCGTCAACGACTGGCCCCATATAGGTTGTTGGCTGTGTGACATCACCCATCGTCAATTGTTTGGTCTTCTCAATAACCTTCTGCAAGACTGTATCGTAGACCGAATCAACAATGATGGCACGCGAACCGGCAGAGCATTTCTGACCCTGAAAACCGAAGGCCGAGGCGACAATACCGGTTGCGGCGGCTTCCAGGTCGGCGGTTTCATCCACCACAACTGCATCTTTGCCGCCCATCTCCAGGATGGTACGTTTGAGCCAACGCTGCCCCTTCTTCGGCTTTGCCGCCAGTTCGTTGATGCGCAGGCCGACATCGCGTGATCCGGTGAAGGCAACAAAGCGTACCTGCGGATTCTCAATAATGGCATCGCCGATGGTCGAGCCGGAGCCAGTGACAAAGTTCACAACGCCATTCGGCAAGCCAATATCTTCCAGGATGCGCATAAATTGCGCCGCGATAGCTGGTGACGTGCTGGCGGGTTTGAGAATAACGGTGTTGCCTGTGACGAAGGCGGCACCAGTCATGCCAACCATAATGGCACCGGGAAAGTTCCACGGCGGAATGACGGCCCCAACGCCGAGGGGAACATAGACAAGCTCGTTATCCTCACCCTCAATGCGTGTCAGGTCGTGATCGCCAGCGAGGCGCATCATCTCTCGCGCATAGTATTCGAGGAAGTCGATTGCTTCGGCGGTGTCGCCATCGGCCTCGGCCCAACTCTTGCCCACCTCGTAAATCATCCAGGCATTAAAATTGAAGCGACGCTGGCTCAACAAGTCAGCAGCCGCGAAGAGATAGCCTGCCCGTTCCTCAGCCGGAACACGTTTCCACGTCTCAAAGGCCGTCGCGGCGGCCTGTACCGCCTGGTTGGCCTGCTCGACGGTGGCGCGTGCAAAATAGCCAATGACTTGATCGGGTTGCGAGGGATTGACGGAAGCAAACGTCTGCTCGGTGGTAATCTTTTGGCCGCCAATGACGAGTGGATAGGTGCGCCCTAATTCACTCTTGACCTGTTCCAGAGCCTCCGCCTGAGCGCGGCGGTTTTCCTCTTTACTAAAGTCGAGCATAGCGGCATTCTTAAACGGCGTCCGTGCGCGGGACGCCACATTGTCAATAACATTTTTCATGATGATGATACTCCTTGAAACACTTCTTTGTGTGTAGCTTTTGTCTCATTATATCACTTCGGAGGGTTGGTACGTTGGTTTGGTTATACAAACGGCCCGTAAAACCCCGTCTTTCAAGTGGGGAGAGAAGGGCCTACCTTACGGGGTGAGATGAGTAGGGATACTGCTTGATAGCTTATAGCGTGTATGGTATACTGTCAAGCATGAAACAGAAGAAAGCCTATAAGTATCGTTTCTATCCCGGTGATGAACCAAAGCAGGCAAGCCTCAGCGAAGCAGGAAAGCCTCTCAGTGATGAGAGGAAGCCCCGTGCTTGAGCCGGGAGATGTCACACTTCAGATTAGACGAGGGCTAAGAGGATAGGCTATTATGTCATTTATCACCGGTCGGCGGGTAGTAATCACCGGCCTCGGCGTACTGGCTCCCAATGGTATAGGCAAAGAGGCATTCTGGCAGGCGTGCATCTCTGGTCGCTCAGGTATTCGACATATCACTTCCTTTGATGCCAGTACATTACCCACACGTATTGCCGGAGAGATATCGAACTTCAACCCCGACGAACTAGGCCTGACGTCTGAAGAGCGCACCTCTCTGGATCGCGGTACTCAATTTGCCATTGCCGCTGCCAATCTCGCGTTACGAGATGCGAATCTCCTGCATGCATTGACTGAGGAAGAACGTGATTGTACAGGTGTTTATATGGGAGCGGCGATGGCCTCTGTCGAAGATGGAGAAAGCACCTGGCTACGGCTCACCGATGGCGGTACACAGCCACTGCATACAATAACGGACCATTTCATCTCTGATAGTCTCTTTCTGAACAATGCCTCTGCCGTCGCTATTGCTGCGCACCATCAACTGCATGGACCATCTGCCGTGATTTCAACCGGCTGCTCTGCCGGAGCGGATGCTATCGGCCAGGCGTTCTGGACAATACAAGAGGGGCGAGCCGACCGTATGCTGGCTGGAGGAACCGATTCCGCAATATGCTATGCTGGAATAAATGTGTTCGGTCTTATGGGGGCATTAAGTACGCGCAATGACGACCCGGAGCGGGCTTCTCGGCCATATGATGCGGGGCGGGATGGATTTGTCATGGCAGAGGGAGCGGGGGTTCTCGTTCTGGAAGAACGAGACCTCGCACTGGCACGCGGCGCACATATCTATGCGGAACTTATTACTTTCACCTCAAATAGCAATGCTTATCATATGACCTCTCTTCCTGCAGATGGCGCACCCCTCCAACAACTATTGAGGCAGGCACTTGAAGAGGCTGAGATTCCTCCTGCTCTGCTCGGCTATATCAATTCGCATGGCAGTTCTACCCTTCCCAATGAGGTTGCAGAGACAATGGCCTATAAAGCAGTCTTCGGAGAGCGAGCGTATCGCATACCAATTAGCGCAACGAAATCAATGATTGGACATTCCCAGGGAGCGGCCGGAGCCATTGAAACTATCGTCGCGGCTCTTGTTTTAGAAGAGCAGGTTCTTCCACCAACTATCAATCAAGAACTGGCCGATCCTCAGTGCGATCTCGATTATGTACCAAATGTAGCACGCCGGAGTGCTGTTCGTGTCGCACTCACCCATTCCAGCGGTTTTGGGGGTGTGAATACCGCGCTCATTCTTGTTCGACCGGATTGAACCGGAATGGAATGGAGGAACGTGCTCCTGGCGATCTGAAAACACGGCAATGGTTTATCGAACTGCTATGATTGCAACCACATCTTCGCTCTATCCATAAAGGAAAACATGCATGGCACAATATACGAAGCGGCGAGTAGTAATTACAGGGCTGGGTGTGGTGGCTCCAAACGGACTTGGAAAAGAAGCATTCTGGCGTGCCACGAGAGAAGGACGCTCCGGCATCAAGCCAATTCAACGTTTCCCCACTCATAATTTACCGCTTCAAGTGGCAGGAGAAGTCACCGACTTTGCAGTTGAGGGTATCATTGACCGGAAACTCACACAGCGGACCGATCGCATGACGCATTTTGCCTTCGCATCTATTCAAGAGGCTTTGAACGATGCACAGCTAGTTCTGGAGCAGGAAAATCCACTGCGAGTCGGAGCGGTAATAGCCAATACCGTGGGGGGAGTAGAATTTGCCATGAATCAGATTGTTGCATTGTACACGCGCGGTCCACGTACTGTGAGTGCTTATAGCGCTATTGCGTGGCTCCAGGTGGCAAATGTGGGCCAAACATCCATTCGCTTTGGTATTCAAGGATATTGCAAGGCACTGGTGAATGACACCGTAAGCGGTCTGGATGCCCTGGGACTGGCTTTTGGAGCGATTGCTCGTGGAGCGGCGGACGTACTCATTACGGGAGGGTGTGAAGCATTACTTCACCCCTATATCCTCGTCGTGCAGGCTCGTCAAGGCCGCTGCGCCACAGGAGACGACCCGCGTAGCTATCGTCCGTTTGATCGTCGTGCTGCCGGTCTAGTGCTAGCCGAGGGAGCGGGAATGTGTATTTTAGAAGAGTATGAACATGCGCGGCAACGAAAGGCGCCAATATATGGGGAAATTATCGGATACGGACAGACTAACGATGCTCATGGGCCCCTCCCTCCTTCATCGGATGGAAAGTACTATGCACGCGCTATGCGCCTTGCCATGCAGGAGGGGGATGTAAGCGCAAAAGATATTGCGTATTTTAGCCTGGATGGACGAGCAATCCCATCCTCAGATCGAGGGGAAGTAGAGGCTCTCCGTGCAACTTTTGCTAGTGATCTGGCGCATCTACCCGTAAGTGTCCCCCGTAGTATGCTTGGTCATAGTTATGCAGCGGCAGGTGTCCTGGATGTGATCACCGCATTATTAGCACTCCAGCATGGTATTATTCCTCCAACCATCAATTGTGAGGAGCTAGATTTAAGCTACGGCTTAAACCTGGTACGAGACAAAGAACACCCCCTGGTTGGCTCTGTCGTCCTCGTTGGGGGGCGAGGTATTGGAGGTGCTAACGCAGCCCTGGCTATCGCAAAAAATAGCACTTAGAAGTTGCTTCTATCGTATGTATTGCATTTTTACGTACTCATGTTATACTTTTGTTGAGTCATTATTATGACGAACTCTACCTACCCGTTTCCTATGAGGGAGAACTGAGGCAAAAGATGGCAATAGAAGAACTCCAGAACGGTCGCTACCAGGTCCTACGCTTGCTGGGTACCGGCGGTATGGGAGAGGTATATCTCATGGAAGATATGCGCGTTAACCGGCAGGTAGCCATCAAAGTGATTCGCTCAGAAGGTGCTGCCTATCCTGACAGCAATGTAGCCAAAGAAGCAGCTCGCCTCTTTCAACGGGAGGCACGAGCCATTGCCACGCTTGAACATCCCAATATCCTGCCTCTTTATGACTTTGGCGAGGAAATGCGTGATGGCACGACAATGACCTACATCGTTATGCCATTTTGCACTGAGGGGACCCTGGCCGACTGGCTGCGGCAACGCAGTGGTGCTACGCTGCTTTCACCATTAGACATCATATATCTGGTAGAGCAGGCCGCGGAGGGTCTCCAATATGCACACGACCATCATGTGATTCATCTGGACGTCAAACCTTCCAACTTTCTTCTGCGCACCAATACAAAGAACCCTAATCGCCCTTTTCTACTTCTGGCGGATTTCGGTATCGCACGCAGCAGTGCCACTGCTTCCAATTCCAGTCGCACCATACGGGGTACGCCCACTTCCATGGCCCCCGAACAGTGGGGCAGCTCGCCCGTTCCCGCAACCGATCAGTATGCGCTGGCCGTCATGACCTACGAGCTGCTGACGGGCCGCCCGCCTTTTCTAGGCAGTATGGAACAATTGATGTACCAGCACTTCAACGTTCAACCACCTGCGCCCAGCACATTCAATTCGCGTTTACCTGCAACCATTGACTCGGTGATCTTGCGAGCTTTGGCAAAGAAACCCGAAGACCGTTTCCCTTCTATTACTGCCTTTGCCACCGCACTTGAGCAGGCAGTACAAACAGCACCTGCCGGGTTCAACGCTGATTGGCGAGGTTCCGATATGAGCCAGGCGCACACTATTCTCGCAATTAGCCCGGCGGCGGCAGCTTCTGGTATTAGCCAGGTCATCACTCTGCCTGGTGGTCAGCACGTCGCAGTAACGATCCCCGCGGGTGCCTACAATGGTCAGATCATTCGTGTGCCCGATCCGAGTAAATCATCCAGTGCCGATAATGAAGTAGTCCTGGCTGTTGCAATCAAAGAATCCGAACAGGCTCTTCCGCAAGAAACGCCTCCCAACATACCGCAGCTCGGTGAAAGAGTTTTAGTAGCAGAGGCACCGATCAGAGGGGAACTACCTGGTCCTGTAGCTGATCACGATCTTCCGACTGTAGCTACCTCTGGACCCGCCATTTCAGCGCCAGAGAAACAACCTTTGCCTCCTCCAAAGAGACCATCTGCTCTTCGTTTCGGAATTATCGCTATTATTTCAGTACTGGTCATCCTGTTCTTGCTCGTCGGAACGCTGTTCTACTTTAACAATCGCCAAAATAGTAGCCAGTCACCCGGCGTGAACCTCCCGGCCCAATCACAAACAGCGACAGTCCTTGCGAAACATCAGTCAACGCCAACGCCACTGCCCACTGCGACAGCTACTCCGCGCAGTGGCCTCTATATCGCAGGTACATATAGCGGAACGATGATTAACGAAACGTCGCAGCAGGCGACATCCCTTACTGTATATATCGTGCAGACGAAAGGGGAGGCGCCCCTCAGCGGCTCTGTTACGTTCAAATCTCCGCCCCAGGGTGTTTATCTGCTGAATGGAACCGTTGATTTGCAAGGGAACTTCTCTTTTTCGGTGCGTCCATCTGGCAGTCAGACACCGCTTCTCTTTTATGGGGCAATTCAGCAAGGCACCTACTTGCACGGGAACTATTGTAGTAGTAGTACCGGCACTTGTCTCGCGAATACGGGATATTTCACCGTTGGACCGAGGTCCTAACTTTGTAGAGATTACTGACATGGGGCGCGAATGATGCTCTGGCCGAGACGCTCAACCGATTGCCGAAGCATTACGGATGTATAGGGGCAAGGAGTTTTAACACATGGAACTCAAGAAGAAACGTAGTGTGGGTGATATCATTGTCGGTTTCTGGATGCTTGCCCATGTAGAGCCTATTGTATTCATACTATTGGTTGTCGCGCTATTTGCGGTGCGAGCTACATGGCCGCAACCTCCCTGGGCAATCATTCTTCTTCTCCTTGCCGGACAGGCTGCTATGCAATTTTCCATTGGCATACTCAATGACTATTGTGACCGTCGTCTCGACGCGGCCAGCGGGAAAAATAAGCCTATTGTCCTCGGTCTGGTACGCCCCCACGAGGCACTCCTGGTTGGTCTTTTCATGATTGTGGTCATGGTAGTCATATTGGTGCCGCTTAATCTCTTCGCTTTGCTTGCCGCACTTGGTTATCTTGTGTTAGGACAAGTGTACAACCTTGGCCTGAAGTCAACTCCCTTAAGTGGTATCCTTTTTGCCCTGGCTATGCCGTTGCTCCCGCTGTATGCTTTTGCCGGCGTAGGGCGCATACCATCTATGGTCATCTGGTTTATACCCATCGGTGCTTTGCTGGGTGTTGCACTGAATCTTGCCAATGCCTTGCCTGACGTAGAGGAAGATGCAGCAAGCCATGCTAATACGCTTGCCGTGGTGCTAGGTGTGAAGGGTTCGTTTATTGCCTGTCCTCTTCTCCTTGCTCTGACAGTTGTGCTGATCGGTGTCCTTACAGTCTCGCAGCTTGTGCCTGCTCAACTCTGGCTGATGATACCAATACTTATTTGTACAGGCCTGGGTTTAGTGATATTACTCCTATTCTTTCGGCCAGAAAGGCCGAGGCGAACGCGGAAAGTGTACTTTTACCTCGTTGCACTATTCTGTCTTATACTGACGGGGGGGTGGTTTATAGCTCTCAGGCTGTAGCGGGTGAGCCTGAGAGAGTGGCGATCATCGCTATTTTAATCTGTCTATGATAGACTATTTTAGGAGATAACACATGAATGATGGGAATACACCATTGGGTCGGATGTCGATCAGATTCCTGAAAGGGCCACTTGCAGGACAAACATTGCCCATTCGTAAGCCATCCGTCACGATTGGTCGCGATAGAAGCAATGATATTGTTGTGCAAGGCGACCAGAAAGTTTCGAGAATTCATGCCCGTCTTCTATGGTATAACGGCTCATGGAGTATTGAGAAACTTGCTTCGCAGAATACACTCACTGTTAATGAACAAGAGGTACAGCAAGCTACAATCACTAGTAATGCCACCATTGGTTTAGGGGAAGATACTTCTTTTCTTTTTCTTATTGAGCCTGAAATGTTGGTAGAGCCGCTGCCTCCATCTCGAACGATCCCTGAGTCATTACCTCCACGAAATTCAGTGCTACCTCCTGTTCAAGCGCAGCAGCGTTCTGCAGAGCATATTAAGGGTATCAGTACACGTCCCGATGAAACACAAATCGCGCAGGACCTGCCCTCTCTTGAAGTAAGTACCAATATTCACGGCAGCAAACAGTCGTATCCGCTCTTGAAAGAGGTCGTTAACATCGGACGGGATGCGAGCAATGATATCTCGATCAAAGATGGTGGTATTGTCTCTACCCACCATCTTCAGATCATTCGTCAGGGGGGACAATTCGTTCTCATCCATCCACACCCGGCAAGGCCAGGCACGTTAAATGGTCTGCTCTATCAGGGTCGTAAAATTCGTGGTGATGAGCAATTCAGCAAGGTCTTAACCAAAGGCGACATTTTCCGCATTGGTGATGAGAACGGTACCCTCGTCACACTCGTCTACAATGATGGGACAGGCACAGAGCAGGAAGAAATATTACCTCCGGTGCAGCCTATTCGCCTGGGCAAGAGCGAAATCACTATTGGACGCAAATCTGACAATACCGTGGTACTGGCCCATCCGCAGGTTTCAGCGCATCATGCACACATGATCCAGGAAGGTGGAACCTATCGCATCATCGATCTGAATAGCACGAACCACATGTATGTCAACTCTGAACTGACCAGCAATTACCTGCTCAGGCTAGGTGATGAAATACGTATTGGGCCATTTCGCCTCGTTTACGAGGCTGATCAACTCACACAATATGACGAGACAAATTTCATTCGTATCGATGCCATTGATCTCAAAAAGACCGGCAATAAAGGCGTTCCACTGCTGAGTGACATTTCCATCAGTATTCCCCCACGCAAATTCGTCGCACTGGTAGGTGGTTCTGGCGCGGGCAAATCAACGCTGATGGATGCCCTCAATGGTCTGCGACCTGCCCATGAAGGGAAAGTTCTCTATAATGGGCGGGATTATTACCGCAATCTGGCGGCCTTCAGCACCCAGCTGGGGTATGTCCCCCAGGATGACATTGTTCACCGCGATTTGACCGTCGAACGGGCACTCTATTACGCGGCGAAGATGCGGCTACCAAACGACTTTACGGATGCGCAGATTCGGCAACGCATCAACGAGGTTCTTGAAGATGTGGAGATGACAGGACGCCGTAAGCTGCTGGTCAGTAAGCTTTCCGGCGGACAGCGCAAGCGCGTTTCTATTGCCCTGGAATTGCTCGCCAATCCCAGTCTCTTCTTCCTGGATGAACCTACTTCAGGGCTTGATCCCGGCCTGGATCGCAAGATGATGTTCCTCCTGCGTAAATTGGCTGATAAAGGTCACACTATCATACTGGTCACACACGCCACCAATAATATCAATACCTGTGACTATGTCTGCTTCCTGGTCAAGGATGGGCGAGTAGCCTACTTTGGGCCGCCTGAAGAGGCAAAACAGTATTTTGGTAAGACCGACTTTTCTGAGATCTACACGAGCCTGGAGCCGACGGACGAGAATCCAAATATCCCTATGGAGGCAGAGGCCCGCTTTAAGTCATCGGAAGACTACAAGAAGTATGTTTTTGAACCGTTGCATACGGCCACCAGTAATATTACTGCCAGCAATGGACATCAGCCGGTCAAGCCGCTCAAAGCAAGGAAGCGAGGAAATCCACTCAAGCAGTTCTGGCTGCTCTCTCTGCGCTACATGGAGCTGCTCAAAAATGATAAACCCACCTTGACTATACTGCTTTTACAAGCACCAATCATCGGCCTGCTCATCATGTCGATGGTCAGGTTTGAGCTTGGCTTCGGGTCGAATGTCTTCGGTCCAAATAATGTCGTTCAATGCGTTCCACAAATTTATACATCCTCCGCAATTCATTTGCCTGATAACCCAACCGGGGCTTTAGGCATCAATACCCATGGCAAAAGCGGGCCGGTGGATTGTAATCAGATCGTCACGTTTCTCAACACTGATGCCGCCGGCCAGAATTACGTCTCAACGCAAAGAGGCGGCAATGTCAACAAAGCACTGCAGGATTTTATCCTTCCTAGCTCAGGAGCGGGCGCGCAAACCGTACTCTTCATCCTCTCCTTTGCCACAGTGCTCTTTGGCACCATTAACGGCTATCGCGAGATCGTTAAAGAGGCGCCCATCTACCGGCGCGAGCGGGCCGTCAATCTGGGCATCCTGCCGTACGTGTTCTCTAAACTTGTTGTGCTGGGCTTTCTCAGCATAGTCCAAAGCGTCATCCTTCTCCTGGTGACGTCTTTGGTCGAGCCGTTGCACCAGGGTATCTTCCTACCCATCGCGCTCGAAGTATTGATCACGTTTGTCCTCTCTTCCCTGGCCGGTCTGTTAGTAGGTTTGACCATCTCCGCGGTCTCTTCCAATAATGACAGTGCCACCAGCTTTATTCCGATCATCCTCTTGCCGCAGGTGGTCTTTGCTGGCGTCATCATTCCACTCAAAGACTGGCCATTGCAAATCTTTGCGATGATTTTCCCCTCCCGTTGGGCGATGATTGCGTTAAGTTCCTCCCTGGGGGTCCATAGTGAGACGACCGGTAAAGATAGCTTAATCGGAAGTGATCCCAGCTATCACGGCACTCTTTTCTCAACTTTTAGCCAGTCTGATGCCACGCATCGTGTTTTGCTCGCGTGGGCCTGTCTGGGTGCTATCATTCTTTTGCTGCTCATTACCATTGGCATAGCATTAAAGGCGAAGGATGCTCGCAAATAAACAACACGGGAAGGGATATCATCGGCTGCAGCCCTTCCCGTGTCTTATAAAAAAGTGCCGGGCCGAAGATGCTGATGAATAAAGTATCTGAGTCAACTCAACTACATGCAGTATATAAGGCTGATGAAACTATACCTGTTGTGATCGTAGGTGCTGGGCCAACCGGACTTGCGGTAGGAAATTTACTGGGCATGGCAGGTATTGCGACGCTTATTATTGAGCGCAACAGTGGATTAAGCAATATTCCTAAAGCTATAGTGCTCGATGATGAAGGTATGCGCATCTGCCAGGCGGCGGGCTTCGGTGCTGCTATGAGCAGCCGAATCGTATCAGATATCTCTATTCATTGCGTGTCAAAGGAACGGCTCCTGGCGAAGATAGTACCCGGAAACAAGAGAAACGGTTATCCTCTCATCGCAACATTTTATCAACCTGAATTTGAAGCGGTTTTGCTCGCTGGGCTTCAGCGTTTCTCCTGCGTCAATGTGCGCTTTCAGCATGTAGTGGAGGCGGTTGAGCAAAGCGCGGATTGCGTTGTCGTTTCCATTCGCACACCGGCGGGATCACTTCAGAAAATACGATGCACATATTTGCTCGCCTGTGATGGCGGAAGAAGCATCATACGCCACTCTCTCAACATTGCCTTGCAAGGCATGACATTTGCGCAAAAATGGCTGGTCGTTGATACCATTGATACCGTTGCTGAAATAGATGCACCGGCCGTTCTCAAGATCTTCTGCGACCTGCGGCGCCCGGCAGTATCTATACCGACTCCCCATAATGGCAGGCGCTGGGAATTTATGCTCCTCCCCGGCGAAACAGAACAGGAAATGCTGGAACCGGCAACTGTTTCTGCGTTGCTTCAACAAGCTGACGCGTCCCCACAAACACAGGTTACTCGCCAGACGGTTTATACCTTCCATGCAGCACAGGCAAAAACCTTCTCGCAAGGCCGTGTTTTCCTTTTAGGAGATGCCGCCCACATGATGCCCCCATTCGGTGGCCAGGGGCTAAATAGCGGTCTGCGTGACGCATGTAACCTCGCCTGGAAAGTTGCTATGGTCCTACAGGACCGTGCCACTCCCCAACTCCTCGCAACGTATCACAAGGAACGTTCCAGACACGCCGCTCAAATGGTAGCTTTCGCAGCTTTTTTAGGCACTATTTTCATGCAGACGGCACGTCCCCTGGCCCTCTGCCGCAATCTGCTCATACGGCTGCTCTCTAGCTTACCTTTCATATGGAAATATGTGGTAGAGATGCGCATGAAGCCTCAAGCCAGATATAAAGCAGGCTTTTTCCTTTTCAAATCGCAAGGAAAGGATAGAAAAATGGTGGGATCGCTGCTTCCTCAGCCAGAAGTAATCGCGCAGCAAGGGCAACGTGTACTTCTCGATGAGGTTTTGGGTACGGGTTTTTCCTTGCTACGTTGCCATTCCAATCCAGAAGAAGCTTTCGCGAAAGTGAAAACCGACTTTTGGGAGCACCTGGGAGCACGGTTTGTGTGTATACAAACAGACGATATGTCTGCTGCCAGCAAATGGATTAATACGAAGAAGGATACCCAGCGACACGATTCACATAACGACCAACCTGAGTCGCGCGAGTCGCAACCGCTTCCTATTGTTGTTGTCTGTTCCATGGACAAAGATTTTCTACGTAGATGCCAGGACCGCTTTGTTGTTGTGCGGCCAGACCGCTTTATTTTGGGCACTTTCGAAGAGGAAAAGGCGGCATCGTTTGTAGCGGCCTTTCAACGCTTACTGTGTCGGCGTCCTGGATAAAAGTTCTCAACTTTCCTTACTACTCTAAATTCATTCAGTTTGCAACAACGTATCATACAACATTTCGTAGCGGGTACGGATAGCTTCACCATAGGGACTCAAGGTATGTGTGGAGTGGTGATTCCCTGCTCAAGTAACGACGTTCGTAGTTGCCTTATCTAAGCCGACGGCTGAAGATTACCATTTGTATTCTCTTTGCCCTGATGAGCAGTAATACTCAGGTTATTGTACCACTTCTGATACCACAGCTTACCAACGGCAAGGTGATGTGGGACAGCGCCCTGTGGTTTTGACTGGCAATCGTCGCTATAATTTGAGTGATAGCGATCTGGTTGATGGTGCTGTTCGTTTCACACTCGTCAATGAGTCAGACGCTGCGGTTGAACAAAAATTGAGGTACAACTATGAACTATCGCACATTAGGACGCACGGGTTGGCATATTTCAGAGATCGGTTTCGGCTCGTGGGGCATTGGTGGCGACTGGGGGCCGACTGAAGATACATCCTCGCTGGCCGCCCTGAACAGGGCCATCGATCTCGGCGTCAATTTCATTGATACGGCGGATGTCTACGGCGATGGGCATTCTGAGCAGCTTATCGCGCAGGTACGCAAGTCGCGCAGCGAGCAATTGATCATTGCCACGAAGGCCGGACGGCGGCTCAATCCGCACGTTGCATCCGGCTACAACCGGCAAAACCTGACTGGCTTCGTCGAGCGCAGCCTCCGCAATCTGGAGAGCGAGGCCATTGATCTTCTACAATTGCACTGCCCACCATCAGAAGTCTACGATATGCCGGAAGTTTTCGGCATCCTTGATGATCTGGTACAGCAAGGAAAGCTGCGCTACTACGGCGTGAGCGTGGAGCGTGTGGACGAGGCACTGAAGGCGATTACGTACCCCAATGTGCAGAGCGTACAGATCATCTTCAACATGTTCCGTTTCAATCCGTCGGAGCAGTTCTTCGCCGCCGCCCGCGAACACCAGGTTGGCATTCTCGCACGCGTGCCGCTCGCCAGCGGCCTGCTGACGGGCAAGTTGCGCCGCGACACGCAGTTCGCGCCAACCGATCACCGCAATTTCAATCGTCACGGCGAAGCCTTTGATCAGGGCGAGACGTTCTCTGGCGTAGATTATGAGACGGGATTGCAGGCCGTTGAAGAGCTGCGCCCGCTCGTACCATCGGACGCAACGCTGTCCCAGTTCGCCCTGCGCTGGATACTGATGTTTCCAGAGGTGACAACGACCATTCCTGGCGCGAAGAACCCACAGCAGGCCGAGGACAACGCCCGCGCCGCCTCTTTGCCCCCGCTTAGCGACGAGACGATGCGGCGGGTGCGCGAGGTGTATGATCGATATATAAGAGCGCAGGTGGAGGGGAAATGGTAGCGATTGATGAGGAGATAATTCAATAGCCATCAAAGCCGACGGGATGGGTCGAGTGCTTTATCCGATATCTCTTGTGTAAGCTCATATCCATATGTTACAGTATGTGAAACAGGAAAAGCATGAGCGAGGGCTCATCGTTCCTGTTGCATCGGGCGATTAGCCAGAAAAGAGGTAATCCGCTTATGAGTACACGCGAAGAGTCATCCGGCTTTAATCCCCTTGAAGGAAAAACACTGGTTTCTCTTGAAGCTCCGAGTTTGCAGCGAGGAGCATTGAATCTGGTGGACATTGCTACGTCCACGATGGCGAACATCGCACCGGCGATGAGTTTCTTTTTTAGCTCAGCACTTATTGCCGGGGCGGCGGGTATTGGTTCTCCGCTCACCATTGTCGCGGCGGCGATTGCTATTGCTCTGCTTGGTAATACGCTTGCTGAGTTCTCTCGTGCGATCCCATCAACCGGATCATTTATCACGTTCATAGGCAAGACCTTTGGACCGTTGATGGCTGTCACAACGACCATTGTGATTAGCGTTGGCTACATTATTGCCATGTCATCGGTGATTGTTATTTCTGGCGGATGGACACATCTCATCTTGCAGAACTACGTTCACATCAACATACCCTGGCAGATACTCACGCTGATCTTTGTCGGGCTGGCTTTTTACCTCATGGTGCAAGGTGTTAGCCTCTCGACGCGCACGGCAGGTATTTTCTTTGCATTCGAGATGGGCGTACTGGTGCTGGTATCGGTTATTGCGCTGATAACACACGCCGGTCAGATCACTCTGGCTCCTTTCAATCCGGCAAATATCTCAGGTGGATTTAATGGTCTTGGAGTCGGGTTTCCAATCGCGGTCTACCTGTTCGTGGGCTGGGAAAATTCCGCGGCCCTTGCGGAGGAAACTAACAATCCCCGGCACAACGTACCGCGAGCCATTTATTCCAGCATTTTGCTGATGGCGGTCTCATATATCGTGTTTATGTATGCCACGGTCGTTGCCTTTAACAACGATGCGAAAACCCTGAGTGCCGCGGCAGTTCCGTTTATCACTGTTGCTCAGGGGATCAGCGGCGTGCTGGTGTTTCTGGCCTATATTGCAGGGTTTACCTCGATCATGAGTGCGATGATTGCCGGTTCAAACTCGCAATCGCGCCTGATCTTTAATTCTGCCCGCGAAGGTTTGCTTCCTCGCTGGATAGCAAGAATCTATCCTCGTACCCATGCACCCTGGGTAAGCTTCCTGGTCTTTTTCGGGATAAGCCTGGCTATCGTGTACCTCTTTGGGTGGACCATTGATCCTGTAACGTTCTTCGGAGAGATCGCTACGCTTGGTACGATCTTGATAGCACTGACCTATCTTGTCTCGAATTTGGCGTTGCCTTTTTACTATAGAAGGTTTCTCCCGGAGCAGTTTTCCGTGGTCAAGCATCTTATCCTGCCAGTTCTGGGCGTATTAGCGATTGGCTTTCCATTGTGGGCACTGGTGCAACCGAATCAAACGCCGCCGTTCAACTACTACCCCTGGATTGCTCTGGGCGTTATTGTCCTCGCGCTCATCTACGCTGTGATCCTCACGTTACGTGACAAGACAATAGGGGATCGCGTTGGATCGATTGTGGCGGATCGAGAGTAACGTGTTCATTGAACACATGTTACAGATACTTGCAGAAAGCAGAGCAGCACTGTGGACATTTGCCGCTGGCAAATGTCCACAGTGCTGCTCTGCTTTCTGCAAGTATTACATCATCTGGCGTGTTCTTCTTTGAGTTCGCTGCTGTATTCTTTCAGCAACTTGCGAACCTTCGGGTCTATCACATACTGGCAGTAGGACTGAGAGCGATTCCGGTCGTAATATTCGTTGTGATAGGATTCAGCCGGGTAGAAGTTGGTGAAGGGTTCAATTTCTGTCACAACCGGCTTTTTATAGTAGCCTGATTTCTCCAGTGCGGCTTTTGACGCGAAGGCAATCTGTTTTTGCTCATCGTTTCGATAGTAAATTCCTGAGCGATATTGCGTACCAATATCATTACCCTGGCGGTTCAGCGTTGTTGGGTCGTGTAGATGCCAGAAAATCTCCAGCAATTTCTCATAGGAGATTACAGTTGGGTCATACGTAAGCTGAATGGCTTCGGCGGCACCAGTTCTGCCCGTACAGACCTGTTCATAGGAAGGGTTAGCCACCTTCGATGCGGCATATCCCGGCACGACCGATTGGACTCCGCGCAGCCTCATAAAAATCGCCTCTGTACACCAGAAGCAACCACCGGCCAGCGTAATAGTATCTAACTGAGACATGTATGTACCTCACTTATGTTGTAATATGTTCGTAACTCTTGTTATAACGTGTTCGTGTTGTTAAATTTACCATGAAATGCTGCTTGTGGTAAATTGGTATCATCGTATCTAACGTATTCAAAGCATGATATAATTCCCTCAATAAAGTCAGCCGGAGAAGGGATATCATGAGTGATAGCAGAATCTTGATGACGGTAGAAGAATACCTTGCACTTGATCGTGCTAGCGAGGATGCTCGTTACGAATATATTGACGGCATCGTTACTATGCGAGTGCGTGGTACAATCAACTCCTCTCGCATCTGTGTCAATATTACGAGCGAATTAAGCATTGCATTACGAGGGAAATCCTGTCAGATCTTCGGCTCCGATTTAAAAGTAAGCATCTCTGCAACCCATTATGTTTATCCAGATGTGTCAGTAACTTGCGATCAACATGATCTACAAGAAAAAGGGGATATCATCTACTCTCCTCGTAGTTATCGAGGTGCTTTCGCCGAGTACCGGGTCCAGAGATCGGCGGCAAAAGTTCACCTATTACCGGGCCTGTCCCAGCGTGCAAGAATACGCCTTCGTTAGCACCAACGAGCAGGCCGTTGATGTCTACCGGCGAGCAAGTGAAAAACTCTGGACTTTGCACTTGTACGGGCGCAGTGATGATGTGGAACTGAAAAGCATTGGTGTTATTGTACCGATCGCGGCGATTTATGAGAATGTAAGGTTTTGATAGAGTAGCTTATTTACCCACACAACAACCAATCAGTGATTAACGAGATACAGACCATGCCCACGACAAAGCAGAATAACGCCGGTCCAGCCGTTCCAGAGGAGGGCGTAGCCGGGGAGGACGGCACCGAAGCTGCCGCCGAAGTAGTAGAGCGAGAGGTACATGGAGGCGGCCGTTCCCTTTGCCTGTGTTGCCTGGTTGCCGAGATAGAGGTTGATGGCTGGCTGCGTGGCGAACATGCCCAGTGCGAGCAGACCGAGGCCGAAGATGACGATGGGCAGGATGGGGATGAGCGAGATGAGCATGCCGATAGCTGCCAACCCCATGCTGTAGGCGATGGCGCGTCGCGAACCGATACGGGCGGCAATGGTGCCGGCCATGGGGGCGAAAACGCCAGTAAGCCAGAGCAGGTAGACGAGGCTGAGCGCGATGGTCGGTAAGCGAAACGTGGGGCCGGTCAGATAGTAGGGTAGGAACGTGAAGACGCCGATGTAGCCGAAAAAGAGCGTGAAGCCTACGATGAATGCGCCTACCAGCCGACGGTTACGCAGGTGCATCAGCATATCATGCAAGGTTTGTAGCACGATAGCTCTCCTGTGAGGAGCGGAAGTGGAAGGTATTTCTTTGCGGGTTGCGGCTATACGTTTGCTGCGGGTATCAGGCAAAAATCGCCACATGACGATAACGGCGATCAGTGTGGGGAGTGCGAAGATATCCATGGCGATACGCCAGTTGTAGATGCCAGCCAGTGCCGCACTGCCGACGCGAGCGAAAAGGCCGCCCAATGTCAGGCCACTTGTGTAGATACCCATCGCGAGGCCGCGTTCCTTGCCCGCGAATTCTTCATAGACGTAGGGGATGGCGACGCTGGTGAGGCCAGGCATCAAGAAGCCTTGCAGCATACGCAGAATGACAAGGACGGTAAAGTTGGGTGCGAAACCGCAGAGAATAGTGGGGATAATGACCAACGCACTGGCTCCAACCATGACTGTTTTGCGTCCAACGCGGTCAGAAAGTGGGCCATAGAAAAGTGAGCCGATGGCGACCGCCAGCACTAACAGTGAGACGGTCAAGCCTGCGGTGGGAGCAGAGATTTGAAAATCTGTACTGAAGACGGGAAGAATTGCCTGCGTGGTGTACATGTTGGCGAAAATAAAGGCGGGGGCGAGAAAGAGCGTGATCAATGCTCCCGGTTGTGGGTGTTGTTGCTCCTGCCCCTGTTTGGTATTCGCTGATATTGAGATGCTGCCGGACATGAACAGGTACCCTTCCTTAAAGACTTTTGACCTGGCGAATCATCGTGATGCGATCCTCGGCCAGCACATCGGCGGCGAGATAGGTGGGAATGTGTTGCTCTTTAGCAATGGCGAAGATGTTTTCGACCGTGGTAAAGATGCGCGAAACCTTTTCCATGGCCCGTTGACGATTGAAGCCGCCGGGGTTGAGGCTGTCCAGACCGGAGATGACGCCGCCCGCGCTGACAATGTAATCTGGGGCGTAGAGGATGCCGCGTTGCGTTAACTGCTCGCCGTTGTAGACGCTGGCGAACTGGTTGTTGGCGGAGCCGCAGACGATTTTACATTGCAGTTCCGGTATAGTTTGATTATTGAGAACGGCCCCAAGAGCGCATGGGCAAAAGATATCTACATCAAGGCAATGGATGTCTTCTGGTGAGACGACACGAACATTGTACTGGTCGTACTCTGCCGCTATCGCGTAGACTCTTGCTTCGTCAACATCAGCAATGGTGACAATCGCGCCGGTCTCAATCAGATATTTCAGCACAAGTTGACCGACGGCACCGATGCCTTGTAGTGCCACTGTGCGCCCTTGCGGGCTGGTACTGCCAAAGACCTCTTTCAGGCAGGCTTGCATGCTGCGAAAGACGCCGAAGGCTGTTGCCGGTGCGCTATCGCCAGGCCCACCCCAGGATTCTGGCAGCGTGACGATATACGGCGACTCGGTACGCATGATCTCCATATCCTCTAGATTGGTGCCAACATCAGGTCCCACAAGATAGAGGCCGTTGAGGCGGTGAATGAAGCGAGCAAGTGCGCGTAAGAGTGCTTCATTCTTATCGCGTTTCGGATCGCCAATGACCACACATTTGCCGCCGCCATATGGCAGACCCGCGGCGGCACACTTATAGGTCATACTGCGTGCAAGACGTGCGGCATCCTTTATAGCATCGGCCTCTGTCTCGTAGCGCATCATGCGAACGCCACCGGCGGCAGGCCCAAGCGTTGTATCGTGAATGACGATGATAGCTTTGAGTCCAAGCTTCCTTTCCTGGCAGAAGAAAATGTTCTCGTAGTCGTATGTCTCCATCAAGTCAAAAATAAAGTTGTCCATGAAAGTTAGCTCTCCTTATTCGTATGAAAACGCCATATCTTTCGTGTCTCTATAGAGTATCATAGAATCGGCGCGATGCGCCTCACAAGATTTTTGGCTGAATGTGAAATGGCGCGTCGCACCATTTCACATTCAGCCAAAAATCTTGTGAGGCGCATCGCGCCGATTCCTGACATGAGGTGTTGAGAATAGAGTGATACAATATTTTGAAAAGTGACTTGAGGAGAATGCAATGAATTACGGACTTTACTTGCCGAACTTTGGCGATGAAACGAGTGCGCGGTCGCTGGCGACTTTGGCCCGGGAGGCGGAAGGTGCGGGGTGGGATGGCTTCTTTCTCTGGGATCATATTGTGTACCGCGCTCGCCCACCTGTGCATATGGTTGACCCGTGGATTGCTTTGACGGCTATGGCAATGACAACGGAACGCATCCGCTTAGGGACAACGGTAACGCCTGTGCCGCGGCGGCGTCCCTGGATACTTGCTCGTGAGACAGCTTCGCTTGATCAATTATCGGGTGGACGTGTGATCCTGGGCGTGGGCCTGGGAGATCCTCCCAACCTGGAGTTCGCGCAATTCGGGGAGGAGGCTGATAACCGTATACGAGCGGCGAAACTCGATGAAGGATTGGACATTCTTGCGGGTCTGTGGAGCGGCCAACCTTTCGGTTATGTGGGAACACAGTATAAAGTGAAGAAGATTACATTTCAGCCACCACCTTTGCAAACGCCACGTATCCTCATCTGGGTAGCTGGCTTTTGGCCCAATAAAGCACCATTTCGGCGTGCCGCACGCTGGGATGGCGTGATTCCACTGCAACAGGGAGGGCTGGAACCGGAAGACGTAGCCACTATCGCGACTTATATTAAAGAGCATCGTACAGCTAATTCTCCGTTTGATATCGTGAAAATAGGGAGTACGCCGGGCAATAATAGTAAGAAGGCAAGTAAGCTCGTCAATCCCTTCGCGGCTGTTGGTGTGACGTGGTGGCTGGAAAGCCTCTTCACGGAACGCAACTCGTTAGAGGCGATGCGTCGCCGCATTCTGCAAGGGCCACCAAAGATATAGAGTCTCAAGTGTTTTACGCGAACTCCAGCAAAGAGAGGTTTCGCGCCGCGAAACCTCTCTTTGCTGACTTTTCATTGCCTCTCGTTAATCATTTAACAGTAGTGAGAGAGCAGGTGCGGGTACTTCGTGCGTGTCGGAAATGCTGATGACGGCGGTGCCGACGGCGAAGAACTCTATGACGTGAGAGCCCCAGCCGTGACTACGTTCGCTGATTTGCGTGCCGACGACGCCGTGCGCTTGCAGGCTGACGGCCTCGTTCTGCATGCGTTCCATTGCCAGTTCGCGGGAGTCGTAAAGGGCCTGGGTGTAGTTGGTCATTTCGACGTTTTGGCCGACTTGCTTGAACCACTGACCCATACCCTGGCGTGCAACGTGGTAGACGCAGTTGCCCATGACCATACCGACGGGGCGATAGCCGGTGCGTAGCAATGTCCAGAAATCCTGGCCGGAGAGGTCGGAGGTAAAGGGCATACCTTTGTGATTGCGGTAGGATTTGCCGTCGCGGGCGCGAATGGCGGTGCCGATGGCGACGAATTCGGCCAGCGATTCGCCCCATTCGTGCTGGGTGACTTCCAGGCGAACGCCAACAATGCCATCGGCACCGAGTGCGTTGGCCTCTTCTTCCATGCGCGTCATCGCCAGTTCGCGTGCATGGTACATGGCCTGTGTCAGGACGGTCATTTCCTGGTTCTGGTTAAAGCTAGCACGCTGGTAGCCGATATGGTAGATGGAACTGCCGACAACCAGGCCAACGGGATCAAAGCCAGCCTCACGTACCAGCAGGAATTCGTTGACGCTTAAATCGCTGGTGAACATGCCGCGATGTGTGGCATCGTGGCGCATAAGGTTGAGGCGTTCACGGGCATGGCCAGGCAGATCGTTGCCGGGCGGTATTTGCTGAGACATGTGTATGGTTTCTCCTTTATAGTTATCTCTACGGGTCTATGTTATTCGCTAATTGTCAGTTCTCGCGTTTCGCCGCGTTGTCCCATGCGCAGATCGGTAAAGGTGAGCGTGGGTGTTGGCGGCGGAATGACATGATCTTTGCGTTGCGCGGTAATCGCCGTGCCAATAGCGGAGAAGTGGATGGACAAATCCATGTAATACTGCGTTGGGTAACCCTCACGCTCCTGTTCGTAATCGCTCACATCGCGCTTGCAATCAATATGCATACCGACAACGCCAAAGGCATTGAAGCGTTTCGCCATTTCTATGACACGTTGCTCAGCAAGGTGGCGCGAATCGTAGATACCCTGCGAGAATGGGGCGATTTCCTGATTATAGGTGCCACCCATATACCAGCCTTTTAATTGATTGGTGTAATTGCTGCCAAGCTGGACATAATACGAGCAGTAGCCATAGGCGATGCCGACGGGATAATAACCGGCCTGAATGAGCGTCCAGAACTCTTGACCGGAGAGGTCGCTGAGAAATGGATGGGCAGGTAGGGGAGTGTTCGGTAGCTTGATAGCGGTACCAATGGCCGTGTATTCGATCATATTCTGACCCCACTCATAGCCACGAGAATTGAGGCGCACACCGATGACGCCATGCGCTTTGAGCAAAGAGGCTTCCTGGTCGAGCCGGCTCAGAGCGAGTTGTGCCGCGTGCTGGTGGGCGCGAGTCAGAACGGTTAATTCGGAATACTGGGTATTGTAGGTGTAATTGCGGGCATACTGCCAGCCAACTTGATAGATGGAGCTACCCATTACCTGACTGAGCGGTTGGTAGCCGAGGTTGCGTGCCAGCGAAAACTCATTTGTGGACAGGTCGCTTGTGAAGAGTGGGTGGCCTGCCGCGACTTCCTCTTGCAGGCGGCGTTGTGCGTTGAGTGGCAATCCTCCGGCTACAATGGCCTCGCGGCTGGCTTCCGCCTCCTGTTGTGCCTGAATTCTCGCCGCTTCGTCTTCGGGCGAAGTTTTCTTCCAAAACGGCACGATGGTCTCCTTTCCAAAGCAATTATCTGTTACTGGAGCAAGAATCGCTCAAGCGCGGCGTGCGCCTGTGCGCTATTCGCTGCCTCCTCGGCTAGCGAGGTGGCGAGTTCGTTGATCCACTGCTCCAATGGTATTTGATCGGTTTTTAACACGATGCCGCGCACCACTTTTGCCCGTTGCGTGAAAATTGGCCCCTGCTTCTCACGAGCGATGCGGTACTGGTAATCACCCAGTGTAACCGAAATTTCCCGCACGGGGTGTTCACGCGCAAAAAGGCCGCTCTGCCGCGTAACGGTCGTCTGATTGGGCAACGACCCTTGCAGTTTGACGGCGAGTGCCTCCATGAAGGCTTTGATATCGGTACTATCGGCACGCAATGACGCTGCGAATAATTCTACCTGCATTGGCTCCATCGGATCCGTCGGGTCGCCAGGTAAGTAACTCATCCTCCTCTGCTCCTTTGACAAAATTGAGGTAAGAAATATGGCTCTCTATGTTGTCTATTATAACATAGCCCGTTCGTCATGGCGTCTGTGAAAAAATTGGGTACCAGGCATATTTTGCGTATGTGTTATTATAAAAGACGAACGTATCCATATCATCATTATCAAATCGGACCGGCGCAGTGGCGCAACATTGAATGGAGGATTATTATGGGTTTTTTCTCACGCCTCTCGAACTTTTTCAATATGAAGGCGAACTCGGCACTGGACAAGGCTGAAGACCCTGGACAGGTCATGGATTACTCGTATAGCAAGCAACTGGAGCAATTGCAGGCTCTGAAACGCTCTATTGCCGACGTGGTGACGAACGAGAAGCGCCTGGAAATGATGGAAACGCAGGTGCAGCAACAGGTAAGTAAGCTTGACCAGCAGGCTATGCAGGCATTACAAGGCAATCGCGAAGACCTTGCGCGGCAGGCATTGCAGCGCAAAGAGACCTTGATGCAACAAATAAGCGGCTACGAGCAGCAAATTGAGCAGCTCAAGGCGCAAGAGCAAAAGCTGGTGCAGATGGAGCAAACGATCTCGGCACGAGTCGAGGCGTTCCGCACGCAGAAGGAAATGGTCAAGTCGCAGTACACCGCGGCGCAGGCGCAGGTGAAGATTAACGAACAGGTGACGGGTATTTCGCAAGAGATGGGCGAGATGAACCTGGCAATGCAGCGAGCGCAGGACAAAGTACTGACCATGCAGGCGCGTGCCAATGCGATGGATGCTCTCGTCGAGGAGGGTGCGCTTGGCGATCAAGGCTTGCTCGGCCCCGGCAGCAACGATCCGCTTGACCGCGAACTGCAACAAATGTCCGCACAACAAAACGTAGATGCTCAGTTGCAAGCCATGAAGCAGCAGATGCAACTCGGCGGTCCCACTTCCGGGCAACGGCAAATCGAGGGGCCGAATACCAATCAAGGCTAGCTTTGTCTGTCTTGCGCGTTGAAAAACTCATCACACTGTAGGAGCTGATTTATCGGGCCCATCGTCGATTTATCGGCAATATGGACAAAAGCCGATAATTGTCGATGAGGCCGATAAATCGGCTCCTACGGGATTTTTCAAGGGGGGATCGATGAACACCTTATTTTTAGGCCTGCGTTGCAGGCTGTTCAAGCGCATTGCCTCTATTCTGCTTTTCTGCTCGCTTGTTGTATTGTGTTTTTCGCCGAGCATAGCATCCGCGCATCCTATGGCAGTACATGCGCAATTCAGCACACAGGCGCGGATTGGTTTTAAGTCGGGAGATGATTGGGAACCGGCGATTACGACTGATCGCTACGGGCATGTGTACGCGCTGTACAAGCATTTTAATGTGAAGGGTGGGCAGAGGTGCGATGGGTGCCGCAATCATTTGCTGTTTCAGCGTTCCGATGATGAAGGGCAGACGTGGAGTGACCCGCGTCCCGTTGCTCCGGGACCATATACGGGAAAAAGCGGACAGGACGACCCACAGATTATGGTTGATCCGGTAGATGGACGCACGGTCTGGGCATCATTTATGCAGAATTTCCCCGACACGAAGATCGAGATTACGAAATCCACCAATTTTGGCGAGACGTGGAGTATGCCGGTAGTTATTTCTGCTGCCCCGCACAAGTCGCAGGTCTTCGATAAAGACGAACTGGTGGTACAGGGAAAAACTATAGCGGTCGCGTATGACGATGGGTTCAATACGTGGTGTTCAGTTTCGCTGGATGGAGGTAAGCATTGGGCCGTTCACGAGGTATTTCCGGGCAGCAACAAGTTTGGCATGTCGCTTGCCGCTGGAGCTGTAATAAATCTCGCATGGCAATATCTTTATCAGTTGGAACAGTTTTGATAAAGCTCACAGCAAGAAGAGCAACGGCCCGGTGGTGTTGTGGGTAGCGAAATCCACCGATTTTGGTGTCCACTGGACACGCACGGTGTTTGGCAATAGCGGTGCACCGTATCCCTGTAAACCTTGCGGCCCTGGCTACCTTAGTGCGCAGGATGCGATAGCTATTGGCAGCGACGATACGATTTACCTGCTGTGGGGCAGTACCGAGGATATGAAAAATTTCGCGCCGGAACGTATCTACTTTGCCCGTTCGGTGGACGATGGCAAGACGTATTCGTCGCGTGAAGATATCTCGGAGGCACCGGCGGGCGTTGAACATTGCTTCCCCGCTTTGACGGTTGGCTCTGCACCGGGTGATGTACGCCTGGGTTGGATGGATACGCGCACGGGTGCATGGAATGTCTTTTATCGCAGCAGCACCGATGGCGGCAAACATTTCAGTGATGTAGTGCGTGTATCCAGTTATGTCCCTGGCTACCCGTATCTGACCCATAAGGGCTTTACCTTGCCCTACGGCGATTACTTCGAGATGGCGGTAGACGAAGATAATGCGACGCAGATGGTCTTTGGCGAAGGGCCAAGTTATCAGGGGCCGGGCAATATCTGGGCGTCACATAGCGTTGATGAGTAGGAGTTAAGGAGGTGCATTGGAGTGACTTCGGCCCCGTTTGCTAACCCTACGCCCTATGGCGATGTCAATACGCTTCTTTTCATTTTGTTCGCAAAGGTACAGGCAGTTCTACATGAAAAGTTGGTTGGTTTCTACCTGTACGGTTCGCTTTCATTGGGAGATTTTGACCCGGAGTCCAGTGATGTAGACTTTCTAGTCGTTACTACAGAGAATCTTCCTGAAAAGGTATTGGACGACCTGCGAGATATACATGCTAGCATTACCTCAAGTGGACTTCCCTATGCGAAACGGTTAGAAGGCTCCTACATTCCGCGTGCAGCACTGCGGCGGTATGATCCTCATGATGCCTGTCATCCAACAATTGGCGTGGATTGGGAATTTCACGTCGCCCAGCATAAAAGCAACTGGGTCATTGAGCGTCATATCCTACGTGAATACGGTGTTGTTGTATGGGGACCATCTCCTAAGACATTGATTGATCCTATTCCTCCGCACGAACTGCGCAAGGCAGTGTGTGATATGCTCAAGGACTTCTGGCAGTTTCAACTTCCAGAGCCAGAGTGGTTACGTCCGCGTGACTATCAAGCATTTGCTGTTTTGACAATGTGTCGAGCACTCTACATCTTGAGCGGGGGTTCTGTCGTTTCCAAACCTGAAGCTGCCGCCTGGGCGTGTCAAACACTTGATCCCAGGTGGCAATCAGTCATCGAGAGAGCTTTGATCTGGCGACATCAACATACAAGAGACGATTTAACAGAAACACTTGACTTCGTTCGTTTCACTGTTATGTATGGTATGGAAGTATGTGGCCAGTAGTGCGTGAATGAGAGAACCAGCCAGGCTTTGTATCAAGAAGTAGTAACGGTAAGGACATATGGATATGAGGAGAGTTGTAATTGTAACTCCCGTTGCCCACTGATTGTGATCTGGACAGGGGCAACATCAGCCAGCACCGTCTCTGTTGGCAACCAGGGGCGACCAACCTCGACCACAACCAGTTGTCCATAGATATCGCCCAGAAATGCAAAATCCTCTGAAACTGGACCGCCATACGGCCCGATATTGAGCGTATCCTTCAACGTCGCTGCTAGCGCAGGTACATCTTCAACTGGCAGACCAATCTCGCTCACATGGAGTATAGCAGCAGGCGCAAAGGTTCCTTCTGTCTCTTGAATCCAGATCGTAGTGAACAATAAATTCCAGGATATTGTTGGCCGCATCACAAAAGTAGAGAGAACGTGCATTGATACCGGCAAAGAAGATTTCATCTTCGTCATCCTTGTCCAGCAAGGGAACACGCTTTTGCAGCCAGCTTTTGGCCTGAGTAAATGTATTGCGTGGAATTGTAAAGGCGACATGGTACAGCACATCTTGCTGGGTTGCTTGAAAACGCAAGCGTGTTGTGCCAGCCTGCACCATGAATGAATCTGCTGTCTCTGCCAGCAGAGGCAAGCCAAGTGTTGTGCTATAGAACTCTTTCTGTTTTGCAAGATGGTGTGTTTGTAACGAAAGTTCCTGAATATGCATATGTGCACCTGCTTTCTGCTTTTCCAGACTCCTGAAGAAGATTACCGATATGGCATCTGCAGCAGCAAAGCGATGAAGTATTTTGGCTGCAAAATCCACAGTGTGGTGAGTCTGACAGGGATCATCCTGGGCTTCCTGCTCACTCCAGCCAATTGCTACGATAACCAACCGGTCGTCGAACTGCTGGATTCGCTCTCCCATCATCTCACGCACTTGCTGGGAGATGGGGCGTACAATGATGCAGCCCTTCAGAATTATCTGGAACACTCTCGCTCTCTGCGCCTGCTGGCTCCTGTCAAAGTGAACCAAGCACCAACACGCTCAGGGCCTGCTCAAATCCAACTCAATCGTCTGCGCTTGATATGTGAAAGGTCAATGCCCAGTTGCAAGAGCAATTGCATTTGTCCAAGCACTACGCAAAAAGTACCTGGGGCCTCATGACGAGAGTGGCGGCCAAAGTTACCGCTCATAGCGTTGGCATGATGGTCAATATCCTTATTGGGAAGACCAGCTCTTCAGTTAGCTAGCTGGCTGTTAAAAATAATTATATACGCAAATGGTTGCAAGCGTCGGAACCTCCTCCATGTTTATATCCACATTCACGCTAGCTTTTTGGAAGAAATCAGGTATAATACATTGTGGTACATTGGTACATAAGTACTTAGATAAAGACTTTCGAGCTTCGTGATTACTACAGGGGAGAAGACATGAGTAAACCGGACGAAGAGAGCAAGCGGCAACACAAAGATATCGTAGTGGAGCGCATTCAGACCGGAGTGAGAATGGAGAAACGGATGGTCAAGGTACTCAAAGGACTGGCTGAGTATCTAGATATCTCGCTTGGCGACCTGCTTGAGGGGATTGTTCTCCACGCATTTGCTGGGAAAGCTCCATTCAGTAGCCAGACTCTTGAACAGGTCACCCGCCTCAAGGAGGTTTATGGCATGGATTACGGGGTCGAGGCCAGCCACCACTTGAGGGAAAATTCAGCGCAACAGAAGGAGCAAGATCGTGATACGATTTAGCGTGTTCTCCGTGCTTGACTATTACGACGATGGCTCACGCACAATTCCTGCACTCTATGAGCAAGTGCTTGAACAGATCGTTGTTGCCGATCAACTTGGTTTCGATGCCTATTGGATCGGTGAGCATCATGGGTCGCGCAACCCACATCATGCATTGGTGTGTCCCAATCCAGCGGTTTTGCTGGCAGCTGCCACTCAGCGTACAAGACGCATTGGCCTGAATACCGCCGTTGCCAACCTGTCACTGCGCCATCCTCTGCTGGTTGCCGAGGATTATGCTCTTGTTGATCTGCTCAGTTCGGGACGCCTGGGGCTGGGTATCGGACGCGGCATCGACCCGGAGTATGCCGTTTTTGGGCAGAGCCGCTCAGAGGGCCAGGGGCGTTTCGAGGAAAGCTGGGAAATTATCCAACGGCTCTGGCGTGGGGAAACCGTTACCTTTGATGGTCGTTACTACCACCTGGACGGGGCCAGGCTCACAGTGCTCCCAGTGCAGAAGCCTTTCCCACGCTACTGGTTTTCAGCAGTGAAAGAGGAGTCATTTATTAAGCGCGGCCGTGCTGCTCAGCCCATTATTAGTTTGCCCCACCTGACGGCTGAGAGCTTTCAAACGCTGGCGAAACTGGTGGACGAGTACCGGCACGAGTATCTGGTGGCAGGAGGTGATGATAGCCAGTACGAACTCCCGCTGATCTTCTTTTCATTTGTTGCTCCAACGCGAGCGGAGGCGCGGGAGCAAGCTGAAGAGGCATTACGACGCTATCTCATCCACCAGCATCACAACACTGCCGACCATCTTCCGCAAATCATGCAACAGCTTGAAGAGCGGGAGCAGCTCTGGTTTGGCACGCCTGACGATCTGATCCGGTTCATCGAGCGATACCAGGCCAACATGGATAGCAGGCACTTTGTGTTCTGGCTGGACTTTGGTGGGATGAAGCCGCAGCTTGTTCACCGTTCAATGCAACTGTTAGCACAGGAGGTCATCCCACATTTCAAATGTAGGGGTCCGCTTTAGCGCACCCATCGCGACGAGCGCAGCAATGTCGCGTCCCAGATAGAAAAAATGGCAGGGTTATGTACAATTAGCGCGGCGGACCGGAGCGTATGCGTGTGCGCATATCGTAATTGCGGGTAACACCCTCATAATCCCACATGCTCTCCAGCCACCATGTCGCGCCAGCTTCGGCATAGGGGCGGACAATATCGACGGCGCGAGCAGGATCGTCAGGAGGTGTTTCACCCTCGGTGATGATATCAAGTGGCAAGGGATTAGAACGAAGGGCCTCAATCGTGGCCTTGCGTTCGCGGAATTCATCAGGATTATCCCTTTGTATGATAGCACCGTCCCAGCGAGCGGCACGACGGAGCTGGCTCTGTTTGGGACCACCAATCACCCATACAGGGATGCGCGGCTTTTGCAATGGAGCGTGGGTGTGCCAGTCAACATCGGCGGTCATCTCCTGTAAGCGATAATAGCGGCCTTCATAAGTAAACAAGCGCAGAGATTTACCCTGCCACCAGTCATTAACGATCTCCAGAGCCTCGTCAAGTTTCCGTGCGCGTACCAGGTTATCCTGCATCCCGAACTTGTCCAGTTCCAGGACACCGAGACCAGTAGCCAGAATAGTTCGCCCGCCAGAGAGGTGATCGAGGGTAGCTGTCTGTGCGGCGACATACCAGGGAAATTGTTCTGGAAGCGGTGTCAGCATTGTTCCTAGGGAAATACGTTGTGTTCGCATGGCAATCGCCGTCAGAACAATCCAGGCGGTTGTCCAGTCGTCGGGAAGGAAGACGCCATCCCAGCCAGCAACCTCAGCTTCCTGTGCTAACTCGACGACTTCCGCAGGTTTGCCGGTAAGTATAAACCCATATTTCATGCAATGTGTCCTTTCTATTCGTAGTGAGCTTGCTCGTCTAATACCTGAAATCACGCCTGTGAGTAATCAAAACGCTACATTGAGTATACAGAAGAAAGAAGACACCTTTTGTCATATTTAGAAAGTACTATATGGTTTCTGTATGGTAATCCAGGTAGTCAAGCGGAATACAATAGAGTATAATAGAGTTGGCCTGAAAGCCAAACATTTAACGAAAGGCAAAGCCTCATGCCAACACAAGAAGAGCGAATCACAGCCCTGGGAGAAACGACAGCAGAATATCGCCCTGTCCCGCAAAACATCGCCTATGAACTTACAATGGTGAAGGGGCTGACTATTGATCAGGTTGGAATCACACGAGAATTGAGAAAGAATATGGGTGATGTGAAGGGACGCCTGACAAGTATCGAGGAACAACTGAACACTATCCTCACATTTTTAAAACCATCTCAGGCTCTCTCGTAGCTATGTTCTCAAGTCACCGATATCTACTCCATGACACCCACAGGGTATTCCCTTTGTGGGTGTCATAGCTCCTTCGATGAAATGTACGGAAATGCTTGGCGAGAGTGCGGATCAGGCGAGTTTATGACGCCAAATGATGAGAAGCGCAAACGCTTTTGCGTGCGATCATACACAAAATCGAAGATACCGCAACGTGCGCCTGATGCATTGCGTACAGAGGCAACCCAGTGATCGTCATCGTAATAGGAGTTGCCTGTATGGGCATCATATCTAAACTAAAGGTTCCAGCGTACATGGGTGGGTGGTACAGGAGAGACAGAGTGTCAGGGCGTCAGACAAAAAAATCGGCACGAGTGACACGGGAATGACAGGAAACGATTCCCCCGATTCGCCCCGAATGAGCCAGGGCTTCTGTTGGTGATACTTTTCGCCCCGATAATATCGATATATTCGAATGTCCACCTAAAGTCAATTTACCACTCCCTCACGTACCGGCACGAATCCAGTCCCAGGTTGGTAATCGGGCGATTGATGGCGGAAGTAGGTATTGTAGAGATGGGCATAATGACCAGCCTGCATCATCAGGGCATCGTGATTGCCTTCTTCGACGATGCGGCCACGGTCGAGGACGATGATGCGGTCGGCGTGACGAATGGTCGAAAGGCGGTGGGCGATGACGATGGCGGTGCGATTTTCTAGCACGATGTCCAAGCCCTCTTGAATTTGAGCCTCGGTGAGCGGGTCAACGCTGGCGGTGGCTTCGTCGAGGATGATGATCGATGGGTCTTGCAACAGGACTCGCGCAAGGGCGACGAGTTGGCGTTGACCCATTGAAAGTGCTTTGCCTTCTTCGCCTACCTGCGTGTTGAGACCATCGGGTAGAGCATCAAGCCAATCACCCCAGCCGATTTTTTGCGCGATGGTGGCGACTTCCTCATCGGTAGCTTCGGGGCGTGCATAGCGGATATTGTCGGCAACGGTGCCGGAAAAGAGGAAAGGTGCCTGCGGCACCATGCCGAGCTGGCGGTGATAGTCCTGCAGATCGAGCGTGCGGATATCGCGCCCGTCAATCAGAATGTGGCCACCCTGGAACTCGTAGAAACGCGCTACTAGCCTGCCGAGGCTGGTTTTGCCTGCTCCGGTGTGTCCAACGATGGCGATGGTCTGGCCCGCTGGAATAGTCAAATTGAACTTTGCCAGCACGGTTTGCTGGTCGGTGTAGCTGAAAAGTACGTCCTGAAACTCGATGCGGCCTGCCAGGCGACCTACATGCTGGTTGTCGCTCTGTTGCACACGCGGCTCGGCGTCGATCAGCGCGAAGACGCGCTCGCTGGCGGAGAGGCCAAGTTGAAACTGACTCCAGAAGGAGGAGATGCTGGTTAAAGGCATCCAGAGCATACCGATGCTCTGCACAAACAAGAACCACTCACCGGGCGAGATGGTACGATTGAGGACGTTCTGGCCGCCGAAGAAGACGACGATGGTGGTGCCGAAATTGGCAATCAGGAAGAGAAGAGGGAATATGCCGTTGTAGACGAAGCCCGAACGGACGTTGACATGGTATGACTGCTCGTTCACTTTTTTGAACTCATCATACATGTTCTGCTCCTGGCGGAAGTTCTTGGCAACGGTGATGCCGCTAATCACTTCCTGCACATTGGCGTTGACTCGTGCCAGCGAGCGCGATGAGCGGCGTGTAGTACGCCGGGCAACGCTGCGAAAGCCTAAAGCGACGATGATGATAACGGGCATGATGGTTAATGCCAACAAAGTCAACCGGACATTGATGTAGAACAGAACGACGACGAGTAGGAAGAACAACAGAAACTGACTGAGCAAGCTAAGCGTAAGTGTGACCACCGTCGCGAATTGCTCAGTATCGGAAGTAACACGATTCACGATTTTGCCGGTGGGGAACTCATCATAAAAAGACATATCGCGGGCGACGATTGCCGCGAAGGCGTTTTGTTGCAAGGTGTAGACGACGTTGCCCACGGCGCGGGCAGTGTAGCGTTGGCGCAGGAAGTTGAAGATCCATGACAATGCTCCGGTCACTAAGATGGCGATAACGAGAAACACTGTTGTTTGCAATGATTTTGTTGCCGCCAGTGAGTCAAGACTCTGCGCGATCAAAATGGGAAAGGCGGTATCCATCAGTGAGGTCAACACGACCAGCACGGCGACAGACAGCATGATGAGCGCATAGGGCCGGAAATAGCCAACAATACGCGCAAGCAATTGACGATCAGAGTAGGTGCGGTCGTATGCCTCGGCCTCCAGGCCATCCATAATAAAGCCCATATAGAGTGTTCTCCTTTACCTGTCTGCATCGTATGCATACACGTCGTCGCGCAACCCTGCGCCGTTCGTGATATCCAATAGTGAGGCACCATCGTTGTTTGTTGCGTCAGGTAACGTCGGTATTGCCGTGTCGTGGCGAATGAAGATGCGACGGTAGAGGTCGCAGCGTGCCAGCAGTTCTTCGTGAGTGCCTTGATCAACGAGTACGCCCTGTTTGATGACCAGTATCTTATCGGCCCAGCGTATCTGCGAAAGACGATGGGTGATTAGCAGCGTGGTGCGACCTTGCAAGACGCGACGAATCGCTTTCTGAATCTCGTCCTCGGTAGCGCTGTCAATGGCACTGGTTGAGTCGTCGAGGATGAGGATGTGCGGGTCGGTGAGCAGAGCGCGTGCGATGGCGATGCGCTGGCGTTGGCCACCGGAAAGTGTGACGCCGCGCTCGCCAATGACGGTATCGTAGCCATCCTTGAAGTTCAGAATGAACTCGTGGGCCTGTGCATCGTGTGCGGCCTGCTTTATGGCTGCATCGTCGGCCTTTTGACCGAGACCATAGGCGATGTTATCTTGAATTGAGCGCGAGAAGAGAAAGATATCTTGCTCAATGTTTGAGATTTGCGAACGCAGCGAGTCCAGGTTCCACTCGCGTACATCTACGCCATCAATGAGGATGCGCCCGGCGTTCACATCGTAGATGCGGTTGACCAGTTTTGTCAGCGTGCTTTTGCCGGAACCGGTCTGGCCGACGATGGCGACGGTCTGTCCCGGTTCGGCACGAAACGAGATGTCTTTCAGGATGGGTGTATCGCCATAGCTGAAGGTGACGTGATCAAAGACGATTTCGCCGCGTATATCAGAGCGGTAGCCGTCCTCGTTCTCGTCAAGCTCCGTCTCCTCTCTCAGGATAGTCAGGATGCGCTCAGAACTGGAGACTCCCAACTGCACGAGGTTGAATGACCAGTTGGAGATAGAGGTTGGGTAGCGCAGGATAGCCAGCAGGCCCATGTAGGCGACGAGGTCTCCAACGGTCAGTTGATTGATCGAGACGAGGAAAAGGCCGTGTAAGAAGCCGCCCACAAGGAAGACGATCAGCAGTAATGGCGGCAGGTAACGAGACTGAACGTCACCGTTGCGGATGAAGAGGTCGCGGTACTTACGGGCGTGTTCGTTGAATTTTTTGCGTTCCTGGTTTTCTTGCGCGGTTGATTTCACGACTTCGATGCCTGTAACGGTCTCGTTAAGAACGCCGTTCATGTTGCCGAACTGCTCGCGCATCCTGCCTGAAACGGGTTTGAGCTGGTGAGTATAATGGCGCAGTGCCAGCAGGAAGACGGGCAGGTAGAGTAGAGGGGCCAGCAGCAATTGGATGTTGATGAACCCGATAACGACAAGTGTGATGGTGAGCGCGGCAAACGAGTCAAAGACAGAATCGAAGCCAGGAACGACCATGTTGCTCAACTGGTTCATATCATTGGCGGCTCGTGCCATGATATCGCCCACCTGCTGGCGGTTGTGGAAGGTCTGGCTTTTACCGAGCAGATTCACGTAGAGTTCGTCGCGTGCATCGGTAGCAACATGCTTGCCCAGTATCTCCGATGAGAAACGGGCAATGATGTCGAAGAGGCCGCCGATCAGGACAATGCCCAGGATGAGCAGGGTGATGCTGATAAGTTGCCCCATGCTGTTCGTACCTGATGAGACGGCATCAAATGCCCTGCCTGTCAGTAAAGGAACGCAAGCATAGACGGCATTGGTCGTAATGGCCGCCAGGCAATAACAGGCGATAAAGCGTTTATAGCGTAGAAGATGTGTGGCGATCCAACGCACGGGACCACGGCGATTATACTGATATTCATCGGCAATAGTGAATTCGCGTTTAGACAAGTGGATGCTCCCGACAGATGGGCCGTCTGTCTCAGTTTCTCTCAGTGCTAATACTTTCTGGTAGTACAGATATTCTATCACAAAACACAGTATGGTTATTCTACCACATCATTGATGACATCTTCTGTCAGGATTTCATTGGATGTTTGCTAATCTTCTAATGATTCAGGGCGACGAGCCTCACAAGCGTTTGCACGAGCAAGCACTCTGTGAGGCTCGTCGCCCTGAATCGCCCTGAAAGGGACTGTGCAGATATGCTATTATCAAGACACGGATACATTTAGCAAAGGTTAGGACAAACGATGACCACAGAAACGTATAGTTTTGAACGGTACTTGAATGTGCGCTCGGCGTATGAGGCGAGCTTTTCTTCTGATGGGAAGCGGCTTAGCTTTCTCTCGGATATTACGGGTGTGGCTGAGGTGTGGAGTGTGCCAGTAGATGTACACGCGGTGCGACCGGCATGGCCTGAGCAACTGACATTTCGCAGTGAGCGCGTGGCGGGTGCGGAGTTTTCGCCGGTAGAGGATGTCTTGTTGCTCACTGCCGATACGGGAGGCAGCGAACTGACGCAACTGTATACATTGCGGGGCGAGGGCTCGATTCTGACGGCTTTGACCGAGCAGCCTGATATCATTTATACATCCCCTGTCTGGTCGCCGGATGGGAAACGTATCGCATACGTAAGTAACGAGCGTGACCGTCGCTATTTCGATGTTTATGAACGCGACATTGCAAGCGGGGAGATACGTTGTTTGCTGCAACACGATGGTACAAATGAAGTGGTTGCTTATTCGCCGGATGGGCAACAGGTGCTGGTCAGTCGTTCCGAATCGAATGTGCGCAACTGGCTTTTGCTAGTGGATGTTGCGACGGGCGAGACACGTATGTTGACGCCGGAGACAAGCGAAGGAACTGCGGAACATCGTTTTCTGGCATGGTCAACTGATGGCCAGGGTAAACAGGGTCTGTACCTGCTGAGTACTCGCGGGCGTCAATTTCAGACGCTGGCATGGCTTGATCTTGCGACAACGGAACTGACTTATCTGCGCGAGAATAAATGGGACAGCGAAGCATTGGCCTTGACGCATGACGGTAGCCGTATGGCTCTGGTGATGAATCAAAATGGCTACTCAAAAATGGAACTCTTTGACGTGACGCACGGATATAGAGCGCGTAAGCCATTGCCGGGTCCAATGGGAGCGTTGCCATCGGGGGTTATTCGAGAAATGACGTGGTCAAAAGATGGCATGCGATTGGCGTTCACGCTCGACTCTGCCAATGATGCTTCTGACATATGGGTGTGGGATGTGGAAGAACGAGCGTTGTGGCGTGCGACGCGTAGCGCAACGGGTGGCATTCCGCGTAGCACGTTCGCCACACCATCGCTGGTCCACTATCCAACATTTGATGAGCGGCAGATACCGGCATTTCTCTATCTACCTGAGACGGAGCAAGCGCGGAATTTGCCAGTGGTGGTGTACGTCCACGGTGGACCAGAGGGTCAAGCACGCCTATTATTCAATCCAATAATACAGTATCTTGTCTCTCGTGGCTATGGAGTGTTGGCGCCAAATGTGCGCGGTAGCACCGGCTATGGCTACGAGTATCAGAGCCTGGACGATGTGCGACTGCGCATGGACTCTGTGCGTGATCTGCAATACGCGGCACTGTGGTTGAGCGAGCGCGGCATCGCCGATTCCAAACGTATCGCGGTAATGGGAGGCAGCTACGGTGGTTTTATGGTGTTGTCGGCGTTGACGACATACCCGGACATCTGGGCGGCAGGCGTAGATATCGTGGGCATCGCCAACTTTGTGACGTTCCTGGAGCATACGGGACCATGGCGACGCAAGAATCGCGAGGCGGAGTATGGCAGCCTGGAACATGATCGCGAATTCCTGGAGCAGATTTCACCGATTCGTTCCGTAGACCGTATCACAGCCCCACTCTTTGTTGTGCATGGTGCCAACGATCCTCGCGTGCCGGTAGGTGAGGCAGAACAGATCGTGGCGGCCCTCCAACAGCGCAATGTGCCGGTAGATTACATGCGCTTCGCCGACGAGGGACATGGCATCATCAAGCGTGCGAATCGGCTGATAGTATACCCTGCAATTGCGCGTTTTCTGGACAAGTATGTGAAAGCCCAATCGTAAAGATTGTAGGGACAGCTACCTTTCCCCGGAGAGGGTGGCTGTTCTTATGGTTCCCAGGCCTTTTGCTCAATTGGAGGAAGAAGGAGAGGGCTCACAATGAATAGACAAGCAGCCATTGCCTTTGTTCGCTCTACAGGAGACCGGGTAGAACAGGCCCGCTTGCGGCATCTGCTGGATGGAGAACGTCCCAAGCCAGCAGTTATCCAGCAACTGTTCGCCGGACAACGGGAGGATGGAGGATGGAGTCCATTCTGGGCACCTGCAACGACATCTCGATGAAGAAGGACAGTTGCCCACGTTCCTCCATGCGCATTGGCTCGCAGGAGGCTTGTGGTATCGCATCCACTGGCAAGAGGCCAATGCGGTCTTTACCTCCCTGCAACGACGGCTCTCAGACATAGCGGTGAGCAATCTTGCCTGGTTGCTGTCCACGTTGCTTCTCGCAGGTCTACCAGCAAACCATCCCTTGATCGAACAGGCAGCTTCACGTTTAGAGCAGCGGCAAGAGCAGGATGGGCGTTGGCCCAGCGAGGATGGATCGGCCAGAGATGTCCATACCACTCTAGAGGCTATGCGCGTCCTTCGTCTCTGTAGTCGTTTCTAAGAGGACGTTGTCTTACGAATTTGCATGGATGTTGTTCTCAACACTCAAGATATGCGTCCAGCTTTTTGGATCCAGTACAGTACGCAGTAGAGTATTGTTCCCAGTCCGAACATGCCGCCCACGGGGAACATTTTTGATCAACTCAATGGCGTGGTGGTGAGCAGTCCTACCACCCTGTGGGCAGTAGGAAGCTTCGACAGCCTGGTAAAGGGCAATCCCGGACTGCGCACGCTTGTAGCGCATACCACGCAAGGTTAAAGCTGTCCCTACGCTTACTGAGGCAGGTATCTCCTCGCACATGTTCTGATCGAAAAGCGTGATGTGCGAGGAAATACGCTTGCACAAAGGATTTAACCTATATGCTTTCGGCAATGAGACCCTCGGCACGTTCTTTGGCGAGGGTGTCTGCACGAGCCTGACTGGTGCGCCAGAAGCCGACAGTGTAGAAGACGGTGGGAATGAACAAGACCATGCCGCCTATGCAGACCCACCACCAGGTGGCCCATTGTTGGCCGTTCGTTGATGTATGAACGACAATGGGGAATGCCAGACTGGAGATCACAACGATCATGCGAATGATGAAGCCCCAGACAGCGATACCGGTGGCGACCAGGGCTGGATTGACGGTTTCGACGGTCTCGGTATAGCCAGCCATCCAGGCGACATAGGCGGTGGAGATGGTGATGCCAAACAGACCGAGCAGCACAGCCATGAACGTGCTGCTTGTTGGTTGCCCGATGCGGCTGATGAAGATGATCGTGACTATCATGGTTGCGATAGATCCGATAATCATGAACGGTTTGCGCACCAATGTCCAGTCGGAGATGAGGCCGACGACGATGGCGGAGACGATATTCACAATCCAGAAGACGCTCACAAGTCCGTTGGCGGTGGCGAGGGAGTAGCCAAAGATGCTCGTGAAGTAGAGTGGCAGGTAAGCGACGGCAGCGAAGTAGATGAGGAGGAAGAGGCTGATGCCGAGGGCACTGGAAACGATACGGGGACGCAACATTTGTCGCCAGGGATTTCTCAAGGTGGTATCAACGTCAATGCCTCTTGCGCGTGCCTCTATTAACTCTTTCTCGCGTAATGTAAGCATGATCTGATTTCTGAGTGCGGGTGATAATTCGCGCAGACCAAAGAAACAGATGATACAAATGACGAGTCCCGCAATGGCTGCTATGACGTATTGCGATTGCCATGTCGTGTAGATAGGAAGTGTCTGGCTGGAAACGACTGTTGCCAGGACACTGCCGCCGACAGGGCCAACAGTCCAGAAGCCCATTGCCGTGGCGCGTCCCAGGCGTGGCGAAAAATCGCGTACAAGCGCGGGTGTGGCAACGAGGATAATGCCCTCGACGATGCCCAGCAGCCAGCTAAATACCAGGAAGAGCGGCGTCGAGCCTGACAGCGAGATACCGAAGGTGAGGAGAGAGCTAATGAGGATACCGTAGACAACAAGATTGGCTCGCCCAATACGGTCGGAAAGGCTGCCAAAGATGGATGCGCAAGCTCCGAGGAGGTTGGAGACGACAATGATGTACACGTATTCCGCGAGGGTCAAGCCAAACTGTTTGAGAACCAGCGGTGCTACGGAAGGGAGAACATACGATTCATAATACAGGATGATGGTGGCGGCAACCGCGAGTGCCAGGTACCAGATACGACGGGAGTTGGTCGGATAATGCTCGATGCTGCGGTGCATGAAACCAGCCTGTGTTGTACTCATCTAAACGCTCCTTTACTCTTTGCAAGAATGACACGGCATCGTGTCGCACTATAGGTTCGACATAGGAAAGAGGTTGTTGAACTACGACGAACAACGTTAGGAGTGACGACGGGATGTATTAAGCATACTATGTTTTTAGCAAACATTCAAGATAATTGTCCATGCATCTGTATCAATTTCTCAGGCACGTGGTATGTAGTATACTAAAGAGGTATCATAGGTATTCATTGTAAGGAAGGAATAGTATGGCTGAGGCACGACAGGAATTTCCGCTTGAGCAGAAATTACGCAAGGATATTCAGGATGCGCAACGCGCACGCGATCAACTGCGGTTGGACACGTTGCGTATGGCACTGGGAGCTATTCATAATCTTGAAGTGGCACGTACCGACCGCAAGAACGCGGAATATGGCAAACCATTGACGGAGGGCGACACGCTACGGGTGCTGGAGCAAGAGGTGAAGAAACGACAGCAGGCGATAGATTTGTATAAGCAAGCTGGACGCATAGAGTTAGTGGAGAAAGAGCAGAAAGAGGCAGGAATACTGTCAATATACCTGCAAGGCACCCAGTTGAGTGACGATGAATTGCGAGACATGGTAGCGAAGTTGATTGAACTGCATGGAAAAGAGTTCAAAAAAGTGATGCCGCTTGCCGCGAAGGAGACGAAAGGACGAGCCAACGGGGCGCGTGTGCAGCAGGTTGTCAGAGAGATGACGCAATAATAGCTTGTTAGCGAAATTTCAGATAATGCAGTGAAGGCGTAAAATGGCTCTGCCATTTTACGCCTTCACTGCATTATCTGAAATTTCGCTAACAAGTGGGTTAAATGTTCTTGACACATGATGAGATATGTTCATACTATGAAGAGCAGATAAACGTATACATAGTAAGAGACCGAATAGAAGTATATTGCGTTGAGAGGTCATGCAAACGGCGATGAAAATCTACAATACCCTGACGAGGCGAGTTGAAGAGATAGTCCCTTTAGAAGCCAATACGATCAAGATGTATTCGTGTGGTCCCACGGTGTATCGCTATATTCACATCGGGAACTTGCGCACGTTTACGATGGCTGACTGGATACGACGTGCGTTTGAGTATCGCGGCTATAATGTGCTGCATGTGAAAAATATTACCGATGTGGGACATATGCGACAGGAGATGGTGGATCGGGGCGAGGATAAGATGCTGGCGCAGGCTCGCAAAGAAGGCAAAACGTCGTTGGAGATTGCGCAGTTTTATACCGATGCGTTCCATGATGACGAGACAAAGTTGAATATTCTGCCTGCGCATATTTTCCCGCGTGCCACGCAACATGTTCCAGAGATGATCGCGATCATCGAGGGATTGCTCGCAAAGGGAATAGCGTATGAGGTCAATGGGTATGTGTATTATGATATCAAACGTTTTCCGGGGTATGGTAAGCTCTCCGGCAATCAACTAGAGAATATGCTGGCGGGCGTGCGCGAAGGGGTAGATAGAGATCGGCATAATGCAGAGGATTTCCCGTTATGGAAACCGGCGGAACCGGATCGCGAGATGGCATGGGATAGTCCGTGGGGACGCGGCTTCCCCGGCTGGCATATCGAGTGCAGTGCCATGTCTATGAAATATCTGGGCGAGCATTTTGATCTGCATACGGGCGGTGTGGACAATATTTTTCCGCACCACGAGGATGAAATCGCGCAGAGCGAAGGCTTTACGGGGCAGCAATTTGTCAATTACTGGGTACACGCGCAACACCTGCTCGCCGATGGCCAGAAGATGGCGAAATCTACCGGCAATGCCTATACCTGCTCGGAGATTGAGGCGCGGGGCTTTGATCCAATGGCCTTGCGTTACTTCTATACAACCGCTCTTTATAGAAGTCGTTTGAACTTCACCTTCCGTGCATTGCAGGCGGCACAAACCTCATTGGAACGGCTGCGCGACCTGGCCTATCAATTGTACTTGACTTCGGATAAGAGGAAAGTTTTCGCGGAAGAACCGGTAATGAATAGCCCGTGGCGAGATGCGTTTTTAAGAGAGGTTGAGAATGATCTGAACATTCCGCGTGCGATGGCGATTGTGTGGGGAATGTTGCGCTCGAACGAGTATGAGCCGACGACGAGAGTGCGCTTGCTTTTGGATGCCGACCATATTCTGGGCTTCGATTTGCGAGGGTATTTACAGAGCGACCAACCACAACGAAAGCTTGACCCGCAGACATATCTGGCAGCAGTACCGTCTGAGGTAGCGGGGCAGGTGCGCGAACGCGAGGGATTGCGGTTGCACAACGATTACTCGCGGGCGGATACCGTGCGCGACACACTCCATGCTGAGGGGTACGATGTGCGGGATACGCGCAACGGAACACTGGTATTGCCGCGCAGACCGGAAGATGAGTTTACCATCATTTCTAGTTCTGCCAGTGCGCCGAATTGCACCCGGCAGCCCGATCTGTATGATTTTTCGATCAATTTGCTGGCACACAATAGTCGCGAAGATTTGGAACGCTGTATTAAAAGCATTTGTCGCCACAGTAGTCGGAGTAGCCAGCATAAGCTTGAACTGGTGATTATTGACAATGGCTCGACCGATGATACACTTTCATATCTCCAACAACTGGCGCGTAGCGATAACCTCGTAGATGCAGATGGACAGCATATTGGTTTACGTGTGTTGTTCGCTGACCACAATATGGGGTTTGCCGCGGGACGCAACGCGACAATGCGTACCAGTCGGGGTCACTTAATTGTACTGATGGACACCTCAATTGAGGTGACGGGTGATATCTGGATACCATTGGCGCGGACGCTAGCTGATGAAAGTATTGGAGTTGTCGGACCGTATGGGTTGGTGACGACCGATCTGCGCGATTTTCAGGAGGCGACGGGGCCAGATGTTGATGCTATTGAGGGCTATCTGATGGCGTTCCGGCGGGAACTATTGCCGGAGGTGGGCTGGATTGATGAGAAGTTTCGCTTTTACCGCTTGATGGATATTTACTTCAGTTTCTTCTTCAAAACGTCTGGCTATCGGGTGGTGACGACCCCTGTTGCAGTGGAGCGTGTTGAGAAGCACCCCCACCGCGAATGGTACAGCCTGAGTGAGGATGAGCGGGCAACGAAAAGCAAGAAGAATTACGATATCTTCCGCGACCGCTGGCATCACGGCGAGAGTTTATTGGTAGCGAACTTTAATCCACAAAATGTATGGCGTGGTCACGACCATGCGCAACATCTTGAAGGGACTCATATGCATAGCACAGATGAATTGCCGCCCGACGGTACGGTGCATACCCATATGCACCACCATTGGCCCGACCATTCGCACGACCATGTGCATTATCATCATGTGCGTGAATAGCTAAGCTTGAACAGCTGAAGAGTAGTCAGGTGGAGCCCCCTCCTTACCTGTGCGGTACCAGAGCTTGCAATCAAAAATACATATGGCATACTATAAATAGCGAGGCTTCCTTTATAGCTTGTTATAATTGTTGCGTATTCAGTATTCTGAAAGCAAAGCATATGGACCTACATGCTGTACAGCACCGGCTGACTGTTCGGGAACAGCTTCTTCTCAGTGTCTTGTGGTTTTCGTTGAACGTGCAATCGGCGGCATTGTTACCAATAGTCATACCTACGCAGATTTTGCTTTTCATCACGCCGGGCCAGATAGGGAATGCCCAGCAAGCGGCATTTCTGGGGTGGCTCTCAACAATGGGTGCCGTTGTGTCATTGATCGTTCCTCCGGTAATTGGTATGTTCTCCGATCATACAACGAGCGCGTTTGGGCGTCGGCGTCCCTACATCGTTGTCGGCTCGCTGTTTCTGTTCATGAGCGCATGGACACTGACGGAGGCTCATAATGTGACTATCTTCGTGCTGGGGCTTACGATCTACTTGATTGGGAATAATGGCGTGACGGCTGCGTATCAAAGCCTGTTACCGGACCGTGTCCCGAAAGAGCAACGGGGAGAGGCATCGGGCTACCTGGGATTGATGACGATTCTTGGCAATGTGGTCAGTCTTGGGTTGGCGGCGTGGCTATTCAGCCAGGTCAGCCTTAGTTCGATTGGCAAGGGCGTGATAGAGCATGGTGCGAGCGTCTTTTACCTGCTGACAGCCATCATTTTGCTGGTTGGCGTGCTGATAACGGTTGCTGGTATACATGAAGCTCCTTACGTGCCGACAGTAGAGCAAACGTCCGCGGTGAAAGTGCCGTTTCGACCGAGATTTCAGCACTGGTTCGTGCGAAATTGGGTTGAGCCGTGGCGCGACTACAACTTTGTGCTGGTGTTCTTGACACGCTTTTCCGTGATGATGGGACTGGCTCTCTTCTTGACGTTTATCGAGTACTACTTCGCTGATGTGGTGCATATCACGAATTTCGTGCAAACGACAGCAGCGATAGCGATCCTGGCACTGGTCGGTGCGGTATTCAGTGCATTTTTCCTGGGGATATACTCCGATCGCATGCGGCGTGCGCCGGTTGTTTGTGCGGCGACGCTCTGTATGGCACTGGCAGCACTGGCTTTTGTGATCTTTAATGGCAATTTTCCTTTGTGGCCTTTAGGAATTCTCTTCGGGTTAGGTTATGGTGCCTATACAAGTGTAGATTGGGCACTTTCCATTGATGCGTTGCCATCACTGAGTGCAGTCGGCAAAGATTTGGGACTATGGAGCGCCTCCTCGACGCTACCAGCAATCATCGCGCCAGTACTCGGTGGATTGATCATTATATTGGCGAATGTTTTTGGACAGACAGCACTGGGATATCGTCTAGTTTTCGCGGTGGCAACCATCTTCCTATCGTTAGGGGCGGTGTTTGTCTTAAAGGTACGTGAGCGACAGGTGATTTGCCCACAGGCCGAGGCATCTGCACCTAGGACATCTGTTTCTCCCACCACTCTGCGGCGTAACATTGGTTTCGGTTGGCGGCTGGCATTCCAGACACGGGCGGGCAAAGCACGCGGTTTTCTTCTTTTCTGGCCAGTATGGGAGCGTATCTACCAGGCATTTATGCGCATCCAACCGTTACCACATGCTCCTAATAAGTTATTAGAGGTACGATATACTCGCTATCGTGGAAAGCCAATAGTGTTGCCTGGTGGGGAGCGGATAGAGAAGGGAGATGCAATTATTGATCTGCATTTTCGTAATCGAACGCTTATGCAAGCAGCATCACAGGTCAGTTCATGGCGGCTCATGCGTATGATTGCTGAGGACATGCGTGCACTGGCTACGTGGATGCAGTCAACGGATTTTCCTACTGAGCCAAAGGCCGTCTTTGCTGTCACATTGATGAGTCGTGGCGCACCACGCCTGGGCTTTACGCTGCGTGACCGTCCGCATACCCTGTACAACTGGCTGGATCGTTTTTTCATGACAGGCTTGCTCGTTCTCTATCATTCCAAAGGCACCAGGCGTCTCTTGCAAGGTACAACTTACGGCTCATATCCGCAGGAAGTGTGGATGTCGCGGGATGAATTATTGCGACGCTATGAGGTGATTTCAGAGACAAAGCATGAAACATAGAGTTGTGCCACAATGTGACACAGCTCTATGTTTCATGCTTTGTCTCTGAAATCAGACATGAGCGAGAGAGGAAAATCATGTCGGCTACAGCAATTGAGTTACCGTTGTTTCCGTTGAATGTCGTGCTTTTTCCGGGCATGGTGCTACCACTACATATTTTTGAGGCGCGCTACCGTCAGATGATCAGCGAATGTTCGCAGGCGGATAAGCCCTTTGGAGTTGTGTTGGCGCAACCAGGCAGCATTCCTTTGCAAGAGGTGCCGTACACTGTTGGCACGATGGCGGAGATACATGATCTGGACCGTCTGGAAGATGGGCGTTTTACACTGATGGCAATGGGCACGCAGCGGTTCCGTATTCTCAGCCAGCATCGGAAGAAGCCATACCTCTCAGGTTTCGTAGAGGTGTATGAAGATGTTGAGGAGCCTGCGGAAGATGTCGTTCGCTATGCGAAGCATGCCTATGCCTTATTCAATAGTTACGTCGCGTTATTGCTGACAGCGACGAACGAGCAAGAGTTACACGCGGCTCTGCCGGAATTGCCCGAAGACCTGTCGTACTTCATTGCTTATTTCCTGGATATTGGAGATGAACAGAAGCAGCAATTTTTGGAAATGACCTCGACCCGGCAACGGTTGCAGGAAGAAATCACGATCCTGCGCCGCGAAGTGCCGTTTATTCGTCAAATGCTCTTGAAGAAATCATCTGAAGATGACCGCAGTATGCTGAACTGAGTGAGGTTAGGAACCAATTTTAGCCGAACACGATCAATTGTTGCTTTTGGAGACGGTTGAGTGAGGCATAAACTTCGGCCGGTGACCGTCTGGTCAGTTGAGCGAGATCGTCAATGGTGCGCCGACCATTGATGAGTAAGAAGATGGTACGATCATAGCGAGGAAGAGAGGTGAGAGGAAAATCGCGTCCTTGCAAAGTGATGGACGGGACGATTAGAGATGATGTGGATAGAGCGGACGCATAAGCGTTTTCCGACAAGGATGGCGACGCTGGTGCTGGTATTGGTGGTGGCAGGGTAATAGCGAGTAATGGACGCGTCACGGAAGGAAGGCGATCAGTGGGTGCGGGTAGTTGGAGTGTCGCACGTTTCAGCTGAAAGGTGAAATAGATGTTTCTCCAACTGTTGAGCCAGAGTAATGTAGATGTGCTGATATATTCCTCGTACATACCACGCCGGGCATGGGTTGGGCGTCCATTTTCAATAATAATTTGGATTTCATCTTGACGCGGGCCATCTGCACGCCATAGAGTGAGGAGGCCACTCGGACGGTGGAGCAGAAGCTCCTTGACGATATCCGAGAACGAGGCGGCAGCGAAAATCTGGTCATTACGCAAGAAATACCTCAATAGCACACATAAGGTTGGCGGCCAGTTGAAATTATTGATAGACGAGCAGTCTACCTTGTGTGACATTGTACGCATTTTACACAAAAGAGTCAAGCGTTTGTTCCAAATTCCTTATAAAAAGCGAACTTCCGGCTCTAGAATAAGCGATCAAAGAGAAAGGGTAACGACTTCTTACTCGTTACCCTTTCTCTTTGATCGCTTATTCGATCCTCATCACCCAATAACTTCCTGAAATTGCTGAGACAACGGTTTGTTCATCGCTTTCAGAAAGACAGTGGCTTTTCCGAAGAAAATCAGTAGCGCCTGGAGATAAACATCGAGTTGGAGTTCAGCTGGCATAGAAAAGCCACCTCGATCAATGGTCTTCGTCAAATCCTCATCCGATAACGCTGAAACCGTTGCTTTCATCTCTTCATCCAGTGTTTGATACCATGCTTTGAGCCGGGCGACGCTGCTCTCCAACTCCGCATCTGTGTTGCGATACGACCAATCTTGCTGAAAGGTTTTCAACGACTGAATGTAGGAATGTTCGATTTCACCCATCTCGCGGCATAAGGCTCCTAACGTCATATTTTGCCCGCCAGGGCTAAAAGCGAGGTCTGCGTCGCTCAGGGTATCTATCAGTTGCGAGCGCATGCCATGCGTTCCCTCAATCCACGACCATTTCTCCTGCATATAACGATTTATATATTCTTTCCCTTCTGTCACATTTTTGACTGCCTGACTGCCGAGTACAGCACCGGCAACGAGAACTCTTGAGTATTCTCATGACTTCTCATGCTGTACAGAGCTATAATAGCACACAATTCGCAAAAGGTATTGTAAAAACGCGACAAGTAAGAAAATTTGTGCTATAACATAGGAAATGATGGATGGGTTAGCCAGCAGGCAGAACGCCTATGGAATATGCAAGATATATTAGTTTAGATGCTTGATAGTGAAGGTGGGACGATAATACATGGCCGATTATGCGAACTTCCGGCAGAGGCTGGATACAGTATTGCGCACACAGGATATCAAAAGTGTGCAGAAATTTCTTATAGCCGAGAATCAGTGGAATGCCGAGCAACCGGCGGACCCAGAGTTCGCGATGTGGGTGATGATCGCTGGCACTCCTACGTTGCAAGATTTGCATGGACGCGCTCGTGAATGGCTGCTCAGTCATGGTCACGAGGACGAGGCGCGAGCATTACTTGAGCGCGGCAAGAAGCAGGGTGGCGCGAAGAAAAAGAGGAAATAAGGATTTGATGACAAAGAAGGATGGCGCGGCGTGCCGCGCCATCCTTCTTTGTCATCAAATCCTTATTTTTTGCCAGCTTCCTGGGCTTTCTTGTGTTGCGCAATGATTTCCTGCTGGACATTGGCTGGGACTTCTTCGTACTGGTAGAACTCCATGATGAAGGAGCCGCGCCCCTGGGTGATTGAACGCAGGTCGGTCGCGTAGTGTAGCATTTCGGCCTGTGGCACTTGAGCGGTAATCTGCTGCAAGTTATCGCCGATGGGGGCCATACCGAGGACGCGCCCGCGTTTGGTGTTGATGTCGCTCATCACGTCGCCCATATTATTTTCGGGAACGGTGATGGTGACGGTCATGACGGGTTCCAACAATGTGGGGCTTGCTTGCGGAACGGCTTCCTGCATACCAAGCGAGGCGGCTATTTCAAAGGCCTGGGCAGACGAGTCCACTGGATGATATTTTCCGTCTACTACTGCCACTTTGATGTAGAGCATAGGGTTGCCGGAGAGAAACCCGCGCTTGAGCGACTCGCGTACACCTTTTTCGACGCCGGGGATGTATTGCCCTGGTACCACGCCGCCGACGATTTTATCTTCAAAGATGAAGGTCTCTTCGGCACCCATTGGCAATGGCTCGATCTCCAGCCAGACATCGCCGAACTGGCCGTGACCGCCGCTTTGCCGTTTGTGGCGTCCGTTGGCGCGTGCCTTTTTGCGGATCGTTTCACGATAGGTGATGTGCTGGTCGCGTGCATCAAGGTCAACGCCATACTTGCGTTTGATGCCTTCAAGCACGATTTGCAGATGGGACTCGCCCATACCTGAGAGTAGCACTTCGGCAGTCTCCGGGTCGCGGGTGACACGTAATGTGCGATCCTCTTCAGCGGCACGGGAGAGCGCATTACCCATCTTATCGAGGTCGGCCTGGCTTTTCGGGAAGATCGCGACAGTGTAACACGGTGCCGGGAAGTTGACAGGTTCCAGCGTTGCTGTAATATCTTTGCTACCAGCTAGCGTGTTTCCGGTATGCGTATTGGTGAGTTTTGTTACGGCACCAATATCTCCGGCTGGAATCTCGGTTGCCGTTTCCTGTATTTTGCCGCGTGGGGCGATCAGTTGGCCGATGCGCTCGTCGGCCTTTGTCTCTACATTGTAGACATGCATATCCGGTTTAAGCGTTCCACTGTAGATGCGGAAGGTGGAAATAGTGCCGACCTGTGCCGCGGAAGTTTTGAAGACAAACATGGAGAGGGTATCGCCAAATGCCTGAACGTCATCTGGTAACGTTTCGGCTGCGCTCGGTAAATACTCGACGACGGCATCAAGCAGTGTTTGCACGCCAACGTTTTTGCCTGTGGAGCCGCACAGTACAGGAATGAGTTGTCCTGTGCGTGTTCCCAGCTTGACAACTGAGAGAACTTCCTCGTCGCTCAGTTCTTCACCATCGAGGAATTTCTCCATCATGGCGTCGTCGCTCTCGACCGCTGATTCGATCAGTTGTTCGCGATAACTATTGATGGTGTCCTGAAGTTCAGCCGGGATAGTGACCTCCTGCACTTTGTTGCCGCCCTCGAATGTGTAGCCTTTTTGTGAAGCGAGGTCAACGACACCTTTGAAGTTGGCCTGTTCGCCGATGGGAATCTGGAGAGGGACAACTTTGGTGCCAAAGCGGTCGCGTAGAGATTTGAGCGCGTTATCGAACGAGGTGTTTTCTCTATCGAGTTTGTTGACCAGAATCATACGTGGCAGGTTACGCTCGTCGGCATACTGCCAGGTGAGTTCTGTACCAACTTCAACGCCTTTTTCCGCTGTGACGACGACGAGAGCCGCGTCGGCAACGCGGAGGGCTGCTTTGACTTCTCCGGAGAAGTCAGCATAGCCGGGTGTGTCAATGAAATTGATCTTGGTATTTTTCCATTCGACGGGTAATACCGTTGCGTTCAGCGACATGCGCCGTTTTAATTCATCGGGGTCGTAATCTGAGATGGAACTCCCTTCATCTACTTTGCCCTGTCGTGTGACGGCGCCACTGTCATAGAGTGCCGCGTCGACGAGAGAGGTTTTGCCTGATCCAACGTGGGAAATCAACGCCACGTTGCGAATCTGTTCCGCCCTATAAACCTTCATAAACCTGGGATCCTCCTGAGTATCTATGCCAGAGGTGGCTGGTGCAGAAGACAAAAAGCCTGTACCAGCCCACCTGTGCCAACACAAGTGGTCAAATGTTTCGGTTCCGGCTGAGAGAACATACCTATCCAGTTCAGTACGATGTAGTATATCAGCAATGGGCGTTTTGTTCAACATTTTGAACATGTTTTTCTCTTGACTATCTCTTTTTCAACATAATGGTGCAGATGTGAAAAACATGTGAAAATGGATTGACTTTACAAGAGTTTTATGGTATAACCCCAACCAATTTATTATATTGAAAAGGGGTGTAAATATGCAATCCTTGCAAGTTTTACCTACAAACCTTTTACCACTGGAGATGCTTTTTGTACCTGAGGAGGAAGGGAATGGTAACACCCATATTCTTGAAAAAGATGTCCGGCAACTGTACTGGTATGGTATGGGAGAGATATGGGAAAAAATCCGTGGAGTATGCGAGGGGCAGGATAGGGTAGTGATGTCACAGATCTGGGAGCTTGGGAAAAAATCGCCGCGTATAACCCCAACAGTCTTTCCGGCACTAGCGATGCATGGTTTTATTATGGAACATATGGTAGATGGTTGTGCCGTATGGGAACCTTATTCACCATACCTGAAAGATTTCTGGCAGGTGGGTATCCAGGTCTCCAACGGCCATGGGTTTTTGTTGCAGCCGGAGCATGTATTCCGAGCGAATCTGCAAGCAGCGTTGCAGATGAATCTTTAAGAGGCCAGGATGAAAAATTCACACGCATTTTGCCGCGCAAAATGCGTGTGAATTTTTCATCCTGGCCTCTTATGCTTTCGCGACAGGCATATTCGCGACATCGATCAAGGCGAGGTCGAGTAGTTCGTTGGCCTCGTCGATGTCTGCTTTTGTGAGAGTGAGCGGGGGAATCATGCGCAATGTGCTGTTGCCGATGGCATTGAGCAAGAGGCCATGCTCCAATGCCTGCTGGACGATGGCACCTGCGAGGTCGTTCTGAACGTTGACCGCCTGCATGAGGCCAAGGCCACGCGGGCTGTCGAGGAAGGTGTATTTCTCACAGAACGCCTCGAGCTTGCTGCGCCAATAGGCACCCATCTGTTTTGCGTTGTCTAACAGATTCTCATCGAGGATGGTCTGTATAGTCGCGATGGCGGCGGCACTGGCGATCGGGTTGCCACCAAAGGTGGTGCCGTGATCGCCGGGGACGAATACATCGGTGCGAGGGCCGGTAAGCATGGCGCCGATGGGAACACCTCCGGCCAGACCCTTTGCCATCGTGACGATATCTGGAACGACATCGAAGTGTTCCCAGCTAAAGAATTTGCCGGTACGGCCCATGCCAGCCTGTACCTCGTCGCAGATCATGACGAGATTTTGCTCGTCGCACCATTGGCGCACACCCTGAATATATTGCTTACGTGCGGGATAGATGCCGCCCTCGCCCTGCACTCCTTCGAGCAACACCGCGATGGTTTTAGCACTGGTGGCGGCTTTCAAAGCCTCCAAATCGTTGAAGGGAACCTGCTTGAAGCCGTCGGGGATAGGCACCCAGGTGGCCTGATAATACGCCTGTCCGGTGGCGGCCGTGGTGGCAAGCGTGCGCCCGTGGAAGCTGTGCTCCATACTGATGACCTCAAAGGCACCATCGCGATGGAGACGCCCATATTTGCGTGCCAGTTTGATAGCACCCTCATTAGCCTCTGCCCCGCTATTGGAGAAGAAGGAGCGCATACCGTTGCTCTGCTTGGCGAGCAGTTCGGCAAGCTCGATCTGGCGTGTGTTGTAGTACAGGTTCGAGACATGCACCAGTTGCGTCACTTGCTGCTGCACCGCTTCAATAATCGCCGGGTGGCAATGGCCCAGCACGTTCACGGCGATACCCGCGACGAAATCCAGGTAGGCTTTGCCATCGCTGTCCCACACTCGTGGCCCTTCGCCGCGCACGAGTGTCAGCGGCTGACGTTTAAATGCTGCCTGATAATATTTATGCTCTAACGCTACCCAATCTCGTTTGTTTGTTTTAGTCGGTTTAGTGGTTGTCATACTGTTTGTTCTCCTTTGAACTAGCGGGTATACAGGGTGTTTTCGTCAATATAGCCATGCGTGAGGTCGCAGCCCCAGGCGGTGGCTTTGCCGTCGCCGAGATGCAGGTCAATAGTGATGATGACCTCTTCGTGCGCCATGGCGCGGCGTGCGGCTTCCGAATCGTATTGCGTGGCCATGCCGTGTTGCGTGACCTGGACATCGCCGATGGAAATATCGTAGCTGTCCTGGTCAAGTTCACAGCCACATGCACCGAGGGCGGCGGCGATACGCCCCCAGTTGGGGTCGCCGCCGGCGAGAGCGCACTGCCAGAGCGGCGAGAGGGTGACAGAGCGGGCGGCCTTCACGGCATCGGACTTGTTGCGAGCCCCAGACACATGCACGGTCATCAGTTTGGTAGCACCTTCGCCATCGCGAGCCATCTCGCGGGCCAGGAATTTCAAGACGCGATTGAGTGCCTCGCTGAACACGCTGGCGTCTGGATGCTGTGCGTTAATGGGATTGTTGCCGACCAGACCATTAGCGAAGAGGACGCAGGTATCGTTAGTGGACATGTCGCCATCCATCGCAATCATGTTGAAAGAATCGGCGACAGCGGCCTGCAATTCGGCTTTCATCCAGTCATAGTCCAGAGCGGCGTCGGTGGTCAGGTAGCAGAGCATGGTTGCCATGTTGGGGTAAATCATGCCCGCGCCTTTGGTGACACCGCCGAGGCGCACTGTTTTGCCATCAATCTTAAATTCCAGTGCGATACGCTTTGGGCGTGTATCCGTGGTCATAATTGCTTCTGAGAAGGCATTGCCACCATCGGTACTAAGTTCTATCTGTGCCACTCCGGCCTCAATCTTGTCTATTGGAAGCTGGCGACCGATGATGCCGGTGGAAGAGCAGAGGACAATCTCGTTCTCAAGCTGGAGCTTCTGCGCGACCAGTTCGGTCATGCGATAGGCGTTGAAAAGACCAACATCGCCGGTAGCGCAGTTGGCGTTGCCGCTATTGACAATCACGGCCTGAGCCTTGCCGCTTTTCAGATGTTCCTGGCAGACTTGCACAGGTGCGGCGCGGGTACTGCTGGGGGTGAACATGCCATACGCGATACATGGCATGTCTGACGCTAAAATAGCCAGGTCTTGAATGGCACCATCAGATTTGATACCGCAGGCGGTCGTGCCTGCACGAAAGCCCTGCGGTGCAGTCACGCAACCGCCAATTTCGCGAAAAATATGTGACATGACGAAATTCCTCCTCCATAAAAAAATCCTGGTTCCCTGTGGCGTTCTCCCGGTCAACTATCGCCAATGCTGGGAGATACGAACTGGGAACCAGGAACCGGGTGCTTCACCTCATTGTACAACGCGGGATGAGGTAAACACAACCCCGGCTGTTCAGGGGACAACATTTCCCAGAGAACTGGCTTGTTGAAGGTCCCTACCTTCAACAACAATGTTTGAGCTTTTATTGAGCCTTAACGTAGAGATGCGAAAATGAGACTTCAGTTCCTTGCTCCTCTACGTAGAGGCCGATCTCGCCGGAGGTGAAAGCGTGGTGAGATTTGTCGGTGATGGTGGAACCGACGGGTTTGCCGTTGATAAGAAAGCTGAACGTGTCATCTTTTGCCACTATAGTGACGGTATTTCCTTTTCCAATGCCAGTGATAAGCGATGGAGCGGACCCACCAGCGAGGGGCGTGTATTTTCCGTTATAGCGTAGAAACTGATATTGACCTCCACCCCATGCCACCACCTCAAAGAGGTAATAGCTCGATTGCAAATCGTTTGAACGGAAGACAATACCGTAGTAGTCGGCTCCATTGCGTGGGCCTTTGACTTCGGACATGGTCACGGTGAGTTGGAAGTTATGATAAGAGTGATCGGCATAGAGGGCGAGCGCAACGAATTGTGAGGAGCTATTCCGAATGTAGTAGTGCTGGCCTAAGAAGAAGAAGGTATGACCTGTATCGGTAGGCCAATTGTTGTTATCGGCAAGGTCATCGATGAGGGTATGACCAGCTGATGTCGTGGTTTGAATAATGGGGATCTTAGGAGCGAAATGCGATGTTATTACTCCAGCCGTGGCGGCGGTACCAACGACGAGTATCAATATGATTGCCAGTGCGATGAAAAGGCGTCGGAAAGGTGTTGAGCGTGGTGGAACTGGTTTGACGCGCACAACCGGCGAGGAAATCGCCGATGGATGTTTGTTGCTGAAGTTGGTATCCTCTCTGGCAAGTAAAAATTGCGCCTGCGCAGGGTCTTTGCTCGCTTGAAAGAAGATGTCTGATGTAGCGATAGCATAATCAAATGCCGCGCTGAACTCGGTGACGGTCTGAAAACGATCCTCCGGTTTTTTAGCGAGAGCTTTCTGGATAACGGCGTCAATCTGTGGCGAAATATCCGCACGTAAGAGACCAAGCAGGGGCGGTGGCTCATGCACCTGGAGCAGTGCCACCGCGATAGTCGAGTCGGCTCTGAAGGGCAAGCGTCCGGCTAGCAGGTAAAAGAGAGTGATGCCTAACGAGTAAATATCCGAGCGTCCGTCGAGCGGAAGTGCTAATGCCTGTTCGGGTGAGATATAGTCAGGTGTACCCATCAAGGTCTCAGGTACTTTTGTGACTGGATGGTTGGCATTACCGGCACCCCCATTTTCACTAACAGGCAGAACGATGCGAGCAATACCAAAATCTGAGAGCATGGCTTGGCCATCGCTATTGAGCAGGATGTTCGCCGGCTTGACATCGCAATGGACACAGCCCTGTTCATGCGCGTAGTCGAGGGCGGAGGCAATTTGCGCGAGATACCATTGCGCCTCGCTCAGCAAAAGACAGCCGTGTTGCGCAGTGTATTCGCTCAAGGTGCCACCTTCCATATAGGGCATAATAATGAAAGGTAAGCCATCCTGTTCGCCATACGAGTAAATGGGAAGGATGTTGGGGTGGTCTAATTTACTGGCTGCTTCGGCCTCTTGCAGGAAACGCAGATAGAAGTCTCTCTGCATCCGCGCAGTCATGCTGTTACGCGGGAGAAAGACTTTCACAGCAACTTTTTGCTCCGACCCATGCTGTTTTGCCAGGAAAACCGCGCTGGTTCCTCCGTAACCGAGGAGTTTTTCCAGCGTGCATGAGCCGATAACTTTTCCTATGAGATGCTGTCCCCTGGTTGTCGACACTTCACAAATCCTCTCGATGCCCCCACATGTGAGAGCGCAAGTGCAATACCTGGGATATCAGAGCAAAGCTGACCTACTACAAACAGTGCTTGCTATGATTTTAGCAACAATACGTTGCACTGTCAATATATTCGGAGGGGCCGATTTATTTTGTCACCATGCATAAGCGGCCCCGGCGGGCGGCAAAATCTAGATGATGAATTCGCCGTCGTGCATAAGAGTGCGCTCGTCAACTTCGATGGTGCACTTGCTGGGAATGACGTCAACGTGAATAGCGGCATTCCAGTCGGCACCGGTGAATTGCGGGTAGGGATTGCCAAAGGCGATGTGCAGGCCCGGTATTTTTTCATCCTGCAAGAGGTTTCCGACAAGCTTTTTGAGACTGGTCAGCGTCCCGATAGCAAATTCGCCAACACGATTACCATTGGGTACTGAGAACAGGTAATTGCGTAAATCCTGGGCAATTGCGGCATCTTCACAAGTGACATCGGTAGCGTAGCCATCTTTAATGGTGATAGTGATCGGATGTTCCAGCACGCCATACTTCTCCGAGAAGTAATCGCCGAGGACATCGCAGACGACGACGCCATTCACGGAGGCGGGTGCTGTGAAAACCTCGCCTTCAGGGAGATTACCCCATGCGCCTTGCGTGTGATAGCGACCGTGGCAAGGTATCCATTTCCAATCCCTGTGGAACGTTGCGGTGACATCGCTGCCTTTTTGCGAGGTGACATGAATGGTTCTGGCGTTACGCACAAGGTCATAGACCTGGTTGGTCAAGCTGAATACTTCATCATAGTCGGCGCACATGCCATCAGCCATCAGATTGTCGTCTATGCCGATCATGTGGCCGTGGCGAACCTTGAGTTCTTGCGCGAGGAACGGCAATAGAGGAATACGGAAAGCTATCTCGCCAGGCTTTGCCGTCGCGATATAAAAAGTGACGGTTGGGCGAGCGTGAACAAGGTCATTGCGCAACACAGCAGAGAACTCTTTGAGTGGGCGTTCCCCATAATGTTCGAGAAAATGAACGGAGACATCCGCGTGACGGGCAAGAGCGGCTGCCGCGATGTTACGGGCAATATTTTCGCGTGCGTAATCGGTCATGATAAACACCCGATCACTACTGGTGATGCCCATGCAACGAACCGCATTTTCGGCACCGAGTTGTACGCGCTCTTCAACTGAAAGGTGCTCAATATCCAACTGATTATGGCTGGGAATAAAACTACGTGTTTGGCCTAACATAAAAAGCTCCTTAGTAGAAAACATAAGGTATTATTTCAGTATTCGGGGCATACACAGTTCACAGAAGCAAGTGAAGAGTCAACCGCCGGGGTGCTGGAATAATGAAAACCCCTACTGTCTATAGTATGCAAACGCTTGCTATGCAGTCTATTAACATATACGTATTTATGAGAAAAAATGTAACGAGCTACGACTTTGTAGCTATTTGGCTGTACATACACCTATATTTCTGGTGATGCTTGGCTGTATTCAACATAACCACGAAAGAGTATGATATGTGTAATACCATTTTGACAGAGAGGAAACATTTCATGACATCAACTACGACAGGGCTGTATCGTTCAATACATGCACAACCCCAGACGATACGTACATTACTGGCGGATTGGGACGCTCCAACGCAGGCGGCTGAACAATTGGCGAAGACAGGTCGTGTACTGCTTGCGGGTATCGGTACAAGCTTTCATGCCGCTGCGGTAGGAGAATATCTGCTGCGGCTGGCGGGAGTGGATGCGTGGGCGGTGCGCTCGTTCGAGTTTGTCCACTATCCTCGTCCATTACGCACTGACGACGGCGTGATTATTATTAGCCATCGCGGCAGTAAACTGCATGGCAATCTGGCGGTAGAACGAGCCCTTGAGGCAGGCGTGACGACGATCGGTATCACCGGCAAAACTTCTAAGATGCATGGGCCGCATACGATCATTGAGACGGTAGAGCAGGAAGTATCTTCTACCCACTCTATCAGTTACACATGTACGCTGACACGCCTGGGACAGATTGCGGCGCGATTGGCGGCACTGCATGGTTTGACCGAACAGACGCGGCGCATCGAAGAGGGTCTGACACGTATACCGGCACTGATGGAAGATATCCTGGCACGCGAAGATACTATACGGCAGATTGCGCAAGATGCGGTAGCACAACAGCGGCGGCTGTACTTTGTGGGAGCCGGACCGAATGCCTATACGGGGCCGGAGGGTGCGCTCAAAGCGAAAGAGGCGTCCTATGTCACGGCAGAAGGGTTTGAGCTAGAGCAGGCTATTCATGGACCACAGGTCGCGTTTGAAACGGAGGATGTGCTTATTCCCATCAGCGTGAGAGGTGGCGCACAAACACGTATGAGCGATTTCTTGCTGGCCCTCAGCGAAATTGGCCCCCATGTCTGGCTTGTTGGCGACGCGCCTGACGAGACGACCTCCGCACTATTCCAGCGCGAAGGCTGGTCGCGTTTCACGATTGGCGATTATGCAGATCTGCCGGAGGAACTCACGCCGCTGCTGACAGTCGTGCCATTGCAACTGCTGGCAAACTTCCTGGCTGCTACTCGCGGCACCAACGCCGATACTTTCCGTGCTGATGAAGCGGCCTATAAACGCGCAGGGGAGCGATTCCGTCTTTAAACAATAGAACTGATAAATGAAACTGGCTGCTGGCGCACGCGCCAGCAGCCAGTTTCATTTATCAGTTCTATAATGGCTTTTTGCTTTCAGAATAATGGCCGTTTTGTTGGGCGCGAGTGTGCAAATCAGGCTCAGGACTGTCGTCCTTCTCGCCATCGTCATTGTCCTCACTGACCTCCCGGACATCGGCGGAAAGCAGTTCTTCCGAGGTATTGATGCGGGTAGAATCCAACTTGATCCAGTTACCCTCGTTACCCAGGTCTTTTGCGTCTATTTTCTTGCGTCGGATAAACCTCTGATTTATCTCAATTACCGCCCAGATCAGAATGAGGGCAGCGACAACAAATCCTAAATAAGCTGCTAACGTTGGATTCATCCCTAAATTGTCCTTTTTCGTACATCCGCATGTAATGACGCTCGCTTGCAGATGCACCAATGCGCATCTGAGTTTACGATTGCCACATTGTAGCGTCCATACGTATGATAAGTCAAGAAAGCACCCCAAAAGGGTGTAAAGGAAGAGCATTTCCTTGCCCCTACAGCGGTCGGGAGAGGGAGAGAGGGGGAACACCCGACCGCCAAAAGAGGAAGTATATGGAGTGAGATAAGAGGGTTGGGAGAGCATATTCAGTTGTTATGTTGTGAACATTTGTTCCAACACAAAAGATTTTATCATGGATTTGCTCATCTGTCAAGCCTTTTTTGGAACAAATTTTCTTCTTTTAAAAGATGGTACAATAGCCAATGGGATATCACCGGTACAAATTGACAGAGAAAGCGAAGTGATTTTGTATGGCAGATGTACAACCTTTACAGGGAATACGGTACGCGAGTGAGAAGATAGGGAACCTCTCGCGTATCGTGACCCCTCCTTATGATGTAATTTCGGCAGAGGCACAGGCAAACTATTATGCTGAAAGCCCCTATAATGTGATTCGGCTTGAGTTGGGACGGGAATATGCAGAGGACACACCCCTGAATAACCGCTATACACGGGCGGCTACAGCATTTGCCGAGTGGCGGTTGGATGACGTGCTGCGGCAGGAAGAATTGCCGAGCTATTATCTCTATCAGCAACGCTTCATCTATGATAACCAGAGCTATACACGCACAAGCCTGCTGGCTCGTGTGCGGTTGGAACCGTGGAGTAAACGTATTGTGTTGCCCCACGAGCATACGCTGGCGAAAGCCAAAGATGATCGCCTGCACTTATTGCGGGCGACGGCGACCAACCTGAGTCCGGTGATGTGTCTTTATGATGATCCACAGGGACGTATACGCAGGCTGCTTGGAGCTTACGCGGGGCGGGCCGAGGTGCAGATAACCGACGAGGTAAATGAAGGGCACATCCTGCATCCGATTAACGACGCACAAGTGGTGTCTAACATCGTGGATTTCTTCCTGCAGCGGCAACTGTACATCGCGGATGGACATCATCGCTATGAAACGGCCCTTCAGTATCGTGAGGAGATACAGCAACAGCGACACGAGTTATTGGATACTGATGCCGCCAACTTTGTGCTGATGGCACTGATTGATCTGGATGATCCGGGAATGCTGGTTCTACCAACGCATCGTCTGCTCTTTAACCTTCGCCCTGAGGCACTCCAGCAGCTAACGGGCGAGAACCTTGCGCGATACTTTACTGTGCAACCATTGGGAACCGCGCAGTCGAGCGAAGCACTGCTGGCGCAATTGGCGCAAACTGGCACAGAGGTGCCATCACTGGTTGTGAGCGTCGTGGGGCAATATTGGCTGCTGAGCGTGAATGAGCAGGGGCGGCAACGCATGCAGGAGAGCGGACATTCGGCGGCATGGAACACGCTGGATGTCGCGATAGCCCATACGCTGATTGTCGAGGATATACTGGGATTAAATGCGCAAGATATGGCGGCGGGAACGAATATTCGTTACATTCGTGACGCGGAACAAGCGTTACAAGCAGTGCAAGCTGGCGAGGCTCAGGCGGCAATGCTGCTGAATGCGACGCGAGTACGCCAGATATGTGACGTGGCGGATGCCGACGACCGTATGCCACAAAAATCCACTTACTTTTACCCGAAACTGATTACCGGCCTCGTCATGAATCCATTATGGTAAAGATGCACAGTGTCGGCTGAGCTTTCAAGATAGTTATACACTGGAGGAGAGAGACAATGTTGCCATGAGCTGCCCTTGCTGATAAGCAGTTAAGGCGCCTGCTTCTCCGGTAACTGGATCAATTTGTCCATCACCATTCACATCCACCCCATGATAGGCATCGTCGGCCAGTGTCGCAATCGCCTGAATAGATGATAGGTCAGTAGGGTGTTCATGCAGGTGTAATACAGCTTGCTCGATCGTCGTCACCCACCCGGTAATATTCGAGAGGGCGATATCCATCAGGGCTGCATGTTGCCGCATGACATTTGTTGCATCAGGCTGGCTGAGTGCCAGTGAGGCATGTTCTGTCGCACCGGCTATGTAGCCTTTGCCCAGTAGACCAAAGCCATCTCCAGTCACGGTCACATTCTGCTGAGGGCAGGTTGCTGCAAGCGGCTGGTAGTGCGCACCAGCCGCCCCTGCGATAATATCGAGCATACTTTGCGTAATACACTCAATTGCGACCGTATTCTGGCTGGCTGCCGCGTTTTGCAATACAGCAGCCTGAATATCCAACAGATGTGTTTGCTGTACAACGCCAGAGAGCATTCCTACCTTGCCTGGCGTCTCTGGAAAACTGACGAGCAAGTGCTGAATATGCTGAAAGGCTTTGGCAGGGAAGGTGCCGACGAGGATTGCTTTGCCGGTCGGAGCATTGACCACACCCTGTTCCTGGGTAATCTCCAGCGTATTTCCAAGATTGAGTACATTGATATTCGCCCCACTATATGTGAGAAACCAGGTCTGATTCTTCTCGGTCAACCTCCCTAAGCCCATAACCGCCTCAGACTGCTCGTTGATGATCCAGGCATAGTACGCACTCCCGGCAGGAGGGGCCGCAAGACGCTGGATGGTAATAGTGAGTGCATTCGTTTGCCCACCTGGATCACTTTGATTCGCAAAAAACATTACTTGTCCGCCGGCATTCACCAGCGCGTTACTTTTCTGTGAGAACAATGTGATGCCAATTGTACTCATAGCAAATACTAGCAGGACGACCAGTGAGGCAACTAGTATGAACCTTTGCCTGTAATTGCCTTGAATGCGATGCTTGAAGATTGATTGAGAACTACGTACAGGACTCAAGGGAAGATCAGAGGAGAAGCCATGCAGCGAATGCGGGGGCAGGGACGTTTGATCGGAGAAAGCCGACCTGCTTTTGCTTCGTCCATTTTCAGTAAACTGCATGTCTGCCATCGATGTTCCTGGGACAATAGGAGCATTAGCTTGTAAAGACGGCGGTTCGGAGATGGCAAACGGCATCCGCGTTCTATTCGTTGGAAGGACCATGTGATGATAATCGTTGGCAAAAGCTCCTGGTTGATGGTACCGTTGGGTGGGGTCCTTCGCTAACGCACGGGCCAGAATACCATAAAGGCCCGCAGGAAGATCGCTGCGCCACCGAGCGAGCGGCGGAATACTGGCATACAGGTGCTGTTGAGCCATTTCATTGAGTGTGTGGCCTTCAAAAACGGAGTGACCCGTCAAAAGGTGGTAAATGACCGCTCCAAGCGCGTATACATCGCTTGCAGGACTCGCAGGCTTGCCGAGCAGTTGCTCTGGCGCGATTCCATCGCTCCATTCGGGCTGGGGATTTCCAGCTATGCTCTGTCTATTTCTATTGAGGAGGCTCTTCATACCAAAATCCGCCGCAACCACGTTACCATCGAGCCGGATAAAAATACTGTCCACCGAAAGGGCGCCATGCAGCACGGAATGTTCATGCGCATATTCCAGAGCGGTGGCAATCTGGTCCAGGTAGCGACCAACGGTGAAGGTGTTCAGTGCGCCATTTTTGTCAATACGAGTACGCAGTGAGCGGAGCGGGATATGTGGTGAGACCAGATATGGCATGTCCCGATAGACGCCGAAGTCAAGGAGGGGAAGGATGTACGGATGGCGCAAGGTGGCAATCTGGCCAGCTTGATACTGAAAGTGTTCCAGGTAGACCGAACGCTCCTGCGATGGTAAAGATGCAGACCCGACCAGGAAGCGCAAAAGATAGGTGGTTGTCGTATCAGTACGCACGAGGAAGTTGGGACCTATCTCGCTCTGCCCAAGATACTGTTCGAGACGATAGGTTCCCAGCGTTATGCCAACCAGTTTGTCGAATGAACCAATTTTAATCATCGCATTATTCCCCTCTCATATATTGATGAGCATGTATCTATTAACGTATACGTTGATGAGTTCATCAAGTCCATACAATAGTACTTTTAGTTCTATTGTGAGTTAAGCAATTGAGCTATATATTACTTTTTATTTTGTTGTTCGTTTCGTTGATACAAGTACTCAAAATGGAATAGATGAATGGATTACCATGAGACATGAGAAATATTCTTTCATGTTTGTATAACTCCCATCGCATCAAGAGCATTTAGAACTTCTCAAACTCTTAAGTGGTTGACGAAGGATGACAGCTATCTGCTATGGGATGAGGGAAGTTGCTTTCTTTCGTCGCAATTGGCTACTATCTCTGAAAAGAGATAATGCAAAGAGGTATTTCTCTATCAGACAACAATACAAGTGTGAGAACAGATACGAGGACATATACAATGAGTTCGAATATTGATATCTGGAATGAGCGAGCGGAAGATTATGATGCCTATCGTCCTCACCCACCGATGGCGCTTATGGGCGTACTGACTCAATTGGCCCGGAGGTCATATCCCCAATGTGTGGTAGATATTGGCAGCGGTACCGGCCTATCTACGCATATCTGGGCAGACATGGCTGATACGGTGATTGGCATTGAGCCGAACCCTGACATGCGTCGGCAGGCGAAACGCCGCAAGCCTTCAAGGTGGCAAACTCGCAATGTCCAATATAGAGATGGCGTTTCGACCAATACAGAACTCCCGGACGAGAGTGCTGATATTGTCACTTGCTCCCAGAGCCTGCATTGGATGGAGCCAACGCCGACCCTCGCCGAGATTGCACGTATTCTCCGTCCTGGTGGTGTCTTCGCGGCCTATGACTACGATTTGCCGCCGACGATGGACTGGGAAGTGGAAAAAGCCTATGAAGAGTGCATAGAGCAATTCGATCGGCTGCTTGTTGAACGCAACCTGGAGCTTTTCTCCGGGGCAAAGTGGGCCAAAGAGCAACATCTCGAACGTATACAGGCCAGTGGACACTTTCGCTATGTCAAAGAAATCCTCATGCATAATGTGGAGATGGGCAATGCGGAACGGTTCCTCGGCTTTACACTCAGCACTAGCCTCGCTTTTTACTTACAAAAGAGCCTGCTGAGCGAGCAAGAGCTTGGCCTTGATCGTCTCAAACAGGTGACCCAGGAACGCATTGGCACTACCGCCATTCCCTGGTACTTCAGCTACCACGTGAGAATAGGAATAAAATAACAAGAAACAGCAATGATAGGCAGGCACACGCCGTGTGTCTGCCTATCATTGCTGTTTCTTGTTATTTTTACTCTCTATTGGGAAAAAGGTCTATGGGAGCGGAGCCGAAATTGCCGGCTTCGAGAGCTTCTACCATAGCGCGGAGAGGGCCTTGTTCGATAGAAAGGGCCAGCATGGCATAGAGAAACGGTTGATCGAGCAGAGGGACGTCGGAGTCTGGATGAAGTGCGGTGGCAACGGCACGCACTAATTCGGCATCGTCATTGCGTTCGGCGAATTTGAAGAGCATTCCTTGCCGCCGCAGACGGGCCTCGTAGCGCAGACGCCATGTGTCGTCGATCAAGGTATTGAGGGCATCGGTAATTACGGAGTCCAGGCTCACTTTCGATTTCTGGCTCCCTTTGCGGACGCGAGCGCGTGGAGCGCGTGAAGCTCCTTGTCGTGGGTCATCGAACATGCTGCGATTCGCCCAGTAGCGGTCTATGAACGGTTCGAGTTTGTCGAGCGGCTCATAGAGCCACGAAGAAAACTCTGAGAATTGGAAGAGCAAATGGCCTTTCAAGACTGATAAGCGCGTTTCGGGAGTTAAGGGCAGCAGCTCTAACATTGTTGGCGCATCCGAGTCGTGCTTTTTTACATGCTCACTTCCCTCGATGAAAGGGCGCCAGATGGCGTAAGCAACGGGAAGTTTGCGGCGCGTGCGTTTATTCAGTGTTCGGGCCTCGGCGACCAGAGCATTACCATATGCAAGGGGAACCTTAAAACTGCCGAACCCTTTTGAATCCATATCCTTGACCAGAGTGGACCAACGCTCCGCATCCATTTCGTCGGTGCCATAGCAATCCTTAATACCCCATTGATCGTGATAGAGGATGTTGACTCCTTTGAGCAAGCCATCGGGACGCAGCCATGAGAACATGATCATTTGCGCACCGCTGCCATCAATAAAGCTGACGCGCACTTCGTGCAAGGGAAGATAATAATTGTGCGCCTTCTCCATTACTGTATCTTCTGAGCCAGGAGCGAGATACATGGTCAGGCGGCCGAGGATGGAGCGAGCCTGCTCTTTAAGCTTGCGATTCGAGCTATGCGAGACAAAGTAGTTTAAGGCGGGAATGGATTGCTCAGCCGCGAAATTGCCCAGTTGCTCCAGGGCTTCGAGTGCCGCCGCGACTAATTTCGTATTGGCGTTTTCCAGCAAAGGAATCAGCAATTTTGCGGCGCGTGGGTCCATACTGTCTCCCAGCCAGTGAATGAAACTCAGGCGACGTTCCACGGACATAGAGAGAACGTCCTCCAGCACAGATTCTACGCCGAGTTCGCTCTGACCCACCAATTCAAGTAAACGAACCTGCATCTGCTGCATGGCGGCTTCGGGGTCGTTCAAATATTCTATAATGCCGTCATCAGCCATATCGGAGTACCAGCTCTTTTAGAACGGGTGCAACCGTGAGTTTCGCCATATCGCTCACCGTAGGATCGGCAACCAGGTCTTCCAGTTCATCCAGGTCAAAATCCGTTGCCAGTTCCGAAAGAATGATCATGGCTGCACTATGAGCTAACGGATCATTGGTACGTAGAAGGTGTAGTACTTTGGTTCGCGCCCCCGTTGTCCATTCTTCATCGAGCCGGTCAAAATAATGCGACATGGTATCATCGTCTATAGTGTTGCGACGGCTGATGGCGAGGAGGATGCTGTCAATGCTATCTTGCGGAGGGCCATTGCGTCCTCGTGGCATCTGTTTCTCCTTCACTCGTGATTACGTGTCATCTTGATGCGTATATGTGTGTTGAGTATCTATGCAATGAAATCTGAGGTAAGCATGGACTCCCAATGCAAGGCATTGTACCACGTTGCAGGTGATTACGTCGAGAGGGGCAGAGTGTTCATTTTAGCGGGTATTATAATGCTGGCTTAAGCTGACCTTACTATCCCCGGTGTATTACGCGATCCAGCACCATAATGGCGAAAATCGTCGCCAAGCTGCAGCCCGCTTATTTCACTGCTCAGATCGGACTTGTTGTTTGAGTCAAGTGTCTCGAAATAGAGTCGCTCACGCCCTTTTGCATCTATATTTACTATAGCCTTCGTTGTCCCCGTTTGCTTATCCTATCGTAAATCAGCAAGAAGAGGGGAAGAATGAGAAAACATATGAGAGCGTTTAGCCATGTATTCTCGCCAAAAGAACTCAATAGATGGTTCGCGGATAGAGCGAGACCAAGACTAAGAACTATTCCAATGGCACCCAGCGAGTCGGCAAAAGCTAGTGGGCGAGGAGAGTAAAAACGTCCTTTCGCGAGAAATTGAGCGAAGCCTGCAACGAAACCTGCCGTAGCCATAGCAGTTGGATCTGGCCAGTAAAACGACAACAACGGTTAATATCACTATAAAAAGGAGTATGAGAGGCCAGACATAAGGAAGTAGGGGCCGAAGGACAGGTGGAATTTGACTTACGGGTGCTAAGGTGATGAGAATGCTCACCAGGACTGGAAGCAAAATGCTCAGGACAAAAAGCCATATATATTTCTTCTGCATATTTGCCTACATACTCAACACTATAATATGCTTTTAGCCTCAACCGCATCGGTGGTCAAATTATAGCATCTCCTTAAGAAGGAGGCAATAGTCAGAAGTTAGCAACGGGCCAGAGATGACAGGCGGAATTTTGCGCATTGCGCAAAATTCCGCCTGTCATCTCTGGCCCGTTGCCATTTAGATTAAGCTGGCGGTGCTTTGGTGGCGACGGCCAGTTTTCCGGCGAACTCCTCATCGAACCAGATGCGATTTTGCTGGTCAACCATCAAACCGTCGTGTGGATGGCTCCCCTGGCCGTCAGGGGCAGTGAACACCTTGAACGCATCTTTACCGCTATCTGGGAAATAACCGAAGATACCCTGCAACGAGTCATCGAACCAGACGTTGCCTTTGCTATCCACATCAATGCCCGAGGCGTGCGTGCCGCAACCGCAAGACTGTGGGTAGGCGTATTCGGTCACACCGTTGTTTGTGCCGGGCTGCGCCTGGTTTATTTTTAGCTGGGCGATCTTGCCGGCGAAACCTTCCGTCCACCAGATGTTGCCGTTGGGGTCAACGGTAATCAGGTGTGGTGTCAGATTGGGGTCATAGTTATTGCGAATTTTATACTCCAACAGTTGGTTCTGCGCCGTATATTCGCCAATTAAGGCGACAGACGCATTGTTCTCGGTAAACCATTTATTGCCATGAGCATCAATGGTGATGCCGTAAGGATTGCTATTCTGGGCTGGAGTGGGAATTTCGGTAAATTGCTGAGTCGTGGGGTTGAATTTGCCGATTTTATTGCTGAAGTGTTCGGTAAACCAGATGATGCCGTTACCGTCAATGGCAAGATCCCAGGGACCGGCACCGGAGGTGGGAACCACCCATTGTTTGAACTGATGGGTCGAAGGGTTGTATTTACCGATGGCGTTAGCCATTGGCAACGGGAACCAGAGATTACCTTTTTTATCGAAGGCCAGGAAAAACGCCTGGGCAAAGTTTGACGGTAGTTGATGGACGGTCACCCAACTAGCATTAGTGGGATCAAATACACCAATCTGCCCGGCAGGCGTAGGATTGCAGGTTGGATTGGGGTCGCAGCCTGGAAGCGCAACCCATATACGTCCCTTGCTATCGTAGGTTGTTCCCCACGGCAACGATGTCCCATCGGGAACACTATAGGATTTAGCAGTCACCTCCGTCGAGGAGAACGGTGCCGCATGGACAGAGGAGACTTGCATTGGACCGAAGAAAAAGGCAAGGCTTGCAATCATTATTGCCCCCGCCATGACGCTGACAAAAAAGCTTTTAGAGCGTATCAATTTTCATAATCCTTACTATGACGTATGGTGTGGTTGACATCCATAAAGGGTAATAGGGGCGCGATAATGCAGATGAACAAATAGTCCGGCCACAGGATGGGCAGACTGGCACATTGCTCCGCTCGACCCCTGGGGTGCGATAAATCGGACCCCTACAATGATAACGCTTGAGATTGGCAATTGTATCATAATTGGCACCAAATACCAATCAACCGGTAAAGCCGATGATGTCTGTGCCGCCACTGGTTGATGGGGTTGACACACCGGCTGTGTTACAATACATCGGACGTTCAGCAACAAAGGGCGCGCCCACCGCTCCTTCAGCAAAATACCATAGCTTGCTCACCGGTACACCATTTGTTGGTGGTGGCGCGGCTGTCGATGTTAAACCTGGCGTAGGAGCAGGTATGCCGCTCTGGATCGCCTCACCGAGATCGTTGGCGAACTCTTCGCTGAACCAGACACTATTGTTGCTATCTATTGCGAGACCATCATGTGGGTGGGCGTTGCTGCCAATACTGCCATGGACAGTATCCATGGAGAACGTGTTTGTACCCGGCACATAGGAGCCGATGCGCGAATTGAGCGAGTCATCGAACCAGATAGTGCCTGCGCTATCGGCCGCGATGCCGGAAATGTGCATACTACAATTCTGACAGGCGGGCGGTACCGCAAATTCTCGTATGCCGTTGCTGGTATTATTGGCTGATTGGCTGATGATGAGACGCCCAATGTCGCCATCGAAGCCCTCCGTCCACCAGATATTGCCGGAGGTATCAAAGGTAATCAGATGCGGCGTCGAATTCACCCTGTTGAGTGTCGGATATTCAAGAATAGCGCCAGTGGTCAACGGTTGCGGAGTTAGCGGCGGCGTGAACCGTCCGATACGCGAGACAGAGCTATTATTTTCGGTAAACCAGATTGAGCCCGTCGTGGGGTCTGGCCCGACGATGCCGTAAGGATTGCTGTTCTCGCTGGGCGTGGGTGTCTCTGTGAATTGCTGAGTGGTGGGATTAAATTCACCAATCTGACTCGCACCCTGTTCGGTAAACCAGAGGTTGCCAGACCAGTCGAAGGTCAGGTCATAGGGTGCGGCATTCGGCGTTGGCACTGTCCACTGGTGCCAGGTGGGATTCCCGTTGTTGGGGATCAGTTCGCCGATGGCGTTGGTATTCGGCTCCGTAAACCAGATATTGCCATTGCTATCAAGAGCCAGAAAGAGCGGATTCGAGAAATTGCCCGGTTCCGCGTAATCCTGAAGCAAAGAAAAGTTCTGCTGGCTGAACTGGGCAATGGCTCCTGGCGTGGGAGAACAGAGGGGGTCTGGGTCGCATCCGGTTTCGGCGACCCAGACATTGCCGCTCGTATCAAAGCCAATGCCCCAGGGTAGTGGCGAAGGTACAGCAGTTTCGCGAATTGCCGATGGTGCGGCGTGTGCGGCAAGATGGGGGCTAACGAATACTATCCATACAAGCATAAAACTTGTTACTGCTGAAAGGAACGCGAGCATAATACGAATCATTACTCCGGCTTTCCAGTGCGAAGTTCTGGTTTCTGCGTACATATAGGTCTCTTCTACTCAAGGCATCTTTTGCCAACAGGCATTAGTTGTTTTCGTCAGTTTCAGGATGTGCGGTAAGATAGAGATTTAGCTTATCAATGAGTATTTGTATCTGAAACGGCTTGTTGACCAGATCAGTTGCTCCTTTGACCGCACTGGCGTCTCGTATTCGATTATCCGCAGTCATGATGATGATTGGAATAGAGGCAAATTTCTCATGTTGCGAGAGGTTCAGTGCAATATCATAACCAGACACAACAGGCATCATCAGGTCGAGCAAAATAACCGTGGGCAAATGTTCAGGCGATGCTTGCGCCAGGAAAGGCAATACCTCCTGGCTATTAGAAACACCGAGACCGGCATACCCTTCCATCTCCAGCAATAGCATGACCACTGATAAAATAGCATCATCATCATCAATAATAAGCGCATACGGGCCTTCGGGTACAAACCATGTCTTGCCCTGTTCATGTTCTATGACAGCGGTGACGCTTCTCATACTCGTATATTGCATAGTATTTCCCCCGAAAAGATGCACTCAAGGTACACCTTAGAATCCACACACTTGTTGACCACTATTCCAGTATAATACGAGTACCAAAAGGTGTCTATCTCTCGTTACTTTTGTATACCTCCATCTGTTGGTGCTGATTATGAAATTAACTATGAAACCAGGCTACAAGCAGACTGGCACGTTGCTGCGCTCGTGCCTGGGCCGCGATAAATCGGGCTGCGACAATTTGTCGGAGCGTGATAATTCTGATCCCGACAATCACCCGGTGATACATATCAGGAATGTTTACGTATGAGACCAGCGAGGCCAAATAGAAGCATCGCCAGTGCGTACCCTCCAATAAGCAACCAGAGCCATGGACTAACGGTTATGGCTGGCTCCCCACTGGCCGCGATATCTTGCGAACTGAGAGCAGCAGGATTTGTAGTCCCAACCGTAGGAGTGTTGCCAACCTGTGGAGTTGCACTCGCACTCGCGCCCACGGTAGGTGTAATGTGCGCAGTGGCAGTAGGTGTAATACCCCTCGTGGGAGTTGGCGTTGGCGGTTTTGGCGTCGCTGTCGGCGTAATGCCAGCCGTTGGTGGCCCAACCGTTGGTGTAGTACCTAAAGAGGGCGTATTACTCCCCTGTTGAATGGGTGACGCAGCCGCGGTTGATGTAGCGACTGCGGGAGTTCCCGTCGTTTGTGTTGCGATAGCAGCAGCGATGGTAACAAAGATAGACTTCACATGACCTGTTGCGAGGTCGCGCGCTGCAATACGATGCTGGCCCGTTCCCCATGCGGGCTATTGAGCGTCACAAAGAATGTCCCATGCGCGTCCGTTTGCGCCACCACTGGCTGCCCTGCCTGGTTGAGAAACGGCTGGTTGGTATCATAGGTGAGAGCAACACGACCGTTCGCACTAAATCCTTGCCCGCGCAGGTGTAATGGCGAACCGGCAACAAGCTGACCGGCATTTGTCAGTGCCAGCGACATATCAGGTGAGATAGTTCGACCATTTGCCGGACTACTTGTGCTATTAGCATTGGAAGAAGACGAGGGCAAGTTATTCGTATTGGAGGTACTCCATTGAAAACTAAAGACCGTCATCAGGACAAATATGCAGGTAACGGTCATTAAAAGAACGGTGCCACCCAACCACAGGAGAAACTCAAAGCGACCAGGATGAAGCAACCACCAGCGTAGGCGATCAAATATATTGAATGGTGGGACATACTTCCGTCTGCCGATGTGGCCAACGCGGCCAGTACGCGCCGCTACGAGCTGAGCATAGCGCGAACCGGCTGCATCTCCGGCTGTCCACGAGACTGGTTCCGCGCTGGCAACCTGCCTGTTTGGTGGCTCTATGATAACCGGTGCAGCAGGCACGATGGGAGCAAGGGCACGGCTGGTCATATTACCCATGGTACTTCCTGAAGCCGGTGAGCCAGTTCCACCTGGCAAAAAGGAAGCGGCACCGGTCAACTGCGTTCCATTTATCCCATTTGCCTCGTTTGTCCGGGCCGGACTCAGTTGCATTGGTACCGTGTTCTGTTCTTCAATGGCCAGTTGTGTATTGCTGATAGTACTATCAACAATACCTTCGATAGTACTTTTAGCAATCAGAGGTGGACGTGTGTCCATCTCCTCTATGCGAGATATACCATGTGGCGGTGTATCTTGAGCATTTCGTGCATTCAGTGTGTGGGGAATATCGCTCAGTGGATTTGTTGGCTCATCAACGATGAGCGATAATGAAGATAAGCTGCTCTCCGCCGAATATGCTTGCGATTCGTACTGCCATGTCGTTGGTGGCGGCAGCGTGGGAATGCACGCCGGATCGTCCTCCATGCTTTCCAGTGGTCTGGTGTAGGAATAGCGCGGGCGAACTCTGACGGCCTTTAATCGTTGTGCCGAGGCACGCGGTGGAATGGGCGTTGCTGGTGCTACCTGTGCTGGAGATGCCTGCGAGGGTTGTGCTGTTTGTTCACCCTGTAAATACGTGGATACCGTCGGATCGATCCAGACGGACGACCTGGCTGACTGAGCTGGCCGTGGTCGTGACGGCGTGGCATGTTGGCGGGACATGAGAGGGGCCGAATACCCACACGAAGAACAGAAGACACGCGCAGAAGATGTCCCATTGGTGATACCTATTGCATCATTGCTCGTTCTACAAGTTAGAGGTGCATTACACAAAGGGCAATATATGTGGTGAGTTGATTGTATGGATTGTACATCTGCTTGCATATTACATTCTTTCCTGACCGGATGGCCCGCTTAGCGATAGACTAGGGACAGCCACCCTCTCCGGGGGACAGGTAATCATAGCCCACCCGCGTAAATACATTTCCGGAGCCTGGTCGGTACTACTTACCCGCACATCTATTGCAATTAAACGCCATCCGACGCCGTTTTTGAACATATTCGGGTGGTCTGGCAATGATGGTCAAGGAAGTTTCAAGCAGAATGGCTCCGGCGAGTAGTGCGTCGATTGCATGAGAGTAGTTTTAGGGGGGATAAAACCGAACATTTTTCCTTCGGTTTGCAGTGCGTGCGTTGGGAAATGTGGTAAAGGCGGCAAATCTGACCAAAGAGCGCGTGGTCGAGCTACAGACATTGCTGAGACGCCCATCTCGCTCGATGCTCCGCTCGCTGACGATGAACAATACCATCTCGCCGACATGCTAGAGGATACACGAGCCACCGCGCCCGCCGATATCGTTACTCATCACGCCCTGCGCGACCAGATCACCAGTGCATTGGATGCGCTCAACCAGCGCGAACGCCAGGTGATCGAACTGCGCTACGGTCTCCACGATGGTCACTGTCACACGCTCGAGGAACTCAGTGCCTGCTTCAAACTGACCCGCGAGCGCATCCGCCAGATCGAAGTCAAAGCCCTACGTACATTAAGGCACCCTATGAAGGTGAATCTGTTGAAAGATTTCGCGTAGTCCAGGTTTTGCGGAGGAGAGTATAAACGAGCATAGAGGCAGTTACTGACTGCCTCTATGCTCGTTTATACTCTCCTCCGCAAAAATGGTACAATTGCGCATGAGGCGGGTGGTCGTCGCGCCTGAGCGAGCGGCAAGCCATTACAGCCGCTCAAGCCACGGATGGGATGGATCAACTACTATCAACGCCCAGCGTAGCCAGGCCCGGCGTTCGGGCTCCAACCTGCGGTATGCCTCTTCGAAATCCGCCTGGTCTTTGCTGCGCTCCTTCCCTCTGGTGTTTTTGCTCTTGAACAGCAGCACCAGCTCGGGTGCGAGAAAAGGGATTCCCTCGTCGGAAAGGAGCCTGACCCGGCTCATGTCCCGGATGATGACCGGTTCCCGGCGAAACCGCCAGATGCCACCGTCCAGATCGGCAAGCAAGAAGTCGATGAAGGCACCACGGCGGTGGGCGTGTACCTGGTGACGCGGCAGTTCCATGCGCATGTGCATTGGCCAGGGCTGCAGCCGCTCTTCAAACGGCGTCAGCAGCTTCCAGTCGCGTGTCGTCAAGTACTGTTGCAGGGCCAGTTGGTCCGTTCGCGACACTGCCACGTCGACGTCATGGTGGACTCGCGTCACCCGGCCGAAGAACACGTCGAGTGCCCAGCCGCCGCAGATGTGCCACGGAGCGGGGAAGTCGCGCAACTCCTCGACCACGAGGTGGAGCGGCGCGAAGCTCTCGCGCTCGATCCACGACCGGTGCGCGTCGTCCAGGAGCTGATCGAGCCACTGCTTCTTCGCCTCGCGGTACCCGGTCGACTCGGTGCTACCCTCCCATTCCTGCTTGCGGGCCGACAGGGTCTGCCGTGCGACCTCATCGTGACGCAGGTACTCGCGAATGAGTACGTAGTCCGTCCACAATGGGCTTCCCGCCTCGACCATGTAGAGCCGAAACGTCGTACTCGCGTGCCGAAAGCGCTGCTCCGGAGTGCCTGCAAAGTCGGAGTCGAGTTCGTAGCCGAGGGATGCCAATGCCTGCCGGGGGAACTCTTCGAGAGGGAAGGGCCACACGGCCAGAGCGATGTCAACGCATGGCTGCCCGAGCAGACCAGGCACACTGGTTGCTCCAACGTGTTCCACCTGCTCGACGATGCCGCCGTCCGTGATCTCACCGAGAGCCCCGATCACGCGCTCGCGTTCGCGGACGAACTGTTCTTTCCAGTGGTTGTCATCGGTTGTTCGTTCCATGTCCCATCCGTCCCGTGCATCTCCTCACCTTTCTCACGGTATCTGCCCCGACCGCGGGCGGCACAAGAGGAATGCTGGTTTCTCTATACGCTCTTATGTATCACATAAGCGGCAACGGAAATCTACACCTAACATCATCCATTTGTGCTAGATACCTACAAATGAATTACCTGCGACCCTCGAACGGGCTTCCCAGGCCATTTAGCCGGAGTGGGCCAGTGCCATGCTCCGTTGTTCGCATTTGTCTCAATCCCGAACGGGCTTCCCAGGCCATTTAGCCGGCCGCGTCTATGCCGGTGTTGTGTCGCGGCATGACGAGTTTCAATCCCGAACGGGCTTCCCAGGCCATTTAGCCACCGAATGCGCCCGCACTCACCACGGCCTCATCTGGCGGGTCTCAATCCCGAACGGGCTTCCCAGGCCATTAGCGGACGCGGACGTGAAGAATGTCCATAAGCAACTGAAAGTCTCAATCCCGAACGGGCTTCCCAGGCCATTTAGCCTTGTACAGACATCCATCGCTGGCCGCAATATGAACATAGTTTCAATCCCGAACGGGCTTCCCAGGCCATTTAGCCGTGGGAGCTCACAATGGATGATCATTACACTGTCCGGTTTCAATCCCGAACGGGCTTCCCAGGCCATTTAGCCAATCATGCTCTTCTCATGGCATGAACTGGAGTTTCAATCCCGAACGGGCTTCCCAGGCCATTTAGCCGCATTGCAGAGTTACTCATGACCATCGGTGCTGGAACGTAGTTTCAATCCCGAACGGGCTTCCCAGGCCATTTAGCCTACGCTAGACTGGTAGAGCCAATGCTTGATACTAGGTTTCAATCCCGAACGGGCTTCCCAGGCCATTTAGCCTCGATGCAATGACGGCTGACTCAGTGATCAGCAGCTGTTTCAATCCCGAACGGGCTTCCCAGGCCATTTAGCCTAGTCAGATCAACAGGTCAGCTAGCTGATTCGAACTGAGGTTTCAATCCCGAACGGGCTTCCCAGGCCATTTAGCCCGGACGATGCATCCATGCAGATAAAGCGTGTTTCAATCCCGAACGGGCTCCCAGGCCATTTAGCCTCAATAGCTAGCGCTGAATGGCAATCAGTTTCAATCCCGAACGGGCTCCCCAGGCCATTTAGCCTCGTGCAGTCATGCTACTGCACCATAAACTGCCACGTTTCAATCCCGAACGGGCTTCCCAGGCCATTTAGCCCTATGCAGCATCGATCTTATGAGTGCAAGATGAACCGTTTCAATCCCGAACGGGCTCCCCAGGCCATTTAGCCATGGTAAGCTTGATCGCATCTGAGCGGTACTATCATGTTTCAATCCCGAACGGGCTCCCCAGGCCATTTAGCCTCGGTCAGATACTGGTACCACTGCGATCGCAACTCACTGTTTCAATCCCGAACGGGCTCCCCAGGCCATTTAGCCGACAGCAGATCCTACTGAGCAGACTAAGTTGCTGCACGTTTCAATCCCGAACGGGCTCCCCAGGCCATTTAGCCGATAATGACAGCGTATCGTAGTCTGGCTGTCGAGTTTCAATCCCGAACGGGCTCCCCAGGCCATTTAGCCTCTAGGTATGATCTGGCAGCTGATGCAGTATTGTTTCAATCCCGAACGGGCTCCCCAGGCCATTTAGCCGAGTTACATGCAATGTCCATCAGCTCGACTGTATGCTGAGTTTCAATCCCGAACGGGCTCCCCAGGCCATTTAGCCTCGTGCTAACGACAGTCTGATACTGCATGTTTCAATCCCGAACGGGCTCCCAGGCCATTTAGCCGTCAATGTTCGATAGCATGCATGCTATGTTTCAATCCCGAACGGGCTCCCCAGGCCATTTAGCCACGTGAGACATGTCTAATGTCTATCCGCAGTCATAGATCGTTTCAATCCCGAACGGGCTCCCCAGGCCATTTAGCCCAATGAATCGTTGATCTCACAGTCATGTGCGACTCAGGTTTCAATCCCGAACGGGCTCCCCAGGCCATTTAGCCTGACTACAGTGCAGATCTGCTGCTACAAGAGTCGACTAGTTTCAATCCCGAACGGGCTCCCCAGGCCATTTAGCCAACTCTAGATGCAGATTGCTAGCGGTAAAGACAATTGAGTTTCAATCCCGAACGGGCTCCCCAGGCCATTTAGCCAGTTACTCTATGGCATGCATCTCGATGGCAATGCGTTTCAATCCCGAACGGGCTCCCCAGGCCATTTAGCCTTCAGATGGACACTGACGCTGACATGTCGAGATGTTTCAATCCCGAACGGGCTCCCCAGGCCATTTAGCCGGTAACTACTGAGGTATACGCAATGATGACCTGATCAATGTTTCAATCCCGAACGGGCTCCCCAGGCCATTTAGCCGTCACAATCACTTGATGAGTACACTGCTATACGATTGTTTCAATCCCGAACGGGCTCCCCAGGCCATTTAGCCAGTGCAAATGGCATCCGATGCAATAGTCAGGTGTTTCAATCCCGAACGGGCTCCCCAGGCCATTTAGCCCAAATGCTAGGTCTGGCAGTGCACGTTGTAGGTTTCAATCCCGAACGGGCTCCCCAGGCCATTTAGCCCACGAGCTATGAACGCGATCGAGGGAACATTGTATGTTTCAATCCCGAACGGGCTCCCCAGGCCATTTAGCCCTGATACAGTCATGGATGATACATCTAGACTGTTGAGTTTCAATCCCGAACGGGCTCCCCAGGCCATTTAGCCGATACAGTCGTTCACGACTGGATGGCAGCTGACATGTTTCAATCCCGAACGGGCTCCCCAGGCCATTTAGCCCTGATACATTGACGATACTCAGAAAGACTATATAGTAGTTTCAATCCCGAACGGGCTCCCCAGGCCATTTAGCCTAGCTGACATGGCTTGGCATGTGATGGCATGATACATGTTTCAATCCCGAACGGGCTCCCCAGGCCATTTAGCCTGTGACTGCAAGTGCTAGTCGATAGGCTAGTCAATAGTTTCAATCCCGAACGGGCTCCCCAGGCCATTTAGCCCACGCGATCTGCCTATGAGGACTGCAACGATGCGACAGTTTCAATCCCGAACGGGCTCCCCAGGCCATTTAGCCGACGTAGTAGCATTGCTGATAGAACAGACTGATGTGGTTTCAATCCCGAACGGGCTCCCCAGGCCATTTAGCCTATCAGCGTCTGGAACGCACTTGCAGAGCTGTTGATGGTTTCAATCCCGAACGGGCTCCCCAGGCCATTTAGCCGATGATAGCTTGCGCAGCTACATGCTGAATGCTTAGGTTTCAATCCCGAACGGGCTCCACAGGCCATTTAGCCATACGCACAGCGTTTGCAGTCTAACTGTTAGTTTCAATCCCGAACGGGCTCCCAGGCCATTTAGCCCAGGGTCACGCATGCTGAACGTTAACATGTCGTCGGTTTCAATCCCGAACGGGCTCCCAGGCCATTTAGCCTACTACCCTTGTAGTATAGCATGGGGAAGCCACTTTATGCAAGGGTTTCCGAGAGCCTCATTTATAGAAGAGTTTTTTTGGCGGAAAAATGGAGGGAATTTGCTTTTTTTTCCTGTCAATTGGCTTCTGAAGCGCTTAGAGATCCTATGCACGCGCTGGAGACATCGTCACTGAGGCTCTCGGGGAGCTAGACGAGAAGAGGACAGCTTCTGCGGGGAAATTGTTCACGCTTGACGTGAGCAAACAGTACGAGCAGAGGGCGTAAAACGGCGATAGTCCCGAGGCATTCTAGTGTTTTCCATACTTTGCAGGCTAGAAGCCCCGTTGGGTTGGGCGGGAGGGAATCCTTGCTGCGGCGGATAATTCTGTGGCGGTGGGAACATTGGCCCAGGTGGGAAGCCGCTATTCGGTTGTACCTGTGGATACGACTGTGATGGTGGCCATGGTGGCGGGAAACCGTTATCTGGCTGTGGCTGTTGCGGTTGTAGTGGTTGTTGCGGTTGTTGAGTCTGTGGAAATCCCTGCGGTGGGAAGAAGCCACTACCTTGTTGACCCGGTTGGGCATTCATGGACATCGCTTGAGATTGCCCAAAGTTCATTCCTTGCACGGGTCCATCAATTTTCATTGCCCAGGAGGCCGCGCCGCCGAAGGGTGGCGTGAAGTTCGCGTTATCGGCCAGTGTTTGATCGTTAAACATATTTGTATTGCTCGTATCACCGTGCATACTACCCTGGCGGAGGCGGCTCCAGGGGGGGCACCGCTAGGCGGCAGATTCGTTTTCAAAGGGTCGGAAGGCAATACGCGCCGCCGTAAAATGACAAAGCCCAGGGCGCAGACCCCGACAATCGCAAGACTGGCGACGAGGCCAATAATAACCGCTAATAAGGGAAAACTGCCTCCGCCACTCTGTGTTGTCGGTGTGGACGGAGGTGTTCCTGTTCCTCCACCATTTCCTGCTGGCTGACCCGTTGGTGCGGACGGGGGGGTCGAATTGGCAATAGGGTCCTGTGTCGCCGTGGGCTGGAGCGTTGCCGTTGGTTGTGCTTTCGCCGTTGCAAGAGCTGTCGCTGTTGCGGCAGGAGTCGCCGTCGCTTGTGTCGTTGCCGTTGCGGTAGGAGTTGCTGTCGCTGTTGCCCTTGGTGAAGGACTTGGCGTGGGGCTAGGTCTCGGAGTTCGTGTTGGTTTAGGCGTGGGGCTTGGCGTGGGGCTTGGCGTGGGGCTTGGCGTCGGACTGGGTGTTGGAGTTTTTGTTGATTTGGGTGTACCCGTAACTGGCGATGTCGAAGAATTCCTTACAAATGCATTCGCGCCTGGAATCTCGGCACGAACAGTAGATGTTTGTATGATGGCCAGCATTAATAGAGAGAGAGCAAGGCGAGACACAATATTGCCGCAATGACTATGGTCGGCGTAATGACGCTAACATACCAGTAGCTCCCACGTCCTGTTTGTCTGCGTTGACCGGACTGTTTATCCATGAAATGCCATTTAAGTCTCATATAGAAACGGCGATAGAGATGCCGTAAACTCTCCTTAGCAGGCAATTGCTGGCAACACGAACAAGCAACACATGCACTGGCGACCCAATGTCAACGCAAGCCTGGAATTCTCCCACATCCCAAGTCTAAATGGCATAGGCAGTTATAGTCAAGCAATAGGGCATAATGTACTACTCTATTCTCGTAACAGCACAGGATACCCTGTGCTGTTACTGATCATCTTTCCTTTGCTGCGCTTGTCTTCTCGTTTAAGAACATTTCAGCCGGTCTTGATGGTACAACATTTCGTACAGCATCAGCACAGCTGCATTGCCGACGTTTAATGAGTCGGCACCTCGCCCGTTCATGGGAATGGAGACGCTGATATCCTGGGCTTCATTCCATTGCTGGCTGATGCCACTGTGCTCGTTCCCCATCACTACGGCGACGCGGCCCCGGTAGCTCACGCTCCTGTAAGTGAGTGCAGCTCCGGTTTCCGTTGTCACAATCGTGAAATGATGCCGTTTGAGCCAGCTAATGGCCTCGTCGGCTCCAGTTTCGATGACGGGAAAGCCAAACAGGGAACCCATGCTGGCACGCAGCAGTTTCGGATGGGACAGGCGTTGCCGCTTATTCGTGATAATGATGCCATCAGCACCGGCACCATCGGCGCAGCGAATAATGGTGCCGACATTGCCGGGAATTTGTAAACCATCGAGTACCAGCAGAGCGTTGTGCTGGCCCAACTGGATATCTTGCCAGCGAAAAAATGGCAATTGCACGATCGCGGCAAGGCCATCCGGCCCATCCCATTCGGTAATGGTGCGTAACACCTTCTCGCTAATGAGAAAGGATGGTACGCCCGCCGTGATGATCGCTCTGGCCGTAGAGTGAGATGCCTCGCCTCGCAGCAGTTGCGGGCAAACGAAGAGAGCGTGTATCTCCAACCTGGCCTGAAGAGCCATTGTAAGCATACGCCATCCTTCAATGCTTACCAGGTTCTCCGCACAGGAGAGCGTCGCGTTCTTCGCGTTCTTCGCGTTCTTTGTGTTCTGTGTGTTCTTTATAGCAAGGTACTGCCGAATGCTGGCATGGTGCATTCCAACAGATACGAGTAGAGAAAAGTCAGTCATTCTGATCCTCCTTTTCGCGCTCGCATATATCATGTACGTAAGTACGTAAGTACATCTGCGAGCATCTATTCATCAACTGGAATTGGGTAAAAAGCGTTCTTTCTTGACCTGATGAAGAGAGCAGATGTGCAGCTGGTCAAGAATTATACGTGCAGGCGTCGTAGTCCTCGTTGGAGGGCGTGCGCCGAAAATGTTTTTTCAATGTTCGAGTCGATCTCATGATCTCCATTGTTCTTTCTCCTCTGATGTTTTTTCTGCACACAAAAAAGCCGTGAGCAAGCAGAATAGTGCCAGCATCACGGCCTACATTAGTGGGAATGATATTGCGAAAAACACAAAGAGGCCGTGGGGCTGGTTATCTAGCACCCACGGCCTTTTATGCAATGTTTCTGGGGATGACTTAGCTCATGTTAGCTGGTGCGTCTCCTAAAAAGGGCATAGTACGGCCTTGGGCGACTGCACAGGCCCCGCCAACTTTGTTTTGTGTATACAAGTTTCTCTTGAAGAGAAACTTGCTGGTTGTAATTGCCGTACTAATAGACATGATTGCTTCCTTTGAGCCAGTCATGATGTGTTGCACCTCATCAGGTGTACAATAAAAGTACCATGAACTATGATGAATTGTCAAGTGCCTTTCAAAGTCGCGTTGCCTCCAACATAATCATCGGTATCAGCACTCCTCCTAAATCGCGCCTGTCATTGATCTGAAAACCTGCCTCGACAACAGTACGTGCTGTGTCGCGGTTCCAATGACAGTTGCCTGCGAAAAATTTCGTTACGGGCACAAGTATATCCTGCACATGTGCAGTAATGGCTCCTTGAGCACGCACATGTTCCAACAGCAATAGTGTCCCGCCCGGCTTTAGCACACGCTTAATTTCATTTAGCCCTCGCTCAGGATCGGTGACAGAGCAGAAAACAAGCGTAGCAAGCGCACTATCAAATGTTCCATCAGCAAAGGGCAGAGCTTCTACCGGTGCCGAAGTTACTGTGATGGACACTCGCGCTGCTTTCATGCGCTCTCGTGCGTAGCGCAACATGGCTATATCTGGTTCAATAGCTTCCACCCTCTCCACCTGTCCAGGCTCATAGAAAGCAAAATTCAATCCCGTACCCGGTCCTATTTCCAGGACAACGCCGCGAGCCTGCCCAACAATTTCTTTACGGAGCGGTTCCATAAAGTTGCGTTCTGTTTTATTCCGCGAGAGCCTCTCATAGTAAGCAGCGAAGAATTTGTGTGATGTGATGCCGGGCTTCTTATCCTCTGTAGGAGTAATTTGGCTCATGGACTGCTGTACCTCGTTTTCTCTGATTTGGCTCATACTTTGCTTCAGTTAGTATACTATACTATTTCTACAGGGGCTACGGATTGTCCTTGCCCTGGCTCCGCAAAAAAAAATGACGGACACCCCTTGACTTCAAGCGAACTTTAAGTTCTACACTGTCTTTTAGACGGATACAAGGAGTATCCGTTGTCACGCCGGAAGAAAGGCGTGCATAGCTACCAGAGAAAGGTATAGACAAACATGATGAATGACGTAGAACTTATCGCTCAAGATGTGCCGATTGCTTGCAGCCTTACGGCGAACGAGCTTGTCACAAGGGGCGGAGAGATCAATGACCTCTTCACCGGAGTTCAACAGACACGGGAACTGGCCGATGGGTATGCCTTCCGTTTTCCAGGCACCTCCACATGGCCGCAAAGAGTACTGGACTTTATTCAGGGTGAGCGCAGTTGCTGCCCCTTTTTCACCTTTGAACTCGACTTCATCCCGAACTCGGGGCCAATCTGGCTCCACATTCGCGGGCCAGAGGGAGTCAAAGAGATGATCAAGGACTCACTGCCCGAAAAAGGCATCGTCTTAATGTAAAAAAGAAAGAATGAAAGATGGAAGAACTGACCATTGGCGAAGTTGCTCGCCGGGCAGGCATACGAACTTCTGCCTTACGCTACTACGAAAGTGTGGGCCTTCTACCGGAACCACGCCGCGTATATGGAAGGCATCGTCGCTACGACACAAGCGTGTTTGAACTGCTGGCAATCTTGCAGATGGCGCAACAGGCAGGCTTCACCATCGCGGAGATGCATTTGCTCGTGGCAGGTTTTCCATCGGAAACTTCTGCTTCAGAACGCTGGCAGTCCCTGACACAAAAGAAGCTTCAAGAGGTCGAAGCGGTCATTGCTCACGCGCAACGGACAAAACAGCTTCTGGAGCAGTTGTCACAATGTCGCTGTCTTCACCTGCAAGAGTGTGTTCGCGGAGATGCAGCAAATCAGCCGATTATGTAAATAAAATCAAAGCATCCCGATCTCTTCCAGTATTAAGCTTTGAGCAGGAGGGAGATGGCGACCACAAGGGTACGCCATCTCCCCTCAAGAAACCGCCGCTACCCCGTCGCATCCGACTCGCTTATCGCATCATAATACCGCCAGCCGCTGAGTTCGGGAAATGCGATGTTCTGCTGGCCCAGTATCGTGGCTATCTGAGAGCGGTGATCGGTCGCGTGGTTGATGGCCTGGATTAAGACAATAATGGCGGGAATGTCAAACATCTCGCCTTCATCGAGAATATGCACCATCTGGCCTTCCTCCCATTGCCCCGCGAGAGCAATCAGGCTTTCACCGTTTTGACGGGCGCGTCTCCGCAATGCATCGAAGCCGACAAAGGGAGCTTTAGAGCGCAGTGCAGGCTCTGGTCGCCGACCGGTGAAGTGCTGCACATAGCTTTCCTCGCCAGCAAATATATGCATCAACGTCACCCGCACACTTCCATACGTTCCATCGAGGGTAGCGTCAAGTTGCGCCTCAGTCAGGGCCGCACACTCATCGAGTAAGCGCAAATTCGCCCACAGGTTTTGCTGAAAAAAATGGATTAATCCGTCATTCATAGATTTCATTTCCTTATCGCACTCCATCCACCGGCAACATTACAAAAAATGTGCTGCCCCCAGGACATTGTGATGTGACCCAGATTTCGCCGCCGTGCAGATGGGCGATTTCTTTACATAACGCAAGCCCCAGACCAAGGCCACTTGTTTCTGTCTCGCGACTCGCGTTGCCGCGATAGAATCGCTCAAAAATAGTGGGCAGTTCCTCGGCAGCGATACCGGGACCCTCGTCTCGCACGCTGACAGTTGCCTCTCGACGTTTGTCCTTGAGGTTGCCGAAGTCCAGTTCCAGCTTAACCTCGATGCGACTGTTTGCCGAAGCGTAAAAAGCAGCGTTGAGCAGGAGGTGTTCAAACATGCGCTGCAACGCATCGGGGTCTGCCATAATTGCTACCGGAGTTTGCGGCAGGTTTGTTACGATATCACGCCCCGTAATCGTGCGTTGCGTAGAGATACTTTGCTCGCACAGACTCACCAGATTTACGTGTACAGGTTGTACCGTGAAGTGCCCGTGCGCTATTTTTGTCGAGTCGAGCAAATCCTTGAGCATACGCTCCATCTGGAAGCTCTGTTGCTCAATAGTGAGCAGGGATGCTGCCACGCGCCGCGTATCGCCACGCTCAAGATAACGCCTTCCCAATTGTGACTGGACGCGGACGGCGGTCAAAGGGCTGCGCAACTCGTGGTTCGCCATGCGCAGAAACTGTTCAGACGAAGATAGACCGCCACTATTGGAGACAGGTGTTCCTCGTCTGCAACGATAGGCTGGTCGCGTTATAGAAAGCATCGCGCCATCATCATTTGGTGGTTCTGGTGGTTCAGTATTCACTGTTTGCATATATGTCTATATACATCGCCAACCACCACCTTGTCAACTCAACGATTAAGCTCTTCTCCACTCTATGCCGATAAGAAACCGTAAGAGATATTTTGCTCTCTCCTGCTATTTCTCACAGGTACCAGGATTGGCATAGTAACCAGATGTGGAGGAACACATGACTACTCAAGCGACTCTTAAATCTCTTTCATCTAACAGATGTGGTAAAATACTCTCGCAATGCATAGAGCGCAGTACTTCCTTTTGCCGGAACAAAAGAGGCCACAAATACTCAGATATAGCAATAGAGCGAATGCAGCAAAGTTAGGAAAATATATGACGGTTGAGCTTAGCGAGGTGATCCTGAAGGTTCAGGACATGAACGCACAGGTGAATTTCTATCAGCATGTTCTTGGACTCAAAGTAGTAGAGCCGCAAGGAGCGAAAGATTTCCGCGAATTCTATACGGTCAAATTACAGACCAGTGGATGCCTTCTCGTTCTCGACAGCACGGCACAGAACGAGACTCATGAGCATCTTGAGGCTCACGAAGATCACAGAAGACAGCAGAAACTGGTCTTTCGCGTCAGTAATATCGAGGAGACACGCAAAGCATTGCTTGCTCATAGCTCTCTGCTTGAAGAAGTACAATCGCCGAGGCAGGGAATCTGGGTATGCGACGGCATAGACCCGGAAGGCAACACGTTTAGCGTCCAGTCAGGCAAAAAGCGTGTATTCCGCTCCTGCCGCGCCGGTAGTTGCAAGTGAGACGCCGTATATTCCCGCCAACTCGCTCGCAGGCCGTCTTGTCGTCCTATTGCGCGAAAATAAGTTGGCAATTGCCATTGAGATACTCGTCATGCTTGCCGCTCTCTATAGTATCGAGTATTACGGTACGGAACTCATATTTACGATGGTGGTTCTCGTTATGTTCTCACTCTGGCTGCGTGGTAGCAACCTGAGTGCATTGGGATTAAAGCAGCCGAAAAGTATCGGTGTAACGCTCTTCTTTGGCGTCGTCGCGGGCATCATTCTCCAGGTTCTCGACGTTGGCATCATCGTACCCTCCCTTGAAAATATCTTCAACTCGGCACCCAATCTACAGGCTTTTGATCCCTTAAAAGGAAGCGTTGCTTTACTACCGGGTTCACTCATCCTGGCCTGGATTTCCGGCGGTATCGGAGAAGAACTCTTGTTTCGCGGCTACTTGCTCAACCGTTTTGTTGATTTATTCGGCAATAGCACCTGGGGTTGGATTATCGCTATTATCCTGCAAGCCGTGGTATTCGCGTCAGGTCACGCCTATCAGGGTATTACCGGAGCCGTGTCAGCCGGTATCACCGGCCTCATTTTCGGCGCGATGTTTGTTGCCAGCCGCCGCAACCTCTGGCTCACCGTCGTCACCCACGGCGTCTTTGACACCCTGTCATTCCTGTTCGTCTTCTTCGGGTTATAATTGCATTCCAGAATGAGTTGGAAACCCAGGCAGCTAAAGAATTGACAATGTGAACACAACCCTCTATACTGTGAGAGACCAGAAAAACATGCTTTGCTGTTGTGTTCTCATTCATACACAACATGCCAGGAGGAGGATAAGAAACTGTGACATATGTGATTACTCAGCCATGCATTGGCGTTAAGGACGCTTCCTGTGTAGATGTTTGCCCTGTTGATTGTATTCATCCCGCCCAGAGCGAAGAGGATTTTGACACGGCTGAGCAGCTCTATATTAACCCTGATGAGTGTATTGACTGCGGCGCGTGCGAACCCGCCTGTCCCGTTACTGCTATTTTTGAAGAGTCCGCCGTTCCTGAAGAATGGAAGCACTTCACCAAAATCAACGCGGATTACTTTGCATAGGAGCCACAGTTTGGCCTGTGCTATTTTGTAGTACGAGTATCGTGTTGTATTGTGTCGGGGCAAAATACATCAAGGCAAGCTGGTATGTTTGCCCCGGACTAGCCTATTTTTCGTTCATCTTTAGATTTACCTCCCTGTGCTGTGATATAATGTACCAGTGAATAAATTATTCACAGTAATCACAGGACTCACAGTACACACTCTACATCCTTTTAGGAGCGATTTCCCATGCCTATAACACGACGTAAACGCGCAACTCCACCGGAGCAACCCGAAGATAATACGAATCACGCGGCAACGCCGGTTGAAGGGTCAACGGAAACCCCGGATGCCACTCAGGCTGCCGCACAGGCTGCCCCCGCATCACCCGAAAGCAAGTCGACTGATACTGCACCTGCACCTCCTCCAACTCCTATGGAGGCGATGACGGAAGTCAATACGCTTCCACCTGTGCCGACGCCGCCGGCGCCTTTGACCAATGGTGATCGTGTAGAACGCGGGGAACACGGGGAGCCGCAACAGAGCTATACACCTCCTATTGAGGGTGGCCGGCGAACAGCCCGTGGAGAACTTTTCCGACGACCCCCGCAGATGCCATCAGTGCAGCCGCCACCTGCACCCGTCCCTGCGCAAGCCGCTCCATTGCAGCCACCCACGCACGAAATTTCGTTGCCATTGGGCAACCTGCTCCATCTCGCGTATAATCCTGGCTATACCGGTGCTGATGAAGCACGCAGTATGCTGCTGCATAAATTGGCCAATGAGAGTAAAGCAGGTGGGCGTGCGCGGTGTTGGAATTGCGGCTCCATCGCGATTATGTATGATCGCTGGAGTACACGAAACAGAACGTTTGGTGATATCGGCATTGCCTTTTGCGAGATATGCGGCGTCTGGAGTGTTTTGTAAGTTTGTGAAATTGCGAGTTTGTCGTTTTGTTGTCTTTCAATGTACTGTACTGTGAACACTCATAACTGTTACCTGGAATGAAGAGGGACGTTGCATGACACAGGGTCACGAGGAAGCTGCCGCCACCTTTCGCTGTCCACGTTGTGGCGGCTTGATGAAAAAACCTGCCGGTAGCTCGCTTTTCTGGCATGCTGAAAGTAATCATCCGCGTTGCGATATTACCAACATTGTAGATTCAGCACCCCTTGTCATTCAATCGAATGATACCGCAAGCGAGGTTCCTCCCCCGACTGAACTGCCGCCGGGGAAACCTCGCAAAAATAAGTGAATAGTGCAGGATGCTTATTGTAGGGTCCAAATAAGGATACACAATACAACCTGTAATTGCCTTTTGCGTATATATGAGTGTAAGAGTCTTCGCCATAAGGGAGAAGAAAAGTATACTTAACCGAGGTTTTCAATGTATAACATGAATAATAATAGCCCGTTTGGGAGAAATAGAAATGGCATGTTTGGTAATTCTCGTTACCAGTACCAGACATTGTCTCCTGCCTACGCCGGTACGCAATCCAGTAGTTTGATTAGCAAAGTAATGGGTTTGCTTGCCGTCTCGTTCCTTTTTGCTCTGCTTGGTACCTTCATCGGCGGATTTCTTAACATCGGCATTGGTACCTACTTCGTTATTGTTATCGCTGGCTTCATTGTACTGATCGCGTTGCAGTTTGCCATCCAGAAGCCAGGGCTGAACTTGTTCCTACTGTACCTTTTCACGTTCCTGGAGGGTATGGCACTTTCGCCGATTATCGGCATTTACCTGGCTAGTGGCAACAGCACCATATTGGCAGAGGCGTTCTCGATTACCGCTCTCACCACATTTGGACTGGGCATCTATTCCTGGACGACCAAACGCGATTTCTCGCACATTGGCGATTACCTTTTCTTTGGTCTAATTCTGCTCATTGTCAGTAGCCTGATTGGCATCTTCTTCCATTCGTCGCTGTTTGCCTTGCTCATCTCCGCCTTTGGTGTTGCCATCTTTTCTGGCTACGTTCTCTACTATGTGCAACGCGCCAAGTATATGGCTGATACCATGCCCAATGCCATTGGTCTGACTGTTTCGCTGTTTATCACAGTGTTAAACCTGTTCCTCTACATCCTGGAAATACTCTCCATCCTCCAGGGTGGTGGTCGCCGCAGGTAGAGGGTGAAACGCGAATTATTGACGAGTTATTGAGGGGAAAGCTGCACACGATATATACGTCCTGGCAGCTTTCCCTTTCAGGTATTCAGGTTGGCTCCTATCATGTTCTGCATGTTGTGAAACCAGGAATAAGATAGGTGGGTATGGTGTTCTCAGGGGTAGATGTAACTTCCGATGCTATAGAGCATAGCAGATAGAACCGTAACGAAAGTGAGTGAATGAGATATGGCAGAACATGCAAACCTTTTCCATGTTGGCGACCAGGATTTTGAGTCAAAGGTTCTCAAATCCGACACGCCCGTAATTGTTGATTTCTGGGCGGCATGGTGCGGCCCCTGTCGTGGTATTGCTCCCGTATATGAGAAACTGAGTGAGGAATATAACGGTAAACTGAGCTTTGCCAAAATGGATATTGATGAGAACCCGAACATCCCTGGTCGTCTGGGTATCCAGGCCATCCCCACTCTGATGGTTTTCAAAGGTGGGAAGCCGGTCGGGCGCATGGTCGGCCCGCGTCCTACCGCCTTAAAGAACGAGATTGATCGCATCCTCGCCGAAAACGGCGTCGCATAAGACTTGAAGTGGTAGAAGTATCTGCACAGCAATCAATGGTTGCTGTGCAGATACTTTTTTGTTATTTAAGTACAAACCCGCTACGAGGGGTTTTGCTTCAATACCGTTTATAGCGATCATTCTTTAGGTCGCGGTTTCCTTTTTCTCCTGTTGTTCCGGCTTCCCTTTGCTTTTTCCCAGCGCAATTTTGGCTGCCACATCATTGTACTCCTACTAAAGCGAGTATACTACTCGCTGATATTACCGCTAAGGGCCACGGTAGAATAGCATTCAGTTATTGCTAATACGGGTCAGGTGGAGTAGGTGTAGGTGTAGGTGCGAGCGAGGGGTCGGAGTAGGCACAACCGGAAGTGCCTGAACATTCACCGGAAACTTAGGGTATCCTAAAGTGTATGGCAGACCTTGTTTCCCATTTATAGTAGATGTCCACTAACTTCAATATCGACGCCGATATCCTGAGGACCTGCTACTCTGGGGAGTAACAAACCAATCCCACTCAACTCTTGGCTGGTCAAGTGGTTTTGTCTGAGTTACGGTCGGCGTTGCTACAGAAAATATACTTTGAGAGGTTTCCAGTGTCGCGGTCGCATTAACTGATTTATTTGGCCCAAAGGCATTCATCAGTGTCATCCCTGGTGTACCAATCGGAGTGGCATTTGCTATAACTGGTGTCGCGTTTGGTATTGCTGGAACTTCTGAAACAGTACTGCCTATTGCGGTAGGGTAGATTGAAACAGCGATATACACCTGGTGATTCACCTGCATTGGTGGAAAATCGGCTTCAATCTTTAAAGTTGCTAACGTTGAGTTTACTATCAAACTATTATTTTGTGGCCCATTACCACCATTACCACCACTACCACACCCATAGACAAAGAGGGGAAGCAGAAGAAGAATGCCAACAATAAACAATCTCTTTGAGCGCATATGACCTCCTCAGTTTGATACCAAAACTCAGTTAAAGAAAAGGTACAACGCCATTATAAACTAATTTTATCAAAAACGCTACAATAAATGGTTCGTGTTCAGAGTCAAATACTTCAGAATCTTAGAACAGGTTCTATGCGCTATCACAAAAAAGTGCTATAATCTACCCATGTTATAACTTTTTATTGTAACAATCTTGTATGGACATAAGGGGAACCGTATATGCCCACATTAGAACGGTCAAATCCATTGCCACTGTACTACCAGCTTAAAGAGGTGCTGAAACAGCAGATTCGCGCCGGTCACCTCGCCCCACATACTGCTATCCCTTCGGAGCCGGAACTGGTCTCGCATTATTCGGTCAGCCGCGCTACTGTTCGTCAAGCTTTGACTGAACTTGTCCATGAGGGGTTGCTCTATCGCCTGCATGGCAAGGGAACCTTTGTCTGCGAGCCGCGTGTGCAACACACGCAGAAGCAGAGTACGCTCACCAGCTTGAGCGATGAACTGAGACAGCGCGGAAAACACCCCGGTGGCTTGCTGATCAAAAGTGAACTTGTGCGCGGGTCAGAATTTATCCGCCAGCAGTTGCGCCTGATAGACTCAGAACAAGCTGTGCGCCTGGAACGCTTGCGCACTGCCGATGGCACACCCATTGCTTATGAAGTTGATTATTTACCCTACCTTCGTGCTACCAGAGTGTACGAGCGTGCCAGAGAAGTTGCTGAAGGCTCACTCTATGCACTTATGAGTGACGAAGGTCTGAATCCCTTCATTGCTGAACAACTGCTCAAAGGGGATAATGCCTCCAGTTATGAAGCCGAATTACTGCGTATGGAGCCGAACGAACCGGGCATACGCTTCATCGCTACTACCTTTGATCAGACCGGATCGCCCATTGCCTATACTGAATCATTTTTCGCCGGCGCACGCTACGAATTTCAAGTAACTTTACGGGTTACAAATTAAGCATATCCATGCTATACTAGGCAAGGATTTCTAAAAAAACGCTTCAGTGAGAAGTGTCTATGTGCATAACGCTGTAATTGCGGAAAACAGGTTATTATTTGTCTGTCTGTCCGACGTTCATATGTGCCTGACACTTTTCCCAACGAATATGAGGAGAAAAAACAGAGTATGGATGATATGCAGAGTGGCGACATACAGGACGACGCACAGATGCCACACAGACGGGTAATCCCGAAGTACAACAATTGACCGATCGGGGCAACACTGCCGCGCAACAGGGCGACTTTGAAGGGGCGGCGGAAGCCTTTGAACAGGCAGTCAATCTTAGCCCTGACGATGCACGCGCACGCTACAATCTTGCTTTAGCGCAACAGTATCTTGATGAGCCGTCGCTTGCCGTCGCCGGTTATCGTCGCGCTATTGATCTTGATCCATTGCTTATTGATGCCTATATCAACCTGGGCAATCTTTACGGCGAATTAGGAATGCAAGAGGAGTCGCTGGAAACTTTCCAGCAAGCTCTGGAGATGGACCCGGAGAACGTTGATCTTTATTTGAACATTGGGGATGCATACCGCTCTTTGAATATGTACCAGGATGCGATCCAGGCCTACCGCTCGGCGGTCATATACAATCCCGATAATACTACTTCCGCCGATAACTTGCATGATGTGCGCGAGCGCGTCAACGACCAGCTTCGTCGTATCATGGAACAGGAGCGGCGTATTGATGATGACCCCCGCGACTACCTCCCGTTACGCCGAACTTGTCAGCCTTTATCTCGATATGAGACGCTACGACGAGGCCCTCTCAATTGCGAACCAGATGCTCTCGCTGGACCCCGATGGGCGTACCGCTTACGATATACTGGCGTCAGTGTATGAGCAGATGGGTGAGCGTGACCAGGCTGCCGACATTTATGCTCGTATCGTCGAACTGGCCCCCGAAGATGCGGAAGCATGGGAGCATCTTGGTACATGGCGTGCGCTGCAGGGCCGGAGCGATGAGGCCATTGATGCCTATGCTCGTGCTTTGCAACTAGACCCTGCTCGCATCACCGCTCGCTTCAGCCTCGCTGAAACCTATCTGGAAGTGGAGCGGTACGATGATGCCGCTGCCATCTATCAGGGACTTATTGAAAAGAATGAGGACCTGCAATCAGACGATCTCGCCGCCGCTTATGCCGGTTTAGCCGATTCTTACAATTCGCTTGGTCGCTACGATGACGCCATCGCGACCGCACAGAAATTGCTGGATTTGTTTGCGGATGATGCCGAAGGCTATTACCAGCTTGCCACCGCCTATGACAACCTGGATCGTTACGACGAGGCCATTGAAAACTACCAGAACGCCATTGATAGCGATCCCATCAATGCCGATTACTACAACGATCTGGCAGATACTTATCGCGAGGTAAAACGCTACGACGACGCCATTGAAGCGGCTCAGCAGGCTATTGCGCTTGATTCATCTCTCGTGATTGCCTATGAAACCCTGGCCCAAATCTACGAAGAAATGGGCCGCACTGAAGAGGCCGCCGAGGCAAGGCAGCAAGCCAGTGCCTTGACCGTCGCTACAGAATAGCGAACAGGCCAGACAAGAACATGGAGCAGCCGGCGCGCCGGCTGCTCCATGTTCTTGTCTGGCCTGTTCGCTACCCCTGTTTTTCCTCAATGGTATTGGCGAATGTCTTCAAATCATCGAGGCGTTGGTGGATATGATCGTAGAGCAAATCGTGGCCCAGTGTGCCAGGATCGTGTACCAGCGAGTCGCGCAGATTGATTAGAATCTCCAGGCGATAAGCCAACGTTTGTGGGATAATGCGTTGCGCCGCCACAATGCTCAACAGTTCGTGAAACCCTTCAGGTCGCCGTAGGCCGAATGATGCTACGAAGATGCCGCAGATGTGCAGGCATGCCTCAATCGCCTGTTGCAGATAGCGTTCGGCGAGGCCATAGATGCGATAATCGGTGATGAACTCTTCTCGTTTCGTCTCTCCCAGGCTTTGCAGAATGTTGCTGGCTTCGCGCAACTGTTTCAGATGGCGTTGCACCAGTTCTTTATCTACTGGCACGATCTGGTTGTGCAGGCGACGCCCCAAAGCTTCGTTCTGGATATCATCAAACTTCTTGAAATCCAGGTAATCCATCACCGCCTTTGTCTCGAACGAGACACGCTGCTTCTCATCGCGAGTGAACAGAATCTGCCCGTACTTGATAACTTGTAACTTGAGCAGGAGGGAGGACTGATTCAAAATCACGACATCAATGCTTTCAGACTCCAGGCGCTTGGCCAGTTCACTGAAAAAGTAGAGCTGGTAATCAAGAAACTGGTCGGATTTAATTTGATCCATCAAAAGGATAGCGATATCAATATCACTCAGATGTCCAAAAGAGGTACGGCTTGAAAGCGAGCCGGCGAGGTAAGCAGCGTTGACCGGATTCTGCACGAAGAGTTGGTTGAGACGAGACTGCTTTTCGAATAAGTTCATTCACGACCTCCGAGAAAACTCCAGGCCCGTGCCGGGTCAATAGAGTATACGAAGAGCTTTGCTTCGGAACAGCGATGACTACTTATCACTACTATACCATAGAACTCCTCTTTATTGTAGCCTTTCGTCGCCTGTATTTTCTTCACGTTGCACGATGAATAATGGTGCCACCTTAGCCCTCGACCCATTCCTCACCGTTGGTTGCCACCTCTTTTTTCCAGATAGGCACAGTCGTCTTCAGCGTATCAATGATATAGCGGCAAGCCTCGAAAGCCTCGCTCCGGTGAGGAGTTGCGACCGCGATGATCACGCTCGCCTCACCGATTTCCAGCCGTCCAAAACGGTGGGCGACGGCGACTCTTTCCACACCCCAACGTTGTTCTGCTCCGGCGATAATGGTGCGTATCTGTTGTTCCGCCATTTCCGGGTACGTCTCGTATTCGAGGTAGCGCACCTGTTTCCCGCGTGCATTGTCGCGTACCACGCCTTCAAAAACAACGATGCCACCTACGCTTGCATGGCTGACTGCGGCAACCAGCGCATCGCGATTCAGTGGTTCATGTGTCAGGAGAATCAATGGTTCCATTGTGGGCCTCCTTCCGACTGCTCCAACCGCTCCAAACTTCCGCCGCCCATCGGGGGAATAAACACCAGCTCGTCGCCGTCATGCAGTACGCTATCCGGTGCCACATAGCCCCGATTAACAGCGCACAAGCACCGTTCCAGCATAGTTTGCAGACGTGGATAGCGAGTGACCAACAATGCCCGCGCTCCGGCAACCGTTGTCTCCTCCGGCACCGTCAGCGTTTCCTCGCTCAGTCCAACAATTTCGCGCAACGAGGCGAAATACCGAATAGAAATCTTCATAGACGCAGTATAACATATTTGGGGGGTACGAGGGCGCGCTAAAGCGGGCCCCTACACGCCTGTAGGGGCCCGCTTTAGCGCGCCCTCGTACCTATTTTGCCAATCGCAAGGCAAGTTCCGCCAGCGTGCGCACGGCATAACCCGTCGCACCTTTTTCTTGATACGCTGTCTTATTGTCGATATAGTCCACGCCAGCGATATCCAGGTGCGCCCATTGCGCGTCACCCACGAAATGCTCCAGGATTTTCGCCGCTGTGACGGACGAGGCATACCTGCCGCCGGTCTGCTTGATATCCGCGATCTCGCTCTTGATGTAGTCCTTGTACTCATCATCAAGTGGCATGGGCCAGTATTTTTCACCTTCGGCCTTACCAGCCGCGATAATCTCTTCGCTCAGTTCTTCGTTATTGCAGAACATGCCGACATTCACCGAGCCAAGCGCGACGACGACCCCACCGGTCAGCGTTGCCACGTCAACAATTGGTGATAGACCCTCTTTGACCGCATAAGAGAGCGCATCGGCTAGCACAAGGCGTCCCTCGGCATCCGTATTGACAATTTCGATGGTTTTTCCATTCATAATGCGCAGGATGTCGCCTGGACGGTACGCCGTACCGCTCGGCATATTCTCGGTTGATGAAACTAGAGCGGTCACATTGATGGCCGGTTTGAGTGCCGCGATAACCTGCATGGCACTAATAACCGCCGCGGCACCCGCCATATCACCTTTCATCTCGTGCATACGCTCGGCTGGTTTGAGCGAGATGCCGCCGGTATCAAAGGTAATACCTTTGCCGACGAGCGCCAGCCCCTTCTCTGTACTGTGCAGTGCGCCGTGATAGCGCAGGATGATAAACTGGGGTGGTTCCGCGCTGCCCTGTGCTACGCCGAGCAAGCCGCCCATGCCGAGTTCTTCCATCTGTGGGCGTTCCAGCACTTCGCATTCCAGCCCAAACTGTTTCGCCATTGCGCTGGCGCGGTTCGCCAGTTCGGTTGGTGTCAGCACATTGGGCGGCTCGTTCACGAGGTCACGCGCAAAATTTGTGGCCTCGGCCATCGCAATACCCTTGTGTACTGCCTCGTCATAATCGTGCTGTTGCGCATGGGCATTGGTGGTAACAATCCTGACTTCCGACACGCCGCGTCCATTGCTATCATTCTCTGGAGAATGCTGGTATTTTCTAAATGAATAGAGTCCAAGCAATACGCCTTCAACCTGCGCCTGTATGTCACTGGTAGCCTCAAACGGGCCGCTCTCCTGCTTGGAGACCAGGGCTATCGAATGTGCGCCTGTACTCTGTGCGTGACGGGCCGCGATGGCACTGGCCCGGCGCAGCGATTGCGTAGTATATTTCTCTTGCGCACCCAGTCCTACCACAATCACGCGCCTGGCTGCCATTTTGCCCATCGTATGCAGAGTGCAAAGCTCTCCCACATTGCCTTTGAACTCCGCGTCTGCAAATATTTCTTGCAATAGACCCCCAAGCAAAGTGTCTATCTCTTGCCCTGCCTCAGACAAGACTACTCTGTCGCCTTGCTTATCTGCCTTTTGTTGTGTGACGCCAATGATCACGGCGTCACAGGCAATATCTTGTATCGCCTGTCCTGTTATTGGAACGTTCATAATGTGTATCTTCCATTTCCGTTATTGAGACTATTGCAGGTATTCCAAAAGAGATTGACCGACCAAATCTCTCTGGTCGGTCATATTTGGTGATCGCCTGCGATGCTTGTATGATAGCAGATATGAACGGAAATTGCCATCTGAACTGCTACTGCATTCCCTCAGGCACCGCATAGATCGTTTTCTCGCGTTCGTAAATCACCATGCCGGGGCCGCCGCCTTTCATGTGACGGACGTAGCGTTGGAAGGTGTAGTCAACGGGGGCGGTCGTGCTGCCACGGGCCTGACTGTAGTAGGCGGCGAGACGAGCGGCCTGCTCTATGGTGCTGCGCGGAATTTCGCGGCCCGCCGCTTTGATGATTACGTGGGCACCGGGAACGCCGCGTGCGTGCAGCCAGATATCGCTGGCCGTTGCCTGGTTGAAGGTAACCTCTTCGTTCTGACGGCTGTTCTTGCCAACCAGCAGTGTAAAATCGTCGCGGCTCTTGAGATGGAGGGGAACACCACCTCCTGAAGGCGTCCCTTTTCCTTTCCCTTTAGCGGATTTGCCTCCCTTGCCCTTCTTTGCCGCTTTCTGAGCTTTTTTGTCCAGCAATTTCGCTCCACGCATGCCCCCTCGCATGTAGCCTGCAGCCTGCACCTCGGCTTTGACCAGCAAAACCTCCGCCGGATTATCGGCAAGCATGAGGTCTGCCAGCAATTGTAAGATGGTCGCCAATTCCACCTCATTTTGTTCGATCTGGGCGGGAACAAGCGCGGTGGCACGGCGCAGTTTATGATACTTGTTGAACAAGCGGTTCGCGTTCCCCACGGCATCGAAGCGCGGGTCAAGTGAAATCGTCACTGCGGATTGTTCGTTCTGTGGTTCTTCAGCGAGATAAAAATTGGGTAAAGTCACACTTGCCTGCCCTTGATGAATATCGTTTTGATATGCCAGCAAAAGTTCAGCCTGCAAGCGATACTGTGCCGCTTCCTCTGCCTGTGCCATTTCTTGCTGGAGCAGTTCCGCCTTGCGGATGCAGCGGTCGCGCTGAGTTTGTAAGACCTTGCGAATGGGGCTGCGCACACCATCCATTGCGTCACGCCACTCAATACGGGCATAATAGTCGTCAAGTATGACATTTATTGACGGCGATTGGCGAATATGTACTGCTGGCATTTCGGCGTATTGCTCCAGAACGTAGGGAGCGAAGGCCAGAGGAAGTTTTTGCTCAGCAGGCGATTCATCAGCGATTTTTACCTGCTCGACCAGTTGTGGTTGCCAACGCCGCGTATCATAGAGCGCGGCTAGCTCGCGCACATTCCATGCCAGTTCTTCCCAAACTTCTTCAGCGACCGAAATAGCAGTATCTGTATTGCCTGTGGTGCGATAGAGCGCTTCACGCGCCATGAGCGGGCTGATTCCGAGCAGGTGTTTGGGTAACACTTGCCAGAGCATGGAATCTTGCGGCTTCGCAGGTTTTTTCTTCTGTGCTGGCTTCTCCTGCGGCGGTTGGCTTGCAGCCGTAGATACATTGGCGGCGCAGAGTGCCAACTGCGCAGCCGAAATGGTGGTTGGCTCCAACTTTGGCACCATTTGTCCCGCGAAGAGACGCTGTTGTGGCGGCGGCGGAACGTATGGCAGGTTGGCGGCGATGGTCCGGTAGCGGTTGACATCGGCACCGACCCGTTTCAGGCTGCCAAGAATCATACCTTGCTCATCGCAGAAGATGATGTTACTGAGGCGACCCATGATCTCTATAATGAGGCGGAAGCGGATACGTTCATCGCTATCGGGGTTGCTGCGATAGCCCGCAATGATCTCGACTATGCGTTCCCAACGCGGCTGCTGAATACTCTCAATGCGTGCGCCCTCAAGGTATTTGCGCAGGAGCATGACGAACGGCGGCGGTTCGCTGGCGATTTTTGGTGGTTTGAGCGCGGTGATATGGGCACGTGCAAATTGTGGATGTGCCGAGAGATAGAGCCAACGATTATGCCCGCCTTGCTCGCCTTGCCCGCCTTGCTCGCCTTGCTCACCTTGCGCCTCGTTGCCATGCGCTCCCGGCGTGTAGCATTGGAAGGCAAGCGCGTGTTCCGTTGGTTGAATAATGGTATCTATGCGTGCATTGCGTAGAAGTGTGCGCCATTCATCGGCAACGGCTGCCAGGGTGATAGCATCTACATTGACATTCATACGATTTTCTTATCTCCACTTTCTCAGTAATTCACTGGATCTCGCGGCGCATCGCGCTGCTCTATAATTTTTGCATGACCATGTTGTACAATAGAAGGGAAGAATACTTTTTTCATGCATCGCTTGTAGAGGCGCGGCTGGCTGCATTGTACTCTCTCTACGGAAACATTGGAAGGGCCAGAGGGAGTGCAATTTGTTCCAATTTTCGCAATCTCCGCTACGATGATAGACCAGTATCTCATTGTACCATCGTATCCAGCCCAATGGCTGACAGAGGATCGAAACACATGTAAGAGCAACAGTTCAGGGTACTCTGACCTGTTGCCAACAGGAAAGAGACACCATGCAACTTGAGACGGAGCAAACTGTGTCCCAGCAACCTCGTACATCGCCATCATCATCTGTGCCCAGACAGGGACTCCTCTTCGTGCTTTCAGCACCCTCCGGTACCGGAAAAGATACGGTTATTCACGCCCTCAAACAACTTATGGATTTTTATCTGGTCGCATCCGTGACCACAAGAAGCCCGCGCGCTGGTGAAAGCGAGGGCAACCCCTATCATTTTGTCAGCCAGCAGGAATTCGAGCAACTGATCGCGCATAATGAATTGCTCGAATATGCCAACGTTCATGGAAACTGGTATGGGCAACCATTGAAACCCATTCGCGACAATTTGCGTGCCGGGCGCGATGTGCTGCTCAAAATTGATGTACAGGGGGCGGCAACGGTGCGCAAGAAGGTAACAGGAGCCATCTTTATTTTTCTCGTTCCCGATTCCCTGGAAGAACTGGCGCACCGTTTGAAAAAACGACAGACCGAGACAGAGGCAGAACGCCGGCGACGACTGGCAGATGCCCGGAATGAGTTAGCCGAAAAGGATTGGTATGATTATGTCATCACTAATCGCCAGGGGTACCTGGAAGAAGCGGTGGAACTCTTGCGAGCCATTATGCTCGCCGAACATGCGCGTACCCATCCCCGGCACATCACAATCAAGTAACAACTATCGAAGGAGCAACCCGTATGTTAGAAGAGCAATTTGAACGGTCTCTTACCAAAGAGCGCAACCTGGGAATGGAGCTTGTCCGTGTTACCGAATCCGCGGCATTGAAGGCCGGGCGTTGGATGGGCAAGGGCGACAAGGAGATGGTTGATCAAGCCGCCGTGGATGCCATGCGTCATTCCCTGGATGGCGTAGATATGAGCGGTGTGGTAGTCATCGGCGAAGGTGAGAAGGACGAGGCCCCAATGCTCTATATTGGTGAGCATGTTGGCAATGGCTCGCCGCCGGAGGTTGATGTGGCTGTTGACCCGGTTGATGGTACGCGTCTGCTCGCACTTGGTCTTCCCGGCGCATTAGCCGTGGTGGCAATCGCGGAGCGCGGCTCAATGTTTGCGGCACCTCCGGGCGTCTTTTATATGGATAAAATAGCGGTTGGCCCGGCTGCTCGCAACGCCATTGACATCAACGCACCAATTGCCACAAACCTGACTCGCATCGCTCAAGCACGTAACGTGCAGGTTGAGGATATTACCGTTGTGATTCTTGATCGCCCGCGTCATCAGGATATTATCCGCCAGATTCGCCAAGCGGGCGCACGCATTCGCCTGATTACCGACGGGGACGTAATGGCGGCCATTCTTGTCTCCATGGAAGATTACACAAGTGTTGACGTAATGATGGGCATCGGCGGCGCACCAGAAGCCGTACTGGCGGCGGCAGCATTGAAATGTATCGGCGGCGAAATCCAGTGCAAAATCTGGCCTCGGTCAGATGAGGAGCGCGAGAAATTGAAAGCCGATGGCGTTGACCTCGAAAAAGTCTACCGCACGAATGATCTGGTAAAGGGTAACGATGTCTCCTTTGCCGCAACCGGCATCACTCCAGGCGAATTGCTCGACGGCGTGCAGTATTTTAGTTGGGGTGCCCGCACATCTTCAGTGATGATGCGCTCGCGTTCCGGCACAGTACGCTACCTTCACTCTCGCCACAAATGGAAAAAGAGCGACAAGGTTTAACAGCATAGTCACGAGCAAGATCAACCTGAAAAGTGACTGGAAACATGAAGCGGCACTCCATGTTTCCAGTCACTTTTCAGATTTCGACCCATAACCCTTGACAAAGTTTGGCACGGCTCTGTATAATCGGAACACAGGTATCTAGTCGGTACCACAAAAAGCAAATGGAATAATCACAATGCTTAGCGAACAAACCAGCCGACAATTTAGCTATTGGTATTGGTTTAGCCCTCCAGCATAATGGTGGGCCCTTTGGGCTGAGCAAAAAACACACCAGTATGCTGGAGCAAGCAGAGGAAACATCCTCTGCTTTTTTGTTTGTTATTGAGGCGGGGGATGTCTCAAAGGATGTAGGGAACTCCCGCACAAAAAGAGAGGACGTTTTGTATGATCGTCATTATTCGTAGTCAGGCCACCGGCGCACAACGCGCTCAGTTGCTCGCACTCGTGAGCCGTATTACCGATAACCCACGCCCCGTTACAAGCGTGAAGATAGATGGGCGCGAGGTGATCGTTTGTGAAAGCAGCCATTTTGACGCGCAATCTCTGCCATTGCTCAAGCAACAGGATGCGGTGGAACGAATTGTTCCTATAGCCACGACATACAAGCTGGTGAGCAGGGCGTTCAAAACGCAGACGAGCAGTATTGTGGTTGGCGATGCCACCAATGCCGGGCCGGTCACCATTGGCGGTGCCGATGCTATGCCGGTGATGATTGCCGGTCCCTGTGCTGTAGAGAGCCGAGAGCAGTTGCTGACCACGGCCCTCGCCGTCAAAGCGGCGGGTGCTCATATGTTGCGCGGCGGTGCATTCAAACCCCGTACCTCCCCATACCAGTTCCAGGGATTGGGCATTACAGGGCTGCAATTGTTGGCCGAGGCACGCGCAGAGACTGGCCTACCCATCATTACCGAGGTGATGGAACCTGACCTTGTGGAGACCGTCGCGCACTATGCCGATGTCCTGCAAATCGGTAGTCGCAACATGCAAAACTTTCCTCTGCTGCTGGCCGCCGGGCGCAATAGTCTCAAACGCCCTGTCATGCTCAAGCGCGGCCTCGCGGCGACTATTGACGAATGGTTGTTGGCGGCTGAATACATTGTTGCCGCCGGTAATCCAAAGGTCATTCTCTGCGAACGTGGCATCCGCAGCTTTGATACTTCGACCCGCAATGTGCTTGATCTCGCCTGTGTTCCCTTGCTCCACGAACTGACCCACCTGCCGGTGATTGTAGACCCCAGCCATGCCACCGGACGGCGCGAACTGGTACCCACCATGTCCCGTGCGGCCATCGCCGCCGGTGCCGAAGGGCTGATCCTCGAAGTTCATCCAGAGCCGAACGGTGCCCTCTGCGACGGTCGGCAGTCCATTACGCCGGAGCAGTTGCAGACGATTGTGCATGAGACCAATGTTATCGCTGGTTTCATGTATGGCAATATACGTATTCCAGAGGTCGCGCAGGTGGCATAGTTGGCGTGGCTATCAAATTCTCGATTGCCAACCTCGATGGCACGTACTGGTGTGATGTTGCGCCGTCAGTGCTGACGCAAAAGAGGCGCAGGTGTGGTTCAACGCTGAGGCACGCCCTTGCATCAATAGAGACCGTCCAGAGAGAAGCTTCTAGTTTGTTGATCAATCTTGAAGAAAATCGTGTATAATCTGTCATGACAACCCTGGAGAAACATATTTTTTAAGGAGTAAAAACGGTCATGACTATCTTGTCTCCTCTTTCGCGAATGCGTTTCGCTGGCAAAGTATGTAAGCTCGGTGCCTGGCTCATTGCAGCAAAGGGGCTTATCGTCATTGTCTTAATCTATTTCGTCACCATCGGAGCGAACAACGGACCAGGGAACAACGGACCGACACCCAATGATCTGTTCACTATAGCACTTTTTATGCTTATTGTAGCAATACTGACATCCTTCTTTTCCCTCATCCTCTATGCCGCTGGAACGTTGCTCATTTATATGGGTACAGAGAAGAATACACGTCAAGAGAGCGATGAGCTTGTAAAGATAACTTCTTTATAAAATTGCTTCAGGCCCCTTTTTTCTAAATGTGTTGTTATCACCAATGCTACCCCCCCATACTTGACACCTTCTGTCAGCTATTTCATGTTAAGGAGCAAGATATTTTTCCCCGTAACGTGCCAGAGCTTCGCGATGGCTCCCAGCAGGGAAATTGCTTGTTCGCGGGTCAATACAGTGTTCGCAGCGTGCGCCATAGGCAAGGGCATATGTCGCGGCTGCTGCGACGGTGGCCCGTTCATCTCTGGTGAATGCTTTCCCCCGAAAGCTTTCATACTCTTCGACAAAAGAGCGTGCTTCATCCGGGGTAGGTGTGATCAGAACGTCCAGGTGCCATGTCATAGTGAAACCGCGAGCGGCCTCGCCGACGATGACCGTTTCCCGATCCAGCGCGAGGCTATCCCAGTCGTAGATGACGCACACCTTGCCATCCTGGAAGCGAAAATGTTTAACGCTCCAATCGGTATGACCAATCACCATTTCGCCAACACCATGAGCAAGTTCTTGCCGAGCCTTACGAGCAAGCGTATCAATCCACTCTGCTCCAGACGCCGTTGCCGCGAAGTCGAATATTCTGCTATGGGGTGTAGGCCAGAGAACACCCATTGGCAATTGTCTACCGAGCGCAGTAGATTGTAGGCCTGTTGTATTCCTGATATCGCGTGTCCAAGTAGCAAGCTGGGCCAGCATTTCGGCCATAATACGTCGAACTGCGGGATGATGGGCATCGGCATAGTTACCGGTATCTATCATTTCTTCTACGGTTGCGTGACCATATCCGATTGGTGTTGGGTCGAGCAGTGGTCTGGGGCAGGGATAGTTATGGTTGGCCAAGTATCGTTGCACATCATAAATGGCAGACAAAAAAGCAGGCGGGCGTTCCGGTTGGTGCGCCTTCAAAACGACTTTGCGGCCGTCGCTCAACTGTATACCAAATACCGCCCCCTGGCTTGACTCATAAAAGAGATAATCATCAACGGAACTGCCGAGTTGAGCGGTACAGAAGGTATTCACTTGCCCGGCAATCTGTTGTGCATCTCCAGTGCCAAAGATTGCTTGCTCTACAAAAGGTGTGTCGTCCCACAGGTTGATGAAATCGGCGATAACGTTGGTGTTGTTCATTTCTAAACATATCTGTTTAACAGAATTTGGCTTCTTAAAAAACGTATCTTATACCATACAGGCCAACATGATAGGTGCGCCCAGGATAAAGATGATAAACAATGGAGCATACCAGGCTGCCCCAAGCCAATTAAAATTTATGTGTGCGCTATATCCAAAGTTCAAGCTGGACATCAGTGCCAGGATGCCTCCAACAATAAAAGCGCTCACAAAAGTTAATCCAAGCGCTTCAAACGAATTTTTTAAACTTCTTATTCCTCTCCCGAGAAAGTACCCGAAGCTGGCCATCACTAATGCAGGAATGATGAGGAGGAAAAAATCATGCGCATAGGTATCCACGCTAGCAGAAGTACCTGGTAATCCCGGAAAAATAACGGCACCAAGAAAAGAGAAAAATAATAGTATTAAAAGAACAATTAAGATGTTGATAAGAAATCTGACCATGAAATGCCCCTTTTATCTGTGAAGCTCCATTTGAGTACTTGTAAATGCACAGTGGCACTTTGTGCCGTTCTTAAAATAATTTTGGAAGAAAAATGCTCATTTATTGTGTTTTACCTTATCCTGCTATGACAGTCGAAATTGCGGAACTGATATGGAAAGTTCCGGAGGCAAATGAGCCTCAGTATAGACACGATTACAGTAGGGTATATGTTTACAAATCCTGCCCCTACAATTGGCGTTTGCGGCTTTACCCTCTTGCCTTCACTCCCAATCCTGGCCCATCCGGCAGCACTAGTTTCCCTTTTTCGACGGTTACGCCAACGTAAGGATCGTTGTCTATGAGCAGGTTTCCATCGAGATCGGCATAGTCTACGAGGGGCGTGAGGTGGGCGGCGGCGGTGATTGCCAGCGAACTTTCGATCATGCAGCCGATCATGACGCTCAGGTTGTGCGCTCGTGCGACGTGAATCATTTTGAGCGCGGAATGGATGCCACCGCATTTCATCAGTTTTATGTTTATGCCGTCCACACAATCCGCGACGCGGGGGATATCTTCGACGGTGACGCAACTTTCGTCGGCGATAATGGGCAAGGGAACGTTGTCGCGTATCAGTTTCAGCCCCGCGAGGTCATGTGCAGGAACGGGCTGCTCGACAAATTCGATATTGTAGGGAGCGAAAGCCTGGATATTCTTGATCGCTTCTTTCGGTGTCCAGCCTGTGTTGGCATCAACGCGAATAATGGCGGGGGTGACATCGCGAATGGCTTTGATGATATCAAGGTCGTGTTTGGTGCCAACTTTGATTTTGAGAATGGGATAGTCACGCGCAACTAACGCCTTCTTTGCCATGTTCATCGGCGTATCCAGCCCGATGGTAAACGAGGTATGCGCCGCGTGCGCCGGATTCAGCCCCAGCAATTTGTACAGAGGTACATCAAGCATCTTGCCCACGATGTCATAGAGGGCCATATCAACGGCGGCCTTCGCGGACGGATTGAGGCCAATAATGTTATCAAGTGTATAGAAAATATCTTCGATCAAGAACGGATCGTTGCCGAGGTTGCCCGCGAAAAGGGTGATGCAAGCCAGCACCGTCTCCACGCTCTCGCCATAATATTCGGCGGGCGAAGCCTCGCCATAGCCCGTAAAATCGTCGTGCGTCACCTGAACAATGGCGTTGGGCGACGTATATTGCACGCCCCGCGAAATACGAAATGGCACGGTAAGCTTGAGGTCAATCGGTTTTGCGTCAATCTGCATAAAAATATTCGCCTTTCTACGCTTATTAAAAATAGCAGACAAGATCATCTCACTTCAATATACCACAATTGTTTACGCTGCCTGAGTGTCTCGCCACAATCTCTAGTGCGCGACCAGCAGACCCCACTCTAACGTTGTTTCCGCTACCGGTAAGCCATCTATTTGTGTACCTGGGAGTACGACGCTTTGAGGTGTTGGTAGTGCCTGTCCCATGCACACGTTCATGAGTTCAACCTGCCAGCCGGCAGCTACGAAATGTTCAAACGAGGAGTGCCGGAAGAAGAACGTGGGAGTCGTCGTTGCACGAATGGCCTCTGTATTCGCTTCGTCGTCTTCCGGGAAAAAGTGGACGATCGCCAGGAGTGAGCCAGAGATAATGCGTCGTAGTTCTTGTAAGAGTCGGTCGGGTTGTTCAATATTAGACAGGCCCAGGAGCGTTGTCATTGTTTTCACGACGCCTTGCTTGAAAGGAGTGCGCCTCGCATCAAAGGCTAGCAAGGTCACGCGATCAGTTAGACCCAGGAACTCCAGTTGCCGCCGATTACGCCGCAGCACGGTTGGACTAAAGTCCGAAGCGATGATCGGTTGCTCAATTTGCCGAACCAGCATCTCGATCAATGTACCCGCTCCCGAAGCAAGATCAACCAGCGGCCAGGACGATGGAGAAAGAGATGAGGCCAGTTGCTTTATCTCGCTGTCCAGGCATGCCAGGTATTGCGGCGTGTACAGTCTGGAAATAGCGAAATCATTGAGCGCTTTCGCCTCGCTATAGGCTCCCCGGTCGCTCAGAACCATTGCCCGCAAGAACTGATCCGCCGGAGCTAGTTGGTCTACCGGGCCATCCATGAGCTGATGTTCAACTTCGGCATGCTCGCGGAGGTACCTGGACAAATAACTCTCACTCTGTTCCCATAAGTCATTGCGTGGAAGATCTGGCAGCAGGAAAAGGCCGATGCCCTCTTGAACAGGATAGCTCGACCCACATTCAGTACAACGAGCCTCAGCTTCTTCAATTCGTTCTCCACGCTGCTCCGCTATGCTCCAGGCGAAGGAACCATGACATGCTGGGCATTCAAGCATATCTATAAAGACTTTATGCATTCTCACACTTCTCCTTGTTGGTAGTTCTCGCAACATTCCATACGTTCCTATGGTACATTTGTTACATCCATTCGCTGCTCTGCTTCCAGACGTGGCATGACGTGGAATGGTGCCAGTAATGTAAAATACGGTTGAGAAGAGACTGACATATTCGTTGAACCTTTACCGCAGTAAAAACAAGATAGAAAGAGGTTCTTATGACAACTGCTCCTGCACTTTTTAATATACAAGATACCTTTCGGGGTGCTTACCCCGCTCGCATTCAGGAATTTACCGAGGCTGGACGAGAGGCGGGACTGGCTCCGGCGCGGAAAGACCAGGAGAAAATCGCGGTAATCCTGGTTGATTACCAGCATGATTTCGTTGATCCTGCCGGTACCCTCTCTGTGCCTGGGGCACAAGACGACGTGGCACGCTTTCTCACATGGTTCTATGGCAATGCCGGTAGCATTACCACGGTCTATGCCTCGCTGGATACCCACCTGCCGTATCAGATATTTTATAGCTCCTGGTGGCGCAATCCGCAGACGGGCGAGCATCCACAGCCCTTTACCGTCATTACTGAGGAAGATGTTCTCAAGCGAGCCTGGGAGTCGGTGGCAGACAGTGAACAAGAGTGGTCGCGCCAGTATGTTCATCTCTTGAAACAAGAAGCTCGCAAAGATTTGATGATCTGGCCCTATCACACGATGCAGGGGACACTGGGTCATATGCTGAGTGCGCCCATCAGTGAGGCGATCGCGTGGCATAGTGCCGCACGCAATACGGAGCCAGTTTACATTGTAAAAGGATTGACGCCGCGCACGGAATATTACGGCATTTTCGGTGCGGAAATTCCCGATTCGCCCGCGAGCGACCTGAACACCGCCTTGCTTGATGCTGTGATGGCACATGACAAGGTGTATATCGCGGGAGAAGCCAAATCTCATTGCGTGCTGGAAACCGAGCGACAAATTGCCCGTTACTGCCAGAACCGCCCTGAACTGCTGCAACGGGTCTATGCCCTGAAAGATTGCACAAGTTCGGTCCAGCATCCCCTGGTAGATTTCGACGCCCTCACCGAAACCGAACTCGCGCAGTTGGAACAGGCGGGGATGCACATGATTTCCAGTAGTACGAGGCCATAAATGATGGAGACTGACCGCTTTTATCTGGAACTTGCTCTGGAAGAGGCACAACTGGCAGCTCAGGAGGGAACCTATCCTATTGGAGCGGTGGTGGTAAGTCCAGATGGAGTCATCCTGAGCCGGGGACGTAATCGAGTCTATAGTGCTGGCGACTACACCGCTCATGCAGAAGTTGAGGCACTTCGGAATGCCGGAGGTGTACTGATGGCATCATCCTTTTGGGGGAAATGCACCCTCTATACGACACTGGAACCTTGCCTGATGTGCGCCGGTGCTTTGCTCATGGCAACCATTGTCCGTGTGGTTTGGGCTGCCAACGATGAGAACTATGGCGTCCTCTGTCATCTTTACCAGGGTGGACTTTATCCCACCCTCTTCGCTTCTACCATGATGACTGCAACGCCGGACCCTGACATTGCTAATCGCGTCAATGAATTAATGCACAAGTGGCTTCTCGATCCAAAGCCACAAAAAGCTCGCTGGCGAATGTGAGTAAGTAAGCTCGACTCCTACCACCCCAACCACGTCGTTTTCTCCTCAATAGAGATGGGTTGGCGTTCGAGGCGGGGGATGGCGGGATAGCCGAGGTAGAGGAAGGCGACGATGTGATCATCTGGCTCTAAATCCAGCCATTGCTTGACCCTCTGGTCGTAGGCGGCATCGCCGGTGCGCCACATAGACGCGAGGCCCAGTTCTTCTGCTGCGAGCAGCATATTCTGCGTCGCGGCTGCTACGGCTTCGATATTTTCAATTTCCAGTACGTTGGACTGCTGTGGCCTCTCGGCAACGACCACGATCACAACAGGTGAGCGTAAGAGCTTGGTGCGCTCTTTATTGAGCAGAGCCAGTTTTTTATCGTCAAATGGAACGCCGGGTTCCCCAAGTCTCTCAAGCCTCTGGGCGAGCGATGTAGCCATGACTTCGCCAAGTGCTGCACGCGCCTCGCCAGCCAGCACCACGAATCGCCATGGTTGCACTTTATGGTGGTTGGGAGCATGGGTTGCCGCCGTCAAAATCGTTTCTATCTGTTCGCGGGTCGGTCGCTGTTCGGTCATTTTGCCGATGCTACGCCGTCGTTGGATGGTTTCATAAACAGTCATACAATATTCTTTACAGCCTTGTCTGTGCCGATACAATTCTCCAGCCAGTATATCAGAGGGCAAGGCAAGTGACAAGAGAGATCAAACAGTGTGCGCCGGAGGTGCGGTTTTGCCAGTGCGTTTTATGAAATTCGAGAGTGACCTTCGAATAGTAGCGAGAGCATTCAAGTGAGTGTATGCTGGAGAAAGCAATGGGAGAGTTGCCTGGCTGGCAATCCTCCCACGCATATGAGAGCAGTTGCTCACTTACTCGGCGGCCAGGCCGATGGTGGTGAATGGCAGGACGAAATTGGCAGGATCGATGACGGAGGTCAGGCTGCCATCGCGGTGAATCTGGAAGCCACTGAGCGTCGCCGACTCGTGACCTCCTGCGGTCTGGCAGGGTTAAAGGCCATACCAAAGGGATAGAGTCCCGTTGAAGGGAACGAGATTAGAGTACCCAGGCTGCCATCGTCGTGGATGCGATAGACATCAATCAGGTTGGTCAGCTTTTCTGTGACCAGCAACCATCGACCGGAGGGATCAATTTGTACCTGGGCGGGATTGGGATGCGCAGTGCTCAGATTTTGCGGCTGAGCTCAGAATTTTGCGAGGCGTCTGAACATCTTTTGTACTGAGACATCAATGTCAAACGCCATTTGCGTGAATGGCATGGTGAACCTCCTGTTCCCGGAAAATTAGTCGCGGCAAGCATATCTTGCCCCCTTCTAGCTATATAGCGAAGTGCCGCGCTCTCAGTATATCACTTTATGCGTCAGTGCGGTTGCGTGAGAGCCACTTTATCGCTGATGACCTTAATGCAAAGAAACGTCAAGAGCGAGCGTCAGGCAGCGCACGCCACCACCGGCTTTCAGAAACTCGGAGATGGGCGATTCGCAGACCTCGTATCCCCATTTATGAAGGATGCGTGCGACGCGCAAGGGACAATGCGGCATGATCACAACATTGTTTACCACAATTGAATTGGCGCAAAATGTCAGGGCTTCATCTAGTTCCAGCAGTAGAGGTTCAGGCACAAGCTGCTGGATCATCTTGAAACTTTCGGGGTGCCAGGCATCGGGCGCGATAATGGCATGACGGCTGTCAAGCGGACAGAAGCTGAGATCGAGATGATAGAAGCGCGGATCTATCAAATGAGCAGAATACACATCTACGCCAAGAGCTTTGCCTAACTCGGCATGAGCGGCGAGATCGGTACGGAAACCGTAACCGGCAAGCAATCCATTGCCGAGTGTGAAGACATCGCCGCAACCCTCGAAGGCAACTCCTGGCATGAGCGGTAAATCAATCACCTCGTAGCCTCGTGCCGAGAACCATGCTGCATCGTAGGCCGATTTCGGGCTGGCGTTCTGGATATTTGAAACGGCTGACCACAAAGCGGTTGCCATCAACGGTTCCGGCATTGGCTGCGAACACGAGGTCAGGAACGGATTGCTCCGGTTCCATCGTCTCTACAGTACCACCCGCTTGCTGAATATTGGCGACAAGGTTACGCCATTGCTCATAGGCTTTCTCTTTATTCGCTTGAATGTCGCGGTGCATCCAGGGATTGATTTCATATAAAACGCCGAAATAATCCGGCGGACACATCAAATACGAACGTCCCCACGTTAATGGTTGTGCTTCAACCATTGTACCCACGTCACTCAATATGCCAGATTGACTTGAGATGTCCATCAAATTGCTCCTTCTTCATAGCACACCTAACACCTATATAGCAATGCGACGTACATACCAGATACGGGTAACACGGCATGGTTGATTTTGCATATAAGCAAGGATTTCTAACCCTTGAGTATCTTTTCCGTTGTTCTAAAATGAAGTTTTGCCACTGCTGAAAGCGCGGTTTGGCCACCTTTAGCTACAATTTCACGTTCAACAGTGTTAATCAAAGAGTCTGACGAGCCTCCGGGCAATGTTGTTCCTACTTGTTCTGACAATAGTGCCATGACGTTGCACGAATTCAGCACGCGCTAAAATAGATGCGGCGGCGATACCTGTGTCGTTTTGAGCAGATGATTGCTGTAATGTCAGGCGAAGGTTTTTCTTCGTCAGGGCAGTTTGGACAATGGTCTCATCACCAAAGTTGCTGGCCACAACGTTGTTACATGATGCTTTTCCTACTATCTGCTCAATTACTCGCGCATAGCTCCACGCGAGAAGTTTGTCTTCATCTCGCACCTTAGCAAATGCTTCATTGTAGCTTTTGTTCGCTATCGCAATTATCGTGCAAGGTGCTATATCCTGTATTTTTTGTGCCACAACAATAACTTGCTCATCTGATAAAGTATTATGATTGTAGACGCCAAGCATCACTAATTGTGCTTCAATCCAGGCATCTATATAGATGGCACTGACGACAAGCGGCCCAAAATAATCATCCTTGCCTGCTACGCTGACGGCGACTCGCGTAAAATCTGCCATATACTCTTCGAGAGTTTTTTCTTTGGAATTTGGTTGAGTTTTTTCTACAGGTATTACTCGGCGTTTCAATTAACGCAGATTGTGTATTTGCCGCTTCTAACATTTTTCTGGTTGAGTTTTTCCACTCATTGCCCCATAGTAAAATTTCGCTGCGTAAGACGCCTTCATTGCCTTGTGCCATGAATTTCCCTGATGGAAAGATATTAACGTTGTTGCGAGTTACCCCGTCGGTTACTCCTATCTGATACCCATGTAGAATCTCTTTTTCAGTGATGATGCGCCATCCTCGGCTGGCAGCAAGTTCAAGGAACGAGTTGATCATACTTCTATATAATGGATAGTTTTTCTCTGTTGCCATATTTCCCCCAAATCCTTTCGGCAAATTGATAGATGCCGCTATAATAGCATAGCGCACTTCAAAAAGATAGGGCAAAATTTCTAAAAATAGCTCATTTTTCTCCAGACCATTGCCAAACCTATCCTTTGCATGTTATGCTTTTCTCGTACATATGTACAATTTATCTCTGAGTATCGGGGTTTGGGAGAGAGATATTTCGATGGTACAAGAGGCTGTTGGCGATGTACCGCCGCGAGGGACGCTATTACGACGGGCGCACGAACTGTTGGAGAGCATGGGGCGACCAACGACTGAAGATTTGCTTATCCAGCATCTGTTCGGCGTTGAGAGTGCGATGGGCAAACATCCTATGTGGACAATGCTGTTGCGCCAGACGCTGCAAGGCTCGACGCTGTTTGAGCAAACTGGCGAGTACCAGTGGACGCTTGCCGCGTGGAGAAGCACGCAGTTATTACTCGACGAGGTCGAATTTGTTGTGCTAGATACCGAAACAACCGGCCTGCGTCCCGGTGGAGACCGCGTAATCGAGGTGGCCGGTATTCGAATGCGCGGCGGCGAAGTGATCGATACCTTTCAAAGTCTCGTCAACCCAGGACGTCGCCTGCCGCCATTCATTGTGCAGTTTACCGGCATCACCCAGGAGATGGTAGCGAAGGCTCCCGGTGGAGAAAAAGTCTTCTCTGAATTTTACCGCTTTATTGATGGCGCGATTATTGTGGGTCATAATGTTGGTTTTGATATCGGCTTCCTCTCCTATGAAATGCAATTGTTGGGATACACATTCCCAATAGACGGCCTGGATACCATTCCGCTTGCCCGGCGTTTTCTGCCGGGCTTGCGTCGTTTCAAGCTGGACATTGTAGCGCAACATCTGAATATTCCTGCCGCGAACCGGCATCGTGCGCTGGGCGATGCGAAAGTGACCGCCGCCGTTTTCTTCAAGCTGGTTGCACTTGCCCGCGAACAGGACATCCATACGCTGGGTCAATTGCGCCGCCGTTTACAATTGCCCGTTACCTGGAGTGGCGATATCACCGATGCATCGCTCTCTAAGCAGGTTGAACACCTGCGAGCTGATGGCAAGCTCTCAGCTAACGCCGTCACCTCACGTCCAAATGGCGGTCTCTTCCTCAATCCCGCCTGGAAACGCGATTTTCCGGGTAAGCCTGGCGTTTACCTGATGAAAGATGGCAACGATCAAGTGATTTATGTGGGCAAGGCAAAGTGCTTGAAAGACCGCCTTGCCTCCTATTACAGCCACCCGTTGGGCTATACGCGCAAGATGGATGGGCTGCTGCAAAGCGTGCGCGAGATTGAGACCCGCGTACTCGGCTCAGAACTTGAGGCGTTGCTGGTCGAATCGCAACTGATCAAGCAATTGCAGCCCGCCTATAATGTCCAGTTGCGCAACTATGAACTTTACCCATTTATCAAGATTGATGTGCAGCATCCGTTCCCGCGTGTCTACTCCACAAAGGAAGTCGCTGCCGATGGCGCACGCTACTTCGGCCCGTTCCGCAGCCGGCGCATGGTAGATATGACTATCGAACTGATACAGAAAGTTTTTCCCATTCGCACCTGCCTTCGTTCGTTGCCGCCGCAGGCCAAAGCATCCGATCCCTGTCTGCGCTTGCATCTCGATCGTTGCCCCGGCCCATGTCGCGGCGGCGTTGATTCAGATGCGTACCACAAAGTGATTCAAGAAGTGTGCGCTTTCCTGGGTGGAGAGCGTGAAGACCTGCTGGATCGCTTGCGTCGCCAGATGCTGGAAGCCTCGCAGCAACTCAATTTTGAGCGTGCCGCGTGGCTGCGCGATACGCTGCGCAGTGCCGATGAAGTCTTAATCGGGCAACGCCTGATCACGGGTGCGGTCGAGTCGAACAACCTGTTTATCGTCTACCCTTCGGCTCAGGAAGGCCGTAACGAACTGTTCCTCATTCGTCATGGTCGCCTCGTCGAGCAACGGCGGCTAGAACATGCCTCGGAGCCTCTCTACGTTGCCGTCAACGAGCTATTAGCCGTTGCCAACTCATTAGGGGAGCCGCCGAATATCGTTGGCAAGGCCGAGGTTGACCAGATTAACATTATCAGTCGCTGGATACATCGTCACAGCGACGACCGCGCCTTCTTCCCTTTCCAGCACGCGCTCACCGACGAACAGCAGGCACAATTGCTAAGCCAGCGCATATGGGACGAGCTGAACGCTGTCCGTGCTATGCCAATCGTAGCGGATAAAGACGATTTCGACGAAGTGTGATACACTTGGTCAACGCACCGTTATTTTAGTAGGAGCCGATTTATCGGGCTCACCGCCGATTTATCGGCCTGCGTCGTCGCAGGCCGATAAATCGGCGGTGAGCCCGATAAATCGGCTCCTACGCTTATATCTAAGGAGTCCTTATTACATGTTACTTTCTGACAAGCGGATTATGGAAGAGTTGGAGCGCGGCAATCTTGTGATTGAGCCATTTGATGCACGTCATCTTGGCACCAATTCCTATGATTGCCGCCTCGGCGAATGGTATTTTCAGGGCGATGCGAACATCGAAGTGATGCATCTGGAGAACCCCGATGAGATTCGACAATATTGGGGCGAGGCTCGCAAGGCGCAAGGTGGCAAAATTGCCATTCGTCCGGGGACAACTATTCTCGCGCATACACAGGAAATCATTGGCGGCCACAATGGCTATCTCGCGAAAATGTATTCGCGCAGCACGGTTGCGCGTTCGGGCCTGTCGGTCTGTCGTTGCGCCGGTGTTGGCGATGTTGGCTACATCAGCCGTTGGACAATGGAGATCAGCAATCATACGCAGACAGCCATCTGGGTACCCGTGGGCTTTCGTATCTGCCAGCTCACCTTTGAATATGTCGGCGAAACGCTTAAAGAGTATCACGGCAAATATGGCAAGGCCCATCATCAATGGACGCCGGAAGACATGTTGCCCAAACCCTATTTCGACTGGGATTACGATGTCTACCGCACTGATAGAGGAAGCCGGCTATGAGCAAGGGAAAACTCATTTCATTTGAAGGGTTGGACGGCGCGGGCAAAACGACCCAGATGGAACTATTGGAGCAATGGTTGGCTTCGCGCCATGTATCCTATGTGCGTACTCGCGAGCCAGGAGGCACACCGCTCGGCGTCGAGATACGCGAACTCTTACTACATCGCCCCGATCTGGCAATCACTCCGCTGGCCGAGGCGTTTCTGTTTCAAGCCGACCGTGCGCAACATTTCACAACCCTGATCATACCTGCGCTAGAAGAGGGGAGCATTGTTGTCACCGACCGTTGTTTCGATGCCAGTATCGCCTATCAAGGCCATGCTCGCGGCGTCGGCATTGAGCTGGTGGCGCGACTCTCTGTCATCGCCACGCAGGGCTACATCCCCGATCTGACCATTCTGCTCGACCTCGCCCCTTCACAAGTGCAGAGCCGCACGGATAGTGCCAATGATACCAGTGGCCTGCGCGGCGAACCGACTCACTTCGACGCCGAAACCATCCACTTCCACCGGCTTGTTCGCGAAGCCTTCCTCACGCTCGCCCGCCTCTATCCCAACCGCATCAAAGTGCTTGACGCCTCACGCTCACAACAGGAAATACACGAGGAGATTGTGGCATTGGTCGAACCGTTGTTGGAAGAAGGTCAGAAATAAATCATCTAACCTTCTTCGGTGCCGAGTGACTTCGACATCGCCACATTTGTTGTAATATAGCCAAGTTTCTCATACATCGCTCTGGCTGCGTGGTTGTGACCAAAAACGTGCAGAGAGATTTTCTTTAACCCCAATTCACGCACCTTTGTTTCCAACGCTTGAAATGCCTGCTCTCCATAGCCGCGGCGACGGAACGGTTCATAAACGATCACATCATAGATGAACGCTACTGGCTCATTTGCCCTTTCGGTTGCCGCGAACCATAGCATACCTACTTTGGTTCCGGTCTGCTCATCAACTATCGAAAAGAGATACTGGTTTTTGGTATGCAAGCCATCGGTCAGTATTTGCTGATATTCCTGGGTTGCTTTTTCCAGCGCGTTCTCCGCGTTCCACCGGCCCGCTTTCACATGCTCCTGCGCGTAATCTGCGATGGAAACATCAAGATATTCCTGATACTCCGTTTCGTTCATTGGCTGTAACCGTATCATATTTCAGGCTCCTTTTATATGTTGGATATCTATGCGATGTTTCTTCCATAATACAACATATGCACCGGCTTGAGCTTGTATGCTATCAAGCAGCAGCCAGGCCGAATATGTACTTTGCCAACCTGTTCAGCACCTGGTCGAGATTCGCGATGCTGCTATTGAAATTACTGCTCCATGTTTGCGTAGTGTTATCATAGGTACTGGCTGGTAGCGTACTGGAGCTGATCGTGTTGGTAGCACTGTTGATGCCAGGTACTTCGAGTCCGGCAAAAGTATGGAGCGAAGGAATGAAGACTAAAAAGAGTGCGGCAAGGGAACAAGGCAGTTTTTCATGTAAAGCCAATCTCCGGCATTCGCTGTCCTTGCGTGGTACAATCCCTCAATATTGTCCTATGCTCGTTGGGATGAGCGACCAATCAACAGGCATCCTATGATGACTACTATTCCCCAGAGAAGTGTCCCTTGCTCTTGTCGTGCGGACACGCTCTGCCTCACGACCAGGAGCAACAGAAACGCGATTGCCAGACTCATAGCTCCCGCTAGACCATAAAACAGGAAAGTAAAACGGTTACATGGATAAAATTCTTCGTAACGGTCATACTCATCTGGATAACATACGTACACAAACGCTTTAAATGTCAATATACACCCGAGTAAGTCCAGAATAGCGGCTAGCATAAGACCGCTTGCAACAATACGGATTTCTTCCAGATCATACAAGGTCGTGGCACAAAGGAAGCAAGTCATTGCTATCAAGCTCATTCGATAGAACAAACGCTTCGATCTCGTAATCATATCCTTCTCCTTTCTCATCGCTCTCAAATAAATTATAGAGAAATTATCAGAAAAGTGCTATACATGTTCGTTGCAATATAGCAATCCGTTTTTGTCTGGCTCTGTTGTCCAGATGTATCGGTTTATTGGTTTATTGGTTCGTTGGTTCGTTGGTTCGTTGTATTGCAAAGAGAAAGTTGATCTGGTAAAGTGAGCAGAAAAGAGCAAAAGAGGATCCGTTATGGCTGAGCAGCACCCCTTCAAATGGCACCATTTAAAGCAAAATGCTCTACTACTGCTATCGAAACATCTGAGGATTGGCACATATGAACTCTATGCGCTGTTGATTATCGGCTTTGCCATCGGCCTGCGTATCCTACTGATTAGTCTGGGATGGCCGCCAACCAATAGTGATGAGGGAACGATGGGCGTAATGGCCCGGCATATTGCCTATAACGGGGAATATCCGATCTATTTTTACGGGTACAATTATATGGGTGCATTGGAAGCTTATCTTGGGGCGGCCTTCTTTCATCTCTTCGGTTCCTCGGTGTTTACATTGCGGCTGGGAGTGATTCTCCTGGATACCCTTTTCCTGGTTAGCATGTATATGCTGGCCAGTTTGCTCTATACAAAAAGATTTGCGTTAGCTGTGCTGGTGGTGCTGAGCCTGGGGTCAAACGCCATCTTTCTACGAGAGCTCTATGCGACAGGTGGCTCCACGCAAACGCTGCTTTTTGGTTGTCTGGCCTTTTTACTGGCTACCTGGCTGGCACTGACGTACGGCCGGGAGTTATCGCTACGAAGAAGATGGCAACGATTTGCCGCTTATGCTGCCTGGGGGATGGTGGTAGGACTTGGTCTGTGGTCTGATCTAGTGGTGTTACCCTATTTCATGATGGCCGGTCTGCTACTGCTGCTCTTCTGCTGGCGTGATCTGCGCTCGTGGGCTCCGCTCTGCTTGCTGGTGGGGCTTGTCATTGGTGCGTTTCCATTGATTATGCATAATCTACAAGCCGCACCTGGACAAGATTCGTTATCAACCTTTGTGGGACTCTACCATGGAATGGGTACGCAGGCAACACATAAGTTGGCGCAATATATGCAAGGGATCCAGGCAACGTTTAATGTCAGCTTACCCACCGCGACGGGCGATCCTTTCTGCCCGGCGTCAGCGGTGAACTATGCAAACGATGGTAGCCCGAAAAGTACTACCTGCAAATTAATCCATACGGCCTGGAGCCTGGGCTATCTTCTCCTGTGGACCCTGAGTCTCTTGCTCACAGTGAGAGTGCTGTGGAAATTGCGCTCCGCTCGGAAGAAGGGATGGTCGTTCGAGGAAAAGCAAAGCATCATCGTACACTTTGCGCGGCTCTTTTTACTCGCCGCCGCAGGTGTAGCGATAGCGAGCTATGCTATAAGTTCAGCACCACTCAGCATGCCGCACAGCCATGCACGCTACCTGGTTGGTTTGCTGATAGTGACTCCGGCGATTCTCTGGCCGCTATGGAGGGGAGCCAGTAAGGGAGGTAGCTGAGGTGGTCGTTAGCACAGGACGCGACGGAGCGACGTTCCACGGCAGCGTGGGTAAAGGCAGTTGCCTGTCGAGGATTACTTTTACTGGTTGCTGTGCTATTTCTGATAGGGGTAGTGAATACATTTAGCGACGTTCCATCCGCACAGGCCGCCGATCAACAGCAGGATGAGTTAATTGCCAATCTCCAGCGCATCGGGGCGACGCACATTTACGCGGATTACTGGACGTGTTATCGCCTTGCTCTGGTGAGCCAGGAAAAGATCATTTGCGGTGCGCTTGACGATAATCTACATCCAAGCCATAACCGCTATCTTCCCTATTATCTTCTGGTGAAAGCCGATCCTCATACGGCTTATGTGTTCACCTATGATTTGTTCCAGAAGACGAGTGTTGTGCAGAAGGCCCACCTCTCAATCTCGAATTTTCGGCGTTTTGTTTTTGATGGCTTTGTAGTCTATCAACCGAGGTGATGGCTCTATCGTGTCTCCCAATATCAAGACACAAAAATTTCAGCTGCTAGTAGCTCACTAAAGCGAAACCGCACTTGATGTTAACCGGGCGATTTTTCTTAAGCGATCTCCAGGCATACTTGCTCATGCGTGCCTGGTTTTGCAGGAGTTCAATGAATAACGCTCGTCTTATTATATGTTATATTTAGAAAATGGCAGACACTACTAATTTTAGTGATTGGTTACAGACAAGACACAACAATTGGAATACACCGCCAGGCTTGATCAATGAGTATGTTCGCAAGGCAACAGGGAGTGCCATTGCTCAAGCGAGCCGCGTCGTTCTTGGTCTCGATAACGAAGTCTATGATGTGACAACGACCAGTGATCACCAGCTCATTGTCAGGATTTCGCACAAAGATGACCCACGTTTCAAGGCTGAACGTTGGGCTTTGAATGCTGCTCGTAATGCCGGCGTACCAACGCCTCAAGTGCTGTTAGTTGAGCCAGCAGAATATAACGATATTGCCGTAACATTCTGTATCGAAGAAAAGTTACCAGGCAAACCGCTGGATGAGCTGCTCAAGGATGGATCGAACGGTGACGTAAACAAAGCCATTGACCAGATAGGTGAGGTGTTAAGCAAGCTGCATAGTGTGAAAATAGATGGCTTCGGCTACCTACAGCCGGACGGAAAAGGTCGGCAGGCATCCTTTGCTGAAATAATGCTTATGGCGAATGAAAGGCAAGCTGAGTTGTATGAGGCAGCAAAGAAATGGAATGTACCGCTAAAAAACATAACCGCTGGCTTAGAATTGTTGAATAAGCATAGTGTATTGTATCAGTTCAATACGCCTGTATTGGTGCATGGCGACTTAGGACAGAAGCATATCTTAGTAGAAGGAGATCATATCAGTGGTATTATTGATATGCAGGATTGTTCAGGCAATCATCCTATCATTGATTTTGTCATGTGGGATGCGTATTGGAGTGAACGTATACCAACGAGTAAACTCATGGCCTCATACGGCAACAAAAGCTTATTTACTGGTAGCTACGACGCTCTTTTTCATTTAGTTTTACTCCGAGAGTCACTCATTATGCTCATGGTTCATGCACAACGAGAGAACCCAGATGGTATTCAAGGCTTTATAACTGGTCTTGAACGTGCTTTGAGGTATTTTTCCAATTCCAGCTAAACACCCCTCCGTAACTCAACATGCTACCTTCGATGCAGCAAGGATTGGTAGATAAGCTAGACGACCTGTTTGGGGAGCAAGCGTGATTGTTGATTGACGAATAAACCTTCGGTTTTTCAGACGTATATCGGTTCTTAGACGCATTAAATGTGCTCGCTTGCTTTACCTGGCCTCAACTATGTGGTAAACTTGAGTTAGAGAAGATGTTCAAATGAAGAGGAGCTCTCTCACGTACATATTCAACCAGGAGGACCTATGGAAACCAAACTGAACCCATACCTTAGCTTTAAAGACAACACTCGCCAAGCCATGGACTTTTATCAAACGGTCTTTGGTGGCAAACTGGCGATGAGCACCTTCAAAGACTACCACGCGTCTCAAGATCCCAGCGAAGACAACAAAATCATGCACGCTGATGCTGGAAGCCGACAACGGCATTGTATTTATGGCTTCCGACACGCCGGACCGGATGGAGTATACAGCCGGGACGAACTTTAGCATGTCACTGAGTGGTGACAACGAAGCAGAATTAACCGGCTATTACGAGAAGCTTTCGGTCGGCGGCAATGTCACCATGCCCCTGGAGCAAGCCCCCTGGGGTGATATGTTTGGCATGCTCACTGACCAATTTGGCGTGTCATGGCTCGTGAACATTACGGGTCAAAAAGCGTAACATCTCTACTTGAATTGAAGCTCCTCGGTCCTCTTTTTCATGGTCATGGTTGGCATCCAAGCGAATGGCATCCAGTCTGTGGCAAGCCAGAGAAGAGTACAGGGAAGATGACTCCAAACACCAGGAGCAACAACAGTATTCCGATCACGACCCATTTGGCCTGCGGGTGCCCAAAATTCATGGTCCACCCCAGGCCAAATCGCTTCGGGACAAACAGCGCAGGATCGTCAGGATTATTGTAAAAGACGCCTCTATACCAGTACCGATCATCGTCGCGGAAAAAAGCGTCGGTGCGTGGACGATCAATGAATGTGTTCGTCTTTGTCTGAGAACGTTGAGGATGCCAGAAGAGGATGAGGACAGCGGCAATTAGCAGTCCACTCATCAGTAAGAGAAAGAGCCACACGTTCATAAAAGTTGCTCCTTATCAGCGAAGCTGTGTATAGAGTTAAGCTAAGGTAATACCTATATTTCTGCTCTCACTTTTGCCCTCAACGGGGTTTAGCCAATGTGTACAGAAAAACGAAACCGCCTGAGAAGCCAGTTCTCAGGCGGTGTGCGTGGTGGAGATGAGGGGGAGTCGAACCCCCTGTCCAAACGAGCCTATCGTAAAATGTACTACAGGTTTAGTCGGCGATTTTCTTTTCGCTTCTGACTCCCACCGACGGGATTCTTTGGCGCTGGCCCTCTGGTCTTAAATGGCGGCTAGGAGGCGGTCCCCGTCATAGCATCTCGTGTGTTCGACGCCCGGATCCAGTCCCACGAGAAAAGACTGGGCGGACGACGCCTACTGGTTATTAAGCAGCGAGAGCGTAAGCAGGTGCCGGTTTGGCATCTATTGTTTTGTCAGTTGTTTAACGAGAGTGCGTACTGACACCTCGGCCTGCAATTCTACAATCTGATCGTCTGTCGAAACCCGACATCCCCAAATGATAATTCGTCCCGAAAGCATAGCGGTCGCTATTACCTCATGGAACACAGTCATTGTAGCATATTTTTGCACAGATAGCAAGCAAAATATGGCTATGTTACGGCGCAGCTACTGCCCAAGCCGTTGCAGAAACCGTGCCAGGTGGATGATGGCGCGTTCGTGCTGGCCCTCGCCGATCTTTTTTTGCTCGTCGTATGCCTCGACCTTAAAGAGCAGGCGGCGACCGTCTATCTCGATCAGTTCCGCCGTTGCGCGTACCTGTTGACCGAGCGGCGTTGCTCCCAGGTGCCGCACGTTCACCAGCGTACCAACGGTGACTTGTCCTTCTTCAAGATGCTCGGCAACCGCTCGCCAGCATGCATTCTCCATCAGCGCAATCATCATCGGTGTGCCAAATACTTCGACGCCGCCCGCTCCGACGGCTGCGGCAGTATTTTCGTGGACAACCGTGGTCGTCATTTCTCCGGTCAAACCTATCTCAAGTGCCATGTACATGGTTCCTTTCATGTCGCTAAATTTGCCCATACTATACAACATAGGGAAGCGTCTCGCCTCTTTGCTCTCTTGCTCCAGCATGAAAAATTTCGTGATGTTATTGGACTTTGGGACGTAATAATGAAGGTAAACGCATGCCTCAATAATTGCAAATTTGCTGAAAGGAAATTCCTACAAAAGATGAGGTGGCTTAATCCAACGGCATTACCCAGGAGAATTTCTTCGGGAAAAGCGCGTTGAGTAACACTTCTGCCCCGCTTTTCTCTATCTGCACATCAGGAAAGGCATAGCGCAGTTCATCCAGGCTGCGATAGCCGAAGAGCAGTTGCAAAAAAACCAGTGCCGGACAGCTTGCATCTGCATTGTTCATGTAGGCTGCTGCCCGCCATGGCTCAATATGCGTGATGGACCCTTTGTCAAAGACGAGGTGCAAGCCGCCGCGATAGAAGTCAAGCGTGAGTTCGCCTGTATAGGCTGCCGCCGCAGAGTTTGCCAGACGTCTCTCCAGGGCCGGAGCAATATGGCGCATGAAGCCAGCACATCGGGTACACGCACATACCATGCGTAGGGCGGCTCATAGAATGGGGCCAGTGCCTCACCTAACACCTCATAAACAGGATGTGTGCTTCCCAGGCAGAAGCTTATTTCATTTAGTGGTGGAACATCCGGCCCAACTGCCGGTATCTGCATCCCATAGGCTTGCAGGGCTCGTAAAAGTGGTGGTACCACCGCTTGCCAGCTAACACCAGCCGCAACGTTCAGTGCAGAAACATTAAGACTGTTGCTCCAGCGTTTGATTGCTACCATCAGATAACCCTGTACCGCACCCGTACCGTCAACGATCATTCTTACACACATTTGCTTGCCAACGATGGTCGATCCTTCTCCTCTTGAATTTGATAGCGCCAGAAGCGTTCTGAAGCGATGGTCCAGACCATGCTCGTTAAACGCTGGCGATTATACAACTCCATCAGCAGAGGAATGTCCTCAGTTGTCGCCGCTCGTAGCGCATATGGCTCAGGAGTAGATCTCTTGTGCCCTGGGAATGAGTGAAAGATAGGTGCTCTGCGCCCTTCCAATTCCAGGGCATATTCATAGCCAAATTGACGATAGAAGTAAGGAATACCGGTAATCGCCTGCACAAGGTGTCCTTCCGCCTCGCTACGCGTATGCACCATATCAAACAGCGTGCGGATAAGCCCGCGATTGCGATAATCTGGGTACGTGGCAACAAATTCCGGCTGCCCAACGCCAAAGGCAATGCCCTCGTATTCCCATTCTTGTCGCCAGAGGCAGGTACAGGCTACAAGAGGGTTGCCTTCTTTGCCCGTATCCTCTATCACCGCATAATCGCCAGGTCCCATCAGTGGAAAATTCGCCACTCATGTGCCTGCGTACACTATCCATTATACGGAGATTGAGCGGCTCATCCTCTTTGTCACGAAAGACTGTACCGCACAGTTGGGCTATGTTTTCTGTATCCTCTGGAGTAGACCAACGCTGAACAAGCCCCTTACCGAGTTCACGACGATAGTTGGGGGAGGCGGCTGTTAAAGTAGCCATTGCTCTTATTCCCTTCTTACATAGAAGAAATTTTGTAGTAATACCTGTGTGATGGGGGTAATTGTAGAGGAATGCAGAGAACATGTCAAGCAAATCAGGCTGTACGCAAGGTCTGTGAATTATTGCTGAAAGACAAAGGCTCCAGAAATGGCTTACGCTATGATTTAGTCTTTCTGCTCACCCGTTTGATTGCCACTGTTCCTCCGTTCTCACCAGATTTCCTCTCGTGGTATGATTATACTGGCGTAATAACAACAATGTTAATGTGCTAAGAAGAGGATGCCAATAACTCTATGCATGATCATTTACAACGTGTACAACGTGTTGCTCACCGGGGCGGCTCGGCCCTTGCACCGGAAAATACGCTGGCTGCCTTTCGCAATGCCCTTACTTTGCCGGTTGACGCTATCGAACTTGATGTGCATATGAGCCGTGACGGTCACGCAATTGTTTTTCATGATAATACTGTGGAGAAGTGTACCAATGGTCGGGGCAATATACTTGACCTCGATTTTGCCTACCTGCGCACCCTCAATGCCGCTGCACACTTCCCCGGTGGCTGGCCTGAACCGCAGCAGATACCAACATTGCGCGAGGTGTTGGATATCGCGAAGGGGCGCGTCCAGGTCTACATCGAAATCAAATTCAGCAAACGCGCTGGCGTCAATGGACGTTATCCCAACATCGTGGAAGCGGTGGTCAACGAATTACGCGCAACGGATATGATCGATCAAGTAATGGTTATGTCGTTTGATTGGCTGCTATTGCCGCACGTCAAATCGCTGGAACCGGCCTTGCAAACGGGCGCACTTGTTTCAAATGATATATGGGATGCTCATACTTCGGGAGCATCGGGAGCATCGGGACCACTGGCAACGCTGATTACGCAGGCGCAATCGCTGGGATGTAGCTGGCTCAATATGGATTGGAAGCTATGTACGGAGGATATGCCCACCCTCTTTCATGAGCATGGGCTGAATATTGGCCTATGGACTGTCAATAACCAGGACGATATGCGCCGTTTTGCCAGAGCAGGCGTAGATTCGATCACCTCTGACCGGCCTGATCTTTTTCAAACCCTGTAAAATGTTGCCCCAAACATCCCATTCTAGCGAAAAACGTGTCTCTTTGTATCCTTCATCCGTTCTATTAGATGTTAGAATGGCAAAGGTACCATTGATTACGGTTTTGAGAATACTCTATGTTATAATGTATGCCAGTCTGAGAGGGCAGGTCTATTTCTATACCTGTTCCTGGCTGTCAGCGGAGAACAGTACGTCATGCAACAGACACAGGTAACATCCAGCATCATTGCACCCGATTCCTTAATAGACAATCATGCATCACAAACGGTAGCGATATCCGTTGTTGTGCCGGTAATGAACGAAGAACAGAGTGTACGCATCTTATATGAAAAGTTATCCACGCAACTCGCTACAATGGAGAAGAGTTACGAAATTATTTTCGTTGATGACGGCAGCACCGATAAAACCTTCGCGGAAGTGAAGCAGCTACACGATGAGCATCCAACCATTGTGCGTGCCATTCGTTTCCGCCGCAACTTTGGCAAAACCCCCGCGCTGGTTGCCGGTTTTAGCAAGTGCCGGGGTGAAATCATTTTCACAATGGATGGCGACCTGCAAGATGATCCGGCAGAGATGCCCAAATTCCTGGAAAAACTCGACGAAGGTTATGATCTCGTTTCGGGTTGGAAATTTCCACGTCTCGACCCCATTTCAAAAACGTTTCCATCACGTATCTTCAATGGGCTGGTCAGTCGCATGACGGGTGTTCACCTGCACGATATCAATAACGGCTTTAAGGCGTATCGCCACGAAATCATCGAGGATACGAATTTGAAGCTCTACGGCGAATTTCACCGTTTTGTGCCGGTCATGGCCCACTGGCGCGGCTTCCGCGTGACCGAGGTGAAAGTGGTTCACCATCCACGCAAGTACGGCGTCTCGAAGTTTGGCGCGAAACGCTTTGCCAGGGGGCTGATAGACCTGTTGAACGTCCTGTTTCTCACCACATTTTTGCGTACTCCTTTGCGTCTTTTTGGCCCGATGGGCTTTGTAACATTCTTTATCGGTGTAGTGGTTGACCTCTGGGTTGTGATTAATGCGCGTTTCTTTACTCATGAGCCAATTCATAATCAGCCGTTGCTCTTTGTGGGTATTCTATTGATGATCTTTGGCGTGCAATTTATTCTGACGGGTTTACAAAGTGAGATGATACGGCACTATGCTTTCCAGCCAGGGGAGGAATATAGTATCAGGCAGGAACTAGATTAATTCATGCGCTTTATGCAATTCATGCAACGGCCTACGTTCAAAAAAGTTGGTAAGCGCGTCATCCAAATAGGCTTGCCAATCATCGTATTAGGGTTCTTTCTGTATTATGCTGTGCATAACTGGAACGCACTTGCCGCGCAGTCGTTTCACTGGAATCCGTGGCTGCTGGCATTCTCCCTGCTGGGATTTATCGTGCAAGAGATCTCCTTTGGCTTGATCTGGCGGGCGATTTTGGCGCGACTCGGTGCGAAACTGGGCGTGCGTACCACTTTGCGTATCTACCTCGCGTCAGAATTTGTGCGCTATATCCCCGGCAATGTCTGGCATGTTTTGACCCGCATTCTGTGGGTGAGTAAATATGGCGTCTCACGCACGACTGCTTTTGCCAGTATGACCATTGAACTGATTACAAAACTGGCGGCGGGCGTGCTTGTCTTCGCAATAAGTCTCCTGTTCTGGCACGATATTGGTGCGGTTGGCTCGTTTTTAAGCAGTCCGTTTATCGTAGTATTTGGCATCGCCATTATGCTGGCTCTGGCTATAGGGCTGCATCCCCGCGTCCTGGGTGCATTGCTCAATTTTGCCTTACGCATAATCAAACGACAGCCGGTAACGCTCAGCGTGCGCTATCGGGATGTTTTGCTGGTAACGCTTTTGTGGAGTGGAAGCTGGCTTATCGCGGGTGGTGCCTTCTATCTAATGGTACTCGCGCTCTGGCCCACGACGCCGATTGTCGCGCTACCAATCTGTGTGGGTATTTACGCCATCGCCTGGGATATCGGTTTCGTCTCTTTCATTACTCCCAGCGGATTGGGCTTTCGCGAGGGAGCTATTGGCCTGCTTTTCGCACTGGCACTGCCCGTGTTGCCAGTCAGTCTGGGAGCAATCATTGCCTTGCTCTCGCGCTTTGTCTCTACGCTGGCGGAACTTCTCTGCGTCGGTGCAGCCTACCTGAGCGGCGGGCGGCAAATGCGCGAGGTGCAGGTACAGGCCGAACAGAGTGCGCAAGACTCCCAGCGTGCGTTAAGTGATGTGCAAGGTGAACAGGTGGAAGAGCGAAATGCTCATATGGAATCTTCCCGGACTCCTCGAAGGATACGCCAATAAATGCTATGGCTGAAGGGGGTGTTGTTGGTGACTAATGCGACGTGGCGAAAGCGTTTCTCGGTCTGGCGCAATCGCCTCTATTTGTATCCCGCTCCTGAGTCCATGCAGCGCACATGGGCATTCTGGGTGGCGACAGGTCTGGTGGCCTTGCTTGCATGTCTCTATGCCGCCTATTTTATCGTCTACCTGACCAGTCGCGAAGCAGCTTATTTGACTCATGCCGAAGACCTCGGCATCATGGATCAGGCTATCTGGACAACGCTGCATGGCAATCCGCTTCATATGACCATCTGCAATATTGTCCACGATACGAACTGCTACAGCTTGAACGGTATTCCACGCTTTGCTATTCATTTCGAGCCAATTCTCTATATCGTCGCGCTCTTTTATATACCCTGGCCTAATCCAGATACTTTGCTGGTGCTGCAATCAATCGTCGTCGCGACCGGGGCATTTCCCGCTTTCTGGCTGGCACGCCTGCGCTTGCGCAACGAATGGGCCAGCGTTGGTATCGCCGCACTCTACCTGCTCTATCCCGCGCAACAGTTTGCCCAGGTGAATGATTTTCACGCGGTCACGTTTACCGCCTCCCTGTTACTTTTTACTCTCTACTTCATGTACACACGCAAGACGGTATGGCTTTTTGTCTTCGCCATTCTCTCAATGGCCTGTAAAGAAGAGATACCGCTGGTCATTATCATGTTCGGCTTATGGTCAATGCTGTTCCAGCATCGCTGGCGTAGTGGTCTGGCCTTGACGTTGCTGGCTGTTGCGTGGGCTGTGCTGGCACTGGCTATCATTCCGCGTATCTTTAGTCCTTCAGGGCACTCGCTCTCTGAGCGGACGCTATGCTGGTTTGGACCAGGGCTTTGTACATTATGTTCTTCATTTAGTGGCGCACCCTACAACTACAATCAAACAATACATCCTGGAGCCGAGCCATCTCTATTACCTGCGTGTCTTGCTGACCCCCGCCGGTTATCTCCCACTGCTGGCACCATGGGTATTGATTCTGGCCGTCCCTTCGATTGCCTTGAATCTGCTGAGTAGCGATCCGAACATGTATAGCGGCATGTTCCAGTATAATGCCGAGATTGTGCCGGTGCTGATTTTCTCGACTATCGAGGCCATTGTACTCCTGATCTGGTTGGCACAATGGGTTATGAGCCAGGTGCGCAAAGAGCGAAGTACACCGGAGGTACCTGGGGCACTTGGGGTACCTGAGGCAGCAGAAAGCGAACCTTTTGTAGCTCGCACTCGCTATGTGAACCGTTGGTTGCACGCTGGTTTACTCGCTCTACTGCTGGTTTACTCGCTTTACAGCGTGGTCAAGGCGGATACAAATAACGTGAACATGCCCTTTGCGCAAGGATTTGTCTGGCCCCAGGTGACGGCACATACAACATTGGCGCAACACTTCATAGACATGATTCCCTCTGATGCGTCTGTGTCCGCGCAGTCGGATCTGGTGCCGCATATGAGCCATCGCAATAGTATTTACCTGTTCCCCTATGGCGATGAGAGTGCCGATTATGTTTTTCTCGACGTAACAGGCAATATCTATCCGTCATTTGACGAGTTTTACTACATCAATCAGGTGAAGCAGGTATTGGTGGGTGGGAATTATGGCGTTGTTGCCGCCCAGGATGGCTACTTATTACTCAAACATGGCTTGCCCGCACCCGGTATATCGCCGTTTTCGCCGGTGCAGAGTGGCGATGTCTTTAATGAGTTGCCCAACCTGCCACCAGGTTTTTGTTCGTTTATGAATGTGACGCCGCAGCAGGTTACCAACCCGGTGCAGGTATCCTTTACGAGCGCTACGAACGCTGCCGATACTATGAATCTGGCAGGTTATAGTGTTGCTGCCGCCAATCCATCCAGTATTGCCTCTGGCTATTTCCAGGTGACAACCTATTGGCAGGTCAGTAATCCTACACAGACGCCATTCCAGGTGATCGTCTTTATGACTGATAGTAGCGGCAAAGAGTATCTTGTCAGTGGAGGTTTTCTTGCCTTTAACTGGTGTCCAACGAATACCTGGACGCCGGGAGCGGTGCTGCAACTGACGAGTAATGTGCTGGCTATGCCAAAGATGCCAACCGGGCTAGCCCATGTGTCTATCGCTATCTTGCCACTTACTCATCCATACAGTACAATAATGAGTGTTCAAGATCGGCTACCTGTGCAAGTCGTCAAAGCGTCAGGTGCAGTAGCTCCGACACCGGGAACTAATGGATTAGAATTAACGACGCTGAGGCTTATTCCCTAAAATCTTTGGAAATGTCATATGGGCGCAAGTTACAAGAAAGAGGTTGTGGTGATGGGCGTTTATCTCGGTCAGCTTCCCCCTGCTGAACTTGCACGATTGAAAGCTGAATTAGCGGAAACACTGATTGCTCATTTTTGCTATCCGCGATTTTTTGATTATCGCACGGGTACGTTGCGTACTCGTCCGGTAGATCGTGCCAAACGGCAGGAGGTGTGGCTCTACCTCAGTTCCGTTGATTTCACGGCATGGAACCGGGTTGATTTGATGTCACTGGAGTTCCAACATCAGATTGAGCGGCTATTGATTCATTTCGTGCAGAGGAATCGCAATTTCTTCGGTGAGCAAGGTCGTAAGCGTATGTCCGATATTCGTATGCTTATCAGCACATCGGCAACCTCCGTAGTGCAGGGAATGCGCGGACATTTAACCGGTCATCGCCAGAATAACCCACCCTTTGGCAGTCCGCGGCCAGTCGTTTCCTGGTCTACCACCAATGTTACCGGGCGTATTGAGCGATCCTGGGATTCGACAGCACCTGCTACCATGCTCTTGCAGCAACAATTGCAAGAGGTGCGAGGAGAGATAGCTACCGTTCCTCAGAGTGAGGTGCGTCCGACAGCAACAGGGGCATCTGGTATAGCTGCATCAAAACGGCATACCGCTCCTACTGCTCCTGTGCAACCGCCCACACATGCAAAGGCCACGAATGGGAGAGGGGGTAACAATGGAGCAGGTCAAGCATCCGTGCCGAATACTTCTACTCAGGACAGTCATCATATTGCACCACCGTCTGTGGGCAATACTTCTTTACCGCAAGCATGGCAAACAATACCTGCTTCAAATCCTGATCCTGTGCATAATCTTGAAACAGCTATTACTCCCGTTGAAATACCGGTTGTGAAACCTCCTGTCGCCACTAAGGCAGCTGAGCCTGTTGTTGCAAAAGTGACAATGCCCGAAAAAGTCCAACAACCGGCCCAGGTACCACCGCCTTCACCAATGCCTGAAAGAGTTCAACGGCCAGTGCAGGTACCCCCTTCACCAGTACCCGAAAGAACGCAGCAATCATTCTCTGCGGTAGTGCAATCGCGCCCTGTTCCGCCGACCGTATCCTCATCTGTATCTATGCCTGCGGCGCCACCTGCTGTCACCCAACAACGAGAACAGGCACCTCTCGCGATGAGCGAAGAAGATATGGCAATCTTTGAGCAAATGCGCCATCAGCTTGTTGTCTGGCTACGCATCGAGGTTGTGCGCTCAGGGAAGGACATCACGAGCCAGGGACCATTACAACTGCTTGAACTGCTGCATCAACAAGAGAACGTTGATGAGACGCGCCTGCAAGTCGTCTCTACCTTACTCAATCTCTCAAATTCGGTGATTAAAAATGGTCATGCCACCTTACTTGACTACAAGCAAGCATTGATGTTTCATCTTATCCATACCGGACGCTAACACTGAAGTACAGTAGTAAACATATGTCATCTAAATGTGAAACATTTGCATGACATATGTTTATAGCAAGACCATAAAAATTTCATTAAGAAGGTCGAGAAGTTGAAAAATGCCCCCTTTACCTCTTCCTGATCCATCTGTATCTATGGTATAAGTATACTAGCTATATTACCCTGGATGAAAATATAGGTAAGACATACATATTTGAGCAAAACGATAGAGATGCACATAGTACGCCTGGTGCTAAAATGAACATGAGAGAACTGTTAAGAGAGGGTTTATTGAGTGATGACCAAAGGTAGGGATAATGCCGCGGAGAATTTGAGTGATGTGCTTGAATTTATTCGCAAGCGGCGGCAAAGCGGGCTATTGAGCATTGAGCGTTTACAAGGTGGCCTTTTTGAGGAAGGCGAGATTTATTTTCAAGCAGGTCAACTGGTCTATGCCCGCCTGGGACAACTTAGCAGTGCTGATGCTCTAACCCGCTTACTTGGTTGGCGGCAGATCTATTTTGCTTTCCTCACCGAGGAACCACGACCTCCTGCGAATATACCAGCACCTGTTGCTACTCGCGCCAACGTGGCGGTTGTGACCGACCCAGGAGCGACTGCCATCAAATCATCCCTGTCAAATTCAAATGCAAGCGTTCCCTTTGGGAGCAGCAGGCAGGATAGAATGCCCGGCACATATGCTCAAAATACATTTCCGCTTAATGGAAGTACTCCTGGCCTGGAATGGCTTGTTCCCCAAAAACGCGGTAATAACCTTGATGTCCTTTCCCTGCCGCTCACACGCCCGCAACGGTCAATTTATCTCCTGATCGACGGAAAGCGCACCGTCTCAGACCTTTCTCGCTGTACTCGCAAAAGTTTTCAGGAAATTGAACGCCTGCTCAGCGAACTGCAGGAGCGCGGCCTTATTTTTATTTGATTTTGACGCCTACGCGGCTGCGGTAATTGTTGGCAAGAGATCGTGTAATTGCTCTAACCAGTTTGTTCCGAAAAGTCGGCGCGGAATACAAATCACACCCTGTTGTACCCGTGCTTCGTTGCGGAAACGCCGGTAAAGCGCAATACGGTTGGGAACCACAGTACGCCGCACAGTAAGAACCAGTTCGTTGTCTTTCAGCGAGATAGCCTCAAAACCCAGTGCCGCCGCCTCTACTTTGAGCCGCACCATCGTCAGCAGATTTTGCACGGGCGGTGGTGGTGTACCAAAGCGGTCGCTCATCTCGGCACTCATCGCCTCAACCTGTTCGGGACGGTTCAGGTTCGCCAGTCGCTGGTAGAAATTGACTTTGAGCGTGCGGTCTCCAACATATTCATCGGGCAGGTAGGCATCGAGGGGCAGGTCAATCGCTGCGGTTGGGCTACCCACCTCTGCCAGTTTCCCTTGCATCTCCTGCACCGCCTCCGCGAGCAATTTACAGTAGAGATCGAAGCCTACCGAGTTCATAAAGCCGGATTGTTCCGCGCCAAGCAAATTGCCCGCCCCGCGAATCTCCAGGTCTTTCATAGCAATGCGGAAACCCGCACCTAGCTCTGTCGCTTCGAAAATGGCCCGCAGGCGTTTCTCTTGAATAGGCGTCAGTTTCGCATCCTTGTTATAGAGAAAGTATGAGTATGCTTGATGCGTGCCGCGCCCGACACGCCCGCGCAACTGATACAACTGCGCCAATCCAAAGTAGGCCGCATTATTCACAATAATCGTGTTTGCGTTAGGAATATCGAGACCATTTTCAATGATCGTCGTCGAGATCAGTACATCGTACTCACCACTCGAAAAATCCATCATCACACGTTCCAATTGATCATCCGCCATTTGCCCATGCCCCACGATGAAACGCGCCTCCGGCACGAGACGTTGCAGCTTTTGCGCGATAACCTGAATGCCCATCACGCGGTTATGTACAAAGAACACCTGCCCTCCACGGTCGATCTCGCGAATAATCGTCTCGCGAATCAAGCTTTCGTCGTATTCACGGATGGCGGTTCGGATGGGCAGTCGCTCCTGTGGCGGCGTTTCAATTACGCTCATATCGCGCAAATTGACCAGAGACATATGCAGCGTGCGCGGAATAGGGGTCGCTGTCATTGTCAACACATCAATTTCGGTGCGCAATTGTTTGAGCCGCTCTTTATGCGTAACGCCAAAACGTTGCTCTTCGTCTACAATCAACAGGCCGAGATCGAGGAAAACCACGTCTTTCTGCAACAGGCGGTGTGTGCCAATAATGACATCCACCTTTCCCAGAGCCAGATCCTCCAGCACCTGCTTCTGCTCTTTCTCAGAGCGGAAGCGGCTCAACAATTCTACTCGTACCGGATAGGCTTTCAAGCGTTCCTTAAATGTGTTGAAGTGTTGCAGAGCCAGCACGGTTGTCGGTACCAGAATAGCGACTTGCCGTTGGTCGAGGACAGCTTTGAAGGCGGCACGCAGCGCGACCTCCGTTTTGCCATAGCCCACATCGCCGCAGACCAGTCGATCCATCGGACGTGGTCGCTCCATATCAGCTTTTACCTCTTCAATAGCGCGTGTCTGATCAGGTGTCTCCTCATAGGGGAAGGCGTCTTCAAGCTCCCGCAGCCACGGTTGCTCGGAGTCGGGCGGAAAAGCGTGTCCCGGCTGGGCTTCGCGCACACTATAGAGGCGCAATAATTCTTTCGCGATATCCTTTACGTTCTCTTTAACCTTCGTTTTTGCCCGTGTCCACTCGGTCGTACCCAGTTTGCTCAACGCCGGTACAGAGTCGCCCATGCCAATATAGCGTGTAACACGGTCAAGCTGATCGGTTGGGATATACAGTCTATCGGTACCCGCATATTGAATGAGCAGGTACTCGCGCTCGACGCCCGTCATATGCAGCTTGACCAACCCTTCGAAGCGACCAATGCCGTGTTCCTGATGAACCACGTAGTCACCCACGTTGACCTCGGCAAGGAACGAAGCGGGTGTAACAGGCTTGCGCCGTTGTGCGTTGCGCCGCCGCGACCAGCCGAAAATCTCGGTATCAGTATAGACATGCAGGGCCAGCGTTCGCGATTGCCACCCTTCTTGCAATTGACCCTGAATGAGCGTCAATGTACCCGTATCGGGCAGCGTCTTGATGTGCGTACCGGGACTGACGTGAATGGTTGCATCATGGAGAATGGCTTCATCGCTCAGCATTTCCGACATGCGTCGCGCCTGGGCCGTGACGATGATCACGCGGTCCCGGTGATCAAGCAGCTTGCGACAATCCTGCACGAAGCTGCGCAAGCGTCCGCCATACGAGTTGGCACTGCTATACTGCGGCATCAGATGCTCGGTACCCCCCTGTAAGCTGGCGTCAAAGTCGCTCTCTGCCGCCGAGAGCATCCCGGCAAATTGCAGTTGGCGGCGTTGCTGTAGCTGCGGTGCCAGCTGGTTCCACCCGACATAGGCATCACGCAGGTGCGGTGGATTTTCGTGGTCGCGCTCAAATCGCTCTTTCATCTCGTGCGCCTGCTCGTCAAGTTCCGCGATCCGATTCTGAATGGTTTCCGGGTTATCCAGGATCAACAGGCCACTACGCGGCAGGTAGTCTAGAATAGTTGCTGTGTCGTGCAGGTAGGGCAGGTAGAAGGCAATATCGTCAAAGGAGCGGCGGTTGCGCAACTCCTCTAGATCGCGTTTCCACCGCTCCTCCGCGTCGCGGTGTAAGAAGCTGCTATCCAGTTGTGCCAGAGTTTGAGCTGCCTCTGGGCCGCGTGCGGGCAGTGCTTCACGCGCCGGGCCAATTACGCACGACGCGATGGGATTGAGTGAGCGTTGCGTCTCCTGGTCAAATGTGCGCAACGACTCGATTTCATCACCAAAGAACTCGACGCGCACCGGGCGTGGCAGCGTTGAGGGAAAGAGGTCAACGATCCCGCCCCGGTGGCTGAATTGCCCCGGCTCCTCTACCTCCGATACGGGTTCATAGCCCAGATTAAAGAGGTGTTCCAGCATGGCGTGCAGGTCAACTTCTTGTCCCGGCTTCAGCGTATAGAGCGAGGCAAACAGTTCTTTTGGCGGAATAATTGGTTGCGTCAGTACACGCGCCGAACAGACGACGACTACATCGCGTTCCTGTTGCACCATCGCAATCAAAGCCTGCATACGTTGCTGCGTCGTGGTGCCATCGCTAATCAAACGCTCATAGGGCAGGGCATCCCGATCGGGCAAAAAGGCGATATCTTTTGGCTCTCGCGCAAACACCTGCAACTGTTCTGCCATTTGCTCGGCCTGTAGCTCGTCGTCAACCACAACGAGCAGCGGTTGTTTCAATACCGAGGCCAGGGCCGCGATAATGAATGGGCGGGCAGATTCTGTAATACCTGTCAGAGCGGGCAGCCCTCCGGCCTTCTGTATATTCTCGACCAGCCGGCGAAACTCTGGTCGTTGTATCAATAATTCAAGGAGTCCTTGTAATGTCACACATACCTCCAAAAGCACAACAAATATGCCCCACGGGCTTAAACTGCCCCTGGGTGGCATACGCTATTTAGCCTCTGGCCCTCTATCATTCCAGTCACCATCCGACCGTCTCAATCCTCATCCAGCCTTTGTCGGATGCAATTTTGAAAAGGTCGGTAGAAAAGAGGCTTTTCCTCTCCGGCCTGTTCCCTGTAATCATACTCCAATCGCGGCTGTACTGCAACTGCCAGGTACCAATTATATCATTTTGCATCATTCCACTGAAAGAAAGGCGATAGCGGCAATACCAAGTATCAGACCAACAATTTGAAAGGGACCAACCTTTTCATGATAGACAAATATGCCGATTATCACGGCACCGATGCCGGAAAGTACCGAGAAAAGTACCGCCCCCTTACTTAATTCCGCACCGGTGCGCAGACTGATAATCCACGCGATATTGGCGGCCACAAAACCAACGATGGAAAGTAGCGCAAATACCAGTTTGCCATCGAGCGAAAACTGCTTTGCCAGTATGTCGGCGACAAGTTCAAACGCGACAAGCAACAGGAGAAAATAGAGCCATTTCGGCGGTAGCATACAACATCCCTTCTTGCGTAGTATCTCTACTGTAGGATTGTACAACAAGGCTGCCCGGTCAGGTCGACCTGAGCCAGCAGCCTTGTTGTACAATCCTACAGTAACGCACTTTCTATCCCATCATAGGAATTACGCCCAATTGTTGCATCAGACCCAGGGTATCCCAATTGACCCAATCTTCTACGTCTTTGCCATCGACAAAGCGGATGATGGTGATTCCAGTCCCTGTTGTATGCTTGCCAGTAGGGGGAATACCCAGTAAGTTGCCATCATGTGTTCCAGTCACTGACCATCGTGTTGCAACCTTGTCTCCTTCCGCGATCATATCCTCAATCGTGAAATGGATATCGGAAAAAGCGGAACGGTACAGAGAGATGAACCGCCTGGCACCTTCTTGACCTTAAATCGTCATAGAGGGTTCGTGACCGACATAATCGGTGGCGATCAATTCATTCAGTACGGCAAAATTCCCTTGATTCCAGACTTCTTCAGTAAGACGACGAACCTGTGCCTTGTTCTGTTCTGTTGACATGAGATACAATTCCTTTCTGTTCTGTTTGGCCATTTTACAGATGTGCATTGTACATGCTGCCAGTGTAGTTTCTTTTCGCATTCAATACATCTGGGAAATCCCCTACCTTTTAAGACGACACTCGCTGTATTTTTTAGGCATGACTTTTAGCGTGGCTTGTTTAGAATAGACATGGTAGTAAATCCCCTTTGGTACAATTATGAATAATTTCCCACTTGACGAGAGCTTCGTATATGTGTTAATATTTCAGTGAACATTGAAGCATTCAGGCATCATTCGATGGATATTTTCGCAATGGTGGGTGGATGACGGCGGACTGGTTGAAGCCGTTCCTACTGCCGTTACATCGTTGAACATTGGGAAGGACGTTACGTCCATATGAGTAGTATGCAGGAATTGTATAAGGCGCTTGCCGACCCGACACGGAGGCGCATTTTAAAATATTTGCGCGGTGGAGAGCGCACGGCTGGCGAACTGGCGGAGAACGCCGGTGTTGGTCGTACCGCGCTCTCGCATCATCTAATGGTGTTGAAACTGGCCGACCTTGTGCGTGTTGAACGGCGTGGACAGTTTCAAGTGTACTCGCTGAATACCACCGTATTCCAGGACCTGCTCACCGAAATTGTGGGCTGGCTGGAGAGGTATGGATGAGCATACTGAGGGTACTGGCGGTTTTGACGGTTCTGGTAGTGCTGAGACATCAACCACTGTATCAGAAGGGAGTTCGGCGCGAGAGACCGTTTCCGACGGTGAGGAAAATAGAATTTAAGGGAGGTATCACATGGACTCTGATTCTATCGATAATAATCCTGAGAAGGTGGCTCCTACACCTGCATCGTCTCGTGCAATCACCGTGTTCCTCTGGACGATGATTGCGCTCCAAATCATTGTTTCTCTGGTAGCTTTTCCGTTTCTACCAGACAGGGTACCAATACATTGGAACGCAGCGGGCCAGGTAGATGGTTATGCTTCCAAATGGTTCAATCTCCTCTTTTATCCCCTTATGAGTATTGGTATAGTTGTGCTGGTGCGAGGGCTGATGGCGATTGCGCCCAAATTGAATAATCAGGGGCAGAGCACAAATCTCAAGTTCGCCAACATCGTTATCGCCGGGGTGGTACTGCTATTCCTGATCATCCAGCTCGCGACCATTGCCATTGCTTTCAATATGCCGGTAGATGTGACTTTTGTGATAGACCTGGCGGTTTCTCTGCTCTTTATTGTGATGGGAAACTTCCTGGGCAAAATTCGCCGTAACCTGTCGGGAGTTGGTATCCGAACTCCCTGGACGCTTGCCAATGATACCGTATGGGAGCGCACTCACCGGTTGGGTGGCTGGTTGTTCGTAGCCGTAGGGTTGATAAATGTTGTGCTAAGCTTTATTCCGAGCGTGCGTTTCTATGGACTACTGGGAGGCGTATTGCTGGTAGTGATTATTACGGTCGTCTACTCGTATGTCGTCTACCAGCGCGTTGTCACTCACGGTAATGAGCCATTGTCGCCGCCATTTGATTAAGGGGGATGATTGAAAAGATAGGATAAGCTAGCATTCCCATTTGCCAGCGGCAAATGGGAATGCTAGCTTATCCTATCTTTTCTTCCTGTACCTTTTGTGATTCCTGTTCGCGTTTCAGGCGTGCCTGTTCCTGGCGTTCTTTCTGACGCTGCCGTTTCTCAGCCGCTTTCTGTTCGGCTTCCGGATCGGCATTCACGATGTTCATCGTGGTGGCGATGCCTTGCCGGATAAGGAGTTCTAACGCCTCGACAGCTCTATCTTCGCCTGTGGCGAGTAGGATGCGCTCGTCGCCCGTTGGTGTGCCGAGAACGTAATCTATCGCATCCATACGGCTGTTGGTAGGTCGTCCGATGCCAACGCGCAGGCGTGGAAAGGTCTCGGTGTGCAGGCGAAAAATGATGTTGTCCAGCCCCTTTTGCCCACCCGCGCTCCCTTTTGTGCGCAGGCGTACCTTGCCGACAGGTAGGTCGAGGTCGTCACAGACCACCACGATATCCTCCGGCTGCACTTTATACCAGTGCAAAAGTGCGCTCACGGCTTCACCGCTAAGGTTCATGTAGGTAATGGGTTTGACGAGAACAACTTTCTCGTTGCCGAGCATACCGCTTGCCAGTACTGCCCTGCTGCGACTCTCGTTCCACGGCCAGCCCAACTTTTTCGCCAGTGTATCTACCACGCGAAAGCCAACATTGTGGCGGGTATGCTCATATTTTATGCCAGGATTGCCCAGCCCGATCACCAATTTCATAGCTTTGTATCCAATAACCTGATGTTCTGTTCCGTATGGAAATTTTTAGCGTCCGTAGGCCAGACGAATTGCCAGGTATTGTGGCAGACCCGCCTGAAGAATTTTTTCCTGCGTCTTGCGAAAATCGTACGGAACGCGGTGGAACTCGAAACCACGCTCGGTATCGTAAATCATAAAGGCCGCTCGGGCGTCGCCATCGCGGGGCTGCCCAACGCCGCCAGGGTTTACAATGGCACGATACCCTTCCGCTAGCTTCCAGTGGCCTTCGGGCGGCGTCAACATCTCGTTTGTGACCGGTATCATACTTTCGGTCAAACCCAACAACTCCAATAGCTCTTCGATTTCGCCCTCAATGCTTTCAACATCCGAGCCGCCTGGGCTGTCTTGATGAACTTCGCTATCCTCTACGACTACATGCTGGACGGTCTCTTCATTGTCCTCCTGAAGTGATTTCTCTTCTTTAGAAAAATCGTCTGCTGTTGCCACATCAGCTATCTCATCGGGCATCTCTGAACCATTTGCTATTGCCAAAGCGGCTGTCTCATCTGCATTATCTGCATCATCAGGTGTTTCGGTATCAGGCACTGCAACGATAGCTTCTACAGCAGGTGGCTCGCCTGGCTCGCTTGCCGCGTTAGTATCCATAGGATGCTTATCCAGGATAGTGTTAGCCTCACCTTCGCTTATGGTGCGACCCGTGGCCGGGTCGGCATAGGCGCTTTCAGCCTGCATTGCTGCCTTTGCTGTGTGGAGCTGAGAAGAAACTGTTGTCATCTTTTCTGTTTCTTCTGCCGGATCGGCATCTTGCACCATAGTATCGGAATCGGTAGATGAATGGGATAGGCCGTTCTGCTCCGTTCCCCCTAATGGCAGTGTTGGCGCATTGGCGATAGTATCGGGCTGCTGAAAGATGACCGGTACATGGGTATGCCCAACGAAGCACAGGCGACTACTGAAATGCTGAAAACTGCGCTCCGCCAGTGCTTCCGACGTGAGATATTCCCACAATGGCCCGTAGGGGCTACCATGAACGAGCGTGCAATCACCTATTTCCAACCGCTCCGGCAGGTTTGCCAGGAAAGCGTGGTGTTCCTCCGTCAATTGTTGCGCTGTCCATTCCGCGGAAACCCGCGCAGCCGAGCTAAAGTCCTCCAGATCAATTTTGCCAACGGCGGCCCAATCGTGATTGCCCGCGATCAGAATATCAGTGCGTTCACGCAGTATCGTGATGCACTCGTTGGGGTTTGGCCCATAGCCAACCAGGTCGCCAAGAAACCATAGCTGGTCTATAGGTTCCTCTTTTGAGAGTGTATCAATTTCCGCCAGCACCGCTTCGAGTGCTTCCAGGTTGGCGTGTATATCGGTAAAAACAGCATAGCGCATAGCAGTTTACTCTATCCAAATTTGTTTTTATGGTAGCAGGTATTAAGCATCAAGCATGAAGCATCAAACATCAGACATCAAGCATGTCCGTCTCCATGTGTGCGACTATTTTACCATGTTTCTTCGCATGTGGCTAGTAGGGACGGCTTCAGCCCGTCCGTGCGTGGTTAGCCGTCTCGTCACCGGCACGCGGACGGGCTGAAGCGCATACCTACTGGCACCTGAGTGACGGACGAGAATCGCCCCGCTTTAGCCGTTTATTCAAGCAGTATCCCTGAATTGTTGATTGTTGGTTTTTCTCGTTTGATTGTCCTACGTAGTGTAGTAAAGAAAGGTGACTATGAATCTGCGACAGTGGTTTTCAAGGCAACAGTCCCGGCGCAGTGTGCTGAAAAAGCTCGGTATCCTTGCCGGTACTGGCATAGCTCTCGATGCCGGAGCATTTGCCGCCAACAGGGCGTTGGCTTCGATGGAGCAGGCCAGCTCCAACCCCATCAATCATATTTTGATTGCCTGTCAGGAGAATCGTACCTTCGATGAGTATTTCGGCTATTATCCTCGAGCGGGTAAGTACGGCCTTCCCGCAAATTATTCCCAGCCCGACGGTAACGGTGGCACCACGACACCGTACCACTTTTTCCTCCCGTTATCCCTGAGCCCCAATCATTCCTGGCAGGATATTCACAATGAATGGCATAAGGGCGCAATGAATGGTTTCTATACCACCGACGGCTCCGATGCGATGGGCTACTACGATGGTTCCGACCTGCCCTATTATTACGCTCTTGCCGACTACTTCACCCTTTGCGGTAACTATTTCTGTTCGCTACTCGGCCCGTCCACGCCGAATCGCCTCGCTCAGATATCTGGTACCTCCGGCGGCAACACGACCAATACCGTTAATCGTGGTACTCTGAACTGGCCTACCATTGTAGACCTGCTCGACAAGTACCACATCACCTGGAAATGTTACAACCTCGGACTCGGTACCGGCACATCGCTAGAGGATTACAACCCTCTTGTTTTTTTCAAACGCTGGCAAAACGATCCCCGTCTGAACTTCTCCGACGACGACTATCAGAACGATTTGAATAAAGGAACCCTTCCGCAGGTCTCTTTCCTGGTCACAGAGGACTTGATCAGCGAGCATCCGCCCGCCGATATTCAGATGGGCCAGAAGGAGATGTCGGAGGTCATCAACAGCTTGATCGCTTCTCCGCTCTGGAAGAGTTCCGCCCTCTTCTTAACATACGATGAAGGCGGTGGTTACTTTGAACACGTTGCCCCTCCGCAGGTGGATGCCTATGGGCTGGGTATGCGTGTTCCCATGCTGGTAGTATCACCCTGGGTGCGGCGTGGCTATGTCTCAGGACAACTCTACGAACACGCCTCCGTCTTAAAGTTCATCGAACGCCGCTTCGGTCTGCCCACGCTCGCCAGTGTCAATCACCAGTTCGACACCTCCACACCGGGGACGAATAACGACGCCGCCAACGGCAAAGCGACCGGCCCCGCCGCACCCCCGCGTGACCGTCTCAGCCAACTCGGCGATTTCTACGAAGCCTTCGATTTCACGCAAAACCCCAACTACTATCCCAACCTGCCATCGTTGTAAGGGATTTCATATGTAACTCCCATATGGAGGGAAGGGAACAGCATGAGCGGCCTACACAGGCCGCTCATGCTGTTCCCTTCCTTCCATATATTTGGCATCACTCAATAAATCTCAATTAATCTGAGCTAATCATGCTATCTCATCCCACAAACCGGTACCCAACGCCCCACACGGTCACGATCTTGTCGTTCAGAATGCCCAGTTTTTTGCGCAGGCGCATGATGTGGCTGTCCACTGTGCGGTCGAAGCCGTCGTACTGGTAGCCCCAGATGTGTTCGAGCAGGAATTCGCGGCTGAAGGCGCAACCTCTCGTATAAGCGTAATCTGCTTTGTTTCTGTAAGCTATTTCTCAGCAATATCCTGTGGCAGGCCAAAATCTTCAGGCTGGCTGGGGTAGCGCGGCAAGCCTGTTTTTGTTCCAGATCTCCTGTAGGAACCGAGAGCCGTTGCGCTTTGCGTTCTAATGCGAGGTTAATCAAATCCACGGCACTATCCAGATCGATAAAATCGGTATTGACCACCAGGTCGTAAAGATGCGCGTCGGCGGAGTCTCGCTGGTATTCAGCTTGCAGATAACGCGCCCTATCACGGTCTTTCGACTGAATGCGTGAACGAGCGGCCTCCTGGTCTAATCCTTCGCGGCTCATCACATATTGGATACGCCGTTCAAGCGAAGCCACGAAGCGCAGATGCAGGACATCGCGTCGTTGTGCCAGCCGTACTTGCGAGGCACGCCCGACAATTACCACGTTTCCTGCTTCAACTGCTGCCGTTACAACTTTGTTTAACGCTTCCCGATAATCATTCGCATTTGTAAGCAAAATGTGCGAAGTAGAGGACTCCACGTACACCGGTGGTTGGATAGACTGCATACTGATCAAAATGCGAGAGAACAGGCTTTCGGTCCGTTCATCATGCTCTTCGACATCCTCCTCACTCACACCCAACTCCCTTGCTACTCGCACCACCACTTCATGGTCAACCAGTCGCCAGCCCAGGTGTTTTGCCAGGCGGGCCGCGACTTCGCCGCCGCCGCTGCCATATTCACGCGAGATGGTGATAGCCCGCATCTTCGCAACTGCTTGTTGAAGTTGTTGTTCGTCTTCACTCATGATGTCATCCTCCCAGAGTATGTGGCGATTATGGAGAATATCCAGGATAATCCCTCCAGGATACCCTGCACAATTATTACCTGATATTGTAATCTTCTTTTGCCCTGGACGCAAATTGAGATAGCGCGTGTCAAGTCCAATGGAGGTTACCGGACGATGATAGTTTCCTATCTCTCAAACCATTATTTCGAACCTCAGAGGTATGTGATATACTTTTTCTCGATCTACATTAAGAAGGAAGGCAAGGAGAGCCTCTCATGTTCCAATTTTTTCAACGGCGGTGGTATATTGTTGTTATTGTCTTGCTGTTACTGGGGCTTCTGTCATACCTCGCAATTCATATCCTTTTTCCCTTCGCACCTGTGAAATCGACGACTGACAATACTTCTCAATTTGCCATTACGCCTCATCAGTCGCCAACGAATCCTGCAAAGCCAACAAACACTCCGCAAGCTACCATAACGCCAACGCCGACTTTCACTCCCCGGCCTGATCAGCTTTTTCAGCTCAGTACCGATCCTTACACGAACGGCGGGAGCCAGCACCGGACAGAGGTCGAGCCGTCTTCCTTTGCTTTCGGCACGACGATTGTAGATACATTCCAGGCGGGTCGCTTTATTGATGTCGGGAGTTCCAACATCGGCTGGGCAACCTCCACTGATAGCGGCATTACCTGGCAACACGGCTTCTTACCCGGCACAACAAAGCTCGCGGGTGGACCCTTACGACCGTATCACCGATCCTTCCGTCACCTATGATGCTGACCATGCCATCTGGATGATTGCTACCGTCGTTTTCATCACAAATCAATCGGGCATTGCCGCACCCGCGGTGCTGGTCAGCCTCTCTACGAACGGGGGAACGATATGGAGCAACCCTATCACGATTCTCAATAGCGGCAATAATGGCGGACTTGATAAGGATTGGATCACCTGTGATAACACGCCCACCAGCCCATACTTCGGCACCTGTTACGCCCAGTGGGACGATTATACCAGAGGCGATCTGATCGAGATGAGTACATCCACGGATGGTGGAAGGACCTGGGGTACGATAAAGACCACCGCCGATCAAGCCAGAGGTACAAGCGGCTATCCACTTGTGCAGCCCAATGGCACAGTGATTGTGCCAATTAGCAGCGCGAATGAAAGAGCGATCATGGTTTTCCGATCAACCAATGGGGGAGCCAGTTGGAGCAGTGCCGTTCCACTTACCTCAGTCACTTCGTTCGAGAGCAATGCCTATTTCCATGATAACATCCTGCTCACGCCACAAGTTGACCATGCTGGAACAATCTACCTGGTCTGGGTAGACTGTCGTTTTGAGCCGAATTGTCAGGGGAACGACCTTGTCATGACTACCTCGTCTGATGGCATCTCATGGTCGCCGGTACGGCGCATCCCCGTTGCTTCTCGAGGTAGTGGCACCAACTATTACGTCTCAGGTCTGGGTATTGACGCGACGACTTCCGGTGCCACCGCTCACCTGGGCTTAACTTTCTATTATTATCCCGCCAGTTGTTTCAAGAATTGCTCGCTCTCCGTTGGTTTCGTCTCATCGAACGATGGAGGTAGCACCTGGAGTACCAGCATACGTCTGGCTGCTTCCATCCCCGGCAGCTGGATTGCACAGGGCAATAACAAAGTCGGCGATTATATTGCAACCGCTTTCTGCAACGGTAGAGCCTTCCCCATCTTCGCTCTGGCTACTGCGCCTTCGGGGGGTCATTTCAACGAGGCCATGTATACCATTGAGGGAGGGATAGCAGTGGGCTCCACTTCATAATCACAATTGCCAGACCATGGCATTACTGAATATCGCCTCAGCAGAGTTCACATCATTGCCTGCGAAAACGCCTATCTGGCCATGGGTATAGGTAGCATCGCTTACGCTGGCGATATTGGTTTCATTCACAAACAAAGTGATGCTTCCATTTTGTACCACAACGGCCAGCACGTTGGTCGAAGGCAGGCCAGTAGTAACTGCCGAACTGGAGCCGGATGTCAGTGTTCTCAGAGGCTGATCGCCGCTAAAGACTTTGAGGGCGTAACTTCCATCTGGTTTGATATAGAAGTAGTAGTACGTCCCTTGCGTTTTGTCGGCACAGAAGGTGATGCCGGCATAGTCGCCAGCGACCATGTTCACTTGCACTGCATAAACAAAGTTGGTGAAATCGGTATTCTTCGCGATGCAGCCATGGAAAAAGCCCTGTTTCGGTTGCGTGACATCAAGTCCCTGTGCATTGAACAGGCAGGACGCATTATTGTTATTTGTACCGGTATCCCAACCATAATTATTACTCGTCAACGAATCAGTCAGCACCAATGAACCACTATGTGTATAAGGATTTGATGAACCACTACTGGTGGGCTGAGTAGTAGGTGCAGCAGGTGTAGTAGGTGCGGCGGTGGGTTGATTTGCAGGTGTGGAACCCGGCGTAGTGACACCTGCCGTGACAGTATGCTGTAAAGTTGTCCCAGGATTCCCTGAACCGGTATTCGGCTGATTGGTATTTGACGAGTTCGCCTTAGTGAAATAGAGGTAGCCACCACCTCCCAACACGAGTACTAATACAACCAGCAAAATGACGACACTGGTGGAGATGCCCGAACGCTGGCGGCTGGCAGTTGCAGGCGAGGCTCCATACGAAGGAGGCGATGGAGGCGATGGAGGGGGTGCCATAACTATAGTCGGCGCGGTTTCTTCCTGTTTTGCTACGACCCGCACCGTTTCCATCTGCGATATAGCAATAGAGAGCAGCAACGCTCCTGTCGGCCCGCCGGTAGGAGATGGTTGGCCCAAACCTTCCAGGCGGAGAACTTGCCCGTTATAGACATTGGATGGCAAGGTCACGCTAATATGCCGCCCATCGGGGAACGTGAGTACACGATGAGTACCTGTATGTGCTTCTTCCATACTGATGGTAAGTGAGGCGTGAATATCGCCGCCAGTTGGTGGAAGTGGTGGGAGTGGAGTACGACCCAATGTGGGACCTGTGATTGCCGATATTACGCCGGTCGCCGGGAGAAGCAGTGCCTGTCGTAACGCTTCAGCAAAAGCGGAAATACGTGCGAAACGGGCCTCTGGTTGTTTCGCCAGTGCAATGCGAAATACCGCGTCAACATTCGGCGAGAGCTGTGGATTCAATTCACTCGGTGGCCTGGGCTGCATCTGCAAGTGCTGGTACATCAAACTCTCGAGCGTTCCCTGAAACGGCAAACGCCCGGTGAGCAGCTCATAGGCCATGACTGCCAGCGCGTACTGGTCGCTGGCCTGAACGGGGAAGCCGCTCCACTGTTCGGGAGCCATGTAAGATGGCGTTCCACGAATTGTATGGCTGGAACTGGCAGTGCCGGTGCTGAATTTAGCAATGCCAAAATCGGCAAGCTGCAGGTCGGGCAAGCTCTGATCCGAGTTATACTGCCGGATTAGAAAGTTGGAGGGCTTCACATCTTGATGGGTGATCTGATGGTTATGCGCATATTGCAGGGCATCAGCTGCCTGGCGTACAAAATATCCGACCTCCTCGAAGGAAAGTAAATTCGTTGTGCCTCGTTGCTGCAACCACGTGGCTAGAGAGCCCTCTTTGCGTAAGGGCATAACCATATACGTCATGGGCGTTCCGTTAGTGGTCTGCTCACCAAAATCATAGAGGGGCAGGATATGCGGGTGATCAAGTGCCGCAATCGCCTTCGCTTCGCGCTGGAACAGGCGGGCAGCTTCTTTTACAGCATCTGGATTTGGATAAGAGGAACCCTCGGAACGCATCAGCTTAATAGCTACCTGTCTATTAAGCTGAGTATCTTCGGCGAGATAGACCTCGCCCATGTTACCACTTCCGATAAGTTGCACAAGGCGATAGCGACCAAGCTGTAATCCTTCAAGTGACATAATTCATCCCCCTATTCCGAAGGAAACCAGATTCGATAACAATTGCACACCCATAATTTTGGGAAAAGTATAACATATTAAAATGGATAATGGAATGACTTGATTGCATTCAACGCAGAATCTAAAGGCTTGACAAAACGCAACGTTTGCATGTATATTAATTAAAAGGCTGCCACAGCATGTGAACAGTCGCTGTTGTATTGAAAACGAATGCAAGATACAAGAGGATGGCAAACATGACGCATAAGCATACACCTTTCAACTTTATTATGCCTATGCTCACCCTTTCTTACCGCGTGCCTGTAATTATGGCATACGGCGGGTTGTCGCTGTCCTCTACGCAGATACACATAATGCTCAACTGAAGATCTGAGCATAGGCACACCAGAAACACAAGGGGGCGCAGGCGACACACCTGCGCCCCCTTTTTATTGTCTATCTGAAAGAATACAAAAAGCACATTTGAGGAATTATCCCGATTGAAGAGGTGAGAGATGAATAATGGTTTGACGGACGAACCTGGAAGGAAATTTTACATAACAACCGCGATTGACTATCCCAATGCTGAGCCGCACATCGGTCACTCGTTGGAGAAAGTTGCCGCCGATGTGATCGCACGTTATCACCGCTTGCTTGGAGATGATACGTACTTTAGCATGGGCGTTGATGAGAATAGCCAGCATGTGATCAAGGCCGCACAGGCGCATGGAGTGGATAACATCACCTGGGTCAACCGCATGGACGAGGCATTTCGCCGTGCGTGGAATGCGCTGGACATCTCCAATGATTACTGGATACGCACGACGGAGGAACGCCATGTGCGAGCCTCACAAGAGATGTTTCGCCGGGCGCAGCAGAATGGCGACGTGTATAAAGCGATCTATGCCGGTTGGTACTGTCCCAATGACAACACATTCTATACCGAAGACGAACTGGTGAATGGGCATTGCCCGAACCACCCTTCGATTGTCCCTGACTGGCTAGAGGAGGAAAACTACTTTTTCGCGCTCAGCAAGTACAGTGATCGCCTGCTGGCGCATATTCAAGAGCATCCCGATTTCATTGTGCCGTCCAACCGGCGAGCGGAGGTGTTGGGCCTCATTCGCCAGGGATTGCGCGACTTTGCCGTATCGCGTCTCGTGCGCCCCGGTAGCCCGGTATGCCCCGGTGGGGTGTGCCGGTACCGGGAGATGAGCAGCAGGTGATCTATGTCTGGTTCGATGCCTTGACCAATTACCTGACCGCCGTTGGTTTTCCCGACGATGTGCAGACATTTGAGCATTACTGGCCCGCCGATGCGCATGTGATCGGCAAGGACATTACGCGCTTTCACTGTCTCTATTGGCCTGCGATGCTGCTATCGGCGAGTCTGCCCTTGCCCCGGCAAATCGCGGTGCATGGTTTTATTACGCTGGATGGGCAGCGTATCTCAAAAACGGCTGGCAACAGCGTTGATCCGATACAGCTTGTGGAGGAGTTCGGCGTAGATGCTGTGCGCTACAATCTGCTGCGCAATCTGTCGTTCGCCTCCGATGGCGATTTCTTGCGTGCAGGTCTCATTCGTCACTACAACGACGAATTGGCCAACGATTTAGGGAACTTGCTCAATCGCGTCATCTCTATGATAAAGCGATATCGCGACGGCGCGATTCCTGCAATTGGGCCGGTTGGTGCGGTAGATACAGACTTGCAACAGGTCGCCGCCGAGACGCGCACTCGTGCTGCTGCGGCACTCGCTGCCTGGGAGATTGGCAACGCGCTAAATATTGTCTGGAACTTTGTGCGCAGGGCAAATCAATATATCGAAGTGCGCGAGCCGTGGCGTGTGGCGAAACGAGCGGAGCAGCAAGGGGAACTGGATACCATTTTGTACTCGATTGCGGAGGCAATGCGCCTGATAGCTGTCTACCTGGCTCCATTCCTCCCGTCAACGAGCAATCGCATACTTGCTCAACTCGGCCTCGGCCCTGTAGAGCAGTCGGCATGGGTGCGCGAGGGAACATGGGGCAGCCAGACGCTAACACACATAGCACCTGGCCCATTGCTCTTCCCGCGCATAGACACACACTAATCGGTAAAACGAATGCATTAAATAACCCGAACGAATGCATCATATAACCTGTAGGAGCCGGTTTACCGCGCTCACCGCCGATTTATCGGCTCATGTCCCAAGTACTAATAAAGCTAATATTGCTCCAATTGCCGATAAATCGGCGGTGAGCGCGGTAAACCGGCTCCTACGGGGTTCGTTGTTACCGCAATTAAATTGTTCAGGAGGGTACAGATGTCAATCATTGAGGTTGATGGTTTAGCCAAAACGTTTAGAATCCGCGAACGCGGGGCCGGTCTGGCAAATAGCTTGCGCTCATTTGTCGCGCCGCAGTACCGCGAACGTGCCGCCGTGAAGCCGATTAGCTTCTCGCTTGAGCCGGGCGAAGTGTTGGCCTTTATTGGCCCAAATGGGGCGGGAAAATCCACTACCATCAAAATGTTGACGGGCATTCTGTACCCCACCGGTGGTCGTGCGACAGTGCTTGGGTTGACGCCGTGGCGGCAGAGGCGTGCGCTTGCGTTTCATATAGCCAGTGTTTTCGGGCAGAAGTCGCAACTGTGGTATCATTTGCCGCCGCAGGATACCTTCAATTTGCTGGCACGCATCTACGAACTCGATATGACCGAGTATCGCAAGCGGCGCGATTTTCTGGTAGAGGTCTTCGATATCGCGGATTACCTGCGCACGCCTGCTCGCAAGTTGAGCCTGGGTGAGCGTATGCGCTGCGAACTGGCGGCGGCACTCTTGCACAAACCATCCGTGCTGTTTCTGGACGAGCCAACGATTGGACTGGATGTCATCGCCAAGCAGCGTATCCGCGAACTGATCGGGCATCTGAACGTGGAGGATGGCGTGACCGTCTTTCTCACGTCGCACGACGCGGGCGATATTGAACAGATTTGTCGTCGCGCCATCGTCATCAACCATGGCGAAATCATCCTTGACAGTTCGGTGGCAAAGATGAAGCGCGATTACCTGAAAGTCAAAACGGTTGACCTGTTACTGGAGGAACCGGCGCATACACTGCTCAAAACCGATGCTGAAAGTGGAGAGCAGCACCTGAGCATTCAACTGGCGGCATCTATTCACGAGGAGATGCAGGAAACGGAGGGTATACAGGTACTGAAAGTCAAAGGGCATGGTCTGAAGCTGGAGATTGACACGTCTCGCGCTCCCCTGGAGCCAGTGATCGCTGCTATCATGCAGCACAGCCACATACTCGATATGACCATTTCCGACCCGCCGATGGAGGAGATTATCGCCAAAATCTACGGTGAGAAGGGCAGTCAAAGTGAGGATGTTGAGCGTGTTGCACCTGCCGAAAAGCTGACAGAGAGCGAGGAAGATGCGCTATTGCTGGAAGAGAACGGAGTATGAGTATGAGTGCGAATACCCATAAAATGGAGAGGAGTGTGCCAATATGAATGCTATGAAGTTACGTAATGTTAGTATTGTCAATCGGAGACGCGGCATCCGGCAACGCATAGGTCTGACATGGCACAAGTATATAGCCGTCATGTACGTTAGTGTTGTCAACAACCTGACATACATGGCGGAGGTTGTGTTCCGTTCGTTTTTCCTGATCATATTCGTCTATATATTCCTGCAATTGTGGACGGTTACGTATGCGAATCGCGGCCTCGCGTCATTAGGTGGTTTTCGTATCAGTGACATGATCTGGTTCCTGGCGACAACCGAGACCATCGCGCTTTCCTTGCCACAATTGACGCGGCAAATTGACATGGAAGTCCGTTCGGGCGAGATTGCGTACCTGTTGGGGCGACCGTGCAACTATGTGTTATACCGTTTCGCGCAATACCTGGGTGAGCGATACGTGCGCCTGGTGATGAATAGTATCGTCGCGGGGCTGATCGCCTTTGTCTTCGTCGGGCCGCCGCCTTTTAGCTGGCAGGGCATCGTTGCATGGCCGCTCGTCCTGTTGTTCGCGGTCAGTATCGAGTACGCTATCTACTTTAGCGTGGGTCTACTGGCTTTCTGGACTGAAGAGACTGCCCCATTTGCGCTGATCATCAATCGTTTGGCCTTGATTGCAGGTGGTGTGCTGGCACCTCTGGAGATATTGCCGCAGCCACTGCGCGGTATTGCCCAGGTATTGCCATTCAGCGCGATCTATAACGGCCCGGCGCATACGTTGATACGTTTTGATCTGGGTCAATTTGGGTGGCTTTTGGTGCAACAAAGTATTACGCTGGCCGGAGGTTGTGCCGTTTTGTCCGCCATTTACTGGCTGGCGACGCGGCGCGTGAGTATCAATGGAGGGTAGCAGGCAATGATCAAAATGATTCTACAACGCTTTTTGCGCACATTGCGTTTTATCGGTGCGTACACCGTCGCCAATGTGCAGGCGGCAATGGAATACCGTATCTCCTTCTGGATGCAGATACTCACAATGGCTGCCAACGATGGTCTCTGGCTCTTTTTCTGGTGGACCTACTTTCACCAGTTCCCACTGGTGCATGGCTGGCAGAACACCGATATCGTTGTCATCTGGGCGGTAGCCGCCTGCGGCTTTGGCCTGAGCGTGGGCGTCTTTGGCAACGCGCCAAAACTGGCTATCCTGATCATGAACGGTGGACTTGATGCCTACCTGGGGATGCCGCGCTATGTCCTGTTACATGCCAGCATCTCGGCATCCGATCCAACCGCGTGGGGCGACATCCTCTTTGCGGTCGGCTCATTCCTGGTGATTGTGCGCCCGGACCCATTGCACATAGCACTGTTCGTATTGCTTGCATTGGTGAGTTCGTTCATTTTTACGTCGTTTACCATCATCATTTGTTCGCTTTCTTTCTACGTGGGCAATACCGACGGTCTGTCGCAACAACTGCGCAACGCGCTGATAACCTTTGCCACGTACCCGATGAACCTGTTCAGCGGTGCGGTACGCTTGATGCTTTTCACGGTAATTCCGGCGGGCTTCATCTCGTTCATTCCATTGCAGTTGTTACACCAGTTCACATGGCCCCTGTTAGGTGGTATGATTGGCTTCACTATGCTGATCGTTTTCATGGCAGTAACCATCTTTCATCTCGGCCTGCGACGTTACGAAAGCGGCAACCTGATGGGTATGCAATCGTAATGGCTGATTATACCGTAGGGGCCGGTTTACCGCGCCCATCGCCGATTTATCGGCCCTTGTGACAATTGCCGATAAATCGGCGATGGGCGCGGTAAACCGGCCCCTACAGGGATTGTTTAATGCTATCATTCGTAAAAAATTTGGAGGACATATCTTGGAATCAGTAATTGAGGAACTTCGGCAACGGGACTTCATTGCCCAGATGACTGAAAGCGGTTTAGAAAAAGCCGCGGCAAACGAAACGCTCATCGTCTATCTTGGCGTTGACCCGACGGCGGCCAGTTTGCACATAGGGCATCTTGTTCCTGTGTTGGGTCTGGCACACTTCCAACGATACGGGCATAAGGTGATCGCGCTGGTCGGCGGCGGCACTGGCCTGATCGGCGATCCCAGCGACGTGCGACCGAGCGACAATTGCCCTCAAAAGAGGTTGTTGAGGAGAATGTGCGTTGCCTGAAAAAGCAGTTTTCGTACTTCATGAGCTTTGAGGGCGAGAACGCGGCCATCATGCTCAACAACAATGATTGGCTCTCGGAGTTCAAATTGATCGACTTCTTGCGTGACATTGGTAAGCATTTTACCGTCAATGCCATGCTTGCGAAGGAATCCGTGCGTGCGCGACTGGAAGACCGCGAGCAGGGCATATCCTTTACCGAGTTCAGCTACATGCTGCTGCAATCTGCCGATTACCTGCAATTACATGACATGCTGGGCTGTAATCTGCAAATCGGCGGTTCCGATCAGTGGGGCAACATTACGGCTGGTGTTGACCTGATCCGGCGTGTGCGCGGCGATGCGGTGCATGGCCTGACGTTCCCACTGCTCACCAAAGCGGATGGAACAAAGTTTGGCAAGAGTGAGAGTGGTGCCATCTGGCTCGACCCCAATCTCACATCGCCTTACGAGATGTACCAGTACTGGCTGAACGTGGATGACCGCGATGTGATACGTTTCCTCAAAATCTTCACGTTCCTGCCATTAGATCGCATTGGCGAGTTGCAGCGCGAGGTCGAGCAACACCCGGAGGCCCGGACTGCCCAACGCGTGCTTGCCTGGGAATTTACCGCTCTTGTTCATGGCAAAGCAGTGGCAGACGCTGTGCGCAAAGCCTCAAACTTCCTGTTCGGCAGCGATCCCTCGGAACTCGATAGCGGTGCGCTTGAGCAAGTTGCCACGGCAGCTCCGATAACGCTAATCGATAGGAGCCAGCTTGAAGGTGGTCTGGCTCTCGATGAGGCACTGACGACGGCGGAATTAGCGAAGTCCAAACGCGAGGCGCGGCAATTGCTCAATCAAGGCGGTGTCTACATCAACAACCAGCGTTGCAGTACCGAAGATAGAGTCTCCACAGAGAATCTTATTCTTGATAAAGCGGTGCTGTTACGTGTGGGCAAGAAAAAGTACGGGTTATTGATGGTGCGATAGAGGAATCATAAACAAAACAAGCGAGCAAGCCAACGGCTTGCTCGCTTGTTTTGTTTATAATTCCTCTATCTCCACGTTTTGCGCAGTACACGCAACCAGTTCTCATGCGTGATCTTGCGCAGGGTCACGTCATCGTAGCCGTGTTCGCGCAGTGCGGCAATGAATTTGGGTAGGCCAGTGACATCTCCTATCTCATTGGAAATGGTAGTACCGTCGAAGTCGGAGCCGAAGCCGACGCAATCTACACTGAGATGGTCGATCAGGTAGTCCATGTGGCGTACCATCAATTCAATTGGCGTATCTTTATCGTTGCTCCCATCATCGCGCAAGTCATGCACGGAGAAATTTAGCCCTACCATACCCTCTGATTCGCGTATGGCGGCGAGTTGCTTGTCGGTCAGGTTGCGCGTCGAAGGACTGAGCGTGTGTACATTGGAATGCGTCGCTACCAGCGGTTTCTCTGTCAGAGCGGCAACGTCCCAGAAACCCTGCTCATTCAAGTGCGAGAGGTCAAGGAGAATGCCCATGCGATTGCAGGTGCGTACCAGTTCTCGCCCGGCATCGGTGAGGCCAGGGCCGGTATCGGGCGAGTGCGGGAACTTGAACGGCACGCCATGCGCGAAAGCGTTGGGGCGACTCCACACGATGCCGAGTGAGCGCAATCCCGCACGGTAGAAGACTTCCAGCGCATTCAGATCGGTATCAATCGCCTCGGCACCCTCGAAATGCAGTATGGCGGCAAGTACCCCATCTTGTAAGCAGCGAGCCAGTTCATCAACCGTGCGCACTACCTGTAGCTGTCCCTCTGACTCTGCTTCAAGCCGGAACAGCAGGGCCATCATCGCGATAGCCACTTCCTGCGCATACGAATGCTCGACCGGTGGCGAGATACGAACCTCGTAGCCCGCCGCGGTCGCAATCAGGTTTCTAGCCGGGTTGCCCGCATCTGATGGAGAGGGTACAAAGATGGCAAAGAAGCCGCCGCCAAAACCGCCCTCTCGCGCCCGTGGCAGGTCAATATGCCCGATGTCGCTGCGCGTAAAGAACGAGCGTCCTTTGCCCCGTGCAGGAAGATGCAGGCTCAGCAAGGTATCATTGTGACCATCAAAAATCGGTAGCATCGTTTCCTCGCTTTACAGGTATTTCTTAAACCAGTTCAGCACGCGCTCTTCCATATCAACCAGATGGGCGCGTTCCCGCGGTCCGTGACCTTCACGCGGGTAGATCACCAGTTCGGTTGGTACTTTTCGTTCGCAGAGAGCGCGGTACATCGCATACGCCTGATTTACAGGAACACATTCGTCGTCTGCTCCGTGCAGGATGAGCGTCGGGGTCGTCACACGCCCGGCATAGGTGATGGCGGAATGCGCCCGGTAGATATCGGGCTGTTCGAGCGGACTTGTTCCCAGAATACGCATATCCCAATCGGGAATGTTTGAGAGTGCGTGGAAATCGTGAAAATCGCTGACTCCGGCGCCCATCATCGCAGCCTTAAAGCGTGTCGTCTGCGTTATCGCCCAGGCCGTCATATAGCCGCCATAGCTCCAGCCCAGGATACCCACGCGGTTGGCATCAACGAGACCCTGTTCAATCAGGTAATCCACGCCGTACATAATATCCTGGAAATCTTTCCCACCGGAATCAAGCAGTACCGCGTCCGAGAACGCTATGCCACGTCCCTGGCTTCCCCGTATATTCGCACACAGCACGGCATAACCCGCCGAGGCCATCAGTTTTGTCAAAAAGCCGCCCCAACCATCAACCCACGCGGCGGACGGTCCACCGTGGACATTCACAATCAATGGCGGGGGTGTATCGCCACTGTGATTTAACGGATGGGTCAGAATCGCATCAATCTGCCAGCCGTCAACACTTTCATAGCGAATGCGCTCCGTCCGCGGAATTGCCATCACCTCTTCCGTCAGCTGATTCAAGTGTGTGAGTCGTCGCCAGCTTATCGAAGGAGTGGCAGTATCGCTATCCGCAAGTTGCCCGAAGAACACATCAAATGCTATCTGTGGCGTCGTGTGCGTTGTAACAAGGCAACGCATATCCGCGGTCGCGGAAAAGCGCGGGTAAGGCGGATCGCCCATTGTAAAGTCACCGTCAACCAGCGTGGTCGTGCCATCAATTGCGTTCAATATGCCGAGTTGGTGCGTTACTCCGCTCCAACAGGTATAAAGCAAACGTTGTCCATTTGGTCCATCGGGAAACCAGCGACAACAGCTATAGCAGACGGGCGCAGCGGGTGTCAGGTTGCGCACTTCACCACCGGCCAGGGGCACTGTGAAGATCTCGCCGCCGACCAGGCCGCGGTCGCTCCACTCACCCGAAATATAGGTGATGTGTGTGCTATCAGGCGTCCACGTAATCGCACTGGCCTGCCGTGTCAGGTGCGTTATCTGTCGTACCGCTCCTCCACCGGCGGAGACCACGCCGACCTGCCCCCGATACCAGTCGGTCTCATCCGGCCCCAGGCTATAGTACATGGCGATATGCTTGCTATCCGGCGACCATGCATATTCCCAGACGGTCAGGTTATCGGGTGTCACCGCTTCGGGTGTATCGTAGTCGGGCCGCACCGTCCACAGTCGCATATGTCGTCCCGGTTTGATAACGATTGGGTCGCTCTCCGCTTCCTCGCCCTGTAACGAAAGAAACGATAGGCGACTGCCGTCCGGCGACCACGCGAGGTTGCTCACGCCATTGGGCATGGTGCAAACTTGCTTTGCCTCTCCGCCATCCATCGGTATCAGATAGACCTGCGGTTTCTCCTTTTCGCCCTCAGCCTTGCCGATAAACGCAATCTGTTTGCCGTCCGGCGACCAGCGAGGCGCGGATGCCTCGCGTATATTCTTCGTCAAAGGCTCTGCTTCCTTGCCCGAGGTTTCCACCGTCCAGACGCGCATACGCGGGCGCGGTTTCTCTAAAACGCGCTCATATACGACAAACGCCGCCCGTTGCCCATCCGGCGAAAGGTTGACATCCAGCGGATAACGAATATCCACCAGTGATCCCGGCTTAATAGGGATGCGCCGACTGGCCATCGTGCTATCCGTTGCTTCATCTGACTCTGACGCCCCCGAAGCCCGAGAGGCAATTGATGCGTCTTCCTGTGTGATGATGTGTTCGACTTCGCTCAAAATAAAAACTCCTGAATTGTAGTACGAGGTTGTTGTATCCTCTATGATACCACTCGGCAGGAGGTTTTGTTTATGTGTAGCAGGAAGTATTACTCCGCTGGTTTTCTTTGATAGTGAATTTGCCAGAGGGACTCCCACGTAGTTCCATGATCTTGAGATCGCTCCCAGCTCCAGTCCAGATGCGCATCAGTGATGTTGAAGAAGATCATGCGTTGCAGAATGCTCTTCTCCCCCACATTGGTGGTTCTCTCTAATATCATCTTACCCTCCTGATAACCTCCCAGCAAATCTAGATAGGTTCCCTGATTATCAACCCAGGTTTGTTGCCATTTGCTCAGTGAAGGATTGTAGACAGAGAAGCTCATACCCTGAAATGCACCGTCGGGGTCGGCATTGAATGTCTCGAGAATTACTTTGCCATCGAGAATAGCTCGGATGCTATTTGTTCCGTGACCTCCATCGGGCCAGCTGAGGTCCCATTCGCCAAGCCAGAAATCGAACTGCGAAGCCTCTGGGACAGCATGAGAGGACCTATCCTCCTGTGGGAGAGTACTCGCGTCGGTTGCATGTTCATGTTTTGCCATAGCTTATTTCCTTCTTTATTTGCTCATCTTTTCTCTCAAAAGAAACTTGCGCTCTACATGTGAGCAGCACGTACTAGAACAAGGACTCAGGGGGCTTGCCAGACCTGTACGCTGCCATCCGCGCTTGCCGAGATGATGCGTTTGCCATCGGGGGACCAGACCACGGCAGTTACGGCTCCTGTATGACCATGGTAGGTGAAGATGGTTTTGCCAGTATTCCCATCCCAGATTTGCACCGTGTTATCAGCACCAGCTGAAGCGATACGTGTGCCATCAGGCGACCATGCTACTGCCCACACGGTCTGGGATGCATGGCCTTTATAGGTGAAGAGGGTTTTTCCCGTGTTAGCATCCCAGACCTGTGCTGTCCCATCAACAGAGGCCGAGACGAGACGCTTTCCGTCGGGTGACCAGGCCGCGAAATACACGGGAGCTGTATGCCCGCTATATGTGAGCAAGGTTTTTCCCGTGCTAGCATCCCAGACCTGTACCGTCCCGTCTTTACTGGAGGAAGCAAGACGTGTTCCGTCCGGTGACCAGGCAACACCCCATACGTAATCAGAGTGGCCGCGATAGGTGAGGATACGTTTCCCTGTGCTGGAGTCCCAGATTTGCACCGTCTTATCCCAGGAACCGGAGGCGATGCGTTTCCCATCGGGCGACCATGCTACTGCTGGTACCGAAGAGAGATGACCACGATAGGTGACCAGCAGGCGACCGGTTGTGGCATCCCAGACCTGTGCTGTTTCTGCTTTGCTCGCGTCAGTCTGGTTCCCACTACTCGAGACAACACGGGTGCCATCCGGTGACCAGGACAGGCCCCAGATTGAATCGGTATGGCCGCGATAGGTCAGAAGGGTTTTTCCCGTTGTCGCATTCCAAACTTGTGCAGTCTGGTCATCGCCGCCCGAGGCGATGCGTGTGCCATCCGGTGACCGGGTAAGGGCATAGACAGCCTCAGTAGCTACAACCCTGGCGTGGCCCAGATACGTGATGAAACGAGTGGTTCCCAAAGACGGAGTCAGGGTGGACGTCTGAATGGCACTCGTGGCGGGTGCTGCAGCCGACGAGCAGGATACCAACAGGATCAGGAAACTGCTGGTTACAACAAATAGCCACAATCGCTGTTTTGATGGTGTGTGCATCAGTTTTCCCTTTCATTCAAATGAACCGTTTGTCGTGAGACGAAAGCCATTTCAAGCGTATTCAATACAGGTGAGTGCAGCACTTCAGCGCAAGGCACCTCACCGAGCATGAGCGAGTATCCAGTGAGCGAAGCTCTTTCCCGGTGAAGCAGAGATGTCCCTCACCTCAGGCCGCTTTTTCTGTGCTAGAGCATACCGAATAAGTGAGGCCAGGTAAAGAGCCACTTACTGTGACAGGCAAAGGTCCACTTTGGAGTTGTTCTCATGACTTCGACAGCTATTTCTGACGACCTTGAGTTGCTCATTTACGTTGACCGCTCGGCTCATCAAAGCCTCCAACGCCAACTCATCGAGCAGTTGAGCAAAGCCATCCTCAAAGGACAACTGGCACCGGGGAGACGCTTACCATCTACGCGAGTGCTTGCCAGTATACTTGGTATTTCTCGCAATGTCGTAGTTGCTGCCTATGACGATCTGTTCGCGGACGGCTATATTTTGCGACAACCCGGTTCAGGGACCTATGTCAACAGCGACCTGCCTCCACTGCCACGGCCTGCCCGTCCCGCGCTAGCAGAAATACCGCGCTGGTTGCGGCCCAACCCGGCATCTACTACAGGTTTTCCTCCTCTCCCCCCGCATGCGGTTGTCTTTCGACCTGGTGCATCTGACATTGCGCCATTACCGCTCGGTATCTGGCGTTTGCTGTGGAAAGATGTAGCTTCCCACCTCCCACCCGCGAATTGCTGGCAGCGTGGGGGCGACCTGGAACTACGCATCGCCATTGCCGATTACCTGGGACGGTCGCGTGGCGTGACCTGTGAGCCAGGCGATGTTATCATTACTGCCAGTGCAACGCAGGCAATAGACCTCATTGCAAGGGCAATTCTCATACCAGGAGACAGGGTGGGTTTTGAGGAACCGGGATACATGTTGGCACGCCAGATGTTGCTTGCACACGGTGCGTCGATCGTTCCAATACCGGTTGATGACGATGGCCTACAGGTTGATACGCTCCCGGTGGGATCATTAGCCCCGTTGCTAGCTTACGTCACGCCATCGCACCAGTTTCCGTTGGGAGGACGTTTGCCCATCGCACGGCGTATAGCACTGCTTGAGTGGGCAGAGGCACATGATAGCCTTATCATCGAAGACGACTATGATAGTGAGTTTCGGTTTGACGCTTCTCCGCTTCCCGCCCTGGCCGGTCTGGATAAACATGGTCGGGTGGTATACCTGGGAACGTTCTCCAAAGTACTCTCGCCTACATTGCGGCTCGGCTACCTCGTTGCGCCGTCGCCACTGCGCCAACGCCTTGAACAAGTCGCACTGCTTCCAACAGATTATGCTCCCTGGCCGATTCAGCGTGTGCTGCTCTCATGCATGAGGGAGGGCCATCTCGATCGGCATATTCGTCGCATGCGTCGCCTCTACGCGGAGAAACGTGCCTTGCTGAGCAATCTGCTGGCACCTGTCAGCCACCTGGCACAAATACGCGGGTTGGAGGCTGGTCTCCATGTCATATCTAGAACTCCATAGCGAACTCGATGCCAAACGAATTGTGCATGAGGCATACAAACGAGGAGTAATCGTCGCAACTCTTGCTCCATTCTACCTGGAAACACCCACCCGCAATGGGCTGCTG
>CAVQVL010000002.1:0-101921 GCA_963717105.1 uncultured Chloroflexia bacterium
GGAGTATTAATGGTTACAGTAAGCGTATCAGTCCCAAGAGAAGAGGGATTTCTCACAATGGCTCCCCTCGTCAGAACTATCCTGGTCGTAGAGCATGACCCCTCCCAGGGCGGGTCGGCCGCCCAGTACTTTTCATTCAAGCCTCATCATCATGCGAAACTGGTGACCAGTGCTGCGGCAGCATTGAACTTCGTTGAACACATCAAGCCCAATCTGTTTCTCCTGGAGTATCACCTCCCCGACATGGATGGCCTGACGCTCTACGATCTGCTGCATGAGACAAGAGAACTCGCGTGCATTCCTGCCATCATCTTCGGTGTCCCGTTGCCCAAACAGGCTCTTGCTGTCATCAAGACGCAGCAACTCGTACTCCTGAACAGTCCCATTGATCTGGAGAGACTTGGACGCACGCTAGGGCAACTTGGCATACCCTTTGTCACGAATCAGGAGAGGCAAGTCTCATGAGATGAGCGAGTAAAGATGAGGCGAGAAACCGTGGAGTTGTCACACCCACAAATACCGAATGGCGTATGAGTTCAAGCGAGTAAAGTGATAGAACAGCAGTATCCAGGAGGAGGTTATCGTGAGAGGAACGTTGGCAGGAGCGAAGTTGGCGGAACAGAAGCTTGAGGCATTTGAGCTTCTGCAACCCGAATTTGAGGCAAGTTTTCGTTTCGTGCAGGAAGTGCATGGGCAACGGCGCTTCGCCGTATTTCCAGTGGCTGAGGCAGTCCACTATCTCCATGCCCTCTGGGTGTGTGAACGCAAGGACCGCTTCCTGAGTGTGTATGTGTATAAGAACATTGTCCGCTATGAGGGTCAGTATTGCCTCGCTCTTTTACAACAGTGGCAAGCGGGCGAGACCGCTGCTGTGGTCGCGTTCCTCCAGCGCAAATTGGATGCGTTGCCTTTTGCGGATATCATGCAGCAGATAGAGGAAGCGAAAACGGTTCGCCATGCCGGTGATGGTCTGTTGCGACGTCTCCTGCATGGTCGCCTGGTCTTACTCAACCGGGAGATGAACCTGTTGCAGTCCCTGGACGGCATCTTTGCCCTGTCGGATGATGAACTGCTGCGAGCAGTGCAGGCGGCCTGTACCAACTATGGACACACTCCCAACCGGATCGTGCAGCAACTGGCCGAGATGGAAAATCCGCTCTCCACCTATGCTCCCCATCAGCTGCTAGCACAACGGAATATGCTGGTGATGAATACGCTTGGGATCAACGTTATGATATTGCCGACCGATCTGCCAGGAGAGCGTTCATGGAAGGTGGTCGCACCAACGGAACCCTTGCGACCCTTTGCCGAGTCCGTGATTCGCGGCTATCAGGAAATAGGCGTATGAATACTACCATGACCAGTAGACAGGAACAGGACCACTTCACACCCGCCACTCGAGAAGCCATCCACATGGCCCAACGTGAGGCAGTTCGCATGAATGCCCCGGAGGTCACGCCAGAGCATCTCTTTCTTGGGGTACTTGCTCAGGACGGCGATGGAGTTGCGGAGGTATTCAGTACGCTGAGACTGGAGCAAGCGGTGCTTCGCAAGCAGGCAGCAGCTATTTTCCCGTCGCACAGTGATGCGGGGGAAGGGGACGAGAAGAATATCCCGTTGTCCAGGGAGGCACACGCCTGTCTTGAGTGGGCCATCTCTTTTGCAACGCATCTGCATGTTTCAAGCGTCCAGCTGGAGCATGTGTTACTGGGTAGTATGCGCCATCAGTGCCTTCAACCGCTCCTGGCCTTGTTTCTGGTCAATGCGGGAGGCATCCTCCCCTCCTACGTGACAGATCGTTCAGGGTTAGCCTATACGGTAACAATGGATCAATTTATCGCGTCAAGAATCCGTCGGAGGTGCATGGTAAGTTTCAACCATGGCGTTTCCAGTAGCATCCTCAGCAGTTTCGAACGCCCTGCTCTCACCTTTGTTGATATTGTGGGATTTGAGGGGATGAAGCAGGAACTGCGCGAAGTAATTGACTTCCTCAGAAACCCGCAGCTTGTTCAACAGGATGTGCGCTCGTACCTCTATGGGTTGCTCCTGGTTGGTCCGGCTGGCAATAGTCGAACGCTTATTGGACAGGCCATAGCCGGTGAAGCGATTGTCCCGTTGCTCTCACTTTCAATCCCTGTCCTGTTTGCGATGGTAAGCTCTTCGGATGGTGACTACACAGAGATCTTCGGCGATGCTCATTCACCTCACGAGATGGGACGCTCTGAACAAGAGACGATGGCTCAACGTGGGCGTCACATGATCCATGACCTCTTTGAACAGGGGAAAAAGGTATCTCCCTGTATCATTCGCATTGGCAAGCTTGATGCGCTGGCAAGGCCAGAGATGAGAGAGGTGTGTGAGCCGTGGCAGAGCCAGTTACGGATCGAGATGGATGGCTGCGACATACACCCAGCAATGGCAATAATGGCTACGGTTAGCCAACGTGAGCAGATCGAGCAGTTGCCATTGCTGCCTGGTTGCTTTGCACATACTGCAACTCTCGATGAAACAGGTGAGTTAAAGGATAGACTTGCATGACAACGCAGGAAACTGAGAAATTACGAGCAGAGAAGAGCTTGCAGGATGGTATTGAAGCATACAATGATGGCAAGTTAGAGAGAGCAGCAGAGACTTTCGCCGACGCAGAAATTCGCTTCCGTTTCCTCGGTGATGTAAAGAGGGCAGGTGATAGTTGCTCCATGCTTGCCGACGCGCAAAGGCAAAATAACCAGTTAAAACAGGCGGTCGTGAGTTATCAACGGGCAGTGAAACTGTACCAGGAGGCTGGTAGACCACTCAACGAGGCGGGCAGCGTCTTTTCAATAGGGCATGTTGAGCGGCGGCAAGCCCATCTGGATAAGGCCCAGGATGCCTATCTCAAGGCGCAACACATCTATCGCACACAACAGAACATGCAAGGTCTGGGACATGCAACGCTAGCATTGGGGCATGTTGCGTTGCAACGAGGCAACATCGTGTACGCGATAGAGCTGTATCAAGAGGCTCTGCGTGCTTTTTATGAAGCACATGATCCCATCAATGAGGCTGATGCCAGCCGTAGTTTGGGAGATGTTCAACGTCTGGCGCGACAGTTTACAGAGGCAGAGGCGGGATACAAACACGCCCTGGAAGTGTATCGTACTTACAAAGAGAACTTCAGTACCATTGATGCATTGACAGGTTTGGGCCGCTTGTATCTTGAAGAGGAGCAGCTTGAGCAGGCCACCAACACCTTTGCAGAGGCGTTCAATCTGACCCAGGCTCTCGAATATACATTGGGGCAGGCCGATGCAACGCTTGGACTGGCAGAAGTCAGCCTGTTACAAAACCATATTAACGAGGCATTGACAGCGGCGACATCCGCATTTCAGCTCTATACAGACGAACACAATGCACCAGGCATCGCTCATGCGAGCCGCATCCTGGGCGAAATTCATCTGCAGCGCGGGCAACTCTCCTCCGCCACCTCGATGATGGAGTACGCACAGCGGACATACAGGGCGACTGCTTTTCAGATCGGTGTAGCAGAAACTTTAGCAGGTCTGGGAGAAATTCAACGGCGGCGCGGCTTCCTGGAGCAGGCGGTGCAAGCTCTTTCGGAGGCACGCAGGCTTGCGCACGACTTCCAGAACCAGAGAGTCGAGAACAAAGCACTGCTCAGTCTGGGAGATACCTACCATCAACAGGGTCAGTTTGGACGGGCAAAAAGTGCCTGTAATGATGCAAAAGTATGCGCAGAAGAGCTTAGTGCGCTTGAGGGGGCGCATGTAGACGGGTATATAGGAGTGCGTGGAGTAGCTGAAGCAGAAGTACGCCTCGCACGTCTCGCCATTTTTACGGGTGACCTGAAAGATGCGGAAGGACATCTTGCAGCCGCAACAAATGCCATGAGCAAAAGCCTGCGAACGGGACAAGTAGCTGCCTTCGCCTCGATTGTACAGGGTCAGTTGCTCTTGACAGAGGGAGATTTTGCACAGGCAGAAGCTCACTTTCATGCCGCACGCGACGAGGCTCAAGCACAACAAGACCCACTCCTGGTTGCCGAAGCTACTTCAGGCATAGGGCAGGCGGCAATAGGATGCAAAGAGTTAGAACGAGCATATGAACTCTTCTTAGAAGCAAGGCAGATGTTTCAAAAGATCGAGAATGCTGATGGCGATGGCAATGCACTGCTGGGGATAGCGCAGATCTATCTTGTGCAAGAGTCGTGGCATGAAACGATTGTCAATAGTCAGGCAGCGATCACGCGCTTTAATCAGTGTAGCGATGCTATCGGGCAGGCAGATGCGCTGCTGGCTTTGGGGCTAGCTTACCGGGGTGAAGAAGATTTCGAGCAGGCGTTGTTCAACTTTGAGAAAGCACTTCAACTTTATGACCAGCAACCACTGGGTATCGCTGATACGCGCACAGCCTGTGCAAGCGTTTTCTTGCTACGTGGCGACCTGGAGCATGCCAGGGACGAGCAGACAAAGGCGATCACACAGGTTGAACGTGTGATGAATAGCCTGAGTACACCGCAACAATGGAGGATGTTCTTGCGCCAGTATGCCGAACTGTATGCAGGGACTGCGATCACCGATATACGGCGCAACCAGGACGAGCAGGCGCGAATAGTGCTTCAGAACATGGCACTTATCGCCGGGCCTCAAGTACTGACGCACCATTTGCAGACCTACATAGATGCGATACCTACAAGCGGCGAGGATTTGACTGAAGAAGAGCGGCACTCGAATACGGAACTGGTCAGGCGCATCAAACAAGTCCTCAAAGGTTTCTAATATCAACTCCTGCGAATCACCGTATGAATATTTCAGAGAGACGGCTTGTCATGCCACTTCATTTGCAATACAAAGATGCAGTACGAGTACATTCAGACATCTTTGGGAACATGCTTCTCGTGTTGGAGTACGAATTACTCTGCCCTGACGAAGATCATAAGGAGCTTCATGAAGACAGAACAAAGGAACGATAGTCTCCCTGCTGTTGTTCTTTCTCCTGTGGAGGATACACAGACCGGATCATTTCGCCGTGTGTTGAAGAATCGCTCGTTTTTACTGCTCTGGTTAGCACAACTGCTTTCACAGATCGTCTTCAACGCGGCCAATTATGGGATCATTGCCATCGTCACGGCGATCACTCACTCCACAGTGATGGTCGGCCTTGCCATCGTCACGTTTACCCTTCCCGCCGTGCCATTTAGCCTCCTCGCGGGTGTCTATGTCGATTACCTGAACAAGCGACTCGTCCTCTGGGTCAGTAATGCTCTGCGAGCGACGGCCACAGGTCTGATCGTGGTTGCGCTGCTCTGGAACCCGCATCTGCTCATTCCGCTCTATTTCCTGACATTTTTGATCTCACTGGTGACCCAGTTCTTTACACCGGCCGAGGCATCTGCCATCCCGTTGCTTGTGAATAAGAACGACCTGGCACCTGCGCTCTCGCTGTTCAATATTACCCTCACCATTGCGCAAGCCCTCGGTTTCTTACTGCTTGGTGGACTCATCACGGTACTCTTTCCATCATTTTATCTTTCAGTCGGTGTTATTCACGTACAGGTTCTTTCCTTTGATATGCTCTTCATGCTTGTCGCCGTGGTCTATCTCATCTGTACCTTGCTGATCCTGGCGATTCCTACACGTGCTTTGCAGCAGAGGCAGAGCGTGGAGCCAGTGTTCCTTAGATCGCTCGGGAAGCAGACGTGGAAGATCGTTCGACACGATGTGAGAGAAGCGTGGACCTATATTCGCCAGGATCATCAGTTGCTGCTGTCGCTGCTGCGGGTCTCGTTCGTCAGCATCTTGCTGCTGGTGATTGGTGAGGTGGCAGGGCCATTTATCGTCACGGTCTTGCATCTGCCCGTCCAGGCTATGCCCCTCATTTTAGCGCCCGCGGGTCTTGGTCTGGTGCTTGGTGGCCTGATCATGCCCGCTCTCACGCAGCGGTTGGGCAAGAGCCGCACCATCACTGTAGGCAGCCTGTGTACTGCTGCCTGTTTGATCCTCATCCCGCTCGGTCGCTTCAGCCTGTCGCAGCTGGCTCTCCCTGCCCCCGGAATCCTCTTGTTTGTGAGTGGGACTGCATGTGTCTTAGGAGTGGCACTGGACATGGTGAATATTCCCGCACAAACGGTGATGCAGGAGCACGCCCCTGCGGAGGAGCGGGGGCGCGTGTTCTCTTTCCAGTCGATGTTGTATAACGCTGGCTCTATTCCGGTCCTGCTCTTTGCCGGAGTAATTGGCGATACGCTGGGGATCGAGACCGTCATGTATCTACTGGCAGCCGCCATACTGGGGTTCACTTGGTGGGCGGCACGATATAGCCATCGCCAGGTAACGTGAGCGGCGTTGCCGTTCCTTATTGAAGACAACAACGGATTCCTGGCGTGTTGACGAGACATACATCAACGTCAAAAAGGAATATTCTCTCTTGCGCTTCGTGATTTTTGATGCCGAGGAACAGGGGCTCTTTGGCTCATTTCACTACCTCAATAGCACCATCAATGGCGATCTCTCAAACGTCATCGCCATGTTCAATGAAGAGCAGAGCGGCATCAACTATCCAGCACGTTATCTTGGTAAACTCTCCAATCCGTTTTTGCCTGACTATATAGACGTCACCCCATTGCAGGATAATGCCGCCTATCCCGGTCGCATTCACCTGACTCCTACACAACGTGAACACGTCATTCGCTTTCGATCGCTCTGGCAGCAGGCCATTCCAGCCGTCTTTGCGCAGTTTCAAGCGGTTGGCTATTCATCCCTCTCCTACTATAACAGCAATAACCAGAACGCCTCCCAGCCTATCTTTGGTGCAAACCAGGAGAGCAATATCCACATGCAAGATGACCCCTCAAGTAACAGCGACCAGGTACCATTTATTTATGCGGGTTTGCCTGTCGCCATGCTCACAGGTGACCAGACCTATTATAACCCGAACCCACCTGCATGGGCCTATCCGTATGATCTGCCCGTGGACACGCTGCAAATGATGAATACCTATGTCAGCGGCACGACACGACCCGCTCCGGCCTTGGCTCTGGCTCTGGCTTTGCCTGCTATGCTCACTACCTGGATGCTGAACCAGCCGGACATGCTTGGGCAAGTCGCCTCCGATGGCAATCCAATTGCCGCCATCAGCGATGTAGGTCAGACACTGGCTGGTGGGACAATCCTGTGACGTGGAAACCTGCCCAGAGCACCTGGGCTCAAATTGGGCCAGAGAAAACAAGAGCAAACCAATGAACGAAACCTACACGATTGTTCGCCATCCCAGGCCGCCCCGGCCTGTTCGAAATCCTGGTGAACGCGGTCAGTTTCGACCATCTTGCGTTCCCGATGGCATCGCATGAGGAGTGATCGGCTCCTGCTTCTTACGTTTAACCGGGCGCAGAGAGTGGAGAAGGCGTTTACGGACGCCGATCCGCTATGTGCAGGAGGGCGACAACCTTACGGATGACGGTGGTCTATCCCTGGTGGAAGAATGCTCGTCGGGGGAGCTACAGTGCGCGTTCTGCTGCGTGGATACATGCGCACTGGCACCGCAGAGGTGTTCCCTGAGAAAGATGGAGAGGTCGTAGTCAAGATCCATCTGAAAGGGTGAACAGCCCCGAAAGCACTTGACAAAGATGGGCTGAAGAGGTATATTTAACAATGAAAGAAAATTTCACTCATTGAAAGGGGGCAGTGAAATGCCTCGAACGACCGAAGCAAATCAACGGATCCGCGAAGCACAGCGCGCAAAGATCCTGGAGAGCGCCAGGAGCGTCTTTGCGCGCAAAGGGATGGAGGCGACGATCACTGATATTGCCACTGAAGCTCAGATCAGTATTGGGCTAGCCTACCGCTACTTTGCCGACAAGGAGGCCATCTTCTCTGAATTGGTGAAGCAGACCATACCAGCCGATTCTGCTGGGTTCCGGCGGCTTTTGGAGATGCCTGGGACGCCAGGGAAACGTCTTGCCGTTCTGATTTCGAGCATTGTGGCAGCGCGAGGACCCCGCGAACCGCTTGAAGCCCATCAACTCCTTAATCACGCGCTCCAAGCGGGAGCCATGCCCGACGACGTGCGCGAACTACTTGGCAGACGATATCAAATGCTTCTCGATACGATGAGGCAACTGATTGTCGAAGGCCAGGCCACCGGAGAGGTTGCGCCAGGCGACCCGGACCAATTGGTGGCTGTCGTGAGCGCCTGTCTTGATGGCTTAACCCGATGGGCTCTGCGAGATCCAGAGCAATTCCGCACCTATGTTCCCGACGCTGAGATTGTCCTGCGACTGTTCAAGCCCTCGATCAGTGCGGAGAAGAGCATTTCAGAGCCTTCGTCCATATGACAAGGAAGCTCGCCGGGAGTTTAAGGAAAATTGTTATGAACCACGGCAACACCAAATCAGCAGTGCGAAAGACACAACTCATGCGAGGCAAGGGCATTACCTATGATACTGGCTTTTTCTATGCAGGGGTGAGCACCCGCGAAACCTTCGACCCTGAGGTGGTGAAGCGTGACATGATGTATAATGAAAGAAAGAGCAAAGGAACTTATGAGTATCATAGAACAGAAAATTACCGAGGCTTTCGATGAGGTGAGCCAGCGTAATACGCGCCCACGCAAGCTCATCGCGGAGCGGCTGATAGCGATAGCCAGGAGCGGTGCGGATTTTACCGTTGATGATCTCTGGCAAGAACTACGCCAGGTCGAGCCGCGCATAGGCCGGGCCACGGTCTATCGTTCAGTAGAGAAGCTTGCGACACTGGGATTGCTCGATCGTGTTGAATTTGCCGATGGGTCCCATCATTACCGTGTCTGCGGAGGGAATGAACACCATCATCATCTTACCTGCACACAGTGTCATCGTGTCGTGGATATTGACATCTGCCTCCCCTCAGCTCAATTCGCGGCCATCAGCAAACAGACCAACTTTACCATTGAAGGCCACACACTGACACTCTTTGGTCGCTGTGAGAACTGCCAAAAACCCGTACAATGAGGGACGCTTCATTGCATCAAGCCAACTTCCATTTACCTGCCAGCATTACCCATGCAGAGTATACAAAGCTAAAAACTCAGACTGATGTCTGGTCGAAGGTGATGCAGACCATCTGCCAACTACACGGGCTTTTTGGAGAGCAACTGGTACGCTTTGGCGATGGCACAGATGCCGCGTATGGAACGTGTATCGCCTTTGCCGTCGGATCGCATACAGTAATCAAACTGTTCCCACCTTTTCACAGACATTTGTTTGAGGCCGAATACAGCGTTGCAGTGCATGTGTTTGGTAAGCTGAACATTGCAACACCAGAGATATATGCACATGGAGCATTCGATGGATGGCCCTACCTCATCATGAGCCGATTGCAAGGAACATATCTATCCGATATCTGGGACAGGCTTGAGCATTCCGACCAACTGCGCCTCGTTCTCGAACTCGCTACAGCACTGACACAACTACATGCCCTACCTACCAACAATATCTCTCATCTGGATAGTAATTGGAAAGCGTTTGTCGAACGTCGGATAAATAACTGCGTGCAACGGCACCGTGAACAGGAAGTTTCCGAACACTGGCTCCAGCAAATTCCAGACTTTCTGGCTCACGCCGCACCCCTGTATCCAGCTGATTTCGCACCGGCGATCATCAGTGGCGACATTCATCAGTATCACTTACTAGCAAAGCACGAACATGGACACTGGCGGCTCACAGGATTGTTCGATTTTGATGATGCTCTGCTCGGTTTTCCCGAATACGATCTTGCAGCAGCTGGCCTCTTTATGATGGCTGGCCATCCCACGCTCCTGCGCTCTTTCTTGCTGAAATATGGCTACAGGGAGAGTGAGCTTACTAAACGTCTGAGCCATCGTCTGATGGCCTACACCTTACTGCACCGCTACCGCCCTTTTAATTGGGTACTGCAAGAGTTTGCAGGCTTTTCCTGCTCAACATTGGAGGAGGTGGCGAAAAATATTTATGCCATACAGTAATCAATCGAATGTAGTACTATCTTACCGAATATAGACATCTCTTCATAAAAAAATATAGAATGTCCGATAATTGATCTGGAAATTTCTCTCAACGAACATCCTTTTATGTCAAAGCCTACTGCCAACTCAGCCAGATCTACCAGGAGAAACCTATGATTACACGGTCTATTTCCCGTCCACTTCTTTACCGCTTAGCCAGCATTGCGATACTCCTATCGCTTATGATAGGTGGAATCTTCATATTTCAATTGGGTAAACAGCCGGGCAAGGTGCAAGCAAGTGAACCTTCTGGCGTCGGTGGTTGTCCTTTCTACCCTGCTGATAATATCTGGAACTACGATATTTCTTTCTTGCCCGTACATTCGCGTTCTGCTGATTACATCAAAAGCATCGGGCTTAATGGGACGTTGCATCCTGACTTTGGCACTGGAAAGAATGGCATCCCTTACACGGTTGTCCCAGCGAGCCAACCATATGTTCCCGTCCACTTTCAGGTGAAGAGTGAGAGCGATCCTGGACCTTATCCCATTCCCCCGAATGCGCCTGTTGAATCAGGAAGTGATCACCACGTCCTTGTCGTGGACAAAGGCACCTGCAACCTGTACGAGATGTATCATAGTCATCTCCAGAATGATGGCAGTTGGAAAGCATATAGCGGGGCCAAATGGGATTTGAACTCCAATCATCTCCGCCCCAGCGGCTGGACATCTGCCGACGCAGCAGGATTACCCATTCTTCCAGGGTTGGTACGCTACGACGAAGTTGCATCCGGCGTGATCAATCACGCGCTTCGCTTCACCGTGAACCAGAGTCAGGCGGCCTTTCTGTGGCCCGCACGTCATTTTGCTTCGTCCAGTTCCAATAAGAACTTACCCCCGATGGGCTTGCGCCTGCGTCTCAAAGCAAGTGTTGATATCTCGTCCTTCTCGCCAACGGACCGGGTTATCCTGACGGCGTTGAAGCACTATGGCATGTTTGTTGCCGACAATGGGAGTAGCTGGTTCCTCTCCGGTGCTCCGGACAACCGGTGGAATAACAACGATCTGCACCTGCTTGACAAGATCAAAGGATCGGATTTTGAGGCAGTGGATGAATCCTCGCTGCAAGTCAGCCCTAACTCTGGGAAGGCAAAGCAACCTTCTTCTACGACAAAAAGCACTGGAATAGCAGTACCGGTGCAGTTGAGCCATGCCATCAGCTTGCCCGAAGCTCTGGGGTGGCTAAGAGAGGGAGATTTGTCCCATATAATTGGCTAAAGTATCATCAGGCATTTAAAGCCAGCCCTTCTGCTCGGCAATGTGGGCTGCCTCGATCCGGTTATGGACGCCCAGCTTCTGGATCGCAACCGAGAGATAGTTACGGACGGTGCCTTCGGAAAGAAAGAGTGACGCGGCAATCTCGGCAATACTCGCTCCTCGCGTAGCGGCGGCCAATACCGTGCGCTCCTGTTTGGTAAGCGGATTATTGCCCTCGCTCAGGGCGGCCATTGCAAGTGTGGGGTCTACGATCCGCTCACCGGCAACGGCCCGCCGGATAGCCGTTGCGAGCTGGGCGGATGGCAAATCCTTGAGCAGGAAGCCGACGACGCCGCTCTCCATCGCCTGCCGCAGATAACCGGGACGCCCAAAGGTCGTCAGGATGAGTATACGGCACGATGGCAACTGCGCATGAAGTGCCGCAGCGGCAGTGAGGCCATTACACCCTGGCATCTCAATATCTAACAAGGCCACGTCTGGATGGGTAGCAAGTGCCACCACCACTACTTCGTCCCCACGGCCAACTTCAGCGATAATCTCAATATCACCCTCTAGGGTGAGCAGTGCCGCGAGTGCGCCTCGTACCATCGCCTGATCTTCCGCCAACAATACCCAAATCATAGCTGCTTACTCCTCTTCCCACTACCATTAGTGCTTACTGCCTGTATTGTCTGCCCTGTCTGCACTATATCTGAAGCTGCTGATGCTGCTGAAGGGTCTGTTATTCCCGCCTGGTGATTCCTCTGCGCAAGTGGCACAGAAACAGCGATACGGAAGCCACCTGCGATGTCGCGACCCGTTTCGCAGTGGCCATCAAGTGCTTCCACTCGTTCGGCAAGTCCGCGCAGACCATTTCCCCGATTATCGATAATGCTGGCGAAGGCTATCCCTACGCCATCGTCGGTGATTTCGATACGGGCATTATCGTTATCTCGCGTCACACGAATAATACATTGACGCGCCCGGCTGTGGCGGATAACGTTTGTCACTCCTTCGCGCACAACCCATGAAAGGGCCGCTTCGATTACAGATGGTAAGGCACCTATCACGTTCTCGTCACCTTCATAGCGATAGGCAATGCCTGCGGCACCCAAAATTTCTTGAGCGGCGTGCAATTCATTGGCGAGTGTGGGCTGCCGGTAGCTCGCAACAGCTTCACGAACCTCCTGAAGCGTGGTTCGTGCCACATTCTCAACATCGCCTATCTCTGTAGCGGCGCGTTCGGGTGCAACCTTTATCAACCGCCCGGCAAGCTCACTTTTGAGTGCGATGAGCGAGAGATTATGACCCAATAGATCGTGCAAGTCCCGTGCAATGCGCAGCCGCTCCGTCATCACGGCCAGACGAGCAATCTCTTTCCGTGCGCTATGCAATTCCCAGCTCGTCGTAATCGACCACATCACACTTTTTGTAATGAAAATGATCGCTGTGATGAAAATGAATGATTGCAGAATATCAAGCCAACCAAGACCACTGAGCCAACCAGCTGCTACAGCAACCAGTGTGAGCGCGAAGCCCACCAGTGCTGCCCGGCGGACCATAAGGCTCCCTCCGACATAGCCACCAGTATAATAGAATAGCCCTTGCCATCCACTCCCTCGCCCCAGCAGCGCGACAGTAAAACTTAACGCGGCCAAAACAATGATGGTCAACCACGTCGAAGCATCCGTGTGTTCTGGAAGTGATGGGACAGAGGCAAGGCCTTGCGCTCTGCGCCACGATGCCCGGAGGTAGATAGCGAAGAAAAGCGCGGCACCAACGAGCGTAGCGATGAGACGTAGTAATGTGGGTTGAGCCTGGAAAAATATCACGAAGGAAGGAATAATGAGAGGTGTCCAGACCACCCAGATCAACCACAGGAGATAGGGAGACCGCATCTCTACTCTTAAAAAATCGCTCGCCTTATTCGGATTGTTTCTCTGCGTATTTTTCAATTCCTGGGTCCTCTCCGCTTTCCGCTTGGTATGCGGACTCGATTATTACCTGTCCCCCGGACAGGGTGCGGTCCCTATACCACCTATTTGTTTCACCTTACAGGTTCGGCTTTCTGCATCATTTTACAACGAAACCGGGCATTTATCCAGCATGTACCGCGTTTGCCCGGCTTCGTAGTTCTGAACTTACTGCCTAATTGTTGTTCGCGGTTCTGACTTCTGCCACCCGATAGCGAGCAAGGAACAGCGTCGCCAGCCACAAGAACGTTCCCATATTTAGAATGACAACCGGGAACCAATCCTCAAGCGAATGTACGCCGACCGAGTTGGGATCGGGGTTGGTGGCACCGAGTACAATCATCACAATGCAACCAATAATGGAAACGACAGCGAAAACGCTCACGGCAACCGTGGCCCAATTAGCATTTGACTCAAATCGTTCCTGAGTACCTCGCACGCGAAGAATTTGCAGACTCATGACCAATAACAGCAGAACGGGAATAGTATGGAGGAGAGGATTGATAAAAGGTGCATCGGCGGGAGTAAAATTCCCACCATTCCATCCCCATCCAGCCGTCATCAATAGAATTGCCGCAACTTGAAGTTTGGAGATAAAGATTGATATGTTCGTCATTGTTGTGTACCTTTCTTACTATCTTGCTTTTTGTGCAGGCTACTTTGCACTGCTTCGCTCTATAGCAGTATTTGTGAGTCACCTTCGACTGAATGCGAGACTGTACCGCTCGTTCGCATCCCTGTGAACTCTCTCACTGCTCATGGTTCAAGTATACGGGGGCAGGTGTATTTCCGGTAGTGAGGACTATCATGAGATAGGCATGACATTTGTCACTTGAGTATTTAGAAATCTCCTCCACAATAAAGAAGCATTTGTGATACAAGAAAAAGTGATGGCTCAGGCATTGCGTGCAATGCCTGAGCCATCACTTTTTCTTGTATCGTGATTATTCGCTGCGGTTATGCGCCCAGAATTCCAGCAAGTCACTTTTCGTGACTATACCCTCCAGCGCATCGCCGTTCATTACGGCAACCGCGAATTGGCCGCTACTGAAAAGGGTGTAGGCCTCTTGCGCGGGATCGTCGGCCAGCAACATTGGGAATGGCGGCCCTTGTATATTGTTGACAGTAGTGGACGCCAGGGGTTCACCACTCACAAGATGACGCAGCAACAAGTTTTCTGTCAGGCTTCCAACCATATGCCCATGCTCCATGACAGGCGTCTGGCTGATACCATAGCGGCGTAATAGTTCAACCGCGTCGGCAATAGAATCGCTTGGTGCAACGCTGACAATAAGCGGCATGGTACGTGCATAACTGCGACGATATGTAAGAACATCGCGCAGCGTTGGCTCATTCGTCTCGGCCTGCACGAGCATATTGTTTTCGCGCATCCATGTATCGTTGAATATTTTCGTCAGGTAGCCACGGCCTGTATCTGGTAGTAAAACCACGACCACATCATTGGGAGTCAGACGACGAGCGTAAGTTAGAGCGGCAGCCACGGCGGTACCAGCTGAGCCACCCGTGAGGATACCTTCTTCACGCGCCAATCGCCGCGCCCAGTAAAACGAAGTCCGATCATCAATGCGAATAACCTCGTCAACAACTGACGCATCATAGTTGTGGGGGAATATCTCCATACCAATCCCCTCAACCTTATATGGCCCCGGTGTATCACCGGAGAACACGGAACCAGGCGGATCGGCACCGATAATCTTCACATGCGCATTCTGCTCTTTTAGATAACGCCCGGTGCCTGAAATGGTTCCACCCGTACCGATGCCCGCGACAAAGGCGGTGACACGTCCTGCCGTATCGCGCCAGATTTCCGGGCCAGTCGTGGCATAATGGGTCGCGGGATTGGCAGGATTGGCATATTGATCAGGGCAACATGCACCTGGGATTTCCTCGGCGAGCCGGTGCGCCACGTTCTTATAGTGTTCCGGCGAGTCATGTGAGACGCTACTGGGGCAGATAACTACCTCCGCTCCATAGGCCCGCAACAGGCTGCGCTTCTCCTCACTCACTTTCTCAGTCATCACAAATATGCAGTGATACCCTTTGATCGCGGCAGCAATTGCCAACCCGTGACCAGTATTGCCACTGGTTGGCTCGACAATAGTCCCACCTGGCCGCAACAAACCACGTTTCTCACAATAGTCAATCATTGCGGGGCCAATGCGGTCTTTCACGCTCCCACCTGGATTAAACATCTCCATCTTTACCAGCACCATCGGTGGCACATCGCTGGCAACGCGGTTTAAACGCACCAGCGGCGTATTGCCCAGCAAATCCAGTATCGAATTATAGTAATGCATCTCACCGGGTACGGATGCCATTTTCTCGTCCATCGTCTTCTTCATTCCTCTTATTTTATCAGCAATTGCATGTGCTGCAACGCCGCTCCATTGCCACGTTGCCAATACACGGCATTACCTGCCACAGTATAGCATATGGCCAGTAACATATGACTGTTTTACTGGTTTACCATTGTAAATGTTATTTGACTTGTTGAGGATGGAAAATGATCGCTGCCAAAGGGAAGATGTATCTCGACGGCGGAAACGCCCTGGCGCGAATTGAGATAGGCAAGGGCAACGGCGGAAGTTGTACCTTTGATTGCATTGCTCCATTGAGCAAGTTCTTGCGGCGAAAAATAGTAAACCCAGCGGCCATGTACCGCAATACTCAGGTAAACCTGACCCTTCACACCTTGCGGCACAACGTGGGGTGTAGCGGTGGTAACATGCCCTGAGAGGCGATAATTGCTCCCAAGCGCCTGCGTTGTCTGGCTACTCAACAGCTGCGCCGCGACATTTTGCGCCACGGAACGATCATAGACCATCACAGCCGCCGAGAGAGTCATTTGCACGCGCACCTGGCTCGTGGGCGTTCCCACCGGCGAATCAGAGGTAACAGTGGAAGTATAGATCGGCTGGCCCGCCATCGCTTCATTGGTATGCAGTTGTCGTTGCAATTTTTGCAACACCTGTTGCTGCAATTCGGCACGCAATGAGGCACTTTCGCGATCAATGTCAGCCTGAGCCACTAATTGTATAGTACGTCCATCTGTTCCACCGCTAAACGCACCGGGGTTGCTTGCTGTCAATCCACTGCAACAGGAGGTAGAAAGTACATTCGCGGCAATATTACCTGCTGAACCCATGTTGACCGCGATGGCAAGGGTAGTAGCCGCACCATTCTGCCCTTCGGATCGCCCAGGAACTACTACCGGCGCAATCACGCGCACCTCCACGCCAGATAACGCCGTTAAAATAGTACCTGCCGCTACAGCAATTGGCTGGTGAGTCTTATTGACGAAAAGCACCTCGCCTTGTGCCTGTGTGCCAGCCACGTCAGAACTGCCCGTTGTCTGTGTCAAGCGGCTATCGGCAGCCGCATCACTGATACTGCGGTCGGGAATTATGCGTGTCGCAAGATTTGGCTGTTGAACTTGCGATGTTGCCGTTAAGAGAAAGGTATTTTGCACCACTTTGCTCTCGACAGTGATAGATACGGTCGCAAAGGGGTCGACACCAAGCACGGGAAAGCCAGGAGGAAAGAAACTAATGCCCAATACACGTGGCATGATCAGGAGAATTAACAGAATAATGGGGACAATCGTTGCGGCGACAACCGGTAACGTCAATCGTTTGCGCTTTCTACCTCTGCCTGCCCCCCCTGCCTTCCCCACTTTCTCTGCTTTACCTATCATATCTGTTTTACCAGCTACCGAACCTGTGTTGCGTTGCCTGCCTCGCACAGAATCCGTCGTGCGTACTCTTGCCCTCGCCGCGGCCTCCGTGGCAACACGCGGAGCGCGGCGCGGCAACGGCATTGGCAACGGCTCCGGCCCATCGAGCGGGACAAGCGGCACTGACATTGGGCGCGGACGAACAACTGGAGGTACTACCTCATCTTCCAGCAATCCATCCCCGACTTCAGCAAGAGAATCGAGAGAGTCGAGAGGCACTACCGATCCCGCGATAGCCGCCAGAAATGCGACACGCAACGCGGCTACATTGCTATACCGATCTTCCGCACGTTTCGCCATTGCGGTACGCACAACATCATCAAGGGCGCGAGGAATTGCGATATCCCGTTCGCTCGGTGCTGGAATTGGAGCGTGCAGGTGCATCTCAATGATCTTAATCTCGTCCTCATCGTCATAGGGCAGTTCACCTATGAGCATCTGGTAAAGCAAGACACCGAGGGCGTAAATATCGGTCGCGGTCGTCACGACACCCCACGTCTGTTCCGGTGCCATATAGTGCGGCGTTCCCGGCACCTGATCGAGCGGAATGGGCTTACCTGCCTGCTCATATTCCAACTGTTGGCTCGTGCGCACAAGACCAAAATCGGCAAGGTAAACGTAAGGCGATCCACTCCTGCGCATCTCAAGCAGGACGTTGGAAGACTTGATATCGCGGTGAATTAATCCTTCATCGTGGGCATATTCGACCGCATCGAGCAACTGCTGGAACATAGCGGAAACTTCGTTCAGATCGCAGATATTGCGGCGCAGATAGCCTGTCAGCGTGCCACCTTCGATGAAAGGCATGACGAGATAAAGCATCCCTTTTTCATCGCCGAACTCGATCAACGGCAGGATATGGGGATGATGCAGACGCGCAATTGTGCGGGCTTCACGCGCAAAACGGCGGCGCATATCGCGGTCAGAGGCATAATCGCCCAGAATGACCTTAATTGCCACACGCCGATCAAACGCTGTTCGTTGTCTCCCCTCGTAAACAGCCCCCATGCCGCCGACACGAATGCGCTTGATGACATCATAATTGCCAAGTTGCCTGCCTTCCAGGGCCTGCATCCAAGAAATATCCTTCCTAAAAGCTTCATCTACTGACTTTGTAGATGGCGACCACAAGTGTCGCCACTACTATGATTTTGTGATTAAGTCGTTCCGTTTCCACTGCCACTGCTCGAACCAGCACCCGATTGCGGCGTTCCCGGCCCCACGGTCGGCGTGATGGTCGTTGGCGAGCCCGAACCTGGCGGTGGTCCCGTCAAGCCCGAAACGTCTTGCACGACAATGGTTATCTGTTTCGGATCGGTTGGCAGTGTCGTACCCGATGAGATGGTAATACTCGCGACCTTCCCCACACCAGTTTGTGCCGCCAGTATGCCTTGAGCCTCCTGCTGACTCTTCCCCGCGATAAGTTGCGCTAATTGCAATTTCTGCGCAGTGCCAAAATTGTACTCCCAGACACCGGCAGCGTTGACTACTAACGAGACCGTCCCCTTGTTATCGATCACCGAAATCTGGGAGATGCCTGTCTCAATCTTGCCCACTAATTTATAGCTTGTGCCAGGAATTTTACTGGCCTGATGTTGTAACGAACTCACGGCCAGCGCAACCGCTCCGCTCTGATCATAAACTTCGCCCGCACATGTCGCACTCACCGACACCGTCACCGTCGAAGATTTGCTTCCTGCAGAGGGATTGGCCCTCACATTCGGCGTACACTGTGGCTGCCCTACAAATTGCTCGTTGCTATGTCGTTGAGCCCGCACCGAAGAGAGTGCGCTCTTCTCCGTTGGATTAACCAACGGATTCGCAACGTTATCAATATCGCTTTGCTGGACAATCGTGTAGTGTTGAGCGTTCTGTCCGCCCGTAAATGCGGATGTGTTTTGCACTGTGACCCCCGAAACACAACATGTCCCATTAATTGCATATGCGCGAATATTTCCATTTGCTCCAGCAGTGATCGCATGAGCAGAAACAGATACAGAGCCTTCTGTGGGAGGAACTGCAGCAGGAATGACTGCAGGGCCATTATTAGTTATCTGGACTCCACCAACATTAAAGGTGGTACCAGCACCAATTGTCTGCGAAAAAGTCAGAGCATTATAAAATGTCAAACGCCCCTTCGCTTGAGTAGCCGGAATATTGCCAACCCCTGTCGCATTCACTGTCTTCGATTGCACTGGCGTCGTATAGCTTAACTCACGCGCCTGTACCTGTCGTTGGCCGCTATTGGGAGTTCCAGTTACCGCCAGAACCGCGAATTTGCTTTGCACGGTCTGGCTCGCGGGGATAATGGTGACAGTTGCACTCGGTGTGCCGCCGCCTACGACATTTTTCACAGCACTACCAAGCGGGCTGTTAGGAGCAGCAAGGGCAAAACCACCGCAGACCAACAGAGTGAGCAGAAGCAAGGCGATCAGGGCAAGTAACAATGCCCCTCCCCTTCTGCGGCGACGCGGTGGAGGCGGAGTGCCAGCACCGCCTGCTCCGGCACCACCTCCACCGCGTCGCGTGGTAACGGCTCCTGCGCCTACACCCGCACCCAGATCCAGCCGCAGCCATACCACCATTGCCACTTTGCTGCCCTGACGGCACATTAGATGGTACAGGCACAGGTATAGGTATGGGCATTGGCGCAGCGAAACCTGCTGCGGCAGCATCGTCTTCATCATCTGCAACAGGTAGTTTATCCGTAGGCCTGTCGCGACGTGGGGAAAATTGGATAATGCCCGGCTCCGGTGCTGGCATAGGAAACGGCGATGGAGGCGGTGCCAGTTGGTCATCCTCTTCATCTCCCATATCTTCATCGTCCATGAAAACGGGTGGCGAGGCCATCCTGTCCTGCGGAGGCGGCATCGTGCTATCAACTATCGTTGGTGCAGGCGATGGTGGCGATGGTGGTGTCGGGGGCGGACCCGGCGATTCCGGTGGCAGATCATACCAATCGTCGTCATCGGTGAGCAATGTTGGCATTTCGTCGTCTTGCCCGGCATCATGCATAGCAAAGGCAGCACCAGCACCGGCCGCAAAGCCCATGCCTGCGCCACCAGCCATGGCCCCATTACGATTGTCGTATTGCGGCTCCTCGTCATCATCCCTCATCATAAATGGCTCAGGTGGGGGCGGAGGAGACGATGGGAGTATGATCGGAGCAGGCGCTGGTGTTGGCATGGGAATGGGAGAAAGTGGCATCTGGACATTATTTGCCGAAGCATCTGTGGGTTGCAACTTCGTCTTGCGCCCGAACAAGCCCTTTTTAGGCTCGACCACAGGCTGGCTCGCGTCACGCAGCGACCGGGCAAAGCTATCAGGTGATGAATAAACCGCAAAATGTCGCTGTCGTGCAAATTCCGCCGGGCCAGGACCAGGAGGAGCAATAATGACCAGCTCTGCCTGCAGCTTCCGGCGCATATTTTTCAGCCCGTCAAAATCTACTGGACGCTGAAAAGCCTTATTCTGGTCGGGTAACACGATAGCGATTTGTTTGCGCCCCAGCTTCTCCTGCGTAAGGATAGCCGCCAGCACGCTTTCCCTGGCATCGTTAGGAGCAACATATATCATACCAATAGTGGCGCCGCGTGGATCATTCGCGCCCAGCAGATCTGCACCGGTTCCCTGATTCATGCTCGTGTTCCTCTTCACATCAAAATTAGCGTTTATTCGCTGCTCATCATTCTACACCAAAAAGCTGAAATCTGAAAGTGAATCTACCCCATTTACTTAGAGTAAACGGAAAAACATGCGTTTTGCACGTTTATTCACCCTCCTCTGATTGATGTACACCCCACATTTTTGAGATACGTCTATGATTTGACCACAACGATAATGTGTTTCGTATCGCCGGGCAGCGTATTGCCATCGCCACCGTTGACCTGCACGTTGACGCTGCGTACACCTGCGGCGGCAGAAAGCACGGCAAGGGCATCTTTCTCGCTTTTACCAGCGATCGACTGGGCCAGTTGTCTTTTCTGAACGTCGCTAAACTTGTAGACCCATACTCCTCCGGCTGTCAACATTAATGATATATTGCCGCTCCGATTTACTAACGCGGCCCGAAAAATCGTCGTGGTAATGTTACCTGACAGGACATAATTTGCGCCTGAGCTTTGCTTTGCATCAGCCTTGAGCAAATTCTCCGCGACCACACGAGCCTGTTGCAGATTGTATACCTCACTTGAACACGTTTCCGTAACGGTTACGGTTACGCTGGCAGCTTTATCACCCGCGCCATGATTGGATTTGACACTGGACACACAATTGATCTGGCTGATCAGTTGCTCGCCAGGGGAAATCTGTCCCATAACCCCTGCTTGTGCACTCTGAGAGAGTGTGTTGCTCAACTGATTGGTCGCGCTATCAATATCGGATTGTTGAACATACGGATAGGTCTGCTGATTCTGGCCGCCGGTAAACGCGGTTAAATTTTGTACCAAAATGCCTGTAGCACAACACTGGATTTTAGTAAAATCGTTGGCCGGGATATTGCTTGAGGTACCGGTGTTTATCGTATGAGCGGGAACAGTAGCACTCGTCTCAGTTGATGGCTGTCCAGCAGGCAGCGTCACTGGTGCATCAGTGACCACCTCTATTCCATTTGCATCAGTAACAATCGTACTGGCATGAATCGTTTGCGGAGCAGGGGAAGGATTATAGAAGGTCAGGGTTCCTGTTGCGTGAGTAGCAGGCAGAGTGCCGCGGCCACTTGCCGGTATCGTTTGTGATTGCTGTGGTGGAGTAAAAGATATAAAGCGTGCCTCTACCTCTGAATTCATAACAACAGAAACGCCGGTCACGGCGGAAATGGTATACGTATTTCGCAGTGTTTTACGGATCGGCGTAATAGTTACCGTTGCCGTCACTTCGGTTCCGAAAACGCTGAATGCCGTATAGATACCTCCACCTATCAGCAAGAGTAAGAGCAAGATAAGCAGAGCAACGAGCCATCGTCTGCCCGTTGTATCCAACGGCACTCTGAACATGTTTCTTGCCCCAACTATCCTGCTCGTTCCGCTAGTGCCACTCGTCCTGCCAGTGCCACCGGTTCCTACCGGTTGAATACGCTGACCACCCGTGCTAGCTCTGCTATCATGTGGTATGCGCGGTGGGCGTGGTGTAAGGATCACCGGCTGTGGTTCAGGAACAGGAATAAGCGGCTGATTGGTGTATCTGCTGCTCGGCTGAGTTTTATCGGGGTCTGACTCCTCATCTTCATTGTCCGGGGTATCTTCAAGCACCTCATCTGGCGGCTCCATAGTATCTTGAGCCGCCTGGGTATCATGAATACCTTGAATATTCTGGGTATCTTGCGTAGTCACATTATCCTGTTCATCTGTATACGCAACCATACTCTGCGGTTGCAGTACATCACCGGTATGCGGAGCAGTTAGTGGAGCAGTATCGGCATCCATTGGCGGAAGTTGTTCTACGCCGCTAAAATCGGCACCGTTTACGGGAGGGATTTGAGTGGGAGATACAGCTACATCCGCATGTTCAGAGGAGTTGGGTTGATGATCAGGCTGAGGATTGAAGGGCATTGCCTGTGGAACGGATGGCGGGTTGTCGGAGGGTTGTGGCTGCAATTTGCGCATGAATGACCAGCCCCTTTTCGCTGGTTGCGTTTCTTCTTGCCCTGTTCGCAGCGATTGTGCATATGCCTCTAAAGATGAGAAGATGGCGAAACGGCGTTGACGGGCGAACTCTGCCGGGCCTGAACCTTGCGGAGCAATGATTACAAGTTGGGCTTTCAGCGTGCGCCGCATGTTTTTGAGTCCATCAAAGTCTACCGGACGCTGGAATGCCTTGTTTTGAGCGGGTAATACAATGACGATGACCTGATGGGCAAGCTTCTCCTGCGTCAAAATAGCCGCAAGTACACTCGCCCGCTCATCATTGGGCGAGACATAAATGATACCCATCGTTCCACTGCGAGGGTCATTGACGCCTAAAATGTCCGAGCCATTACCCTGTCTCATCGTCGCTCCCCTTCATTCTGCTCAAAGAGAGACTATAGTCTGTGCATGTTGAGAGGACTTTATAGAGAAAACTCGTTTGACAGTTGGAATTATGGCATACTTGAGGTTGAATTGCAAGAATATTTCTGGAGACAAAGAGACGCCCTGACGCGCATTCATGAATGCGCGTCAGGGCGTCTCTTTGTCTCCAGGTTATAGATTAGCGGGGGCCAGCGTTACGCACATCATCGCTGGGAAGCGTAAACTGTTGGAAGTTCTTTTTGAACCGCTCGGCAAGACTCCGGGCCTGCAAATCATAAGCTTCTTTGTCAACCCAGGTGTTGCGCGGGATCAGTATCTCGCCCGGCACACCGGGACAAGTTGTCGGCGAATGCAGACCGAAGACCGGGTCTGTCACCATCTCCACATCATCCAACACGCCGCTAATGACTGCTCGCACCATTGCTCGCGTATAGTTGATGTTGATACGACTGCCAGTACCGTAGGCACCGCCCGACCAGCCTGTGTTGAGCAGGTAACAGCGCACGTGATGCTTCTCTATACGTTCCCGCAAAAGGTTGGCATACTCGCCTGGGCGCAACGGTAAAAATGCTGCTCCGAAACATGAGCTAAAGGTCGCTTGCGGCGTTGTCACGCCCGCCTCAGTGCCGGCCAATTTGCTGGTGTAGCCCGACAGGAAGTAGTACATGGCCTGCTCCGTCGTCAACTTCGAGATTGGCGGTAACACGCCGAACGAGTCTGCCGAAAGGAAAATGACCGCTCTGGGCTGGCCACCCATGCCCAATTCAATCACATTGGGAATGAAGTCCACTGGATAAGCCACGCGGGTATTCTCTGTCAGCGAGTCGTCGTCATAGTCCGGCTCACGGGTGCCAGGCTTCAAGACAACGTTCTCATAGACCGAGCCAAACTTTATCGCGTTCCAGATTTGTGGCTCATATTTCTCCGAGAGGTGAATACATTTGGCGTAACAGCCGCCCTCAAAATTGAAGACGCCATTGTCTCCCCAACCATGCTCATCGTCGCCAATGAGCCGTCGCTCAGGATCGGCAGATAGAGTGGTTTTGCCCGTACCCGACAGGCCAAAGAAAAGTGCCACATCACCTTCGGGGCCAACGTTGGCGGAACAGTGCATGGGCAAAACACCCTGTGGGGGCAAAATAAAATTGAGGACTGTGAATATAGATTTCTTCATCTCGCCCGCATAATGCGTTCCGGCAATTAACGCGAGCCGCTCCTCGAAATCTAAAATGATGGCGGTATCTGAGCGCGTGCCATGCAAACGTGGATCGGTCTCGAAATTCGGCACGCACAGAATAGTAAATCCTGGGCGTCTGCTGGTCACATCGCTCTCGTTGGCACGCAGGAACAGTTGATGGGCAAAAAGACTGTGCCAGGCCTGCTCTGTAATAACCTGAACGGGCACCCGATATTCGGGGTCCGCGCCAGCCGCAGCATCCAGCACATAGACATCGCGTCCCTGTAAATAAGCCGCGAGGTTTCCGCGCACCATCTCAAAATTTTCCGGGGATATCGGGTGGTTATTCTCACCCCACCAGATCTTCGAGGCGTATTCTTCATTTGCGACAACAAACTTATCTTTAGGTGAACGTCCCGTATGCTCACCCGTCGTAGCGGCAAACGCGCCATTTGCTGCCAGCACACCCTCTTTACGAGCTAATGCGTGCTCGATCAAAACGGGGGGAGCCAGATTCCAGTTAATGGTCCCTAAATTAACCAACCCATATTCTTCAAGGGCCTTCCTGCTCATCATCATCGTCATGATTTGTATCTCTCCTTTGAGGCTCTTCGTTGAGCCTCCCTTTAGGGAGGCGTCAGTAGCATTTATAAGTACTTCATACACTCTCTAAAAGTATACATCATTTTCGCTTTCCCTAACTACCGTTAGTTTACCAAATTTCAGGCCTTTTCGCAACCCGAACCAATAGTAAGCCAGCTTTTATAAGCTAGAGCATACATTCCAAGAAGTCTATTACATATTTTGCACTTTTTGGGCTAAATCTCCCGTTACTTTTAATCTTATGGGAAAACTTTTCGTTATGAGTATACAAAAAAATTTGAATAGGTCATGCAAGTTGTGTGCCAACTTGCGGGACTATACACAAAAAGGTACAATATAATTGTTCAGCCTTGCTGAACATATACATGCACATATGCACACACGAAATCCCTCAAACGTCCTGCGACCGTAATCATTAGCGGGAGGGGTGGCGAAAATGAAGCAGAATGAGAACCATCATACATGGGATTCCTGGCCAGGTTGGTCAACTATTTCGGCGAACAAAGACGCCGGTTTCACAGTCTGGTTTACAGGTCTGCATGGGACGGGCAAAACGACACTGGCCCAACTGGTGCAAAAAGCGTTAGTATCACGCGGCTATAAAGTGGAAATTATAGACACATTTAGTCTGTCCCACTGGCTTAAACACGAGTTGCATATTGATGAGGACATTCGTGAAGACCGCAGCCACACTGCCACACCAGCCAATACCAGTCATACCCCTGGCTACGATGCCTTTGTGACCTATATTTGTACACTACTTGCTCGCAATGGCATTATCACCATCGCCTCTTCCGTCTCTCCCTACCACGAGGCTCGAATTCACGCTCGTGAGCAAATTCAGCACTTTATAGAAGTCTATTTGCACTGCCCCAATGAAGAACGCCTGCAGCGATTACGGCAACTGGGACGAACCACGGAAATCGAAGAAAGCATCTACCAGCCACCACCAAAGGCAGAAATCAGCTTGAACACGAAATCTTGAGTCGCCCGAACGGAGCGCACTCCACATCCTCGCCTACCTCGAACAACATAGCTACATCGCGCCCCTCTGGGAAGAGTTGGAAAAAGAGAAAGAGGATGATGAAATTGCCATCATTAAGGCACGTCTGCAAGCGTTAGGCTATCTGGAATAGATTATTGATTGCCATGCTCACGAAATGGTCACCGGATGGCGCATGTATTGCCCGACGAACAGGCGCAGGTAGCCGCCGTCGTCGTCGGGATAGCTGCTCTTATGCGTATTGCAATCATCGCATTCATACGTGCTGATAGGGGCGGGATTGGTTACGCCATCACCCATCGCGTCAATGTTCATCGTGCCGCCATTGCCGGGGCCAAATAGCACGGCGATAATCCCAACATGCGCAAAACTGGTCACGTTGTTCAGGATGTACTCGGCCCGATTATCTTGATAATGTCCAGCCAGATCGTTCATGGTATCAAAATACTGATTGCCCATCGGCACTTGCCACATCACCACGCGCCGGTGGACATCCGAACTGAGCAAGCCAATATACGTGAGATAGCGTGCGAAATTGGGGAACGTGCGATTGTAGCGATCCCACCATGAGCGTCCCCCCGGCTGACCTAAATCATGATCCGCTACGTCGTTCGAGAGGACATCCCAACTGGAGACGCCCGCGGGATTGCCCACGAGACCGGCACTATTAAGGAATGCCGCCTCACTTTTCGCAATGCTCACAACATTTAAAGCAGCGTTGGTGCTGGTGGCAATATCGTCTCCCGCCGCCCATGTTGAGGCGTGTAGAGCAAGCGTTGCATTGTGGGCATACTTATCGCGTATATGCAGCAATGCCCAGGCAAAACCTTGCGCGGTATCGGGAAAGGCCGATGCATCCGCATTACCGGACGATTTGACGCTGGCTGGAATACTCGTCGCACTTTTCCCGTTCGCAGCCTTTTCCAGAAACCCCCACAGGTCGGGTTCTACAATCACCAGCACAGGTTTGCCAAAAGATGCTATTTTCTGCATTAGCAGCGTCCAGTTGGCATAGTAGGCTTTCATCAGAGCCGCATTCTGGATATTCGCCGTATCTTGCTGCATGTCATGTCCATTGCAATAGCTACCCGGCTGCACTCCGTTAGACTGGCAAATTTCGTAGTAGACAAACGCGGGCGTATAATGATGGGCAAGCACTCTCCTGCATATAGTTTGTCGCGAACTGCCCGGCAGGTGTATTCCACACCTCCCAATCATGATGAGTATTGACGCCGCCCGAAAGATATTGATAGCGAAAGGTATAAGCGGTACCATTCTGGCTGCGCTGGGCATCAAGCGCGGACGCTGCACCTGGGGCATTCATGACCCCGAAGCTGAAATAATGCGGGAAGAGAGAAGGAAGGCCACCACTACCGGCGGGAACCGCTCCAGGCGGCGTGCCAGGATTATAGGCACCTGGCGTTGCCGCCGAACCCGAATTCTGCTGAGGGAGTTGCAATGTGATAGGGGCAGTGCCATTCGTGCTTGCGCCGCCCGCCTTTGTCGCCGGTTTGCCTGAACCACTTCCGCAAGCGGAGACAATAACCATGCAACAGATACAGATAATAGTGAGCCGTATCCATTGACATGAATGCTTATTATATTGTTTCGAACATTCAGAACGCAGAGAACGCATTGACATCCTTTGAGTGATAGAGAAACGTGTCAACCGCAGTATAATCAATCGGCAAGCGTTTCTCCATCATCATAGGACGTTTAGGGGATATGTTGCACAAACCTTAACCGCTATGCCATTTTTCGTACATAGGCTACAAATGTATCGCCGCGGTCAAACTCGTTCAGGAACATACCAAAACTGGTAAAGCCGGGGGAGAAAAGTAGCACATCGCCTGGGCGCGTCAAGGCTACCGCCGCATCCATTGCCGGCGAAAAGTTGTTGTAGACGCCGCGCACAGGATTACCAACACCCAATTCATTCGCCGCTTGTTGTAACGCGGGGAGCAATTCACCGGTGCCACTGCCGGAAAGCAAAACGACATCGCGGCAACGCCGCACAATCGCGTCAGGCCAATCCTCCAACGGCAAGTGCTTAGTGTTGCCCCCGGCAACCAGCACAATTGGTTCATCGAATGCCTCGACAGCGACCCGACCGGCAACCGGCGTAGTGCTGGTACTATCGTTGATGTACCGCACGCCCTCTACTGTCGCAACTTCCTCAAGGCGATGCGCGACGCCAGAAAAACGTTCGACAGCAGAAGAAATAATATCATCGGATACGCCCAGTAAACGAGCCGTCGTGGTTGCCAACAAGACATTCTCAAGGTTATGACGCCCACGTAAAGGTGTATGAGTAAAAGAAAATGGCACCAGTTCAGTGGAGCCGCGTGCAAAGCTGCCACCCTTTTTAATGCTGGTAAACCATGTACGAGCCGACTGCCTCCTCGCCAAAACGGCGTGTCCAGGGGTTATCATAATTGAAGACAGCAATATCTCCGGCATGTTGATAGCGAAAAATATTGGCCTTCGCGGCAGCGTAATCCTCCATGCTATCGTAGGTATTGAGGTGGTCGGGATAAACGTTCGTCATTCCAGCAACCGCCGGGCTGATGGAGTGAGGAGCCAATCCCTCAAGCTGCCAGCTTGACAGTTCCAGCACGACCACTGTTTCCGGCGTAATCTGCGGCAAAAGCGAGAGCGTCTCGACACCGGCGACATTGCCGCCCAGTACTGTGTGAACACCACTATCGCGCAGGATATTATAGATGAGCGTAGTGGTTGTCGTTTTGCCGCGAGTACCGGTAATACCAATAATGCGTCCAGGGCAAGCGAGAAAAAAGAGGCCAATTTCCATTTCGATACTGGCACCGTGCTTGCGAGCCAACTGTAAATAGGGTGAAGAGAGCGGTACACCAGGATTACGAATCACGATCTCGGCCCAGAGAAAATCTTCGTCACGGTGCGTGCCAAGCACAAATTCTATTGGTAAACCCGCCAGAGCCTGTACGCTTGGAGCCAGCACTTCTGGCGATTTCATATCCGTGACACGCACAATCGCTCCCTGCTGAGCCGCATAGCGTGCCGCCGCCATACCTGATCCTTGTAACCCCAGCCCCATAACCAGCACGCGCTTCCCCTGTAAATCCATTCGTCATGCCCTCAGTTCAACTCTTTTCGTTGCTTATGTATTTCTGTGAGTCATCATAGCAGAAACGGAACAATCATACAACGACGATCACGAAAGGTCTTTCTTCCTGATTACACGGCTAAGCATTGTTTAGTATCTGCTATTCTGATTATCAACGTATCTATATATGAGAAGTCCTGTCAACGATTGTTTCTCGCGAAGGATGGCATAGATTCACTCGATTGACAGGACTCTCTGTGAAAAACAACTCTCCTCTTCTCCAGAACCAGATTGCAAATCAGCAAGGTCAGCAAGCAGCCTCGTAGCCATCGGATACAAAAAACTCACCGAATAAACCACCTTACAATAAGCCATACTGTGCTACGGGCAACAAAAGAAACTGGTATAATATACATAGAACTATCTCATGTGCAAAGTGGCAGCTACTTCTTTTTTTGCCCATAGTGAAGAGAGTTTGCCTCTCGCATACATTTAAAAAATCAGCAAGTGACGTGTACCCAGGCGGGTATCTAGAAAACATAGATAGATGGAGCCGGAGCAATCTGCGCGACTTGAATATATTCTTGGGCATCTGGCTATGGGTATTGCCATACTGGACTGTTCCGACTTGCGCGTTCAGTATGTCAACCCCTACCTCCAATCGTTGATTGAAGAGCCGTGGCGTTCGCAGGGGGTCGTTGACCATACATTGGAAGAGATAGCAACCGACGAGGTGCAAAAGATTGCCATTCCACTGCTGCGGGAAGTATGCGCCAGCGGTCAACGGGTGAGTTGGACAAATATACCCTATGAGGGCTTCCTCGCCGCTCGTGGGCGCACTTATTGGAACATCTCAATTGAGCCAACAGCAGCAAGCGGGCAACTATCACCTGAGCAAACAAGTGTTGACTCGTTATTGATTACTATAGAGGAAGTTACCGAGATAGCTCGCTCGCGCCTGTTTCTCAATGCTATCCACTACATTTCTTCCGCGATTGTCGGCCCCTACGCGCTTCCTCCCGTGCTTGATCGTATTCTCCAGTCAGTACAGGAGCTGGTTGGTTCGACTCGCTGCGCGGTGCTACTGCTCGATACCTCGGTTTCAGGCAATGAAGCACCTATTTTGGGTATTGGGGAACGACAGAGCGGGGCAATGCCTGCGAAGCAACCGACGGTGGTACTTGCGGCACAGAAGGGCGTCCATATTCGCTCACAGGATTGGCGTCCGTTGCTCAGCGAACAGGTTCTGCTGGGCCGCGTCATGCGCGACGGTGGTACACTGGTGATAGAAGATACCACCATGGAGCCGGAGATGACATTTCCATTGCTTGATGACAATGGGACGCCTCGTCGCCCAGGTTCCGTTCTCTGCGTACCCATTTTCGAGCCGCATCCCAACGACAGAAATGGCAGTAGTGCGGTATTGCACACCACGACGATACATACTCGCTCGCGCACAGTCATTGGCACCATTGAGATTTACCACCGGCGAGCAAGAGGTTTTCCCGCCGAGGAGGTCGTTTTACTCGAACAATTTGCCCAACAGGCGGGTCTAGCCATCCAACATGCTCGCCTGTTCCGCCGTATTAACCGGTTGGCACGGGATGCCAGCCGCAGCGTGCGCCAGCAAAAGAATGTCATGCAAGCTATCCCTGATGGTGTGATCATCTATGATCACCGTTGGCGTGTTGCCGATTTCAACCTGACGATACGCAAACTCCTGGGGTGGTCAGACGACATTTTAGGACTCCCAATTGCCGAGGCACTCAGCCATAGCACGGCAGTTTTTGAATCAGATTTCCGGCAGCTACCCAACCTGATCACAGAACTTGATCGCCGCGCCCTGAGTCGACAGATTGATGAAATCAAACTCACCGGTGCGGATAGTCAAGACTACACCATCCGTCGCTCGTATGCACCTATCCACGATGATCTCGGTAATGTGTTTGCCTTCGTCGTCATTTATCATGATGTCACCGAACAAGCACTTGCTCGCGAACGTATCGAGACCGAGGTGAAGGATCGCACCGGCGAACTGGCACAGCGCAATGAGGCTCTCCAACTCGCCAAAGCAGCACTGGAATTGGAGGGCGCACGCATGGAACTGCTGCTTGAGCGTTTACCGTCCGGCGTCATGCTCATCTCAGCAAACGACAGGAGCATTACGCTGATCAACCATCAAGCTGCTCAACTCCTGCAACGTATGGGGCTACCGATTGAGGTCACTGAGGCGACACGACAATCTGACAAAGCGAGCCGCGATGTCACCAATATCGCCGTTGAAGATGTTTTCCGCTCCTTTACGGTATATGGAGATTCCGGTGCCATCGTACCATATGAAGAGCAGCCCCTCTTTCTCGCATTACATGGTGGAAGGGCCAGTGAGGCTGAATTGCATTTTACCGCACCGGATGATCAGCCGCTCTACCTGCTCATGAGTGCCGCCGCCCTGCGCGATAGCGATGGTAATATCACGAGTGCTGTGTTAGTGCTACATGAGATCACCCGGATCAAAACGCTGGAGCGGGCGCGAGAGGATTTCTTCACGACGATGGCCCACGAGTTGAAAACACCACTCGCCAATATCCGCGCTCACTTGAGTGCCTTGCAGGCCAACGATTATCAGTGGTCGACAGAAAGACAATATGATTTCTTGCAAACGGCCGATGAGCAGGTTGAACGGCTCGTCAAAATGATTAACCACTTTCTTGATGCATCACGTGTCGAGGCGGGGGCATTGCGTCTCGAACTTGAGCCGATTCTCCTGCCTGAAATGATGGAAGACCTGCAAGACCGCCTGGAAGCTTTAATTACCACCTCTAACCGGCGTTTGGAGATTATCCTACCGCCCAGCTTGCCTGCGGTACAGGGGGATTACGAACTCATTATGAGCGTCCTCATAAATCTGTTGAGCAATGCGTTTCGCTACGCACCCGAAGGGGATGCTGTGCGCCTTGAAGTTGAAGCACTTTCCAACGATCCGCATCAATTGCTAACGGGAGTGACATTGCGTGTCATTGATCGGGGGCCAGGATTAAGCCAGGAACAACAGGCGGCACTCTTCACCCGCTTCAGTACCTTCGCCGCAATGCGCCGACCGGCGGCGGATAGTCCTGGACAGCCGGAGGCGGAAAGGCGAAAAACACATACTCGTTGGAGTCCCGCCTCCGGCCTGGGACTCTATATCAGCCGGGGTATTGTAGAGGCGCATGGCAGCACACTTACCTTGCAAAGCAGCCCTGGTGAGGGCGCAACCTTTAGCTTTACCCTGGCTATGGCCAGCGTGATTCATAGTAATACTCATTAGCAAGGAAGGAAAGTACCATGACCACGACGGACAAAAAAGTTCGTATTCTTTGTGTAGAAGATGATCCCCAGATGCGTACTTTCCTGCTGGCACAGTTAAAAGCGCGTGGCTTTCAGGTCCAGGTGGTGCGTGATGGAGCGCAGGCAGTTGACGAGGCCGCGATGTTTCAGCCGCAACTCATCCTGCTCGACCTATCGCTGCCATCATTGGACGGGCTTACCTTTCTCCGGCGTTTGCGCGAATGGAGCAGCGCACCGGTCATCGTCCTCTCGGCCCATGATGAAGAGCCTGTCAAGATCAAAGCTCTCGACCTCGGCGCAGACGACTACCTGACCAAACCATTTAGCTTGAATGAATTGTTAGCCCGCGTGCGTGTCGCATTGCGCAGGGCCGATGAAACAGCCCGCTTGCGCAATAACGTTGCGAGCAGCGAGCTTCAACATCCTGTCTACCGCAGCGGCGGCGAAAATGGATTGGTGGTTGATTTTGCCCATCGCAATGTGCGTTCAGGAGGCAAAGATATTCACTTGACCCCACTCGAATATGAATTGCTTTACGAACTTACGCGCAATGCAGGCAAAGTACTCACACATAAGGATTTATTGCAGCGTGTGTGGGGATCAGATTATATCGGTGAAAATACTTACCTGCGCACATTCATCCGGCATCTGCGCCGCAAATTGGAGCCAGACCCGGCGCAACCACGCTTTCTACTGAACGAGCCAGGTGTGGGATATTTTATTTCGCCTCCTGACCCAGGGCCAAACTAGTTTCGCGTCTTCACACAATTTTCACAATCATTGCGCTATCTTCACACGAATATCACCGCCTGTTGTGTATACTTGCTCATAAGAGAAAGATGCTTTCTCAGCGTCGCATCGGCGGCGATATCGCAGCAACAACGATTACTAGCACAGGAGCAAGTAGCCCTCATGCAAAACAAGGACGCTGCGAACTCTCTGCCGTTGAACGGCACAATGAATATGTCGAACGTGGCGTCTTCGCAGGCGCAAGCCTTTGTCTATCCAACGCACATAGCGTTTGAAGTCGCAAAGCAGCCGCCCAGAGTACTGGTTGTCGAAGATGATGCATCCCTCGCTCATCTGGTAGCCGATTACTTAATCGCACATGGCTATGCGGTAATGATAGCCATCAACGGCGAGCTAGCTGTCACGGCCCTCAGCCAATCAATTCCTGATCTTGTAGTGCTTGACCTTGAACTCCCAGGTACGCTCAATGGCTGGGATGTCTTACAGGTAGTGCGACAACAGGCCACTATTCCTGTACTTCTGACCACCAGCGCGGAAACAGCGATGCGCAAATACCGCCGTACCGGCGGCGAGACAAAATTGACACTGGACCACTTACCGAAGCCCTATCCGATGCAAGCGCTGCTCAAATGTATCGAGCGTATGTTGATGATAGAACCTCAGTAACCGCTTTCAGTGAAAAAGGAGGCTCAGATGGACCACAGAGAAGATCGTGAAATTTTACGCCGGGGGGGGTTTGCTGAGGGGGAAATGAACAAGTTGACCGTGTTACGCCGCGAGCGAATCGAGAAAGACCGCCTTGACGCTATTGCTGAAAATCGTCGCCTGGAATTTGTACGCTGGCTTGTCTCCATCGGCAAAATTACCGATCAGATTGCATAGGCATCACAGGCATCACAGGTATTGCAGGTATTATAGATATCCTACAAATGGCAAGCAAGCCCTGTTATAGTAACTGATGACCCTTAAGAGTCGCCAATTACTATAACAGGGCTTGCTTGCCATTCGCGAATTCATATTATACGGGCTTCTTTAACTCGGCGGTTTCTTCTCATTCCGCACTATCAGATTGTCCACAGTATCAAAGGGATTGGATGGTTCTGCTCCCGGCAATCCTTTTTTCTGAGATTCAACTTGCGATAAATCTGAAACGGTTGAAAGGATACGTGCAATCAGCGCTGGCGGCGGCTCAACCAACTTTAACTTCCCAAAAAGTTGATCGATATCATCTTCGGGCAAATCGTCATTGGGCATATCAGATGAAAAGAGTTCGCGTTTTGGCTGCTGCATGTCTGCTCCTTTTCGTTCCATGATTTATCTCTGCTATTACTTAGTACGAAAAGGAGAAAAAGAAGTTTCACTTTTAGCGGCAAAGGTGATTCAGGAGTCGGATACCCCCATATCCGACCAGGATTGCTTCGCGGTTGACCACGGTGGGCGCCTGGCAACCCGAGCTTAATCACTTCTCAATAGATACTACGCCAAGAATTCTGTATTTGGATCGCTTATTCGGAGGAAAATAAAAAAAGGCGTGTTCTTTCGAAAAATGGATGGTCAGAAAGCCACGTTACTCAAATGGGGCATCTCATTTGTATAGCCTTTCCCACACCACGGCTCGCACCAGTAACCAGTGCTACTTTTCCATGTAAACCCAGGTCCATAGGCTTTTTCCTTCTGTCTTTCTACGAAAGTACGCTTTCGGCTCCTGTCCCCATGTCCGCCCTCATGCCCTGTCCGTCTCATGCTTGTCACATGCCCGTTACATACCCGGATAATTGGATGGGCTGAGCATACGGTTGAAAAACTGATTGGCTGCACGCGCATCCACACGATTCCCAACACGGGCAAGCAGGATATTTGCCGGTTCCATCGCCACATTTGGCTCCGTTGTGGTGTATTCCTTGAAACCTTGCGACCCGAAAAGACGTGCGATGAGCTCACGATAGCGATACGGGGATATCTTCAACCCTTCGGTATCCCAGTGCCAGGAAAGTCCCAGAGCAAACAGGATCATGTCTTCCAGAGCATCAAGTTCGAGCGAAAAGGCGAGAAGTTGTTCGGCAATATGCATACCGCGCCAATTGGAACTAACCTCGATAGCCACCTCATACACGTTTTCCAGACCCTCCCACCATTCATCACCGGGGGCTATAGTCACCTCACCAACGATCTCACCGGCGGGAGTGTGCGCTATTGCCAGGGCGCAGTCCGGGCTTTTCGCGATACCGACCAGCAACTGATGTTCACGCTCTGGGATCCGCGCAAACGCACGCAAGCCATCATCCGCACGTAACCGTTCCACTAATGATGGCGGAGAAAAATCTCGTAGCAGCAGTAGGCCGCCCTTTGTCGAAATCGTTTTACTACGCGAAGGGGTCGCCGTCCTCTGTATATGTAGCAGGTCAAATAAGTCTGCCAACGGCGATAGCTGCTTAACGGCAGGGAAAGCCTGGCGCAATGGGGGTGGCAGCAGTAATTGACGAACCAACGCAACCGTATGCTGGTTCGTACGGCTAATAGACCAGCGACGCGGTTGCTCCGGGAAATCTTCCGGACGGTCGCGAAAGGTCGTCGGGAAATTGATGGGAGCGGCACCTTTTCCCATCACCTGCTGTGCCTCCGCCTCTTGCTCCTCCACAGCAAGCCACGCGGGACGCCAGCGTGCGACCCAGGCGTCCGGCAAATCGAGTGGCAGTGGTTGTTCCGACATCTCCGCCCATAACATACTCCACGCCCTCGGTACCACTCTGTAAAGGTCATAGCCCCCTCCACCGAGGGCAACCCAACGCCCTTCGCAATACGTATGGGCCAGTTCGTGCGCCAATTTCATCTGCTTTTGAATACCGCGCAGCGTCAATTTCAGGTGCGTGAGCGGATCCCAGGCGTGTGTATCGCACCCATGCTGCGTAATAATCACATCCGGCGCAAATGAAGTCAGCAGTGGATGTAACAATGAGTTGATCGCGTCTGTGTACAAATCGTCTTCGGTAAAGGGTTCCAGAGGAACATTTACCGCATAACCACGCCCCAAGCCTTGACCCAACTCAAGCACATCGCCAGTGCCAGGGAACAGGTAGCGACCGGTCTCGTGCAGCGAAATCGTCATAACACGCGGGTCATCGTAAAATGAACGCTGCACGCCATCGCCGTGGTGCGCATCAAAGTCAATGTAGACAACTTTTGCCTCAGTAGACTGCAAGACATGAGCAATCGCCACAGAAATATCGTTGTAGACACAAAAGCCAGAAGCACGCTCAGCCCACGCATGATGCAACCCTCCGGCAGGATGAAATACATGTAGTGGACGCTCCTCCGGCGTAGAAAATGTTCCTCCCGCGGGTAATCCCATCACGGCACTCATCGCTACCAGCGAACCGCCAGCAATACGAGCGGCTACCTCGTGCATATTGGGCATAGCAGGAGTATCGCCCTCACCGAAACCATAGCGCATAATGAGTTCCTGGCGTTCCTTCTGTTGCTCGACCGACGCACCCGACGCACCCGACGCACCCGATGCATCCGTTGCTTCCGGCTGGCTCAGGCGTTGTACGGCTGCAATGTAATCGGCGCTATGAATCAAACGCAGCTCTTCTATGGTGGCGGCACGCACTGGTAAGCCTGTCTGCTCATTAGCACTATGCCACAGCCCACTGTTTTCCAGTAAATCCATCAGGGCAACGAGGCGCTGCGCTTGAAAGGGATGCCCCGCACCAAAGTCGTATGCCAGTTCGGCAGGATCAAAAATGAGACGCGCACGGTGTTGTACGGGAACGTCAGTCATGTTTATCCTCCTCCAGAAGTGGATCTACGAACGTGTATTGAATAGCGGCTTTTTGCAATCGCACCAGCAGAGGGGCCGGATTAATTGTCCCCAGGCGCAAAGTAGCTGAACGAGGCACACTTCCTTCCAACGGAGCCGCGATAATACTGTGTACCTGGACATGCATCTCTTTCGCCAGTAACAACGTCTGCGCCAGTGGTGCCATATCGCCCATCGGCAATTGAAGCACCAGTTCCATACCCGGCTCGTTGGCACCCAGAGAGCGGGCCAATACCGTCAACAGACCACTGCGCGTCAGCAAGCCAACCAGGAGCAGCTTTGTTTCCTGTTCCGTAGACTCATATTCCACCACGGGCAACGCATTGAGATCGCGCTCGACCATGATTTGTGCGGCGGCGGCAATGCCTGTCGTTGGTGTGATTTGAACAGGGGTGCGGTGCATCACTTCCGAAACATGTTTTTCCTGCCAGGCATGATGTAAAAGATCGCTAGAAGCAGAATGCTTCGCCAGTGAGGCAGCAAGATCAATATCTTGCGAGGTTAGCATACCCTCATAGAACATTTTCGTCTGGTAAACCGTCTGGTTCACATTGTCTGTGCGATGCCTGACAGTACGCACCACCGGCAAATGGTGAAATTGATACTGCCGGAACAGGTTGGCGGCATGGCTCAATGTATCATCATGGTTGACCGTCACCAGCTTCGTCGTCATTATCTCGCTTACTATCATACAAATTCCCTTTTTGAGGAGCTAGCTCGCAGATTGTGTACCTTGCCTTACGTCTCTTGAAACGACAATAATGGAGTACCTATAAAATTATGATAGCACAAAACTGGTGAGAGGACAGGAAGCAAATAACAGATTGGATAAATTCCCATGCCAGGGATCGGGGCAACCGCTAGCCGCCATGTTGTATACTTTCTAAAAAGAGTTTGTAACCGTACAGCGTAACGTAAACCGTTCTTCGGAGTAACGTATGATTGAAGACGAAGAAACCCCCACAGCAGTGCGACCGGCGCAAGAGACAGAGGCCGAGACAAAAGCTGAAGCTAATAGTCTGACCACAATACAGGTTCCGGTGATGCCAGCCGATCAACATGTAGCCACACCGGAAGCCGCTCCAACAGATGCAACCGCTCCGGCAGTGACAACTGCTCCCACGCCATCACCTAATCCAGCTATGAGCGTCGAAGACCTCATCAGCTTACGTATCGCCAGCGATCCGCAGATCGCACCCGATGGCTCGGTTATCGCTTTTGTGGTACAGCAATGCCATGAGAAGACCAATACAACCAGTAGTGCCATCTGGTTGGTCAACCCCTCCGGCGGAAAGACGACAACGCCTCGACAGGTGACTGCTGGCGATCAACACGATTTTGCACCACGCTGGTCCCCCGATGGCAAAACGCTTGCCTTTTTGAGTGATAGAGACGGAACAGCGCAAATCTACCTGCTCCCGCTCAATGGCGGAGAAGCTCGCAAGTTCAGTGCGCTACCCCAAGATGTGGCAGAGTATAGCTGGCGACCAGATGGAGCAGCCTTATTGGCCCATAGTGCCTGGAAACCTGCCGATGATCGCGACAAACCTGATACCAGTGACATCGCGATCGTCTATACACGCATCGCGGAACAATGGGATGGCCTGGGCTACAGGCAAGGACGAAATCAGCAACTCTGGTTACTTCCGCTCGAAGGGGAGCCGCTGAGAATTACATCAGAGCCGGTAGACCTCGTGCAATCTTGCTGGTCACCTGATGGAACAGAAATTGCCTTCTGCGCCAATCGCCGTCCAGACCCAGATTTAAACGTCAGCATGGCACTGTGGGTATTAACTCTGGCAACGGGGCAGATGCGCCGCCTCTCACCTGAAGGTGGGCTGGCACAGATGCCTTCGTGGTCGCCCGATGGGCAGCACATCGCCTACTACTACACCGTTGACGAGACGGAAGCTAAAAATTACTCGCCGTGGATCGTCAATGTGCATAATGGGGATGCACCACAACCGGCCACCAATAAAACGTCAGAATTCACTTGCCAACAGTGGATTGTTGATGAAATGCGCATCGAATCGCTCAGCCCACCATGCTGGCTCCCCGATGGGCAATCATTGCTGATTCCCATCCAGGAACGCGGACAGGTACATCTCTATCGTGCTGACACCGTGCAACAGCAGCTTGTACGGCTTACCAGTGGTAATGGACGCTACCTCGACCCCAAATTAAGCAACAACGGGCAGACTATCGCACTGGTGCGAGCCGATTGGTTCACCCCCGGCGATATCTGGAGCATGGATGTGCAAGGGAAAAATCTGCGCAAATTAACAGGAGTCAACGATGCCTTGTTGCGCAGCCGTCAACTCATCCGCCCAAAACGTATCACATGGCAGAGTTTTGATGGGCAAGAAATCGAAGGCTGGCTCTATCTGCCGCCGTTGGGTGAACAACAGAAAGCACCGCTTATTCTTGAGGTTCACGGCGGTCCAACATTGGCCTGGGGTGATGCCTATGTACATGAATTCCAGGTTCTCGCGGGCCAGGGCTATGCCGTGTTGGCCGCCAATCCACGAGGCAGTGTGGGCTATGGCGAAGCATTTTGTGTCAAAGTCCTCAACGATTGGGGCGGCGACGATTTCCGCGACCTCATGACGGGCATAGACCACGTTATCGCCACGGAACCGGTAGATGGAGACCGTCTGGGTATCGGCGGCCTCAGCTATGGCGGCTATATGACCAACTGGGCCGTTACGCAGACCGACCGCTTCAAGGCAGGCGTGAGCCGCAACGGCATCAGCAATCTCACTACCAGTGGCTTACTGACAGACCAGGCGCTCTGGTTCGAGCTAGTCACAGCAGGCGATGGTCAAGATACGGCAGCGTATCACCGCAACCGCTCTCCATTAACCTTCGCCGACAAGATCACAGCTCCGCTCCTGTTGCTCCATGCCGAACAGGATATGCGCTGTCCGATAGAGGAGGCGACGCAACTTTTCATCGCGCTCCGTATGCGAAAACACAAGGTCGAGCTAGTGCGCTATCCCAACATGAGCCATATGATGGACTTTCCCTCCGTCGGCACTCCGCTCCAGCGTACCGACCGGCTCCGCCGTACCGTCCAATGGTTCAAACATTTTGTATGATACGAATGAATAGAAGACGGCCATTGGCGCACCCTCATAGCGCAATTTTGCGCTATGCGGGTGCGCCAATGGCCATCTTCTGTTCATTCTATCTAGCTGGACGGTATAAACAGCATCACAATGTAAAAAAGGGCGGCAAGCGCAAGAAAGAGGCCGTAACTGCCCGCGGCGATACGTGAAGCGAAGTATGTCCCTGAGATATAACGGGGGCGAAAGCTGCGTAGAGACATGTGTCCTCCCACAATCAGTATGCCTAGCAACAGCAAAAAATCTAACACCCTGCTCCCGAAATTGCCGCTAAAGATGCCAAAGGTGAGCGCGACCGCACCAAAAACCAGCATACCGCCAATAACATCGGCTGCCGCTATGCCTATAAACCATACTTCGTCATACGGGCGAGAGAGCAAAAGCGGCGTTACCACTACCAGGATAATAAGTCCTCCAATATAGGCAAGCAGGCAGAGTATCGTCCATAACGCAAAAGGCATAGATAGTATCCTTACCCCATTTTTTATTCGTAATTAGTGATGTTCCTTATCAGCATACGCAAGAGCCGCTCGCGCAAGCTCAAACCACTGAGAGGCAATTCCGTACAAGTCAATAGGAGCAGGCTCAAGCTGCGCTCTGCTCCATTGCAACAAGTATAGCACAATTCTAACAAGCTAACTTACATTGACCGTAGCAGTCATAAACGGGTGGATCGTACAATGATAGCCAAATGAGCCAGCCGAGGAAAATCTGAAGCTATAGGATTGGCCAGGATTAATTATTCCGCTGCCAAAAGGGCCTCCAGTGACAGTATGGGGCGCGGTTGTGTTATTAACCCATATCACAAGTGTACCGGGAGGAACGCTGATAACCTTCGGGCTAAACTCAAAGACACCCTTGCTGTTCGTCGTGATATGTACCGTCACTGGTGGTGGAGGCTTTGGAGTGGGTGACGGCGTGGGTCTTGGCGTGGGCGAAGGTGTTGGCCTCGGTATTGGCGTAGGCGATGGCGTGGGTCTTGGTATTGACGTTGGTGACGGCGTGGGTCTCGGTGCCGAGGTCGCTGTTGGCGACGGCGTAGCATGAGCAGTTGCCGTTGGACTCGTACCAACAGACGTTGTTGGAGAGGTTACAGGTGTATTGCCTGTACCACCAGTGGGATTATTAACGATGGCTGTTGGAGTTGTTCCTGTATTTGTAGTAGGAGAACTGCCTCCGCACGCGGCAACGAGGACAAGCAGGCCGAACAATACAAGACTGAATAAGATACCAGGCTGTGTTACATGTCTTTGCTTTGGCATTTTTTCTTTCTCCCGAGTATCCCCCAAGGGATAGATAAATGAGACGAGTACAAAGATTTACTCACATGTACATACTGGATGGGGTTACAGTATAAAAAGAGCTACAGGAGCCGACCGCTGACCAGCGGTCGGCTCCTGTAGCTCTTTGACTTTGCAGGCTACCAGGTCAGAAAGGTCAGTTGACAGTAATCGTGCCTACCATAAATGGATGGATACTACAATGGTAGCCAAAAGTCCCCTTCTTTGTAAATTTGAACTTAAAGGTAGTACCGGGACTAATCAGACCACTGTTGAATGAATGGCCATCATCGCTGGTGACGGTATGCGATACAGTGGTGTTATTTGTCCAAACGACAGTTGTACCAACAGCAATGGTGAGTGTCTTTGGCTTAAATGTAAAGACACCCTTCTTGTTGGTAGTGATACTCACATTTACCTTCAACGCGGGACTGGCCGCAAAGGTCTTGTGCGGGCTAAAAGCGACAAACGCGACAGCAAGAGCGGAGACCACCAGGCCAACCGCCATAACCCCCAGTAAGTGCTTCATCAGCAGTTTTGCGAACGTCATGAGTTTGCCTCCTATCTGCGGAAATAGTGTGCGCATAGATCAGTTTATGCACTACTCATACCATACGCTGCAGGGTTACACTCAAGGTATGTCTCTAGCCAGGAGGGCAAACAGAAGGACGAGAATAGGCCGGGGTAGGCAGGACGATAGCCTGTCCTCGCCCTGCTGCTGAACAATATATAGCCGATGATTGTTTAGAGTATAAAGATCAACATTTTAGAAATGAGAAGTTTTTCTAGATAACTTTCATATTGCTTTTTCACGCTACTTGACAAAATCCTTAGCATTCTGCTATAATATTTTTAGGTTAGTAAAAAGTATTGTTTTATCAGTTTGAAACTTTAGAGGTCATGCGATGGCACCTGAACTACATACCCTGCCCATTCGCGCTATTGATTGCTTGAAACTCTGTTACAAGCTCTATGAGCGCGGTGAAGCAGTTACCACCTCCGTCATGAAGGAACGCTTGCAGCCTCTGGAAGCGACCGGTCAATTGAGCGATGCCAGCGTCACCCAGCTCTTCAAGTGGCTGAGTGAACGTGGCTACGTGCGCTATACCCCCTATCACGGAGTAGAGTTGACCGAGGCAGGCTATGCAATGGCGGTTGAACTCGTGCGTCGTCATCGTTTGCTTGAACTCTTTCTCACACAGATCATGGGCTTTCCTTTAGATGAGGTTGATGCGGAAGCGGAACATGTCGAACATGCCATTTCGGATGCGTTTGTGGACCGCATGGACGCACTGCTGGGACATCCAACCGAGGATCCTCATGGCGACCCCATCCCTGGCACAATGGGCGGTGTCGTTGCTCCTAGTTGCCAGCCGCTCTCGACGGTTCTTCCAGGACAACAGGTCATTGTGCAACGGGTGAGCGATGAACATGCTGACCTGCTGCGCTATCTTGCTTCGCTCGGACTTATTCCAGGTGCTCTGGTCAATGTAGAGGCGGTTGCTCCGTATGGAGGCGTCTATACTGTGCGCGTCGGCGATCAAACCCATGCCATTGGAGATGTGGTGACGCAGGCGGTCTTCGTTCGCCCCGTAGGTGCCACCGTTCCGCAAGGCACAGTAGAGAAAAAGATTTGATTATGAGCAAGTTGCAGATAAAATTTGGTGCCACAGAACCAGACATTACTCTAGAGGATGTGAAACGAGCCACCGATCGCCGGCGTGTTCGTCTTTTTCGCTCTCAGCAAGGGCGTGGCAGATCGTGGTGGTTGCTCTGGCTGCTCATAGGCCCAGGCATTCTAGTCATGCTGGGGGAGAACGATGCACCCAGCATGATCTCCTACGCGACAGCGGGCGCACAATATGGTATTGGCTTCTTCCTTCCCTTTATTGTACTCACCTTCGCCATGTCCTATGTAGTGCAGGAGATGACGGTTCGTCTCGGTGCCACCACGCATCGTGGTCACGCGGAGTTAATTTTCGAGCGGTTTGGTCGCTTCTGGGGCTGGTTCGCTCTGGGCGATCTATTCCTGGGCAACCTGCTGACACTCGTAACTGAGTTCATCGGCATTCGCGCCGGACTTGGCTTCTTCGGCGTCCCACCCGTGCTGGCTGTCCTGGGTGCCTTCATCGTGGTCGTCGCTGTGGTTCTCACACGCCGCTACTGGACGTGGGAGCGCATCACGCTCGGTCTGGCTGCCTTTAACTTGCTCTTTGTACCCGTCGCGATCCTGGCACATCCCGTAGGCAGTCAGGTAGTCGGAGCGTTCTTAACTTGGGGACCATTGCCCGGTGGATTTTCACAGCAGACGATCCTGGTGTTAGTGGCCGCTATTGGGGCGACCGTCACACCCTGGATGCTCTTCTTCCAACAGAGTGCGGTCGTTGATAAAGGCATGACCGTAGTAGATATTCGTCATGGACGGATCGATACCGCCCTGGGAGCATTGATTGCCGCGATTGCGGCGATTGCCACCATTCTGGCGACGGCACCGCTATTTATCCATCACATCAATGCCTCAAATTTTGCCGGTGCGGAGTTTGCCCAGGCGATCCAGCCCTATGTCGGCAATGTTGGCGCAACACTTTTCGCATTGGGTATCTTCGAAGCTGGTTTAGTGGCGGCGATCACCATTTCTTCGTCCTCGGCCTATGCCTTCGGCGAAGTAACGGGCCGCTCCCATAGTTTGAATAGTTCCTGGCGCGACGGATGGCCTTTTTACACCATCCTTATTCTGGCGGCAGGCATCGCGGCAACGCTGGTTCTCATTCCCAACGCGCCTCTTGTGTTCATCGTCCTTATCGTCAACGTCATAGCGGTGCTGGCAATGCCACCCGCGTTAGTGTTCCTTATCCTGTTAGTCAACGACCGCGAGATCATGGGAGAGCAGGTAAGCAGGCGTCTCGGCAATAGCGTAGCCATTACCATAGTCGTCTTTCTCTGTCTCGCCGGACTTCTCTTCGGAGTCTCGATTATCTTCCCCCACCTCATACCGGTGTAGGCATCGAAGGATGTAGGAGATAGGCACGAAAAGTAAGTGAAAAGCAAAGGAATTATAAAATGATCAATACAACGGAAAACATGGAACAGATGCAAGGCGCTTCCCAGGAAACAGCAAGCTGGGTGCGCGAAGTTCTGGAGCCCGACCAACTCTCTTCAGCCAAAAGGGAGCAGCACGTTGGGCGACGTCAACTAAAACCTGCAACGGTAATCATCCTCTGGGCCTTACGCCTCTACGTTCTGCTGATGATGTTCATCATAGCGTATCAAATCTGGTCAGTAGTGCAGTCGTAGCATAAGGAGGTATAGCCCAACAATTCATGAGTCGTTGGGCTATTTTCCGCCAGAGTATCTCATTAAGAGCCATCCTGATTTCTTTTCAGGACGGCTCTTATGGTTTAAAGCTATAGGCTACGAATTTGTACCGGGCAGATGGAATGCATACAGATAGTTGTCACGCAGATCCAACGTACACCACTCCATTAGAAATGCTGGCGAGAGACTTGATGTAACTTCCAGTGGCATAGCTCCACAGATAAGCTCCTGTGGTGGCATCAAGTGCATAGAGCCTACTGTCATCGGAGCCAACATAGACTACGCCATTCGCCACAGATGGTGAGGAATGATGGAACTTCCAGTAGGTGTAGCTCCACAGGTAGGCTCCGGTGGTGGCATTGAGTGCGTAGAGTTTATAGTCATTGGAGCCAACGTAGACCACACCATTCGCCACGGCTGGTGAGGACGCGATGGGATTTCCAGTGTGTAGCTCCACAGGTAGGCTCCGGTGCTAGCATTGAATGCGTAGAGACTATTGTTATCGAAGCCGACGTAGACCACGCCATTAACTACAGCTGGTGAGGACCGATAAATGTTCCCGTGTGCATAGCTCCACAGGTGGCTCCCGTGGTGGCATTAAGGGCGTAGAGCTTACCGTTATAGGAGCTGACATAAACCACGCCATTAGCTACGGCTGGTGAGGAATAAATGGATATTTCCAGTGGTGTAGCTCCACAGGTAGGCTCCCGTGGTGGCATTGAGGGCGTAGAGCTTATAATCATAGGAGCCGAAGTACACCACGCCATTGGCCACTGTCGGTGAGGAATAGATGAATTTCCAGTAGTATAGCTCCACAGGTAAGCTCCCGTGTGGCATTGAGGGCGTAGAGCTTATCGTCATCAGAGCCGAAGTACACTACGCCATTCGCCACAGCTGGCGAGGAGCTGACTGTGTTATGGGGTAGCTCCACAGGTAGGCTCCCGTGCTAGCATTGAGCGCATAGACAAAGCTGCTAACAGATGAGTTGGCATAGACTATCCCATTGGCAACTACTGCATGAGGATTTCCTCCTGTGTTGTAGCTCCAATCGAGTACAAGATTGGATACATTTGTGGGATTGAGTATATTCTCATAGGGATTGAAGTGGGTATGCTGAGCATCAAAGCCAAACATCGGCCAATCGGTCAGCACTTGCTGGGTGTTGGTCGAGGTGAGGTATCCTCCTGTTCCATTTGGTACTGCCAGGATGGTCGGGCCGGTGCGGGAATACCACGTCTTCACTTTATTGTTGCCACACGCACTCTGGTACGTAATGATGGTTTTTCCGCGGGTCATCGTGCCTTCAAAGTCATATCCTTGATCTGTTGACGGGTTCAGGAATGCCCAGATTTTATAGCCATCAATGGGCATCCCATGGGCTGAAAGGGGTTTATTGATTCAGCGGATTCGAGGTATACTGGCGGAATTCAAGGCGCAGATGCACAGAGATGCCATTTTTGCAATGAGGACACGGCGTATAGCCTGATAACCCCAGGAGCCTACCCTGAGCAACCGAGACACCTGGTACAATGGAGGAGATCGATGGAGTTCAAGCCCCAATATTCCGTGACAAAACCACCGCCATGATCAATTCTCACTTCATACCGAATCTGGTTACTGGTATAGCCTGCATAGATTACCGTGCCTGCTGCGACAGCCAGCACAGGCGTATTCTGCGGCAAGCCGAAATCGACACCGGACATGCTGGACACGTTCTCTAAGGTACACCCTTTGTCAGGAACGTCGCCGAAAGGGCCTCCCGTCAACGGGATAGTCGTGTTGCTTTTATCCCAGGGCAACTTCATACTGGGAATGGTCACCGTCGCAGGAGCAGCCGCATGAATTGGCTGCGTGTGAACAGAAGAGAGGACCAATGGCATGGCAGCAACCATGAGCATGACCACTACCAGCAGCACGGTGAGTTTTGGCCTGATGAACCTTCTCATAAATATACTTTCTCCTAACCGACGAAGTAAACGCACAACAAACAGCGAGCAACTCCCAGAAAGAGCCGCTTCCAAAAAAGACCGTCTCAATTGCGGGGTAGCGCGAAATGGGGAACCACTTCTAGTAAACCGCATGTCTGTTACATGATGGTTACAATCCGGTTGAGATATCCATATGAATTGATCATTTCGGTTAATTTTTACGTACAATTGTTAAATATTCAGTAACATATAATATGAAGCGTTGTTATATCTCATAAGTACTCGTTCAAGCAAAGAAAATGAAGCCTGATAATTTGCCAGCTTTGATGCGGCGTATCACCGTATTTTTGCTTTCTTTTTGAGATGACTTATGGTATCATGTGGGTAAGGAGGAAAGGACAGTGGCACAACAGATCGATCCGGTACAATTTGATGAGTTTCTCTCGAACGCAGATACGATCTTCGCACAGATTGAACAAGAGGGAAAAGGTGTGCTTGTGGAGCATGATGGAAGCCTTTTTTCTGTGAAGATGAAGCGATCAAGAACAAAAACCAGAAAGAGATCGATCACCTCCCAGGACAGCATTTTGCACATCGTCGGCATCGGAGCATCCCAGGGACCGACAGATACGTCTACAAACAAACACCGCTATCTTGCCGATGCATCTGGTGATCTTCACAACCTGTGAAGCAACTCTTTGTTGATGCCTCTGCCTTCTTTGCTCTCACCGATAGAAGAGATGAGAATCATGAAGCTGCCGTCCGCATCATACACCAGCTCGTCTCGAGCAAAGTGAAGAAATCAGGAAAAGGGCAATATCTCATATCAAGCTGTGAGCTGGTCAATAGTATCTAACAATCTGCTGAGGTCAAATGGTTTTGTGATGCTAACGATCTGGCGCTGTTTCAATTCATGCTCTGGTAAGGCAGCACTGACCATAATGGTCGGCACATGGGCTAACTCTTCCATCGAGTGAAGGCGGTCATAGAGTTCAATGCCATTCATATGAGGAAGATGATAATTCAGAATAAAGAGGATAGGCTTGACTTCCTGGACTACTTGTAACGCTTGCAAGCTGTCAGTTACCAGCAGAAGCTGATGGGGAGTTTCCAGGGAAATGGCCTGAAGCAGGAAGGCAGCAATGTCGGGATCATCTTCTACCGCAAGAATAGTATTCGCTTGTTTTTGTTCTTGATCTTGGAGCATACGAGTTCTCATCACCTTTCTCATCACGGATTATGTCTTTTTTACGTCGAGTATCACAGAATAGTTTCGGAAGAAGGGGAAAATTGTGGTATACTAAGGCATTCCAGTGATCTACAAGCCTTTCGATATGGATGAACTGCTCCACGTTATCCATCAGTTCCTGCCTCCATCATCCTTCGACCGAAGAGCATCTCCAGCTGAGAACTCTCGCCTGGTTAAATAGCAGTGGACGCATCAAAGGCATCGTGATTTTCTACAAACCTTTCAATCTCGATAAGTTGGTACAAAAGGTACAGCAAATGCTTGATCTCTGTGTGAACTCGCCGCGTCTGAAGCGTCGCTGAAGCAGTTGCACGTTACCTTTCATCACAGCAAGCGGCGTTTTGAGATCATGCGAGACACGCGTATAGCGCTTATCAGGAACGGCAGCCGGTGCTTTGCTTTGCCGCTTACGCTCAGGCTAAAAAGAATAGACCTGTGAAGAAAACTTTGTTACAGGAGGAAGGACACCATGCGAACAGCAACGTCCGTTTTGAGTGAAGATGGAGCATGTCCCATTACCCTTGCCGCTCATACACAGGCCGTTGAACGTGCTATCCAGGTTATGCATACTCATCTGCACGAACTGCTGACCCTCGAAGATCTGGCCTCGGTTGCTTACCTCAGTCCCTATCATTTCAATCGCGTCTTTCGTCGTCGAATTGGCATTCCTCCTGGCGAATTTCTCTCAGCTCTGCGCTTTCAGGCGGCCCGGCGTTTGCTTTTGACAACGCCGCTCAGCGTGACCGATATTTGCTTCGAGGTTGGTTATACGAGTACTGGCTCTTTCACCAGCCGTTTTACGCAACTGGTTGGCCTGTCTCCTCGCCTGTTGCGCCAACGGGCTCATGCATTCGAGCCGCTTCCAGTAGAGCATACCGAACTCCGTCCCACCACGTCCTCTTGCATTCCGATGAAAAACGCTCTTATAGGCCAGATCAGCACTCCCACGACCTTTCGGGGCACAATCTACGTTGGCCTGTTCAGCAGTCCCATTCCCCAGGGAACACCTGTGCGTTGTACCAGACTCGACTCGCCCGGTTTGTACCTGCTCAATGGCATTGCTGACGGTGTCTACTATCTCCGGGCTGCCGCTTTTCCCGTCGCCGCAGACCTGCAATCATCTCTGCTGCCCGGCGAGAAGATGTTGCTTGGCAACAATACAAGTCCGCTTGTCATACACCATGGTCATGTTGCTGGCGATCCCGATCTCGTCCTGCACCCACCGCATCTGACCGACCCACCGCTCGTGATGGGATTGCCCTTGCTTTGAATGCAAGAGCGAACACCCGTTCAAAAAAGAGCAAGATAGAACAAGATTTTTTCGTTTCAGTATGCTATGATAGTCAAGTGACCAGAAGCGACTCTCTAAAAGAACAGGATGAATCTGAAGCAATCATGATGGATAGTACACTCATTAGTACGAAAGGAAAATGAACATGAGAAAAGTAATTGTATCCGAGTACGTGACACTGGATGGCGTCATGGAAGACCCAGGCGGTGCTGAAGGATTCGAACATGGTGGCTGGAGCTTCCAATTCTGGAGTGAAGAAGCGGCGCAGTTTAAATACGATGAACTCTTCGCGAGCGATGGCCTCCTTCTGGGAAGGGTGACCTATCAAGGGTTTGCAGCCGCCTGGCCAACTATGCCTGATACCGGGGAGTATGGTGAGAGAATGAACAGCTTCCCCAAGTTCGTTGTTTCAACGACCCTGGAAAAGGTTGAATGGAACAATTCAAAGCTGATTAAGGGAAATATCGCGGAAGAAGTTTCCAAACTGAAGCAGCAGCCCGGTCAGGACATTCTGGTCTTCGGCAGTTGCAAGCTAGTACACACGCTAATGCAACATGACCTCATAGATGAGTATCGGCTCATGGTCTATCCCGTTGTCCTGGGAAGCGGAAGGCGACTCTTTGGAGACGGGACCGGCAAGAAGGCTCTGAAACTTATAGAGACAAAGACGTTAAGTTCAGGCGTCGTTGTTCTTTCCTACCAGCCAGCGTAAATGCGGGCCAAACCTTCACCCTACCCCACCCGTTAATGTCACGGTGATTTCCACAAACGCTGAACGCCAGGGACTTGATCGACAGCCGTCTGGAAAGCTATACTAAACATGGACTCAGTTGAATGACGAAGGTGAGGTTGCGTGTCATCTGAGCGATTTACTCGCGTAACAGAAACTCTCGTTATAGAACCGCTCACTCGAATGCACTCTTCCCCTGTCTTTGCAAGGCAGAGTACGAGTCTGTCAACTGACGACTTACGACTTACGACTTACTACTGATATCTGAACGAAAGGAAAGTATCATGGCAGAAAGTGTGTACAAAGTGATCGCGCTGGTGGGAACCAGCAACGATTCGTGGGAAAGCGCGGCCTCGGCTGCAATCGAGAAGGCTTCACAGACCTTGCGGGACATTCGAGTTGCCCGCATTGTCGAGCAAGACGTCCATATCGAGCCTGGCAAGCCTCATACCTACCGGGTGAAGATGGAGATCTCGTTCAAGTACGAGGGCGGCGCATAGCATAAGACGCTACCAGACAGAATCAGCGTTCTTCCACAAAGTCAGTGGTAAGCTCATCAGATATGAAGAGGGATAGAGGAAATCCGCCTCGCTTATGCAGAGGAAGAAAAGGAAACATGTTCTTCAATATAGGTTGAAGAGCTTACCACCAGATATGAAAATTGCTGCCATCTACGATATACACGGAAACCTTCCCGCATTGGAGGCGGTGCTGAAGGAGATTGAACAGGCTCAACCAGATCTAATCCTCGTCGGAGGAGACATCGTTTCAGGCCCTATGCCAAAAGAGACGCTGGAACGATTGCTGGAACTTGGGGACAAGGTGCATTTCATACGTGGCAATGCTGACCGTGAAGTGCTCACCGCATTTGACGGTATTCCACTTAATCCAGGCCTGCCAGAAGAGGTGCGGGAGGTAACAATTTGGGTCGCGCAACAACTGGATATCAGCCAGCGGGACTTTCTTGCACAACTTCCAGAGCAAGCGATCCTTGGCATTGGCGGTCTGGGAGATGTGCTGTTCTGCCATGCTTCCCCGCGTAGCGACGAAGAGATTTTCACAGTTGCCACACCGGACGAGCGTTTGAGAACAATACTGGCCGGAGTGGAGCAGAACATTGTCGTTTGCGGACACACCCATATGCAGTATGATCGCCGCATCGGTAACATAGAGGTTGTGAACGCTGGCAGCGTGGGTATGCCCTACGGCGAACCGGGAGCCTACTGGCTACTGCTTGGACCCACTATTGCTCTACAGCGAACGCTCTACGACCTGGATCAGGCGGCAGAACAAATCCGCGCCAGTGGCTACCCCCAGGCCCAGGATTTCGCCGACAACAATATCCTCAACCCACCTCCAGCTGCTGAGGTAATTGAGGTATTTGAGCGCATGGCTGCGCAACATACGTAAGGAAGGCTGAAACCAGAAACATTCTCCCGCTCCTTCTGGCAATATGCTAGAATTTCCCCCGGCGTGGCAAGAAGAGCAAGATCGAAGAAGTTTTTTTCGGGTCCGCATGCTATGCTTCTCAAGAGGCGTTGCTCACCGGTCAAAAACCAGATGACCAGAGCCATATCTCTGATGCGCTAGAGAGAAGCAGCAGAAAGATGAAGCAGGATGATCCCGGGGAAAGCGATCGTTGCCGGTGGAGTTGGCTCAGCCTGAAAGACCTAACGGTCCTACCTTTCTACTCGCACTGAACAATCGAAAGGAGTTCTTTACAATGAACGAACCAATCACGACAATGGACACGCAATACAGCGAACCGGACGGAGTTGTCACGCCATGGGAGCAGACGCGTCGCGTGCTCGAAACGGCCGGGGTGTTTTGGCTCTCGACGGTGCGGGCCGATGGTCGCCCACATGTCACACCGGTCGTTGCCGTATGGCACGACGGGGCCATCCACTTCAGCACTGCCGACACCGAACAGAAGGCCAAGAACCTGCTGCGTGGCAACCCGCACGTGATTTTGACGACTGGTTGCAACCACTGGGAGGAAGGGCTCGACGTCGTGGTCGAGGGCGACGCCGTCCGGATCACCGACCAGGACGCGCTCGAACGCCTCGCCACGGTGTGGGCTACCAAGTGGGACGGACGATGGCACTACCTGGTGCGCGACGGCTACTTTTACCACCACGATGAACACACGGTCCTCCCAGATGCGATCCTCGTGTTCTCGGTCAAGCCCGCCAAAGTCTTCGCGTTCGCCAAGGGCCACTTCAGCCACACCCGTCACCAGTTCTGACTTCCGGCAAAGATCCCATCACCATCTGTCACAATGGCTTCTGGTGCCCCGTAGCGACGAATGGTATATCCACCTTGATTTTATCGAACGTCCGTGCTATTATGTGACTGAACAGTACAACTTCACAACACTAAAGAGCTGCCGAAGGTTTGGCAGCGACAACAGGAGAGATCATGACTGACCAGAACGAATACAATCGCAAGTTGATTGAGGAATTTCGCGCAACCAGAGGCAACAGCGATTGGCCGTTTGAGGGCAGGCCCTTACTCCTGCTCACGACAATCGGTGCCAGAAGCGGCGAACGTCGCACAACGCCGATGATGTACATGTCTGATGGCGACCGTCTGATCGTGTTCGCCTCCAATGTCGGCGCACCGAAAAACCCTGCCTGGTACCACAACCTCGTGGCTCACCCAGAGGTCACTGTCGAAGTCGGCAACGAGACCTTCGATGGCCTCGCTGTTGTCACGGAAGGCGCGGAGCGAAACCGTATTTGGAGCAAAACCATAGAGCAGTACCCCTTTTTCGCCGAGCATCAAGCGAAGACCACTCGCCAGATACCAGTGATTGCGCTAGAACGACGAAAAAGCTGATGAAACGCATAATGGCCAGCCAAGATAGAATAGCTAGAGATTGTTTCGCTCGGTGCGCTGCGTATGCGCCGTGATTGTCCAGACTATCCAGAGAGAGCAACAAATGAAGAGGCTCAACGCGGGAATCCAGAATGCTGACAACATCGCGATCAGATAGCAAGGGATACCAAGAGTTGATCCTTGTCAATCCCCATTTCCTACGGTACACTGTCTCAACAACATACAGGGAAGAAGGGATATCTCTATGACCGAACTGACATGGCGAGGTAAAAACACCATCATTGAGCAAAATGGCCTTGTGGCTGCAGCAAAACGACTCACGACCATTGAAACTTTGCACGCAGCAGATGATTCAGTAAGGCAAAATGGGCCGCAACCTCCACAACCTTTGATATCCTCTGACACATGGTATAATCGCCTCATCTCTGGCGATAAAAGCGATGTGCTACCCGCTTTACACAATGAATTCGCGCATGAGGTTGACCTTATCTACATCGACCCACCCTTTATGACGGGACGCAATTTCACAAGTGGCTCCCAACTTGCCTATCATGATACCTGGAACCACGATCTGGATGTCTATCTTCAATGGCTATATGAAGTATTCGTCTGGCTGCACCGATTACTCACCGCACATGGCAGCCTTTATGTTCATCTCGATTGGCGGGCCGTTCATTACGCCAGAGTCATGCTGGATGAAATCTTTGGCTCTACACTTGATGGCGAGGGACCCGGCTTTAAAAGCGAAATTATCTGGCATTATCAATCAGGGGGACGCTCGCAGAAACACTTTGCCCGCAAACACGACACAATTTTACTTTACACCAGATCCGCCCACTATTGCTTTCATGCCGAGCGCATCGGTGAGCGGCGCGGCACACAGAAACGCAACCACATGCGCAAACAAGTTGAGGCCGATGGACGTACCAGCTGGACAATTCGTTCCGCTGGTCGGGTTTACACCTATCATGAAGATACTCTCATGACGCCTTCCGATGTCTGGAACGATATCAGCCATCTGCATCAGAAAGACCCGGAACGCAACGGGTATGCAACACAAAAACCGGAGGCTTTGCTCGAACGCATCATCCTGGCCTCATCGGAGAAAGGTGATATTGTGCTTGACTGCTTTTGCGGTAGTGGCGTGACACCAGTCGTCGCCCAACGGCTCGGACGACGCTGGATAGCCTGTGACCAGAGCCAACTCGCCATTCAAGTGACGCGCCAACGACTGCTTACCAATGCTCATACCAGCCCGTTTGTCCTACAGCATAGTGTTGGCTGTCACCAATGTTTTTGAACAAGTAGTTTATTCTTGTTCTTTATCTTCTTCAAGAAGTTGATCCAGTGTTTTTATTGACTGATGCGGGTCGACGGTTTTCTTGAGTGCCTCGACCTGTGGATCAGTTCCGTCCTCAAGGTCAGGGTGGATGCGGCGAAGTTGATCGACCATCGTTATGAGCTTACTCATCTTCTGATCGAGGAGCAGGCTAACTTGTAGATCAAGTTGCGTGCGACGTTCTATCATCACGTCCTGCCGGTTCTGCGTAATCAGGATCATTGTTGCCTGCAACACCGCGCCCAGGCTAAGTACCCCTTGCAGCCAGATGAAAGGTGGCGGATCGAAGCTCGGCAAACCAAGTTTAATCAGCAGAATATTGACCACGGTCCATATCGCTACAACAACCAGTATGATAAAAAGGAATTTGGGTCTGCCCAGGAAGTTGGTTACATTCTCTATCGCTCGCTGTGGTAGACTAGCGCTGTGTTCCGCACGTTTGTGTAATTCAGCAACCGTCTGAATATGCTCATTCATCGGATCTATCTTTTCATCGGCGTCCATCTGAATATGCTCGCCAATCGAATCTATCTCTTCATTGGTCTTTTGCGTTTGATATATTTTAGACATCTTATACCTCAGACAATATTCTTACTTTGTTATTATCACTCATTCCTATCTTCTGTTTATACGCCCGCGAGTGGGAAAACGTGACTACCGGGTAGGTTCGCCAACGGCATCCGTATCAAACAAGCACCGTATGGTATAATCAATTGAGAGGAGTTGGACAAATTACCGCAAACCATTCAACAAATGAAAAACGTACAGTGAGATGTTAGAACTCTTAGAGCAGCTATTTCGACAGGTGCGTGCCTACATGCACTCAGAACGCTTTGATCGTACTCAGGTGTACTCACATTCACCCGAACATACGACCATGAGATTTGATCGTGAGGCAGAGGATATCATTATCAGCGGCCTGAGCGAGAGTGGCACCGGCTTTGAGGTTATCACAGAGGAGAGACCGGCATTTTCAACCAGTGCAGCTCCAACATACCGCATCGTGATTGATCCGATGGATGGTTCCACGAACGTCTCACGAGGTATCTCGACCGCGACAGTTGCGCTCGCTATCTTACCAATTGATGTTCCAATCAATGCCGAACAGGTACAATGGGCACTTGTAGGAGATATTTTCAGTGGCGTCGTCTACCAAGCACAGCGTGGCAGCGGCTCATTTCGTAATGGTCGTCGTTGCTCAGTGAGCAATACTCGCTCGCTTGCAGATAGCATTGTCGGCATTAACTTTGATGGTCGCGATCTTGCAACCATTGGTAAGCTGATCATACAGCAGCCAACGATTGGCGCGGTACGCCGTACCGGCAGTTCCGCAATGGACATCGCCTATGTGGCCAGTGGTGCATACGATGCCTTTGTAGATGTCGGAGACATCCTGACAGCCGAATCGTTTCTCGCTTCGTTGTGTATTGTTCACGAAGCAGGCGGTGTCTTCAGCGACCAGAACGGCAATAAGCTGCGCAATATCACGAACCTGAAAGAGGGTTTTTCTCTGGTAGTTGCTGGAACGGAAGAACTGCATTCGGAACTGCTTGCAAGAACGTGTAATGAGTATGTACAGCGAAGTGTGAAATAGTTCATAGCGCATAGCACCTGCATTCGCTATAATCTGAAAAGCAGATTGTCTGAAGTATTTGCGGCAAAAATATATGTATCTTAAAACAAGGCTAGTAAGGACCTGTTATGACCAATAAACATATACGCTCTTCTTTTTGGCACTACCTTCACATCCTGCGCACCATCGCGCTAAGCGGGCTCTTCCTCAGTATCTTTTTACTGAGCGCGTGTGCAGGTGCCACAATCAATAGTACTGGCACCACAAAAATAATCAATAGGCCGACACCGTTCCCAACACCCGCGATTGATCGCACACTGCAAAACGAAGGCAATGCACAACTCCAGACATTCCAGCAATGGATCACCTTGATGCAGCAATACAAGGGCGATGTCACCACCTATCAACAGCAATACACCGGTGATCAGCAGGCTCTACAGGCCGCTACGAGCGAAACAGCCTATAAGTCCGCGCTCACGACCTTAAATGGACATGTCTTGTCCATTCAGTTGCCGGCAATGAAAGCGGAAAGTAGCTATCTCTACCAGGAACTTCAGCAAGATGCCGCCAACTTTGGAAAAAAGCATACGTATCATGACTCATACAACAATACGACCTACCCACTGGGATATGAATACGGGCCAAATGGCGCAGCAGGCCCATTATGGATGCAGGGCGAACTTGCCGCCGCGAAAACGATGGCAGATTACCAGCAAGCCATCGAAGATTTGAATATGTACCTGACAAACTTCCAGGCAATGGTAACGAATTTTGGCGACAAAACACCATACAACAAGGTACACAAAACCGATATCCAGCTTATGCAACATTATGGCTATATGAACACGAAGGTCGTCGTCATTTCTCTGGCTGAACAGGCATTGCGCGTCTACGATAACGGCAAGCTCGTCAACGCTTTTCAGGTGACGACGGGGCAACCTGACCTGCCCTCTCCTCCGGGAACATGGTGGGTGGAAGGTAAAAAATCACCGACAGAATTTAAAGCGGATGTGCCACCATCTTCGCCAAACTGGTACCCTCCCACTCCAATAAACTACGCCATGCAGTACCATAGCAATGGTTACTTTTTGCACGATAGCTGGTGGCGCAGCGAATATGGCCCCGGCACAAATTTCCCGCATTTAGACCCCGGTGGTACTCAGTACTCCATTCACGGCTCGCATGGCTGCGTCAACATGTCAAAAGCCGATGCCGCGTGGCTGTATGCCTATGTACAGGTCTACACCCACATCATCATCTACTAAAGCGAAAGCGCAGAATACACAGCATGAAAGCGGTATGCAAACCCTGGTTTACATACCGCTTTCATGCTGTGTATTCTGCGCTAGATGCTAATTGGCTGGAGTCAGCAAAACGCTAAAACCGTTCCACTCGTTCATGAACTCGGCATAAGTCACGACCGTCTGGTCGGCGGGAGCCGAATCAACGAGATAAACATAGCTGCTATTGCCACCACGCACAACGAGTATATGGTCAGGCACACCAACAATCACGGGAAATCCCTTGTTTGCTGTAGCTATCACCGCCTGTATGGTACGTGGCGGATTGGGAGCTGCTTTAAATCCAAAATAGGCCGCCGTTTCCGCAACGCTTTTCTCCCCTCCCATTAGACCGGTGTATGAGTTCCAGACACCCAGATTCTGCTCAACCTGCAACACGTCGGCTGCGATGAGATGTTTGCCATAGGCATTCATCACTTCTTCCATAGCAATTCCTGAACAGGAAGAGTACGACCACACACCCCACTGATAATTATTGTAATATTGGTTCTCGGCAGCCGAATCAACCCGCACAATACGCTGGCTCGCCGTCAACGGGATAGCCGGAACCGCAACCTGGGCCTCAGCCTGAGCAGCCGTTTGATAATCCGAAGATTCGGTAGCACTCAGGAAGCTAAACGTCCTGCTAATATTTTGTAATGCACCATCAGCTAACCCACTTTGCACAAACAGCGTGAGCAACAACATGATCAGAAAGCTGAGGGAAACAAGAGTGCGACGCTGCGTATACCAGGAAGAGCGTGAATGAACTGAGGATGAGTTCAGTGCGGTTGGTGCAGCTAATGCAACTGATATGGCCAGTGGAGTGCTCTTCCTATATTCAACAAGACCATCTTGCGGATGCAATAGCACAGTAACACGCCGGTTCCTGGTTGGGGTCACTTGTGCCTGATGTGCCAAAGTCAGCACGTTACGCCGACGTTCAAGCAATACGCTTACGATGAAGCCAGTAATAATCAGCAGCACGGTGCCGGTTAGCAGGGCCGTGATCCAGGCAGACGACATACGGTAACATCACCTCACTAGCAGTTTCAATAGTAGAGTCTCTTAGTAGCGTAGTATACCTTATCTCTTCCCGAAAGCAAGCATTCTGGCAAAAAATCACCAGATCAGGCTATGTCCGCACAATACAAATACCATTTGCACACCTCCCAACATCTCTCACGTTCTCATGCATAGCCTTTAGTTGAATAAACAGATAAATTGTTCGGTTTCTGGCAAATAAACTAAAAGTCATCCCTATTGTGCTATTAAATGCTCAACCTGAGCGCACTTCTTGCAACCACAAAGAACTCGGCAGCAAATCACTGCCGAGTTCCTCGTCTCCCAGAGTAAAAGGCCTGTAAATCAAGCTTTGGCGCATGGTCATGCCTTGTGTCGCAGTATTCCCCCTGAGCGGTTACTCCTGGAAGGCGACCTCATACGTTTCGATGCCAGGTGCTGCGGCAAAGAGGGAGGCGATTTTGGCAAGCTGCGCCTGCAAGTAGGCACTGCTCGCCCCGCTGGCCTGTGCGTCGGCTTCGGTCTGCCAGAGCGTGATTGAGATGCCCTTGCCTGTACTGCGGTCTACCAGTGCCATAGCCCCTTTGAACCCACTTTGCTGCCTGGTTTCGGGCAGTATCGACTCGTGGTAAAGCTGCATTGCTTCGTCCATCTTGCCTGACTGATACTGGACTGTGATAACTCGTGCATGCATCGGTTTGCTCCTTTCTTTTGGTTTTCACTCAGGGAAAGCTTTCTTCCCTGCTGGAATGGGGGTAGCCCCTCCATCCACTCAGAAGACGCTGTGAGTCTCCATTTTTCAGCTAGCAATTGCAGGGCAAGGTACTACCTCGTTTGACCTGGCATAGGGACAACACCGAGTTGTTGCAGCAGACCCGGGTCATCCCCATTGACCCATTCTTCGACCGCCTTTCCGTTTGTGAAGTGGAAGATTTCGATCCCGCTCATCGTTACCTCTTTGCCTGCCGGTGGAATGCCCATGAAATTGCCCAGGTAAATTGTCAAAAACAATTTCGCGCTAAACCGTCATTCCCGCTCTATTTTCTCTCCCTTGAAAATCCACTGAAAACCATATCTATCATAAAACTGTCCGTACGTTCCAAATGGCATGTCATGCAATTCTTGAAATCTCTCCTTATCTGCTCCTTCTGCGAGTTTGTCAAACACTGCTTTTAGTTCGTCATATGTTCCACCAATAACAAATATGGCAGACATATTGCCTTGTTTTGGCTCAAGTGCGGGTGATGCCATCCAGTCTGTAGCTGAAATCTCGATAGCTCCACTTTTTAATTGAGCATTGATAATCCTGTTGTGCTTCTCTGGCGGGAACTGGTCTTTCATAGGAGTATCGCCAAGCTTTGTAAGCGTTAGCTCTCCGCCGAGACAGTGGTTGTAAAAGGTCATTGCCTCAGCACAATTTCCATCAAATAAAAGAAATGGCGTACAATGTAACATATCTTTTCACCTCCTCGTTGAAATATACTATACTCTTACTATCATAACACAAAAATGTTGGGCGCTAGCTGGTTTTTGCATGTCTCGCTCTGCAAAGAGCGAAGCTACAGATCGTGCGGGGAAAAATTCATTACAAAGAACCGAACCTTCTTGCCTTGCTTGCATGCGGCTAAGGCAAGGCCTGTTGCGATATGCGATTTTCCTGGATGCCTCGTCCTTCCGGCCATTTCTCCTTGAGGTGGGAAAGCATCCGATGGTAGGACAAAGGCCAGTCCTTAATTTCGGTTATCTTTTTTGGGTAAGTGGTACACTTTTCAAGTGTCAAAAACACTATTCAGCATCCTGTTACGGCCCATGATCTGGTCGCGATTCTTCATCAAAGATCATCTGGCAGAGAGTCAAACAGTCATTGCAGATATTGACGCCATCGGGCCCTAACACCAGGTACTGTACCTCCTTCTGCGGCTTACCACAAAAAGAACACCTATTTGCTCCATTCGTTCCTGCTACTGTTTGCGCTACCTGCCAGGTGTGAGAAGCATCATTCGTGCTGAACCGGTGTACACATTCATCGCACACATAGACCCCACGAGGGCCTGCGACGAGACGTGATACCTCATCCTGATTCTTACCACAGAAAGTACATAGATACGTTCCGTGGATTTTCTGCTTATTCTTCATATTTCACCTTTCTCGCGAACACTTTTGTACCGATCATCAGGCTATACGCATATCATACACCTCAATTTCTTTTCCCATCTGCCGCCGGTAAATGCGCACGCGGTTCACGCGTAATGTTAGCGGCAAGACAAGATACTCGACTTGCTCGCCATCAAGGACCGGACGGACGCTCAACTCGCCATGTTTCACAAGGTGGAATTTCCTTTGCTCACCGGCATCAATGATGCCAAGTTGATGATAATCGTGATACACGTACCATGCGACCGTCGTCTTATTCTCCACCACCAATTGCTCATCATCACCATCGAGCGACAATCGCACACGCTGCCAGAAGCGTCTCAACCAGCCACCGGAGCGACGGGGCGATGTCTGTCGCGGGACTTCCACCTCTGGCGGAGTAGATATTGCCATAATCGAACCCGTACCTTTCTCGTTTACATGCTGGTTGTTCAGCGAACCAGCGTCAAACGTTCATTTTCGACCGGGACCTGCATTCCGCAAACATGCTCAATGCGTTCAGCGAACGAAACTTGCCCCAGACCCTTGCGTTGTGGATGACGGCTGCGCCTGACCAGAGCATGTAAACCCTGACATGCCTGGCTACGCCCCAACCATTGCACCATCAGGCCATCTACACGAAAGGCCAGTGATCTTCCTTGACGATGAGATATCAGCAGCGTACAAAGCAGTACCGCTAAGAGTATGACGGCTATAGGAAGCAAAGTGAGCATGAAATGGCGCCAGCCTGCAAGAATAAGCGCGAACAGCGCAAGAAGGCATACCCACATGGTAAGCATTCGCACAAACCCAAATGGCGGCTTGCGTTCAAAAAGACACAGGTGGCAAGCCATCCCTGAAGCAAGCAGTACATTCAACTCCGCTGGTTCAAGCGAACGCACCGGCGATGCTGGCAAAACAAGGTGTATCTTCCGCTTGCCCCAGTATGAAACACGTACAGAGGGTATACGTACCTGCTTTTTGAAGGTGCAATGCACCATCGCAGGGGTAAAAGGAAGCCGTGCTTCGAGTGCAATGCGCACAAACGCATCTTGAATGTATCCAGGAACTGCGCCGCCATTGGAGATGCGTGGAAGATGTATAAATCGTATGCGCCTTCTACGAGTATGGAGAGGCCGATACTTGAACAGACGTTGCCGGGGAAGTTTGGCGCGAAGTTCATACCACGCTGCAGGCGGAAGCGGCTGCTCAGGAAATTCCTGCCCATAATACGCGGCGAGGCGGTCTTCCAGCGATCCCTGCTCTCTATCATTTTTTTCCGGGGAATTCCACTCTTTCATTTCACTCTCCCCTTTCTTCCATCAACAATGTACGCAAACGCTCACGAGCGCGGTTGAGCCGTGACTTTACGGTGCCAACAGGCCAATCTAGCACCTGTGCGATATCACCTTCGGTCAGGTCAGCCCCATAGCGCAGGGCAATGACGCGGCGTTGGTCGCCATTGAGTTTCGCCAACGCCTGCCGTATCTCCTCGCGTCGGACCACAAGTTCCTGCATATCCGGCATCGCAGTTTGATCGTTGAGAACGGTCTGCTGCTCCCATAGCGCCATTTCATTAAGAGAGATCGGCTGCCTGTGTACCTTCTGCTTTTCCATCACATCCAGTGCATGGCGGTAGAGAATGCGCATCAGCCACGGACGAAATGGACTCCCTGCTCGGAAACGTGGTAAGCCGCGCCAGGCCAGTAAAAATGCACCTTGCGTAATTTCCTCTGCCAGCGCACGATGATGACAGAGCCGCAACGCCGCCGCCAGCGCGACCGCGTGATGGGCATTCCAGAGATGCCGGAACGCCTCCGAATCTCCGTGCGCCGCTCGTTGCACATATTCGTCTTCGCAGGCACTCACACTGGTCACAAACTCTCCTCTCTTCTACTGATGTACTACGGAGGAAGCGTATGAAAAGGTTCCCAATTTGCGCAAAAAGAAACAAGTCGCTACAATGGATATGGCCTGAGAAATTAGAGAGGAACGAACAAATGGAAGATAAGCAAAAAAGCATGATGGAATTGACTGATATTGTCGATAAGGATATTGAGACGATTGTTGCTTTGCGTTTGAAGGCGGAGCGCAAAGTCAGCCGGCATCAGAGGTTGATAGAAAAAGCCACGAATAATTTGGGAAGACCACTCTCGTTGTATGTCATCGCACTTTTCATCATACTGTGGATTCTCATCAACGATCTACACAAATCTTTCGGGATTACAGCCTTCGACGCTCCACCGTTTTCCTGGCTGCAAGGAATTGTAAGTCTGAGTGCCTTAGTTATGACTGTACTTGTCCTCACAACACAGGCTCGACAGGAAAAGTTGACAGAACAACGTCGTCACCTGGACCTCCAGATCACCTTACTCACTGAACGTAAGGTAAGCAAGATAGTAGAACTGATTGAAGACCTTCGTCGTGACCTTCCCTCAGTGAAAAATCACTACGATCCAGAAGCACAGGCAATGAGAGAGCCGGTCGATCCTCATACCGCGCTTTCATCTCTTAACCAGACACTAAAAGAGGCAGCAAAAGAGTATGAGTTTGAGATAGAGTAAAAAACGTGACTGTGCAGAGTACATAGCTAAAAAAGGAGCGAGGCGTCAACTTACTGCCTATCTGCGCATGTGCTTACCCCCTTTTTCTCTTGAACATAGCAGACTGTTGTCAATTTTGGCTTTCTCATAACTAATTAGAATGAATTAAATAACTTGAAAGAATGGAATAAATATGGTATTGTTGAAGAGGAGGATATTTGGCGATGAACATCACACTTCAAGGTGAGCTCAATAAACAAATTCTTCACAACGAAAGTGTTTTTAGATCATACGCACGGGCTGACGTCGGTTGGCTCGTCATTCGAACAAAGGAGAACTATCATGTCAGTTGTGCAGGAGTTTCTCGAAGCAAATGAGAAATATGCCGCGAACTTTCAGAAAGGTAACTTGCCAATGCCACCAGCTCGGCACGTCGCGGTGCTCACTTGCATGGATGCACGCATTGATCCCGCACGCGCCCTGGGACTCGAAGAGGGCGATGCGCACGTCATCCGTAATGCGGGTGGTCGAGCAGCCGATGCTATTCGTTCCCTCGTTATCTCCGAGCAGTTGCTGGGTACAACACATATCATTGTCATTCACCATACGGATTGTGGGATGCTTACGTTTAGCAACGAAGACTTGCGGACAAAAGTGAAGCATGACTTGCATGCCAATGCTGACCACATTGATTTCCTTCCTTTCAAGAACCTCGAACAGTCTGTGCGCGACGATGTTACTCTACTCAAGGAATCGCCATTGATTCCAGACACCATTGAAATCAGTGGTTTCATTTACGATGTCCAGAGTGGCAAGGTGTTGCCCGTAACCTGATGGTTCCGAAGTCTGCTTAGGGCTCTTACAGAATTAACTTGATGATTCTCGCAAGGGAAGTCCTTTCTAGAGACCACTCCAAGAATCATTCCCTGATCATGTTATTTCCGTAAGTCCCCTTAGCACCACACTATGGACTGGAGTCCCCTTAAAGAGTGTTTTACAGGCGGCTGGCGTTACCGAAGGTGCAGCGCATGTCGCGTTCGTTGGTATGGACGAGATTCAGAAAAATGATCAGAAGTTTGGCTTTGGGGGTTCCATACCGATTGAAAAAGCACTAAGTGCGGAAGTGTTGCTCGCTTACGAGATGAAGGGCGAGCCATTTTCTGCGGCGCATGGCTTTCCCTTGCGTGTTATTATACCGGGATATATTGGCGCACGAAGCGTCAAATGGTTGGTGGGTATTCACGTACAGGATTCCCCTTCGCAAAATTATTATCAGACGCATGCCTATAAACTTTTTCCCGATTTTATTAACGCAGGCAACGTTGTTTGGGAAAAAAAGAGCAGGTTCAAATTAACATAACCAAATGTAATTAAATATATGAAATTTTGTTATGAATCATCGAAGTAAACAATATTGTCCCAAGTTGCTGCGAGATTACTTTTCGCAGAAATGACCTGATTTTCAGCATTTTAATCTCAACATAGTGAACGTAACTATAGTTACGTTCACTATGTTGAGATTCTATAATAACTGACGATTATAACACCTCGAAAACCGATTATTAAGGGTATTGACTTTCAATAATCCATATGGTACGCTCTTACCAAATTAAAAATATGTAACCTTGGTTACGTATTATGTGACGGAAGCAAGTTACTTGCGACCGAATATAGCAGAGCAGTCTGGAATTGGAAAGGCGATTTGAGCAACGCGAGGCATCGGATAAATATCATATCGCTGTTCAATTAGGAGAGTACGAGATGACCAATCAGAAGAATCTTTTGCCAGGAAAAAGGAATTATGAAGGATGGACGGAGCCTGTTATCAGAAAGGAGCGTTCTGACCTTATCGTCTTGAGGTATATGGCACGGCGCTTGCATTTGATGATCCAACGATTCGAGCAGGCAGAAGCGTGTTCGCAGCAACAGCCGCAGCTCTATCTGGGTCAGGAACGTCGTGGACGTGCCCACCGAATCATTATCTACCGTCAGCAGGAACTTATACTGAAAAGCTCTCTTACTTTTGTGGGTTTTATCAGTAAGAGGAAAGAAAATATTGCTGCATCTACAATCGCGAAGATTCAGAAAACGGATCAGAAGATGATTAGAGAGTTAGTGTCAGTTCCGGGTGTTTTGAGCTATTCCTCGCTCGAATTGCCGCATGGTGATTGGTGTAACCTTGTTCTCATGAGCAATATGGACGCAAAAAGTCACTTAAAGAAAGCGGAAACCCATGTCTATGCAGCACACCAGCTAGCGCATACTTATTATGATTGGATACGCCTCCAAATTGGTACTCTGCTAGAAGGTCTGGATCCAATGGAAATGCGTTTACTGAAAACCAGATATTACACCTTTTATCTGGATCAACAGAAACCCCATATCCAAGAACTTACCTATGGAAAGAACCATGTTATCAGAAAGATGCAGAATATCGTTCCGGTAAGGCAGTACCTATCAGTGGGGAATCAGCTCATCCAGGAAAGCCGTTGTTTGTAGAAAGGTGGTACTCCATTATGTATCATGCTACACCCAATCCATTGACGCTCCGGTTTGCAACATTTCTCTCTCCTGTACTATACGGACTCTACACATATATTACCGACTACATCGGAGAGAAAATCGGCTGTCCCTCAACGTTAACAACTAGTTATTCTCTGGACGAATTTCACCTGGGGAATGCGCATATTGGTTTTATGTGTGGCCTACTCTATACAAGAGCAGCTCACCGCCCGGATTGCCCTGTAGAACTTGTTGCAGCACCGATATTACAGTCGCGACGTTACCGCGGAAATCCCATCTATTTTTCGGATGTCATCGTGCGTAAAGAGAGTCCCTTTGTATCCTTTGATGACTTGCAAGGAAGGGTATGGGGATACAATGAACGTGCGTCTCATTCTGGCTGGAACCTGATATGTGCTAGTTTGTCCACACATGGTCGCACGCCTCAATTCTTCGGAAGGATAATGAAAACTGGTTCGCATCAACGCTCAATTGAAATGGTAATCCAGGGGGAAATAGATGCGGCGGCTATTGATTCACATGTTCTCGACGTTTTACTACTGCACAATCCTTCTACTGCCACCAACCTGCGCATAGTTGAGACGTTTGGGCCATCAGCTATCCCACCCATTGTTGTCTCGAAAAACCTGAATGAGAGGCTTAAATCCGACATACGGCACATACTCTTGAACATGCACCGCGATCCTTGCGCTGCTGCTATCTTACATTGGGGCATGATAGAGCGTTTTGTCCCCGTGTATGAAACTGATTACGAGCAGATGTACGACATGTATACTCGTGTACAGATGGAAGAAAAAGAGTATGCTCTCGCTATTTTCTAAAGTACCCGCTGGGAATCTATGTTGCGGTAAAGAGGCCCATGCGTGGAAGTAAACGTAACTATAGTTACGTTTACTTCCACGCATGGGCCTCTTTACTATCGTTATTCCGCACAATTCGCTTGACAAATGGATTTATAAGATGTACAATAATATTGTTAAACGTAACCTTAGTTACATAGTTCCCCCAAACAGTGCAAAGGTTATGTTTCTCGCGTGTGCCTCTTGCCAGCCTCTTTCTAGCAAAGAGGCACAACTTATTCCCACGATTTGACAAAATCTCTTAACATGCTTATGTGATATTTACCGTTTTCCACGTTCTTGCTTGATTGCCCAATAGCCTTGTACCCATTCGTCGGAGAGCGCATTGGCTTGCCTCTGCATGGTTCGTGGCGCGAATGTGAGATGATCCGGTACCGGTATGTGTAGATACTTGAGAATAGCGATCGCTGTCTCCTGATAGGTGTGTACCAGTTCTTCATACACGACCATAAAAGGCTGGATACCTATGCAGGCAAAATACGCCTGCCACGCGGCATCATGTTCCGTAATGCGTTGTACAACGCTCAGCCTCTGATTCAACGCATATCGTTTGATGAGGTGAAGGGGTCTTCATCTGATGCTCGCCACAATGTGTCAGAGCATTGCTTTCACAGCGAGAATCTCGTATGCTATTCGGGTAAGAACTATACTACTTCCTCGTGTTTTTCTGGAATCGAAGCCGTTGAGACAGAAAGGCAGAAGGAAGAGCAAACAGTTAGCCAGATTTGGCTATACCGATAAAAGTCACCTCTCTCAAACAATCAAGTAGAGGCAATCTATCATACTCCGTATGTTGCACCCTATCTTACAACTGGATACAATAGGAGAAAAAGGAGCGAGATTGTGTTCTTAATCGGCTGTCCGATGTGGGGTTACAAAGAATGGGTAGGAAACTTTTTCCCTGCACACACGCCTGCAAGTGATTTCCTGCGTGTTTATAGTAGACAATTGAATGCCGTAGAAGGAAACACGGTATTTTATGCTCTTCCCTCTAGCGAAACAATTGTTCGCTGGTGCCAGGAGACACCACCTACCTTTCGTATCTGTCCTAAAGTCTCCCGTAGTATTAGCCACGAAGCACGTCTTGAGAACAGCAAAGCCGAGGCATTGCTTTTTATTGAGCGGATGCGCGGCTTGGGAACACGATTGGGTCCAATGTTTCTGCAACTACCGCCATCTTTTGCACCTGCTCACCTGCCGCAGCTCGAAGCATTTCTTAATTACTGGCCCTCTGATGTGCGTTTGGCTGTAGAGGTGCGTCACGCTGATTTTTATGCAGAGGATCATGCTCAGGAACTGAATACATTGCTCAGTCAATACAATGTCGCACGGGTGATGATGGATACAAGACCCATACGCATTGGTTCATCGAAAGAGCAACAGGTACTCCAGGCTCGTGAACGTAAACCCAATCTACCCCTTCAGATTGCTGTCACCACTGACTTTACCTTTCTTCGCTACATCGGTCATCCTCGTATGGAGGTCAACGATGCATTTCTTGACACATGGACAAAACAAATAGGGCAGTGGCTCAAACAAGGTACGAATGTCTATGTCTTTTGCCACTGCCCTTTCGAAAAGCATTCACCTGAGATTTGTTCTGCATTATATCAACGGGTGAATGAACTGGTACCGCTGCCACCTTTGACCTGGCAGCAAGAACCAGACGATACTGATATACAACAACAACGGCTATTTTGAGCTATGCAAGCGTGGATACTCGTTGTGATTGATGGAGAAGCTCCCGAAGGAAAGCAATGGTATAGGAATCCAGCACTTCAAATGCGTGCAGCAGATGGTCATGCACATCTGCGAAATAGGGTTCGGCTTTCGCGGGGATGGATTTCCCTGTGCGTGCAACTAGCGCGTTGGCGACTTCGACCTGTGGACTGATCACGCGCCGCACCTGTGCTAAAGAGCGTTTGATACGGAAGATACGGACCTGGACGTCGTTTGAGGTAGAATTCACCGTCACATCTTCCAACTCATCAATAATGTCATCGAGGTCATCAAGGACTGGAAAATAGCTATCGACGAGGGCATCCAGGAGAGCATATAAGAGGAAGGGCATCCCCCGGCTCATCAGATGTGCATCAGCGTTTTTTCCCTGGGTCTGTTCGAACAGGGAGTCAAGCCAGGAAAGTGATGCGTGGTGCACGGTGATCATAAAATTCTTCCCAAAGACGATATCGAGCTTGGGCGTGTCCGCCTCGTCTGTTTGTGTATCAAACGACATACCGTGGACTACCAGGTAAAAGTAGTGCTCTTGCTCGGTAAATTTCGCACGCTCCTTTTCCTCATCCATGGTTTGAAGAGTGATTGGGGCCAGTTCAAAGATGTTGTGCAAGAGAGCTTGCTAGTGCAGAAACACGAGACCTCTTCGGATTCCCTCTTATCCTTGCTTCGTTCCGTTCCAGATACTATAATGGCGGGAGACAAATGTTCATATTTTGTTTCCCACCTCACCATACAGAGAGGATATTTTCATGACCACGACTTCCCCTTTCTTGAAGATCGTCTACGAAGGCTGGGATAGCCACCAGCAGGCCCTGATGCGTGCCGTCACTCCACTGCTGCCAGAACAACTGGCATGGCGCCCCGCACCCAATCAGTACTCGGTGAACGAACTGATCGCCCATATCGCTGGCGGCCGGCTGTGGTGGTTCTATAAGATGGGTGCCCCCGGATCTGCTGCCCTCGCCGGTCAGATTGCTCCCTGGGCAAGTGAAAAGTTCAACGCTGGGGATAGCAACGAGCTAAACAGATGGCTGGAGGCCAATTTGCAATGGGAGGAGACGCTGACAAAGATCCCCGGCAAATCGCTCAAGTGGCTGGAGTTGAGCTGGCAGATGATCGAAACAACCCTCAACACCTGGACGGTGGCCGATCTGGCACAGACCTATCGGCACATCAGAGGGGGCAAAATATATGCGGTGACACGCCAATGGACCATCTGGCGTATCATGTCCCACGACCTGCATCACGGCGGGCAGCTTGCACTGATGCTCGGCCTGCAAGGCATTGACGTTCCTGAACTTGGCGACAAAGGCGGACACCTCACCCCATGGTCCCTGACCGAGCTGGATGCATAAGGCGCGATCAGGAGCACTGAGTGCATGCTCAAGAGACCTTTTCGGGAAGAGACAGATGTAGTTCATAAGAGCAGCCAAAATGAGAACAGACCCGCTCAGCCAACTGTTTGGCCGAAAGCAAGCCATCAGGTGGTGATGTCGCTTACCGGACGCCCCATGACAAAGCGCAACCACATCTGATCGCGCTGCGAAATCGTCTGGCTGACCCTCTTGCCACAGGACGCCGTAACAAGCCAGAGCTTTAGGATCCGGATCGCCTTTTTTCCAGGATTGTTCCTCCAGACGCACCGGATGCTCCTCGCTCTGCCAGGCAGAGAGACGAGGGAGGGTAAAGCGACTCCACCACACCTCGTCGAGGAACCCGATGGCCCAGTCAGGCTGCTGGCTGGCCCAGGCGATCAAGTTGTCGCGAGCGTTTTTTTCGCAGGTATTGTGGATCGGGACTGGTAATCCAATGCTTGGCCAGCTGCCAGTTGGTTTTCAACCGTTTGAGAGTACAGCGCACGCTCTCGTCGGAAATCGGCACTGCAACAATGCCTTGCTCCAAACACACCTGGGCAGCGACTACGACTTCACAACCTGATAAACCAGGTGTGCAACCTGATTACCCTTCCTGACTTCAGTCTGTTTGAGCACGATGTGCTTACTGCCAAGGTGTTCAAATAGGCCGACACCCTCGTTCAGTAAAATTGGTACGACACGAATGCGGATTTCATCCATTAAGCCAGCAGCAATGAACTGTTGTTGGACATGAGCTCCCATGACCGTGGCATCTTTCTCGCCAGCAATTTCCTTCATTTTAGCAAGCGCGTCTTCAAGACTGCTCACAAAGGTAAAAACAGGACCAATCTGCTGTTTCGGCGGAATATGCTCGGGTCGGGCCAGCACGATACACGGGATGCTGCCATCACTCGGACCTTTGCCATCCCAAGTGTGCGAATTTTCGTAGGTACGATGTCCAATGATGATGACGCCGACGTTAGCGTTGCCTTCTAGGTAACACTTTTTGAACACTTGCTGGTCTTCGGATAGCCAATGATGTAGTTCCATGCCACCTTCGCCAAGCGGTTGGTCAGGATTGTCATTTTTTGCCGCGATGAACCCATCAAGCGACATACTCATATCCATAATAATCTTGCCCATCTATCCCTCCTCTTTGCTATCCAAGTATGCTTACGTCCTATTTTCTCGTGTATTTAACATCAAAGTCGTGTTGCCACGTCTTGCTACCATCAGTAGAGGAGACCTCCTCATTAATCGCTTTACGCCGATGGGGCATTCAAACTGGCCAACGTGGAGCGTCCAAACGGGCTAAAATCCGCTCGAATCCTTGCAAACGCGAAGGCGCTCAGGTACGCTTAAAGGAAGCATCGTTGTCGCGGAAAGGCAGGAGGAGATGCCAAGTCCGAAACGATCCCGCCGAGAGCGCACTGAGGAATGGGCGAGTATCAAGCAATGGACGCTCTGGCCAGAGCAAGAACTGTATGAAGCGATTTGCCCCCTGATTTTATTTCACGAAACCGCAGGGGAGCGAGCCAAAGAAATCGATGGCCCTCGGCGCACGCTGGCCCGCAAAGCGGATGAGTTTGAAAAATATGGGGTGCAAAGCCTGTTCCCATCGGGGGAGCAAGGCGGGGCAAGAGAAACAGGCAAAACCCTGCCAGAAGAGATGCGCCAACTCATTGTGGATCTACACGCTGAACTTCCCTTGATGAGCTGGCGCGAAATTGCCGAGGTCTGCTACATTTGGTATGGCAGAAAGCCAGATCATAAAAATGTGAAACGCATCGCCACCTCCGGCCTTCCTCCCTCTCTCCAAGCCCGACGATACCAACCCTGGCATCAGATTCCTGACCGAGCAGAACGGAAGCTGGCCGTGATCCGGCTGCATAGTGAGGGATGGTCAATCACGTCCATTGCAGAGTATATGCAGACCAGCCGTCCGACCATTTATGCCACGCTTCAGGGTTGGGCAGAGGAGGGGGTCTGAAGGCTTAGATGCGAAGCCAAAAACCAAGAAAGGGGTACGCAAAGTCACGCTTTCGGTGAAAAATGAGATCCGCAAGCTCCAGGAGAATCCTCTGCTGGGTGAGTATCGTGTCCACGCCGCGCTCTTGCGCATGGGCATCGAGGTGAGTCCCGCGACGTGTGGTCGCATCATGGCGGCGAACCGGCAGCTCTACGGCCTTGAGAAGCCGCAGCGCCAGCCCCGTGCCAGGCTGGAAATGCCATTCAAAGCCTCGCATCGGCACGAATACTGGAGTGCCGATATCCGCTATATCGAAGAACACCTGCTGCCTGATCCCCATCCTGTGTATGTGATTACCATCTTTGAGAATTTCAGTCGATCTGTCCTCGCCTCTGCCATTTCTGCCTCGCAAACCCAATGGGACTACCTGGCCGTTCTGGCTGATGCGATTCGGCGCTACGGGGCACCAGAAGCCCTTGTGACCGATGGTGGAGGACAATTCTCTTCGACGGTCGCCGTACAGCTTTATGACATGCTGGGCATTCGCAAAGAACGCATTGATCCTGGGGGAGCCTTGGGAAAATTATGCGGAGACCTTGTTCTCGATCCAGCAGAGGCTCGCTGACCACTCGTTCTCCAACGCGCGCACCTGGCCGGAGATCCAGCAGGCCCATCAGACTTGGTGGCAGAACTACAATCAGGAGCACCATTATGCCCACCGTGAGCGTCAGGATGGGCGACACAGCCCGGCTTCTGTGTTGCGTGGAGTGCTGGGGCGCACTATTCCCGAAGAGGTGCTTTCACGCGCTTTGTACGCAACCCAGTTTACCCGTCAGATCGACAAACACGGCTACGTCAAGTTTAAGCACTGGAAATTCTTTGGGGAAAATGGGCTAGTCGGAGAAGAGGTCTCCGTGTGGGTGTACGAGAACACACTCAAAGTGGAGCACCAGGCGACGACCCCCTCACTGTATTCGGTTCGCCTGTCGCCAGAAGGACAGCAGGTCCTCGAAGTGAAGAACGCGCGCCGCATTGAGACACATTTTCGCAGCCCGCAACTGGACCTCTGGAAGCTCTCTGATACAGAGTGGTTACTTGCTTTGCGGCGGCCAGAGCCGATCGTGCGGAAGAAGCCAAGCAAGATGGTTGCATGGGCGGTGCAGTTACCACTTCCTGAGTTCGGCGCAACCGGCTAATGTGACGTTCCGATACCTGGCAGCATAATGCTTGATACATTTGGTCAGTCCAACGTGAGCAAAAAAGGAGGTGTCATCCCTGAACGCTCGCGGAGTGCCTCTCACCTTTTCTGGGAATAGGTTGCAAACTGTGCGTGTCAGGAAAGCAAGATAGGAGAAGTTTTATCCTATCTTCTGTGCTTCTGTGCGGGTGCACGTCAATTTTTTGCACGAGGAGAGGTGGTCAAAGAAGCGAGAAAAGAGGTAGAATGGGCAAAGGCTTGTAAGTGCTTGGCGAGCAAAGACAAAGCCTGCGGAAGACAGGAAAGATGAGGGAAGACTGCATCTTTCTGCAAGGAAAAGAAGGCAATAAGGAACAAACAGAGAAAACATGCAAGACAAGCAAAGCATCAAAGAGCTCAGTGATGAAATCATCGGAGAAATGCAGGCGTGGAATGCCTCCCATCCCAAAGCGACGTTGCTAGAAATAGAAGTCAAGGCCCGGGACCTGATCAGCCAATTGGAAGCCCGTCTCATTGAAGACAGTGCCTTAGAGCGAGAAAGAGATGAGTGGTCGCAGCGAGAGGAAAGCGAACGCCCAACCTGTCCCACCTGCCAGCCTGCCCCTCCTGTCGCGGGGCAAGCGCGTCCGACAGTTACAAGCAACCGCAGGCAGAGCCATTCACCTGGAAAGAACCTACGGCACCTGTCCCAAATGCGGCACAGGGTTTTTCCCCCCTCGATGAGCAATTAGGCCTGCAACCGGGCAGCCTGACCCCTTTACAACTCCAGCATCTGGTGCATTTTGCAGCGTTGCACTCCTTTGGCCAAGCAGCCAAGATGCTCAACCAGCATCATGGGGTGCAGGTGAGTGCCTCGACTTCGCGCAGGCACACAGAAGAGCTGGGTGCCGCTGCGGAAAGCGTGCAAAATGAGCAAGCCGGGGCGACATTGGCGCAGAAGCAGACCCCTGCGAAGCAAGCGGCGCTCGCCAACGAAGCAGCGAGGCTGGTGATAAGTAGTGATGGCTCCTATATCTCGCTGCGAGGAAACGTCTGGGCCGAAGTCAAAACCGTGCTGGTGGGGGAGGTGCAAGAAAAAAGCTGTCCTTCCAAAGAGCGTCCCCACCAAGAAGTGAAAACGGTCAAGCTGTCCTATTGTTCGCGCATGACCGATGCCGACACCTTTATCGAGTTAGCTAGCGGGGAGATGGAGCGGCGGGGAGTCTTCCAAGCGCCTCAGGTGTGTGCGGTGCAAGATGGAGCAGAGTGGATCCAGCGCTTTATTGATGCGCAGCGAGCAGATGCTATCCGGATTCTCGATCTGTATCATGCCGCAGAATATATCAACGAGATTGCGACCTTGCTCAGCACTGCTGGCACGCCCGTGGCGGAAACCTGGGTGAATGACCAATTACATGCACTCAAGCATCACGGTCCGGCAACCGTGTTAGAGGAGGTGGGTCGCTTGCTCAACGACCACCCGCAGATCGAGGAGCTCGCTGAAAAGGTACATTACTTGCAGAAGCGGGAACTCCTGATGCAGTATCCGCGCTTTCAGCAGCAAGGCTGGCCCATTGGCAGTGGCAGCGCCGAGAGCGCCAACACCTGCGTCGTCCAAGCACGGCTCAAAGGGCCAGGCATGCATTGGGAAGGCCGCAATGTGAATCCGCTGCTGGCGCTGCGCACGGGTCTGTGTAATGACCGCTGGGAGGAAACCATGCAGCAGGCCTCTCGGCAACGGCTCCTCACCCGCCGAACTCATCGGTTCGCACGGCACAAGAAAAAGTATGACGCATTGACGCAGAAAGTGAAACAGTTGGTGCGAGACCTGTTCTTTTTGCTTCCGCACGCTTAGCTCAAGACACCACGTCTCTGTTTCTCCTCCCCAGAGCGCACCCCTCGCTCCGCCTGCTTACGCCTCTGACTCTCGTCAACCTCGGTGTCCCGCTCAATCTCATCCGTGGAGGCGCTACCCCCGTGCAAAAAATTGACGTGCACCCTCTTCTGTGCTACACTGATGCTTGTCGAGCAGACGCGCTTCTGGCCCCTCCAAGTGGAGAGGTACAAAAAAAGAAGAGGTGGAAACCATGTTTCATAGTATCGCCGCGATGGTGTTGTTCGTAAAAGACATGGCCAAATGTAAGACGTTTTATCGGGACACGCTTGGACTCAAGGTGACAGAGAGCGATCCCGAGCATGTTGCTGTCCATATGGACAACGTGTACTTCCTTCTGCTGGAGATAGGAGCCGCCGCCCATATGGTGAGTGAGCGAGAGTTTGAGCTGAATATCGAAGGCAGACCTCGCGGGTTTCTGGCAACCGGCGTGGAGGATGTAGACGTCGCCTATGAGGAGCTTGCGACCAAAGGTGTCCGGTTTCTCCGTCCCCCAACCGACCAACCCTGGGGGCTACGCACAGCATACTTTGCCGATCCTGAAGGCAATCTCTGGGAAATCAACCAGCCCATTGCAGAGAAGCCCAAGGGGTAGACATACCAGAGAACTGACCTTGGCTGATGCATCAATCGTACCCAGATTTTTCCCCATTTGCAAGTGTCCAGGCGTTTTTTTGCTCACGTTGGACTGACCAAATGTATCAAGCATTATGCTGCCAGGCGTCTGAGGTTCCGGCTCGTGTTGAGTACGTTTTATGCGTCAGGGTTTTCATTCTGTTGCTCCCTCGATGTCGCAGGCCCCAGTTGGGCAGAGCCTCGGTCTTTCAATGGTCACCGCTTCCACAGGATACCAGCGCCCCCGTCCCCGAAGCAGTGCCAACAGTTGTCCCTTGCTCCTTCTGACCGCCATGACTTGCGCTACTTCCCAATTCACCCGTGTAAACGAATGATAGGCTTGCTCTCACAGAGCGGTATTAATCTATTCGAGATCCGTTGACTGCATAGCCTCCTCCTTCCAAGTAATCCGTGGTGAGAGTAAACAGGCGAGCGTATGGAGCCGGCGGGCTGAAGAACGTATCCACATCGACTATGATATCTGTGGCGAGTTCGAGCGCGCAGGTGACATGATACACCGTCTGCTTTGCATCGTCGCTCATGATAAGCGGATACGCAGCGAGCGTTTTTGAACAGTAGGTACATCGTTCCTCCAGGTCTACGATCCCAGCAAGGCGGAGGTGGTCATCGTTCACAAGGAGCATATGGCATCTCATACACCAATTCTCGGAACATGGCGCTGGTCCTTAGTGAGAGAAGGCGCGCTTCTTCAAGAAGAGTGTATGAATTGACCTGGAGATCAACAAGGGGGTTGGCCCGTTTGAATACCCCAACGGCGTAAAGCAATTAATGAGGAGGTCTCTCAGTAGAGTACTCCCAGTAGCCGTCTACGACAGCACGGTCATCGCTCACCTTGCCTATGAATCTTTGGATAAATTCCGAAAGATCGCGCCATAACTTCCATGTATTATCATCAAAGCTCATACGGTAAATTCTTGATACTTTACGATCATCGAAATATTGAACCGTATACTCTTTGTCATCCTCATCACGGCCGAAGACCAGTCGCGAACGGTGGGGTGCTCATGTCGCCTTGCTGCATAACGAGTAGCGCCCTCCTTCGATCCACCTGAAGGTAACGTCAACATGCACCACATCCTTTTTACTGGGCAGGAAGAACGCATTGGATAGTTCCATGTCCCATTCTCCGCCATGAAGGCTATAGCTTCAATTGCAGGATTAGTAGTCTTATTGTTCTTGCTCGACTGCTACATCTTTATCTCCTTTACTGACGCTTCCACTTAAATAAGCTTGCAATAAAGTGACCCAGAAAGTCAAGACACCAAAATGGGGGTTGCTAAGGTGTAAGCTCCTTTCTTATTTTCCAAAGTAGACCTCAGCCGGGGTCGCATATTCAAGCAACTGATGAAGGCGCTCCTGATTGTAAAAGCGCAAATAGTTGGCTCAAGCTTTCCCGTGCCTCACGGGGACTGCATATTCTTTCAGATACACCTCCTCATATTTGACGGTGCGCCACAAGCGTTCGGTAAAGATATTATCGAGGGCGCGGCCTTTGCTATCCATGCTGATGCGCACATCATGGGCAGCAGCAGTTGTGTGTACTGCGGATTGGTAAACTGACTGCCCTGATCGCTATTGCAAATCTGTGGCTGTGCTTGTGCCAATGCACGTCGCATGGCTTCCATCACGAAAAGCTTGGTGCATCGTTTGATCGAGTTCCCAACTCACCACATAGCGCGAGTACCAATCCAAGATGGCGACCAGGTACATCCAGCCGCCACGCAAGCGGATGTCGGTGATGTCAATGCCCCAAATATGGTTAGGCGCGCTCGCCGTCACGTTCCCAGCAAGTAGGGATAAATGGCGGCCTGCGGCCGGCCAGGTCGGAGGATAGATCGCCGCTAGCCACGCATATAGCGTGAGTCCATTGACGCAAGGTCCGGTGCAGGTGCGCGGCGATGCGGCGATACCATATAGGATGGGTCGTGAAACTCGTCGATGCGATGCTTGAGCGCATTCCGCGCGAGGTGGCACGGCTGATAGTCGCCCGAGCGATTGAGGGCGAGCAATGCGTTGCGTGTAACGAGTGGCGTTTCTCCCAACCAAATCGGCCGGGAGAAAAGCTTTGACCGACGTGACAAGCAAAGCGTCCTGTAGTATCATGGGAATTGCCTGCTATCTGTGTAGATGTTGCAATTCCCATGATTTAGGCCAGGTCCTGGCTGGGGCAACTCTCCCAGCCAGGTTTCCTATTTATGAGCAGGCCTCAACTAGCTACAGGAGCCATGCCATGTACGATATTGCCGTCATCGGTGCAGGTCCAGCAGGAAGTATCGCCGCGAGTATCTTAGCTCAGGCACATTTAAATGTCATCTTTTTTGACCGGGCTGAATTTCCACGTGAGAAGCCGTGCGGCGATTTAGTTTCACCCGAAGCCGTCGATATTCTGCGCGAGGTAGGTGCAGGTGATCGCTTTGATCAACACGATTTCTTTCCAATCTCCAAAGCCAGAATTATGTCGACCCGCCAACAAGCGGTCGAGTTTCGCTTTGGGAGGGCGGGATATATGGCACCACGGGCAGCATTCGATGAACTCCTGCGACAAAACGCCATCTCGTGTGGCGCAACTTTTTGCCGTCTCGACATTGTTGCTCCCCTGCTCAAAGATGGACGAGTCATCGGCGTTCGCGGGAGGCAGCTGGATGGGAAGCCTACAACGAGCGAGATTCTCGCTCACCTGACCATTGTTGCGAACGGTTCGTCCAGCTCTCTTGGGCGTGCACTCGGCCTGGACAAACAAGTGCCCAGGCACACCGGAGTAGCAATCCGAGCGTATCTCGAGATGCGCGAACTGGATCATATGATCGAGGGATATCTGCTTTCGGAATTTGTGCCCGGCTATGCCTGGATTTTCCCGGTCAACGAACACGTCGCCAATGTGGGTATTGGAACAAGAGCTGATATCGTCAAGAAAAAGCAGTTGTCGCTTGTTCAGGGGTTACATCATTTTCTCACCTCTCCTACTATTCTCCCCCGCATACCCGATATTAGCCATCTCTCCGAACCGAAGACCTGGATGTTACGATACAGCTCGCAAACCATGCCTCGCGTCTATCCCGGGGCGATTTTCGTGGGCGATGCCGGCTCTTTCGTCAATCCCCTGACAGGGGATGGCATTTATCCTGCTATGCTGACGGCACGTCTAGCGGCTCAGGTGGCCTTGTCCAGTCTAGAGTCTATTCCCGTTCATCAAGAGATGCTTACACAATTTGAACACCTCTGGAAGGAAGTACTAGCCTGGCCCATACGAAGAGATTACTTCCTGCAAAGATTACTGGAAGTCTGGCCCCCCGCAGCTGATGTATTTATCAAATACTGGCAAATGCGAAATACCAATCCCTTGAAAACATACTCATGGTTCAGTCAAAAGTTGCTCCCATTTTGATGAGCCAGGCCATGACGATCTATGCCTTTTGTCACTGCTCCTACGAGGTACACTCTCCGATCATTTGCCAGGAACTCCACCGACGTGTTGGTGCTTTGGCTCCGGTTCCGCCCTTACCAGCGCAGCATGAGCAAGCGGGGCCACCTGAGCAGGCAACTCTTTTCTAAGCAAGGCTGATCCGGCAGTCGCTGTTTGAGCATCCGTTATGATCTTTGACAAAATCGCGGGTGTCGGGAATGTGCGCGTCGTCGTGCCTTTCGTCCGCGCAATGACCTTTTTGTACACCTTCATATACTTCTCAGCCATCACACGCGAGGAGAAATGGTTTTCAGCATACTGCCGCATTGCCTCCCGGTCAATTTCATCAATGCGTGGAATGAAACGTACCATCTCATCCACATCACGCACTAAAAACCCCGTCTTTCGATGTATCACGAGCTCCGGAGCGGCACCACGCGCAAATGAGATAACGGGGCAGCCCAGTGCCATTGCCTCGATCATCACCATCCCAAATGGCTCCTCCCACTCGATTGGATTGAGAAAACCGCGAGCGCGGCTCAGTAAACTCGTTTTTTCTTTCATGTTGACTGGGCCCACGTACCGAATTTGCTCGTTATCAATTTGCGGCTTAATCGTATTCTGGAAGTAGTTGACCGCATCTTGCATGTGCCGGTCAATGGTGCCTGCCAGCACAAGTTTTACTCCTGCCCGTTTCGCCGCTTCAATGGCAAGATGGGGAGCCTTGTCGGCGACGAAACGACCCAGCCACACAAAAAAATCTCCCCGTTTCTTTGTCGTAGGGATAAATTGCCACTTCGGTAATCCATGATGAACGATGCCCACAAAATCAAGCTTGTAGGGAACCTCCGCGAGCGCACTTTCGCTAATGGCAACCATTGGCACTGATGGAGCCCACTCCATGTAGAGTTCGTCGGCTTTCCCGGTCCAGTTTTGAACGCGGTCAAAAGGAAAACGGCTATGTAATGTCGTAACGTGGGGTACAGCAAGCTGAGAACTGAAGGGGAAAATATACAGGTCGGAGCTTGAGGAGAGATGCATATGCACAATATCAAAATCGTGTTCCTTCACATACTCGACCGACTTGTACATATGATAATAAGCTTTCAGATGTGCCGACCACGGGATACCTTCTTCGCTTAATGGGGTGGGGAAAAAAGAAACAAGCTTGGCTGAGGTTTTCGCATCAGCGGGGGCAAATAGGGTTACATCATGCCCCTGTGCTACCTGTTCCTCAACAAGGTTATAAATAACGACTTCCGTTCCACCATAGTTTTTTGGTGGAATAGGTAGCCACGGCGGGGCTATCTGCGCAATTTTCATATGGTAACGTCCTTTGTAGGCTTTATCACACTCCTCAACAACACCCTTCTGCCTGTATAACTGCTCCGCTCATGCTTACAAACTCTCCACTTTCTACACGGGCAAACCATAGCTGGCGTTTCTATGGAGCACGAAACAATTGAGCATTAACAATCCTACCAACTATAATATGATATTTTTGGGCAGGTTGTCAAAATGCCCAGCAATGATAGACGCAATACTCATTAGTATTTGCATAAAAAATCAATCTTTTCCATATAGACTATGGAGCACAGTACATTTTTAGCATAATATGCTGAAGCGTGAAAGCGGGAGAACGCCGTTTGACAAATATCAGGCAAGGCGTTATAGTATAACCAATGATACCTATCTTACCTCGTTAGGTGAGGCGGCTGTAGGAATATAGGCCACTGATCAGAAACGTCGAGAGACGCCAACGATCAGGCCAGGTCTCGTCGGCATAAGGCGGGACCCAAAGTGGCTAGATAGCCTTGAGCTATCTTACGTCCCACAGTGCCAAAGCTCAACTAGAGGAGGAATATACAAGATTTATTGTGATATGCCCCCTCTTCAACAAGGGGGCGTTTTTTTATTGAACCTGCCCCGACAGGAGGTTCGCTATGAACAAAATTGCAATGACGCGCCAGAAACAAGTGCGCCGCGTCTGGCTACGCCAATTGATGCTGATACTCTCGGTTATCGGTCCTGGACTCATCACCGCCAATGTAGACAATGATGCCACCGGCATTGCCGGTTATTCTCTTGCCGGGGCGCAATATGGCTATGGTCTGCTCTGGGCTGTTGTGCTTGTCACCATCAGCCTTGCCGTCGTGCAGGAAATGGTCGCACGTATGGGCGTCGTCACCGGCAAAGGGCTGGCCGATCTCATTCGTGAAAAGTTCGGCGTGCGCATCACCTTCTGGAGTATGCTCTTGCTCCTGATCGCCAATACCGCGACAACCGTTGCCGAATTCGCCGGCGTTGCCGGAGCAATGGACATTTTTGGTGTCAGTCCCTACATCGCAGTCCCCATCGCGGCAGTGCTTGTCTGGGTACTGGTAATCCGCGGCAATTATAAATATGTCGAGCGCGTTCTGCTGGCACTATGCGTGATTTACCTGACTTACGTCATTAGCGGCTTTCTGGTTCACCCTGACTGGGGAGATGTCTTCCATAAAACCTTCGTGCCGCCAATCCAACTCAATCAGGGCTACCTGCTCACATTTGTCGCTGTCATTGGCACAACTATTGCGCCGTGGATGCAGTTTTATCAGCAATCAGCAATCGCTGACAAACATATCGCCATCAAGCATCTCAATTATGAGCGTCTTGACACCTATGTCGGGGCTTTTATCACCGATTTTGTGGCATTTTTCATCGTTGTCAGCACGGGAGCAACACTCTTTATCCATCACATTCAAATTAACCAGGCCAGTGATGCAGCTGCGGCACTTGGCCCGCTCGCCGGTAACTATGCGAAGATACTGTTCGGCATCGGGCTACTCAACGCCTCGTTGATGGCTGCCAGCGTCCTACCCCTCTCCACCGCTTATTCGATTGCCGAGGCCTTTGGCTGGGAGCGCGGTGTTGGTCGCACCTGGAAAGAGGCACCGCAGTTCCTGTCACTCTACACCTTTATCATCGTCGTAGGTGCGGGCATCACCCTGTTCGTCCCATCAGATAGACTTATCTTCGTCCTCAACCTGCCCAACGTGGTCGGCGGCATGTTACTCCCGCTGATCCTCATCCTGATGATCATCCTCTGTAATGATCGCCGCCTGCTAGGTCGCTACGTCAATGGCCCCATCTTTAATATTGTCGCCTGGATCACCACAATTATTATGTCGGTTTTGACACTGCTGATTATTATCTCGGCGGTGTTTCCAGGGGTGTTTGGCAGTTAAAAGCAGCTACTCTTCTTTATGAGCTGAAGGAACAAGGTAAATTATACCCACTCCACCCATCGCCCATCGCTCTCGCAATACGCCAACAGTTCTTTATGCATTTTGCCATCGTGATATGTATACAAGTCAACATGAGGATAGCTTTGAAGAGAGTAGCCTTCCTGACCCATACGGAAGAAGGCTCGCTTGCTCACTTTAGCGAATTCATTGATGACTTTTTTTCTACTGACCTTCTGTCAACTCTCCCAGTTCAAGGCGGTGCGCGAGTTCTTGACTGCTAAGCTGTGCAAGCTGCCTGGACATTTTAGCCCTCTTGAAAGCGTCAAATAGAAAGTAAGCTGCCGCTGGAAGAGAAGGCCCATAAAATAAAAATCCATAGCTTGTTATCTGCATAAAGGTTACAGCAAGGGCAATAACTCCCACACTGGCAAAAAAGAGGCCAACCAGCAGTTCTATCACAGTCATGGGAAGCCGGTAACGCCAGGGAACTGCGCCCTGCGCATAGCGGAAAAGTTGCTTTCTCTCAGTTCCTCGTTGATGAGCTATTTCATCATTTGTAATCGGTTGATATCCTCGTCTTACAAACAGAATACCTGTTATAAGCAAAAATATGGCTAACAACATAAGGAGAAGAAGTGGTATCAACAGCCTGGGGTTATCTGGCAGCAAATTGATACTGGCGAGGCCAATAAGGGTAAACAATCCTATCGCTTCAATAAAATAGAGATACCCCTGCATACGTTTCTTCGCACGGTTACGTCGAATACGTTCAGAGTAGAGCGCAAATTCTGGATTAGTCTCAAAGCTTGGTTGACTCATAGATATTCCTCAGCCTGGAGTCGGGCAATTTCAGTATTTTATACTGCTCATACAGATGCACGAACAGACGAATTTGTGACAATTTTCAGCAGGATTACAGTAGAGCTATATTAAGTCAAATTGTAGGCAAAAAGGCACACAAGATGCGATAGCCTCAAGCCCCAAAACAGGTAACATGCACTGTACGTTGCCGTGGCCCGTCTAGCTCGACCAGGATCACACGCTGCCATGTTCCCAGCAGCAATTTGCCGTTGGTGTAGGGAACGTTGACGGATGCACCAATGATGGTTGAAAGAATATGATCGGGTGTATGCGCCGGGTCATGCGGGTGACGATAGGATAGCTTCGGTAACATCTGGCGTAGCGCATCAAGTAAGTCACGGTCGGTTCCCGGATCCAGGTCCGCAGTGGTAAGGGCGCAGGTGGTATGCGCAACAAAAATATTACACACTCCATTTTCGGCGTTCATTTCTCGCAGTTGCGTCTCCACCGTGTCTGTGATATCTACCACTTCATCTTTTCTCTTTGTCCTGACGGTTATTGTTCTCATGTGTATATTCCACGCCCGATATTCTATGTTTATGCTATACTGATTGCGACCTGTTTTCAGTCTATCATGTCCGCTCTTGATCGTCCAGCATAAAATTGTTGGCATATATGAGTACAGGGATGCAAGAGGTTCTATTATATCATGAGGGAAATGTTGCTATGATTTCCAGCAATCAGAAAGAAAAAGCTACGCTATTTCGTTCCTTGCACACTGGCTCTCCTATCCTGGTGCTGCCCAATGCCTGGGACGCGGCGAGCGCATGTATACTTGAACGGGCAGGCTTCGCGGCAATCGCCACAACCAGTTCGGGCGTTGCAGCCGCGCTTGGCTATGCCGACGGCCAACGTATCAGTCGGGACATGTTGTTAGAAAGCACAGCTCGTATCGTTCGGGTGGTAAATGTTCCCGTCTCCGTAGATATTGAGGCAGGCTACGGCGAGGAAATCGAAGAGATTCTACAGACGGTTCAAGCCATTATTGAGGTGGGGGCCGTCGGCATCAACATCGAGGATTCCCGCAAAGGCGAGAACACCTCGCTGGTAGATAGCGCGTTTCAGGTTGAACTGATACAGGCAATTCGTCAACTTGGCATCACAATGGATATTCCCCTTGTCATCAATGCTCGTACCGATGTTTTTTTACTCGGTAGAGGTGAGCCATTCAACTATATAGATGAGGGGGTTCAACGTGCCAATGCCTACCGTTCGGCTGGCGCGGATTGTCTCTTCCCCATAGGAGTAAGCAATGCCGATATCATAGGCAGACTCGCACAGGCTATTCACGGCCCGATCAACATCCTTGCCGGCCCGGCAGCGCCCTCTATACCAGAACTGGCAACACTTGGTGTCGCCCGTATCAGTTTCGGCTCGGGTCTTATGCGAGCCACATTAGGGCATCTACGTAGAGTTGCGCAAGAATTGCTGGAGCATGGAACCTACCAGCATATGGCCCAGGTAAGCATTTCGGGCGGCGAACTCAGAAAGCTATTTGAATGACGCTGACTTTTTTGTTATCTCATCATCTCACTCACCTTTTTCGGGTAAAGAACGCACAGGGCGACCAGGTAGAGCAAAGAAGAGAGCAAGAATGAAACTGAGGATAATACAGGCCAGTGTATTAATCCATGCCACGCCGAAAATAATCAGGTAGAAACACGGGCCAAATAAATACTGGCGGCTGATAGCCTTAATAGCCCGTTGGTTTGCGTCCTTGCCTAAAAGGCGATTGCGATAGGAAGCATACCGCCAGAGAATATTAAAGCAGCAAGCCATCCCCAGGAATGTGCTGCTATACAAGACCGCAGCTGCGTGCAAATCGGAACGGATAAGATACTCAGCCAGTAATGCTGTGGGGACAGGTATAAAAACAATGATTAATAAGAGTAAGAGATTAAGCAGCAGTAAGATAGTATCAGTGTGTTTAATATGAATAAAGAGCTTGTGATGATTTAGCCACATAACACCTATCGTTGCAAAGCTAGTTACATAGGCGACCAGCATCGGCCACTCATTACGCAATGCCAGCCACAAACCTGTATCGTCTGGCAATTTACCGGGGGGCAAATCTATTCCCGGTATTCTAATATTTAAAACAAGCAAGGTAATCGCGACGGCAAACACCCCGTCGCTAAATGCTTCGAGCCGCCCCGTCTCCTTCTCGCTACTCCCCTTTCCTTGTTCATTGGGTTTGGCACTGCCAACTTGCTCTTCGGTGTTATCCATACTATCTATCTATCTATAGCCTCTCATGGAAATGTCTCACGTAAAACGGTTTGTATGATTATCTCATCTACATGTACTAATAGCAAGAAAATGGGAAGCAACAAGCGCGTTTTGTGGTTATAATGACTGAGGGTTCCACACCTTACAAATTACAAGGAGAACTAGATGAGCAACTTTACAGCAAAAGAGATCGAATATTTGCAAGGCCAACGCCTCGGCAGGTTGGCAACCGTCAATGCAGCGGGTGATCCACATGTCGTCCCGGTCAGCTTCCGCCATAACGCCGAGGTGGACGCAATTGATATTGGTGGGCTTGATATCGCTCACACTAAGAAGTACCGCGAGGCGGCACAGCACGGGCGTGCGGCGTTTGTCGTGGATGATGTACTCCCTCCATGGCAGCCACGCGGAATTGAGATACGCGGACGGGCGGAAGTCTTGCCAACCGGTGGTAAAGAGATAATGGAACGTTTTGCACCTGAGATTATCCGTATCTATCCTACACGCATCATTGCCTGGGGTCTTGAGGGCGAAGCCTTCCACTCCTCTAGCCGGAAAGTGGAATAAGAACATGAAAGCATGGTCTGTGGCAGTCGGTGCACCGGCTGCCACAGACCATGCTTTCATGTGGATTGCAGCGGGATATTGATAATGGGTTTCAAGGCCGGATAGAGTGCCTTATAAGTTTCATAGGTCTGAGCATACACCTGTGCAGTTGCGGAATGTGGTTCGGTGCGTTCAACCACCCTGACTGTTGCCGCACAGGCCGCCTGCACAGAGGGATAGAGGCCACAGGCAACACCTGCGAGTAGAGCGGCACCAAAGGCTGGACCTTCCTGAGCATTGGTCGTCACCAGTTCTACCCCTAGCACATCGGCGATTATCTGTCGCCAGAGGGAACTTTTTGCACCGCCACCAGTGGCGCGTATCTGCTCAAGTTGCAATCCCTGCTCGCGAATGATGCCAAAACAATCTTTCAAGCTGAAGGCTACACCCTCTAAGACTGATCGCACGAGATGACGACGATTGTGGCTGGCGGTCAAGCCTATCCAAGCACCACGTGCGTAGGCGTCGAGATGGGGTGTTCGCTCACCTTGCAGATAGGGCAGAAAGATAAGTCCCTCGCTCCCCGCCGGAGCAAGTACAGCCTCCTTTGTCAGCAATTCATAGGCATCCACACCGGTCCAGCGTTCCATCGCACTTTCTGGAAGGCCAATATTGTCGCGCACCCAACGCAATGATAGACCCGCGCCTTGCGTTACGCCCATCAGATACCATGCTTGAGGCACGGCTGAATTGAAGGTATGCACACGCGGCACCGGCCCGGATGTATCCACCTGTGGCGTATTGGCGTGAGCCAGCACCACGCCACTTGTACCGATAGAGACGAGTGCCAGACCCGCTTGCACAACACCATTACCTACGGCACCACAGGCGTTATCGGCTCCTCCACCGGCAACCAGCATTCCCGCTTGCAGGTTGGTTAGTGCCGCAACTTCTTCGGTGATGGTGCCACAGACAGAATCGGCAGAAATAATTGGCGGCAACAGGGATGGCTCAATCTCAATGGCCGCAAGCACCTCTTGCGACCAGACGCCATGTTTCACATCCAACATGCATGTTCCCGCCGCGTCGGATATTTCCATTGCCAGCATACCGGTCAGACGATAGCGAATGTAATCTTTGGGCAGTAGCATGGTACGGGCGCGAGCAAAAATAGCGGGTTCGTTGTCGCGTATCCACAGCAATTTCGGAGCGGAAAAACCCGTCAACGCTGGATTGCTCACCAGTTCGATGAGCCGTGCGGCCCCAACACGCTCCGTCATCCAGCGGCATTGCGCATCACTACGCTGATCGGCCCAGATAATGCAGGGGCGCAATACCTGGCCCTGCTCATCCAACAACACAACGCCGTGCATCTGCCCCGACAGGCCAACACCTTTGACATCCATTGGCTGCACACCATAGCGCATACTTTCAGCAAGGCAGGTACGAATCGCGGTAATCGTCGCTTGCCACCAATCAGCAGGATTCTGCTCCGCCCACCCCGCATATGGATGATAGAGTGGATAGTCAACGAAGGCCGACGACAAAACGTGCCCATCACCGGCTGCAAACAACGCCGCCTTAACACCCGTTGTGCCGAGGTCTATGCCCAACAGAGCATGCATATGACACCTCTTATTTCTTGTGGCGAGCAATGATACGTTCGGTATAGGCTTTGTCCAATCCCAACATTTCGTACACGATGCGGTATCCCTCCACGGCATCGGCATGGGAACGAGCTTCCGCCAGTGCTGTGCGGTCAATCTTACGCGCAAGGTCTGCGATAAATTCCCATTGAATGACCGAACGGCGCACCGCCGCGATCTGGTCCTCAGTATAGGGGTACAGGTCGTAGCCGATGCGCTCGCCGTGGTTGCCATAGCCAAAATCTTGCAGCGTCATCGCCAGTTCGAGCGTTTGCATGAAGAAGGATGCACCGACCATATTATCATCGTCGAACGTTCCCCAGCCCGAATTCGCGTGCTGGTGGCCCAATTTACCTTCACTTTGCAGAATAGCGGCATACTCGGCCAGATTTTCGCCATTCATAATGAGGTGTTGCCAGTCCATGTTGACCGACAGGTGCGAAGTATCCACGCCCAGACGACGCACACGATCGATGGTGTACAACGTAGCAGAAATGTTGCGCATCAAAATATTCATGGCGGGTTCGCTGTTCTTATGTTCCAGAAATACGGTCACGCCTTTGGAAGCTGCGTGTGCCACCACTTCGCCAACGCCGTCAACGAACATATCCCAGGTGATGGTATAATCACGCTGGAAATTGTAGTTGTATCCCTCGGCACCGGGCCAGATGATGAAGTGCGCTCCCAGCGTTGCCGCCAGGTCTACGCCGCGCTTGAGAACTTCGATACCTTGCCGACGCAAAGCGGGATCGGGATTGATGAAAACGCCCAGCTTATAGGTCGGATCAGCGTGCAAGCCAGCCGCGATACAGTACAAATCCAGCGGGCCGAGAGCTGCTTTGATAGCGTCAACTATGTCTTCATGAATCTCGCCAGGGTAGTGATATTCCAGACCGTCAACTACTTCCGCCAGTCCGTCCACAACACGGCGTGTGCGCGTCACCATATCTTCATCGGTCACTTCCGGGTGATAACCGGGCGGCACGAAACGGGTCACATTCGGACCAAATGCCCAGATACCCACGCTATTCTTTATCTGTGTGCTGTCCACTCTCTGCTCCTTTGCTCTTTTCTATCAATATACAATGTCCATGAGAAAATTGTACGCTATAACACGCCATTATGGAATAGACATGTCAAGAAAACCGCCCCGACCGGTTTTCTTGACCCTCTAACACAGCAGCAGGTAGAATGAAGCACATTTGGTTTCCCTATAATGAGAGGTACAATCCAGAAAGGTATTTGTTATGACGTGGCAGCAGGAAATTGACGAGATTCACCGGCGAGAAGCGTTAGCACACGAGATGGGCGGTGCTGAAAAAGTCGCGAAACACCACTCGCAAGGACGCATGACCGTACGCGAGCGCATAGAGATGCTGCTCGACCCCGGTACATTTCACGAAACCGGGGTGCTGGCGGGTAGTGCCGAATATAGTGAGGGGAAATTGACAACGTTTCGTCCGGCAAATTTCGTGATGGGTACGGGGCGCATTGCTGGGCGCAAAGTCGTTGTCGGCGGCGATGATTTCACCGTGCGCGGGGGAGCAGCGGACGCTGCCGTTATGGGCAAACAGGTTTACTCGGAGCAACTCGCCAATAGCCTGCGCATTCCTGTTGTGCGATTGGTAGACGGCACCGGCGGTGGGGGCAGCGTGAAAATGCTTGAGCAGCATGGCTATACCTACGTGCCAGCCAACCCTGGCTGGGATTATGTGGTGGACAATATGAGCCTCGTCCCTGTCATCGCGGCCTGCCTGGGGTCAGTGGCGGGTTTGGGAGCAGCACGGCTCGCGGCATCGCATTTCTCCATCATGGTTGAAGATATCTCTCAATTATTCGTCGCCGGACCGCCAGTGGTCAAATCAGGCGTGGGCGAGGATCTCACCAAAGAGGAACTCGGTGGTGCACAGATACACCGCTATAGTGGGGCCGTTGACGTGGTTGTACAGAGCGAACAAGAAGCATTCTCACAAATGCGTCGCTTCCTATCCTATCTCCCACAAAACGTGTACCAGCTTCCACCCATACAGCCCTCATTAGACCCGGCGGACCGCCGCGACGAGTTCTTATTGAATGCGATCCCACGCAACCGGCGTCAACCTTACCGCATTCGCCCTATCCTTGCATCGTTGTTTGACGCTGACTCAGTTCTGGAACTGGCTCGTTACGGACGTGCCACGGTAACAGCCCTTGCACGACTTGATGGGCACCCCGTCGGCGTGGTTGCCGCCGACCCTTATTTTGGCGGTGGTGGTCTCACCGCCGAAGGGGCCGAAGCAATGATCCGCCTCGTTGATCTCTGCCAGACCTTCCACCTGCCCATCGTCACGCTCACTGATCAGCCTGGGTTGGCGATTGGACGCGACGCTGAACGTAAAGGCACGATCCGCTATGGGGTACGGGCAGTCTCTACAGTCTATCAGGCCACCGTTCCCGGTGCTGAAATTATTCTGCGTCGCGTCTTCGGCGTTGGTGGCGCGGGAATGACCAACCGGCACCGCTTCACCCAACGCTACGCATGGCCCTCGGCAGATTGGGGGTCTCTACCCATCGAGGGTGGTATCGAGGCCGCGTATCGTCGTGATCTGGATGCCAGTGAGAATCCCGCTGCCCTCTTCGAGGAGATTCGCACGCGCCTGGACGCCGTTCGCTCACCGTTCCGCACAGCCGAACGCTTTGGCATCGAGGACATCATCGATCCCCGCGATACCCGCCCCTTGCTCTGCGAATGGGTACGCGACGCCTATGCCCTGCTGCCTTCGCAGTTGGGTCGCCCGGCGCATGGCACGCGACCGTGATCGAAAGTGACATAGGCAGATAAGCAACGCGGAAGGGGTCTACTCTCCGATCACTGGAGGCCGACTCAGGCCAGCGATGAACAGATTGATAAGCCAGTGAAAACTTACATCCATGTCTACTGGCATAGCGAAACCGCCTGCTATTTCCAGCGAGATAAAGCCCTGCACGATGCTGCGCAGGCTACGAATTGCATGAATAGCCTCTTCCTCGCCGAGCGCATACGGTGCAAGTACTGCTTGCCTGCCATAGGCCCGGTAGGTGTCGGCGAGCGCGATAATGGCTTCTGCCCGTGATTTCCCGCTAGTAGCACGAAGGAGGCGGTCAAGCAAATCGTGCAAGCAGTAGAGCGTCAGATCATGTTTGAGACCAGACAACCCGGCAACGTGGTTGTACAGGGAAGGCGTGCGTATGCCTAAACGCCCGGCAAGGCGGCTCAAAGTGAGTTGTTCGATGCCTTCCTCATCTACTAGCCGGGCTGCGGCCTCCACGACAGCCGCCGAATCCAGCCCTACTCTATGCGACATGCGCATGTTTCCCTTCCTCTTTGGCCAGGGACCGTTCCATGACGTGAATGGCACGCTCCATTGCCGTCTGCGGATTGCTGAGCATACGGCCATGTCCTACGGAAAGCGTGGATGGCTGAAGTGCCAGCAGTTTGCGGGCACTCTCCAGGGCCAACCCTTTATGCCAGGTCGCCAGTGCCGGTAGAGGAAACAAGATTTTGAACGTACCTGAGACAGCAACGCCGCCCAGCGTCTGGAAAGCATCGCCGACGATAAATGAACGATCCCTGCTATCAAGAAAAGCGATATGGCCTGGGGTGTGTCCCGGCGTTGCAATCACTTCGAGTGAGCCGATGCGATCCCCTTCGTGCAGGAGCAGGGCAGGATTCCCACTCCTGCGTCAACGGGTGTTATATGCGCTCTAGCCAACTGTGTTCTCCTCATACGGTACGCCTCTGCGTGTAGCAAACAGACTCATCAACGTTGTGCAAGACTGGGGGAGGTGGACAAATGTTCGATGGATTTGCTATACTCTGCAACGAGACTGTTGGAGCGTCTTTTGTGAGAAAGACCGGATATCGATGCAGGAGGGAAAATGAGCTATCAGGTAACCGTGACAAACGTCGTGGCTCGCCCGACAGCAGTGGTGCCTGCGACGACCACCTGGCAGGAGTTCCCAGCCCTGTGGCGGGTGCTGCTGGATGAGGTGTGGGCATGCCTGCACGCAGGCGGGATCGCCCGCGGCTGCCGCAATATGATGCTGTACTGGGACGACGTGCCGCATGTCGAGGTCGGGGTGGAGTTGCTCGTCCCCTGCCCGCTCACCGGGCGGGTGGTCGCGTCCGCCCTGCCGGCGGGGCAGGTGGCGATGACTGTTCATCACGGACCGTACCCGGGATTGGCGGCGGCACATCGCGCCGTGCTCGACTGGTGCGCCGCGCAAGGAAATCGGAAGACCGGCACTCGGTGGGAGGTCTATGGGCCACACAACGACGATCCTGCCCAGGTGTGGACCGAGGTCTACTACCTGCTGAAATGACGGCTCTTTTGAGAGCAGCGTGCCACTTCCGAGTAGGGTCCATTGGTGTCCGAACAAGAACCCAGTCTACGCCATTCGTGCATGGCTTCTCTGTCATGGTCAATGCCGAGCCGACAACTCTTCGTTGATTTCAATGATCTCTCAGACTCTCTCGAGGGCGGATGCCATGCCGCCTTTTATTCTCATTGCGTTGCGCAATTCGTGAGGACAAAGGGGGCATTCTGTCTACCAACTCACATCGTCTGGCAGACCGCCCGTTTCACCAAAGTGGCGGAAGACCCGCTTAATCTCAAAATTTACATACCTGAGTCGACAAACTACCAGCAGTTCTCGTTCCGAAAGAGCGTATCAATTTTCGTAATAATCTCTTGACTGCTGTCAGTAAATTTTCTCGCAAATAATGGTCTCTTTTCCCCGTCATCATTGGCGGTCGGTACCATTTTTTGAGAAAGAAGGGGGAGATGGCGTAAGGTAATGGTTGCAGGATGCGATGTTGATGGTCCTGTCTTCCAGTCAGCATATATGAATGCACTCACGACATTTTCCTTAAACGGTGAATTACCAATAATGGTATGGAAAAACATTTCATCAGGAACACGCGTATATTTATAAAACTTACTATACTCGGGATTACGATGGACAAACTGTAATATATAGTCGACGCATGGCTTGCTTAACGCCCACCATTGACTGCCAGCGTATAAGGTAAAATATGCATACTGCTGAGGATATCGTCTTTTAAGGAGGGGAGTGCGCAATAGTTTATTCATTTCTCTCATGAATGTATTGGCCCTTTTTGAAAGGGAGGAACTCGCAAAATGGAATTTTTTTTCAATATAAAAATACTCTATTCGATCAAGCGTTTTATTCGCCTCTGGCATTTTATAAAGATTCATAAACTCCTTGCCATTGTAGTGCTGTAAAAAGCGCAAAATAGAGGCATTGCTTCTGAGAGGATAATCAGCCCCACTTAGTAAGATAAAATAATCGTATTCCCCCGCGGCAGTCGCTTCTTGCAAAAGATTCAGGGTTGCTTGAACGATACTAAAACCACCCCAGTTGACCGTCACGGTATTTTTTATCACCGTAAGAGTGTTTGTGATGGATGGGCAAATCATGTCCTGGGATTTTTTATCAATATGCAAAAAGATATGAGCGTGCTCGGTTTGGAGAGCCGAAATGAGCCGAGTCAGATGCAAAGGATGATTATGAGCAAGAATAAGATAGGCAATCTTCATTATATCTCCGTTCCGTTGCTTGACCTCTCAGTCTTTGAGCAATCACCCAGCAGTTCCCTTAGCGTCCAGCTTTCTTCCTGTTCGAGACGAAGCATCACCCGGTGGAGCTGGAGCTGGAGCTGAATGTCCTCTGGATATTTACTCCTGAAACGTGATAAGTTCGTCAGATGGGAGGTAAAGTCTGGACGTAGTCCTTGGGCATGCTGCAGGCGGTGACTTACCGGGTTTGGATTATGTTGGTGCCAGCCATACGCCTTCTTTTCCAGGACGAAACTTGCCCCGGCCCTGGACAGTCGATATGCTAACTCGCCATCCTCCACACCCCATCCTTGAAAATGCTCGTCGAAATGGCCGACCTCGTCGAGCAAGGCGTGTTCTACTGAAAAGTTTCCACCGTACATGAGAGACCACAAGGGTCTGGCAAGATGAGGGAAAGCGGCGAACTCCCTGTCTCTGACATCAAGGCCGAGCATGGTACATCCTCTCTCGTTGTTATAGAGAAGAGAATAATTGTAGCCGATGGCGACGGTTCCGGGTTTGTGATGCGCTTCATAGTGAGCACGCAAGTAGGATGGAGGGGGAATGATGTCATCATCTAAGAACACAATGAGCGACCCTTTTGCCGCAGTGATGCCCATATTTCTCGCGGCAGCCAGGCGCCATCCTGCCCGCTCTTGACGCAGATAGCGTAACTCGAAGCTGCTGTCTCGCATCATGAGCCTCACCGTGTCGGCCGTATCATCAGATGAACCGTCATCACAAACGATGATCTCGTACTTGAGTTGTATATCCTGGTCTGCGAAAGCTTTCAGTGTTCTTACGAGCACATCTCTTCGATTGTAGGTTGGGATCACCACGCTGATAGACTCCATACTCTCTAAGCCTTTCTCGATTGGGGAAGACGGTTGCCCTGGACTCCCAAAATGCAGGAATTCCCTCATTACACTCCACTAGTCTGACCGTTTGCATTTGCTAGAATGCTCGTAGGGGCCGATTTATCGCGTCCATCGCCGATTTATCGGCTCTGCTGGCGGGCCGATAAATCGGCGATGGACGCGATAAATCGGCCCCTACAGGTGGTTGCATACAATTCGTGCATTTGCTCTCCCGTTTCCGCTATTTGAAATGTATTGGGGCCGAGGCGGGCGCTGATACCTGCCTCGGCACAGGTCTGTGGCTACACTTCCACAGGTATGTGCGTATCCTGGAAGCTCCGTGCGAGAGCCAGGACTGCCGGAGCTCCTGCGGCAAGCGCGCTCGCAATCTTGCCCTTCTCGTCGACCACAATCGCCATAGGTGTGCCGGTCGCCCCAAATTGGCAGCCCACGCTCATAGCCGTGTGATCCAGCACGACAGGTAAGCCCAGTCCCATCGCCCGATTGTCAGCTACGCTCTCGCTTGAGACGACGACGAGGTTAGGTGCGCCCTCTGGCCTCCGGGCCTCCCAAGCTTGAAGATCGGCGAGCATGCTCTGGCAAAAGTCGCAACTGGGTCGCCAGAAGAGCACGAGTGTTGAGTTCCCCTGGAAATCGGAGAGCGTGACCAGGTTCCCCTCCAGATCAGGCAGGCTGAAGTCTGGGGCCGGTTCGCCGATAGCAGGGACAGGCGATCCTGGTATCTCCTGAATCCCGCTGTCGTTCTGCTGATCTGAAGCTATTGGCACCATAGATCTCAGCGCGTTCAGGCCGCGAAGAACTTCTGTTTCTCCCAATGCGAGCCGACTGCCAATGGTGCCATTGGGACGGATGAGGAGGAGGCCAGGGGTGCTAGGGATGCTAGGGGTACCAGGCGTGCCAGATGCCTGGTACCCCTCCGCCACCTCGCGGTCCTTTTGTAATAACACCCTGGTGATCCCATGCACACTGACCTTGCCCTGGTTGGCCTCCTCGCTGCCCCGGCTGATGACGGCCAGGGTGAGTTTCTCCGCGTTGTCACGCTGGAAGCTTCCCACCTCCGGGAAGAGCGCGGCACATGGCCCGCAGCCGGGGTCTGCAAAGAGTAGCACCACCGGTTTGCCATGGGTAAGCAAGTCAGCAAGCGAGATCGTCTCTCCCTGCATATCGGCAAGGCTGAATGCAGGAGCCGGGGTGCCAACCTCCAGTCCGGCGGGGGCGGCATCTGCTGGCTGAGGCACGAGAGGGACCCCGGCTTCCTTCGCCTCGACGGTCTCCAAACGCAGCAGCAGCCTTCCCTGCTGCTGAAGCAACTGCCACAGCAGCCAGCTTTCTCCGACCAGCGCTGCGAGCAGCACGACCCCTGCAATGAGTTCGATGTGTTCTAGCACGTGCTTCTCCTTTTCAGTGATGATCTTTGCTACATCCGAATACCCGACCAAGCTTCCTGAAGTTGCCACTGCGTGGCATTGCTCGTCTCACGTTTCTCCTCGTTTGCCTCCTCCTGGTTGAGCGCACGATTTTTCCAGGGAAAAGGAACCGCTGGAATGGGGACCCCGAGAAACGGTGCCAGTGTGCTCCACCCTTCTCCGCCACAGACATCCAGGATCAACAGGTCATGCGGTCGCCCCCTGAAATAGTCGAGCACCTCAGTCGTATACCGATCGTAGGCCGGGGATAAGATCTCCGCCGTAGCCTCCTGCCTGCCTGGGTGGCTATACAGTATCTTGTTGATAAAGCGCGTATAGTAGGCTAACGTTGTGTAGGACCCTGGACCAGAAAAGCGGTCAGACACTTCCCACAGGTCTTGATAGGACCGCAACCATGCTTGTTTCTCGCGGATGGTCAGGATGAATTTGCTGCCGGGATACGCCTTGTCTAAGGCCCGGTAGAGACAACACACCAGCGCATCCGTCAGCGCATCATGGTTCTGGAGCACCGAGAGGTAGACGCGTTCTGATGCACTCGCGAAGAACTGATACAATTCGAGTTGGGTCACTGGATCAGCAGGCCCGTGGACCGTTCGGTAGCCGAGCAGTTCCAACGCCTCCGTGAGACTGGTCGTCCCCGTCCTGCTTAAGCCGATGCCGAAGACCTTCTGCCTGGGTGAAGGAGCCGGTAGCTGGAAGGTCTCCCCCTGTCCATTGACCAGAGGAAAGGTGAGAGCAGGTTGAGCAACTTCCAACCTACTGCTTGCCTTGCTGGCTGCTGGGAGACCTGCCTCCTGAAGTCTCGCTCCATAGACGTTGAGGAAGGCAGTAAGTCCTTCTCGCTCCAGGAGGTCCGATCCTGTCTGCCGTCGCTCTTCCGCCAGTTCTTGAGCAATGCTCGCATAGGCTCTCTGCACCTGCCTATGTGTATGCGAGACACTCTCTGGATGAGAACGACGCAGGTACAAGACTTCCGCAAGATTTCGCATCTCAAAGTGCTCGGCCATGCGTAACCAGAGATCATAATCGTGCGCGAGCGCAAATGCTTCTCGGTACCTTCCCACCGCTTCAACCGCTGCTGTACGCATCAGCACAGCCCCATGCACCAGACAATTGCGCGTGAGTAATGTCTCGGTGATCTGTTGAGGATCAGTCGGCACTCCACCAAATCTTCCGATGAGGTGACCGGTTTCGTTGACGACGTTGGCAAGCGAACCAACCAGGGCAACATCAGGAAACTGCTCCAGGAAAGCATATTGTTTGGCGAGTCGGTCGAGTACTGAGAGATCATCGGCGTCGTGGACGGCGATGTACTTCGCTTTTGCCAGAGCTATCCCGCTATTCCTTGCGTGTGGAATGCCCAAATGAGGCTGGTGGACGGGTTTGACTCTCGGATCAGCCGCCAATTCGTCCAGAATCTGCTCGGTTTGATCCGTCGAACCATCATTGATAATGATGATCTCTATCGGCTGGAGGGTTTGACTCAAGAGGCTCTGCACTGCCGCACGGAGGTAGCGTTCTCCGTTGTAGACGGGCATCACGACGGAAACCAGGGGAAAATCGGTGACGCCGAGGGGACCAAGGCCAGTCAAGGAGCTGCCGATCGCCTGCTCTGCTATGTCCCTGACGCGCTCTTCTGGCAGGTAGTGGGAAAAGTGGTTCAGCACCGGGGCAAGGTCCAGCCCAAGCTCTGTATGTCCGAGCACATAATTGCGCAGTCTTTCTTCCCCCATCAGTGGGGAGATCACACGACCAGGCCTGCTGAACCGATGCATCCAACGCAGCCACGGTAGACAGAGACAGCGTCTGCCAGTCTGGCGAAACTTTTCATGAATGTAGCCTTCTTCTCCCCCATAGCCGCGAAATTGCGGGTGAAAGCCGGGCCAGGCACGTTTGAGACAACTGAAGACGCCCAACCCATGCATGGGGATCTCGAAAGGCTCACCATCTGCGTCCTGCCCCCGTGGGTCAGTGTCCCACTTGCCCCACATCTGATTGCGCCACACTGGATTCATATGGGTCGCCATCCGTTGCCCATCGTCGTAGAGCATGGGGCCCTGGAGCAGATCAGCACAAGCAGGATGCTCGCGGTAAAACTGCTTTAAGCGGGCGATGATCCCGGGAGCCAATAACACATGGCAATCGCAACAGAGCACGGCGTTGCCCCGTGCTTCTTTGAAGAGCAGCTCACGTGGGGCGGCGGTCCCCACAACCTCGGTGGCCCGGATATAGCGTGCGCCCGGTATCTCTTCTACCAGTCTTTGGGTATGCGGGCATCCGTAGTTATCGATGACCAGCAGTTCCGTCTGGGAGAGGTCCTGGTAGAGCCGCAGCGCTTGCAGGGTAAAGTAGACGCCCTCATAGTCGTTATAGGTGGCCATCCCGATCGTCAGTTCGATCCTCCCCTCGGCTCTTGTAGCAGGAATCTCGCTGTCTGCAAGGACGGCTGGCGTCCACATAGGGACATACTGTCGAGGCTCAGCCGTCTTTGCAGGATATGCAGGACTCGCCGCGTCCTGACGCGCCTCGACGGTCTCCAGCCGCAGTAGCAAGCGTCCCTGTTGCTGTAGCATCTGCCACAGCAGCCAGCCCGCTCCCATAAGCCAAACGAAGAGCACCGGTAAGCCAATTAGTAGGACAAGACTCATCTGCGTTTCTCCTGGTACGAGCACACCTGGAATGATTCCAGGCAACCACTCGAGCATGATGCTTCCTCCACTTGGAGGGAGAGCTCCCATTCTCAATTGCTGTGGCTCTGCCGATAATGGCCAGGGCCACAACATCCCCGAAGGCGAGCAAAAGTTCACTTTTGTTTCGTGTCAAAACATCCTCGGTTACTGTGAATATTCAGCACATCCCAGGGAGAGCGCTCCCGCGCGGCTCAGAGGGCGCTGAAGCGACCGTATGGGTCCTTAGCAGAGAAACCCATCTGTCGCCTTAGAGCAATATATTTAAGACTGAACGATATCGCCTCACCTCGTAGTGATCTGTGCGATAGATGAGAGCAAGTGGGCTATTTTGCTCTTAACCTCTTGCCAATGGGCTCCTTTTCCTACTTCACTGACAGGGTGGGGAGAACTCCCCTACAGCACCTTTACCTCGCTCGATGGGACAAAAGCCTGCCGGTGATTGAAGTTGATGAGGTACCAGGTGGTACCAGAGACACTGACCGTGAACGGCGACACATAGATCGAGCCGCTTTGCGAATGACCAATGACGTAGGACGACGAAGAAACCGGCTCGCCATAGACACTGGGAGTCTTCTTGCTACTCAACTGCACGATCGTGCCTGTCCCCTGGGCCGCTGCTCCGGGTGGGACCGCCAGCCACGCCAGGTGCCCATCCATGGACTGGCTGCCGGGCAGGTTATCCGACTCCCCGTACCAGATCTCATACATGGTGTCGCCACTGCCCGCCTGATCAGGCTGCGAGGCCACGATGTAGTACGTCATGTCCGGCTCCACGTTGTCGGTTTCGTCGGTGATGTCTCCCGACGTATTGTGCGGGATCAGCGCGGATTGCGTACTGGGTTGCGTATAGAGGTAGAAGAAGTTGAAATTGGCCGAGGTCTCCGTCCCGTTACTGCCATCCGGCTGCTGATCGGTGCTGGGATGCAGGATCAGGATGCTGGCGTTGGGCGTGCCTCCTGGGAAGGGGATGCCCTGCTGGTTGATCAGCCCGAAGTAGTAGTCCCACAGCCAGTACGGGCCTGGATCGACGTGGTTGGGCGTGGTGGACAACGTCGGGCCAGGGACCGTGCCGTGGGCCACCAGATGGGCGTGGTCGAGCGGGATGTTGTACTTGTTGCACAGGTAGGCCACCAGCTTGGCCGAGGCCAGGTACTCGGTGGCGTTGTACCACTGGTAGCCGGTGGCGTCGAAGCCAGCGTGTTCGATGCCGATCGAGCGCGCGTTGTACCAGAAGTTGCCGGCATGGTAGGCGATGTCCTTCTCGTGGATCACCTGATAGATCGTCCCGTCGCTATCCACAATGTAGTGCGCACTGACGGCGTTGCTGGCGTTCTGGAAGATCGTGAGCGCATCCTGTGCTGTGCCCTCGACATCGTGGATCAACACGAAGGGCAGGGGATAGCTGGTGGGCCGATTCGAGTCCTGGTAATTGCAGGGCGAGGTCAGGTTGCAGTCGTACCTGCTCGGTGCCAGAATGCAATCGATGGCACCGGCGTAGTCGACGTTGCTGTCCTGCGTGCAGCCCGTTGGCAGCGCAAGGATTCCGCGCACGTTCGCTGCTGTCGCCGTGTTGGGCTGCACCCCCTGCGGTGCCAACGTGACCAGCTCGCCATTATCGGCGCGAGCGCTGAAGCCGCGGTTCAGCACCTGATAGAGAGCGTCGGCATACAGCAGTGCCGTTGAGCGGGTACCCGCCGCACTGTAAGCCGCTACGGCACCATACCAGTCGCCCAGATGAACCGGGAGCACGTGTGCAGGCGAGAGGCGCAATGCCTCCGCGCGCAGGACGGCCGCACCGCCGCGAATGTTGGTGGCCAGATCAGTTTTGAGCTGCGCGGTGCTGACTCTCAAAGCCTGGGCTGCTTGATCGAGCGTGTCGAAGTGGGGATTCTGTACCAGGTGCATACAGCCAAAGCCGTTGTCGATGCTTGGGTTCCCCTGGTGCATGCTCAGACGGCCTTCCAGGTAACACAACCCTTCCAACAGGGCAGCAGGGACGCCGAACTCGCGTGCTGCATCCGCGAAGACGACCGGGAGAGAACCAGCTCGACTGCTGGCGGCATGGACCACCGGTCTCGGTCCGGCCAGCCCGACGAGACTCACCAGGAGGAACCCCAGGCTTACGAGGACCATCAGACGAGATCGCACAGATTGCATATACGTACTTCCTTTCTGCCGCTCTTACGCGTTCCAGTAACGCATCTGGCAGTGCAGGTGGCGGCAACCCTTGCACGGCTGACGTGGAGACAGTCAGGAAGAGCAACCATATCTCCTTGCTCTCACGAAACAGTCTCGCTGAGCTCGCCGAGTATCACAAAAACGTCACACTCTTCAGCAGCCTGACGATCTGCCCCTGCATCTACACCCGAACTCTCCCCCTGCCTTCCTGGAGTTAGCGCGAGGTGGCATTGCTCGGCTCACGTACTCTCTCGTTCGGCCCCTCCTGATCTAGCACTCGATTCTCCCAGGGAAACGGGATCTCTGGGATCGTTTCTCCCAGAAACGGGGCCAGTTTGCTCCACCCTTCTCCGCCGCAGATATCCAGCACCAACAGGTCCTGTGGTCGCTCGCCGAAATAGTCGAACACCTCAGCCGTATACCGATCGTAGGCTCGGGATAAGATCTGCGGGTCTGCACTCTGCGTGCCATAGAGTCTTTCATTGAGAAAGTGACTATAGTGGGCCACTAAGCTGTCGGGCCTTTCGCTAAACATGGGAGGATACCTGTGCCAATGGCTATGATAGGATCTCAGCCACGCTTGCTTCTCGCGGACGGTCAGGATGAATTTGCTGCCAGGGTACGCCTTGTCTAAGGCCTGGTACAGGCAACACGCCGGCGTATCCGTCAGCGCATCGTGATCATTCAACACAGACAGGTGGATGTCGGCTTCTCCAGTTGCGAAGAACCGATACACTTCTACCTGGGTCACCAGATCAGCAGGCCAGTGGAGAGTTCGGTACCCAAGCAATGTCAACGCCTCCGTGAGACTGCCCGTGCCTGTCTTGCTTAATCCGATGCCGAAGACCTTCTGCCTGGGGGAACGAGCCTGCAACGGAAAAGTCTCTCCCGGTTTATTGGACAGAGGAAAGGGGGAAACAGGATGGCCCGCTTCCCGCATGGTTCCTGCAGAAAAGGGACGAGGTTCCACCCTGGAGGGCCAGCTCCAGCCTTTCTGACCCTCTGTCCGGCTGAAGCGCAGGATGGCATCAACAGCGCTGCGCGCTCCTCCCATGTGTCGAAGCGTCGCCCGCATCTGTTGCACACGTGTGTGGATTTCTGGGTTGCTTGTCACACGCGTGACCGCCTCCTGAAGCGACGCTGCTGTGACGGCAGATTTCTCCAGTGCTATGCCCAGTCCAAGCTCTTCCACGCGTTTGGCCAGGATGACCTGGTCAGTGATCTGCGGAACCACGACCAGAGGAACCCCGTAAGAGAGAGCCTCCATGATACTATTCGGGCCGCCATGCGTGAGGAAGACGGTTGTCTGTTGGAGCACCTCGAGCTGTGGGACATACGGATGCGCCAGAAAGTTCTCCGGCACCGTGCCAAGCGTCCCAGGATCGCTTTTGCCGGTCGCCAGGATCACCTGCCACCGCTGCTCCCCTGCACTTTGGGAAGTCGCTGGAAGGAGCCTTTCCTGCTTCATCGTTCCATCTGTCCTGCCGAACGCCACAAAACACGTTTTGAAGAAATCCACCTCCTGGTTGCACACGCTTCCCATCGAAATGTAGAGCGTCGGCTGCGGCTTGAGCTGCTCAAAGGGAAAATTGGTGGGCTCATGACGCGGGACAATGGAAGGGCCGACGAACTGAAAGCGATCATCGAAGCGCTCGACTCCTGGTTGGAAGGCCGGGGGGATCGAGACCAGATTGAGGGGTTCGGCATAATCAAAGAAGCTTTTCAGCTCGATTGGCGGCAGATGGTAGGTGGTACGGAGTTGCTCAACCGCGCTCCGGAAGGTGATGTGCTGCTCGAACCCTGAGGATGGTGCGTCAGCCAGACGAGGCATGGACATCTGCTCCGCCTGTTCAAGCAGCGCCCGGAAGACCGGACCAAGCTGCTCATTCATCACGATGGTTGACTGGAATCGAATGGCAGGCAGGTGAAGGATGTGGGCGACCAGCCTGCCCCAGAGGCACCAGGCATCGTAGATGAGATAGTCTGGCTGCTGCGCACGCACGATCTCTAGTAGTTGTGGAAGGGCCCCCAGGCTCAACACGGCCATATGGAGCGGCAACCAGAAGAAGAGGTCTTCGCACGACATAGCTCTCCAGCGAAATCCTCTCCCGCTGAGCTGGTAGGGCACAAAGGTCGCTCCGGTAGACGCAATCGTCGGCTTGAACTCCTCAGGGAGGCAGTAGCTCACTTCCTCCCCACGAGCCACCAACTCCTGGGCAAGTGGAAGCATAGGGTTGATATGCCCGTGTGCTGGCAGCGAAAGCATGATCACTTTTGCCATAGGTCTCCTCCATTCCTCATACCGTTCTCCTGCTGGCTCCCTCTCTGAGCCAGCACGGAACGCACGACTTTCCGGTTCACCTCCAACCGGACCAGGCTCAGCCAGGCAACTGCTAGCTCGTGGCTGGTTGTGCTGAGCTCGCCCTGGCCAGCGCCAGCACAGCGGGAACTCCGGCCATGATCTCGGAAGCGATCTTGCCCTCTTCATCGACGAGGACCGCCATCGGGGTGCCGTTGGCCCCGAATGTGCCGCCCACGCGCATGCCTTCCTGGTCGAGCACGATGGGGGAACGCAACCCCATGGCCTGGTTGTCCTGCACGCTGTCGGTTGAAACGACCAACAGTTTGGGGGCTTCCTGCGGCGGCTGTGCCTCCCAGGCTTTGAGATCAGGGAGCATGCGCTGGCAGAAGCCACAACCGGGTCGCCAGAACAGCACCAACATCATAC
>CAVQVL010000003.1:0-202014 GCA_963717105.1 uncultured Chloroflexia bacterium
TCATTAATCATTTTCAATCATCTTCTTCACCGTTGGATGATTGTCCTAACATCTCATCTAGTTTGTGTTCCATCGCGGGAGTGGGGAGACGTACCAGGGGCTGCTCTTGCTCTGAGAGGAGTGGCTCCAATTGTGCGCTTTCAATCATGGGCGGTTCCAGAACCTGCGCGACGGGTTCGCGTTCATGCCACCATGTTGAGATGGTAGCTGGATCAACTGTTCCTAGCGAGCCAGTGTCTGTGCGGGTCATGGCCCAATCTACAATTGCCTCGTCTATCGGAATTTCATGCCCCGCTTTGCTGCTGAGCTTCCACCTGTATTGCATCAATGAAAAGTATGCCTGAAGCGGGTCCTGTCCTTTTGTCAGGTATTTGCGCAAAAGCAGGATGGTAGGAAGATGGTAGTGCGTGTAATAATCCCGCGCTGCTTCTTCAATGCTCACGTCACGGTCCTCTTCTTTGCTCATAATCGCCTGGTGTCCCAGCAGCCCATTATAAAAGCGGCGTGCATAGCGGCGTGGGACGGTAATACCCAGCAATTCGTGAACACGCCGTTGATACCATCCTGGTAGAACGGTAGTCAGTTGTTGAACTGCCTCAGTTCCCATATCAAGCAACGAAATTCCCCACCGATTGAAGCTTTCCAACATGTGTTGGGCCTGAAATACTGTAGTGAAGCCCGCATGGATATGTAAGCCGCCTGTGCTCGCGTCGTAACCAGTTGTAGCGTTGTTCGATATAGCGGAAGTCTCTATCATCAACAATTTCATCTTCTTCGGGCAAGTCCTGCGCACGACGCAAATCTTCTGTTTGCCACAACAGCGACTCTCGAAACAGGTCTAAATCTTGTTCGCGCAAATGCTCATTTACTGCGTCAGGAAAGAGTTCCGTTGTCTCCGCGTCGGCCATAATCGCCAGGATGCTCCGGCCATCAATGCGGACGAGGATATTTGCCAGCGAAGGGTCGCCCCAGTAGATGCCATGTTCGTGTAATTCGACGAGTAAAATAGCGACTGCTGACCAGATACGGCGTTTGTTTTTCCAGGTGAAGGGTATACGAAAGAGCAAGACCTGTGGAATAACTCGCGGTGCCAGGTGTGTCACCGTATATCCCCGGTCGCCACTGGTGTATTGCGGTACGCTGCCAGGGCCGGAGGCTTCGATTAAGACAGGGGGTGCGGGTACAGTTACACTGCCGACGGGGCTAAGTGAAGGTACGCCGCGCCGCTCGATTTCTCGCAAATTTCTGATTTCGCGCTCAGCCATGCGAGGCGTCGTCTCTTTAATTGCGTAACGAAAGCCCGCGCGCTCCACAAAAATAACAGGGTGGCGTGACTCGCCGCGCCGGATGGAGAGAGGTATCACTCCGTGATTAGGCCATTCCTCCAGAGGAAAATCCCACGGGAGACTTTCCAACCGTTTTCTATCTTCTATATCCATGTAAAATTGTATATTTTTGCTATGAGTAACCACGGCTATTTATTCCTTATTGTGTAATGTGGGTTGGTGTGGTATATACAAGGGTGCAGATATCTTGCATTGATCATATCACCATTTAAGGCACGAGACAAATGGTAGCATCATCAAAGAGGAGGCTTCTATGGGTACTGTCCGTTTCGATTTTCAAGGTGAGGTCGTTGTCGTGACTGGCGGCTCACGAGGTTTAGGGCTAGAGATTGCTCAGGGCTTTGGCAACGCAGGGGCAGCCGTGGTGATCACGGCTCGGCGGGAGCAGTGGCTCAAAGAAGCCGAGACCATGCTGAAAGATCAGGGCATAACGGTACATACGTTTACCTGTGACGTGGCGAATTCAGCTTCCGTGGAGCAGTTGGTACAGCAAGCGCTTGCGCAATGCGGCAAAATTGACGTGCTGGTCAACAACGCGGGCCTGACATGGGGCGCACCGGCAGAAACCATGCCGTTTGAGCGCTGGCAGCAGGTTATTGACGCCAATATTACCGGCACATTTTTAATGTCGCAAGCCGTGGGACAGCATATGTTGGAACGCGGCAAAGGTGTTATGGTCAACGTTGCCTCCATCGCCGGTTTGAGTGGCGGGCAGTTGAACACTGTTGGCTACAATGCCAGCAAAGCTGCTGTCATAAACATTACCCGCGCCTTAGCGGTAGAATGGGCCGCACGCAATATTCGCGTGAATGCTATTGCGCCTGGGCTATTTCGTACACGTATGTCCGAAGTTCTTGTCCAACGTGCCGAAGCGGCTAACGCTCCAGTCGCGCCTCTGGGCCGCATCGGTAAACCAGGCGAGCTTGCCCCCACAGTGCTGTTCCTGGCATCAGAGGGCGCAAGCTATATTACGGGGCAGGTGGTGGCGATTGATGGTGGGAGGTCGGCGCAATAGATACTATTGTACACAAAACTTGGGTTCTCCGTCATCTGCCGTGCAAGGAGATGCAATCCTTGATATTTACACACGGGAATTCACTGCCAGGAGCCAATCAGTGTGAATCACTTTTTACCTAAGTATGAGCTTAGCACGGAAGATGAGGGAGACCCAAAACTTGTGCTACTTTCCCTCAACTGCTCCCAAGACTATGAGAGAGGCTTTCTGAGCTTCTGTCAATCCTGTCACCCCGATGATATTCATCCGCTCATATGGCCTATTGCTTCTCAATGTTTTGAGACAATCGCCTATCTGTACATCCCAAAGTTTGATAGTGCCATCTTCACTGCCACTAACTATGGTATTTCCGGCCGGGTTGAAAGCGATTGACCATACTCGACCAGTATGCCCTTTTATTACCTTAAGGCACTCTCTCGTACTCACCTCCCACAGGCGGATGGTCTGATCATTGTTGCCACTGGCAAGGATATTCCCGTCAGGGCTGAAGGCAACCGAGTATACTCGATTTGCTTGGTCTTGAAGTATTAAAAGGCAATGACCAGTGCTAACTTCCCAAAGCCGCACAGTCTGATCTTCGCTGCCACTGGCAAGCAGTTTCCCATCAGGGCTGAAAGCGACTGACCATACTCGATCAGTATGCCCTTCTAGTACCTTAAGGCATTCTCCTGTACTCGAATTCCATAAGCGGATAGTTTGGTCATCACTGCTGCTGGCAAGCATATCTCCATCTAGGCTGAAAGTAATTGATCTTACTGCGTGTTTATGCCCTTCTAAGACCTTAAGGCAGCGTCCAGTACTCAACTCCCATAACCGAATGGATTGATCATCACCACCGCTTGCAAGCGTACTTCCATCAGGCCCGAAAGTGATTGAGTACACCCGATGGGTGTGTAACGTTTTAATATACTGTCCTGTGCTAACTTCCCAAAGACGAACCGTCTGATCGTGGCTGCCACTAGCAAGTAGGTTTCCATCAGGGCTGAAAGCAACAGACCATATTCGATATGTGTGTCCTTGTAAGATATAGCGGCAGTTTCCGGTACTCAGTTCCCACAATCGTACTCTTTGATCATCGTTACCATTAGCAAGGAACCGGCCATCAGGACTGAATGCAACAGTCCTTACAAGATTCGCATGTCCCTGCAATATATAAAGACAATATCCAGTGTTGACTTCCCACAACCGAACAGTCTGATCATCACTACCACTAACTAGAGTCAGGCCATCAGAAGTAAAGGCGACTGATCTTACCCAACTGCTGTGTCCTTGTAAAGTTCGGAGACAATAGCCAGTGCTTACCTCCCACAGGCGGATGGTCTGATCATTACCACTACTGGCGATCTGAGTTCCATCAGGGCTGAAGGCGATAGTACTTATTCGATCGGTGTGTCCGTACAGGATTTTCAAGCATTGCCCGGTGCTGACATCCCAAAGACGCACAGTCTGATCACCGCTACCACTGGCAAGTAGGTTTCCATCAGGGCTGAAAGCAACTGAAAGTATCCAATGGTTATGTCCATGCAGGATTTTCAAGCATTGCCCGGTGCTGGCATTCCAAAGACGCACAGTCTGATCACCGCTACTACTGGCAAGCAGCTTTCCATCAGGGCTGAAAGCAACGGACCATACCCAATGGATGTGTCCTGAAAGAGTTTTTAAGTAGCTTCCTGTACTCACATCCCATAACCGTATCGTCTGATCTTCACTACTGCTGGCAAGCATACTTTCCATCAGGGCTGAAAGTAACCGATCTTACCCAACCGCTATGTCCTTTGAGAATCAAGAGGCATTCACCTGTTCTGGTATCCCATAAGCGGATAGTCTTATCGCTACTGCCGCTGGCAAGTAGCTTTCCATCAGGACTGAAGGCGATAGACCATATCCAATCTGTATGTCCATCGCAGGTTAGTAGTGATGTATAATTATCAGTTTGCCATAATTGAATCCTACGTTTATTTGTTCCTGCGGCCAAGAGTTTCCCATCTGGACTGAATGCCACCGAGAGAGTACTTCCAAAGGTTTCAGTAAAGACAGACCTTGCAAGATTGGAATAGGCGAAATTGACATCAGTGAGAGTCACGTTTTGTAGGTAGGCTTGCCATATCGTAAGATGGGAAAAGTCGTAATTTTGCAGATCAGCACTTAACAGGATCAGCATGTTGAGTGCGTTGCCCTGCTGCATAGCTAGGTTTTTGCGGATATCTTTCACGTAAAGTAGACAGAATGTGCTTGAGCGTTGTCTCAATACCCTCATCTCCCAAATTGTTGAGTAGCCTCTCTACAAAAGGTTTGAGGATGAGACGTACTTGGCTTTCTCTTACATAATTTTTTGCCTGTGCTTTGATCAATGCATGGCTTCCAAACACCCCAATCGTTCCAGATTTCAATATCTTCAAGCAGCCGCTCGATGAAGTAGTTAGTTACAAACTCCATGATCACAGGTTGTAATGTTGAAAAGATCTATACCACTTTTCTCAATTAGAGATCGTCTTCTCAATGATTTCAGAGCTTCTAACAAATCTATTTTTGCGACAGAATACACAATATCCTCTTCCAGATTCATTTAGTGAGACAGCCTCACGCTCGATTGCCAACCAATACATCAGCTCTCTCTCTAATTCTGATAAGCGTTGAAACTGCTTCCTTAACAGATCATAAACGTCACCAACTAATACCTCTCCCCTTTTCAAGAAACCAGCAACATCACCTCCAAACAATTCGCGAACAGGTTCAGAGACTAATTTTAATGCGAGTGGATTACCTGAATAGAGATGGATTAGAGTAGACCACGCTTCATCCGATCCAAACAGGCCTTTATCCCTCAAAATTTCTTGCCCTTCTGAATGCCCTATGCCGGAGAGGTGCAACGAACGCACTGGAGATGTTTTTCCTTCAAAATTTGCAACTTCTTTTGGCTTCTCCCGGCTAGTTAGTAGAAGACAACTTTGGTGTTTTCCTTCTGCTAGACGCTGAATTAGCCTTCCGTACGATTCATATCCCTCCCTGTACTGGCCTGCAGTGCTACCAGCTAGCAAAATAGTTTCCATGTTGTCCAATACTAAAAGGCACCTGTGGTCTCGCAGATACTGCATGAGTAATATAATTTGGCTGTCTAAGCCTTCGGGTAAGTCTATTTGCTGTTGATCAGATAAAAATTGAGTACAATTTTTAAGCATATTCTCAATGGGTGGAGCATTTTGAAGTGAACGCCAGAAGATATATTCAAATTCGCCCTCGATTTGCTCTACCAACTTTGCAGTAAGCGCAGTTTTGCCAATGCCTCCAATACCTAACACAGCCGCTAGCCGACAGCGATCACTAACAATCCATTGCTCTAACTCAGCAAGTTCCCTTTCGCGTCCATAAAACTGGCTAATATGCGGTTTTTCTCCCCAATCTTCATAATGAAGAATATGGCGGATAGGCTCAATGGAACCTATTTCCTTAATCGGTTGTTCAAGTTGCTGAGTTATCTTGGCATCAGTAGTTGGGGAAGTTTCAATCATACCAAGTGGGACCGTTTGAGTTGGAGGTAGAGGAACCTGTCCGGTAAATGATATCAATTCAGAATGGTGGAGAGAAGAGGTTGAGTGATCATCTTTGCCCACATGTCTTGGGTAGAACCATTGCAAGAAGGCGAACAAGAGGCCAAGTAAGCTAATTGCTATGCCAACAACAATATAAATGAGATTCAATGTGCTTGTTCCTTGCACCACACCTTGCTTCGCCAGTATCAGGATAGCAGTAACCGTGAATGCAGAGAATCGCAATGAGAATGATACCAACAATGCTCCAGAGCATCCAGGAAAATCGCTTGCGATGTTGTTGCTTACCTGGTTGTGGTTCTTGCATTTGGGTTGGCATGCCACAATTCCTTTATTCACTGGAACATTTAAATATTAGTGAGATTATAGCACGAGGCATCAGGAATGCATACAATAAATATTGAAGTTGCCCTGAAGAGAATTGAAAAGAGAGTTGGATTGTTGCAAACAAAACGGGTGGCATGCATCCGGTTTTTGTTGTATAATATTAAAGAACATACGTTCCATATGCAAGTTTTTCGAGAGAGGAACAGGCTGGATACCCGGCGAAAACAGGAATGATTACCATTGCAACCCCTCAAGGCAAACGAGTCGAGATCGTGTTGGAAAGCGAATTATGCTCTCCTGTAGATAGGGGAACGCAGGTTCGTGCGTACTGTCATATTCACGGCAGCGACCACCAGCGCTCTCTCGCGATCACGAAGGCGACTGGCTGGGGTCGCTGTTTCAACGCAGCCTGCGGGGCAATCGTGCTGGTGGCCGAGTGGAATTGCCCGGCGGCAAAACGGCTGCTTCACATGTATTACCGGGGGCTGACGTCAGCCGCGCTACCTTCTTATCGTCCACCTGAGATGGAAGCGCGGTGCAGGCCCTCTTTTGTCCAACCCATGTTGCTGCCACCGCCCAGAGCGATTCCGCAATGGCAGCAAGAGGAACGTGACGCGCTCTGCACGCTGGACGAGCAGATGCGTTGCTCGCTGGTTGATTTACCGCGTGCGTGCAGGTACCTGCGTGAGCGCGGTATTCCACTCGAGGTAGCACTGGCAACGGGTGTGGGATACCTGCCAGCAAGGCTGCTGAACGAGCCGCAGTTCCGCAAGCAGCGTGGAGTGTTGCACCGGTGGACTGATCGCATGATCTTTCCTCTGCACTCGCCCGATGGTTGGGGCTATATCGGGCGGTCGCTCTGGCAGTGGCAGCCAGGGATGAAGGAAACGACCCACAAAGCACTACTCGAGCGACCGGCAAGCCCAAAACGCTGGATCAAGACCAACCCCGCGGGCTGGTTTGGCCAGGAAGGTGAGCAGTTAGCCAACACCATCCTGCTGGTTGAGGGAGCCTTTGATCGCCTGACGTTGCTCGCGGCAGGTTTGTCCCCATTCGCTATCGTGGCGTTGGTTGGTACTGCCGTACCCATCGACTGGCTCCCCGTCTGCGTGAAAACAGTGGTGCTGGCACTTGATGGAGACGAGGGCGGCAAAGTGGCCAGCAACCGGATAGCCGATCAACTGATGCAGGCGGGTATCCACGTTCAGGTCTGCTTCCCGTCGCAGGATACGTGGGGCAAAGATTGGAACGAACGCTGGCAGTGCCTGGGTCGGCGCAGCGTTGCGCCGGTATTTGAGGCCCTTTCCGCGGCACAGTGCATGTGAACGGAACGTGCATCACCTCACGAGAAATCTTACCTTGACGGTTTGTGAACCCGAGGCATCTTCCTCTTGTCTTCTTTGATCTCCGGTTCTCTAAAGCCATAGTCTTGACATACATTATGTTCTGTCATAGTATGGTGCAAAGATGGCCTGGACGTTTGGTACCAGAAGATCCAACAAGATATTCACGAAGGCATTATGGGTAGCAATTGACGATGCAGGACAACATATTTATTTTCCCTTCGCGAGAGTCAGTCGAACTCAAACAGGCATCCGGAAGCGACTTGCCTGCACAGCTCACTTCATTCATCGGACGTGAGCAGGAGGTGGCAGCAGCCTGTACCCTTCTGCGTCGTCCGCAGACCCGCCTGCTAACCCTCACAGGAACGGGGGGTGTTGGGAAAACTCGCCTGGGTCTCCAGGTAGCAGCCGATCTGCTTGACGGTTTTGCCGATGACGTCTACTTCATCCCATTAGCTCCCATCAGCGATCCCGATTTTGTCATGCCGACCATCGTCCAGACGCTCGGCCTCTGGGAAGTAGGAGATCGACCTCTGTTGGAGCAACTGAAAGCCTATTTGCAGGAGAAGCACCTGCTGTTGCTACTGGACAACTTTGAACAGGTAGTAGCAGCAGCACCTTTGCTGGCCGACCTGTTGGCGTCCTGCCCGGAATTGAAGATGCTTGTGACCAGTCGGGCTGTGCTGCGTATCCAGGGCGAACACGAATTCCCTGTCCCACCACTGGCCCTTCCTGACCTCAAGCAGCTTCCAGACGGTGAGACTCTCTCGCACTATGCGGCGGTATCGCTGTTCTTGCAACGAGCGCAAGCCATCAAGCCTGATTTCCATATGACAGAGGCCAACGCTCGTGCCATCGCCGAGATTTGCATTCGCCTGGATGGGCTCCCGCTAGCAATTGAGCTAGCAACAGCACGTATCAAACTACTTCCTCCCCAGGCTCTGCTTTCACGCCTGGACAAAAGATTGCACGTATTGGTAGGCGGAACTCGAGACGCACCAGCACGCCAGCAAACCCTACGTAATACGATTGCATGGAGTTACAACCTGTTAGATGAAAAGGAGCAACAACTCTTCCAGTGGCTCTCCGTCTTTGTTGGTGGTTACACGTTGGAGGCAGTAGAATCTCTTTGCGTTGCGCTGGGTGACGGCGATGGAACGATGCCAGTGTTGGATACAGTAGCCTCACTCATCGACAAGAGTCTGCTGCAACAAATGGAATGGGAGAAAGAGGAACCGCGCCTGGTGATGTTGGAGACGATCCGTGAGTATGGGCTAGTGGTCTGACCATTGAAATTTGATAAGTTAAGAGAAGCCTCGTCTTCTCGAGAGGCAAACAAAAAACGCTCAAATGTACGGAAGACCCAGGAGCGTATACAAATTTGGGCAGTTCGGGCGCACTTCCGCAACTTTCGTGCTTCCCAAGATGGTATACTGGAGAGGGATGTAATACCGCTGAAATTCGCTGTGTCTGAGCGGGATAAGTTGTTCCACCTCCACATAGCAGCGGTTGAGAAACAGGAGGGAAGAGCGTATGAAAGTGAAAGGACTTGTCTGGCTGGGGCTGCGTACGGCTCAGTTCGAGGAGACGCTGAAGCTCTTTCGGGACGTGATGGGCATGGAGCTCATCCGCGATGAATCGCAGATCGCAGGGTTTAAGTTAACGAATAACACCCAGGTGGAGATCTACCGTCCAGAGGAGGAGTTTCACGCGTTCTTCACTTCTGGCCCCGTGGTCGCCTTCCTTGTAGATGATGTCGATGAGGCACGGGCTGCGATGGAGGCAGCGGGGATCGAGTTCATTGGCCCCATTCAGCGGGCAGGCAACACGAGTTGGAATCATTTCAGAGCACCCGATGGGACCGTTTTTGAGATTTCGAGCAGGGGGGATGCGGTGGAATGATTCCGGCATCTGCATCATTCCAGGAGAAAAGGGAGGCGAAACAGTCGTCTTGCTGAGAACAAACTGGCCCTCTCCCACGACTGGTGTACTTCTCACTGCAAGAGATAGAATGTGACGCGCCCGTCTGTCTGCCTTTTCATCAGTTTCAGGTTGTGCATCTATCCCTCGATGGCCTGTCCGATTTGTACAACGGAACCGATGAAGGAGGCCATAGTGAGCGTCACCGCATCCCGGCATGAGTGTCACGGTACACGAGGGATACTCGCTCTTCCTTTTGCCCGAAAGGAATACAGTGGAAATCTCTCTCAGGCTTCGAGGGCTCCTTGTAATGCCTCTGATTGATCGTGCTGGATGACTCGTTTCCCCATGAAATCCCAGGAGAACCGATGGAGACAGGACGCCTGCTCATGCATTCCATCTTGGAAACCAGGAGGAAATCGGATATAATAGGGGCAGAAGAGTATGATTGAGCCCGCCGGAACGGCAAGAGCGAGCATATGAGACCTTCATAGCAGGAGGAAGCGCTGTAGAGAGCAAGAGACGATGCAGGACAACATCTTCGTTCTACCCACCAGACACGCAACAACATCCGAACCAGCACCCACACATAACCTGCCTGTACCATTAACCCCGCTCATTGGGCGAGAGCGGGAAGTCGCAGCCGTTCAGAACCTTCTTCACCAGGAGAACGTGCGCCTCGTGACCCTGACAGGACCTGGAGGCACGGGGAAAACCCGCCTGGGTTTGCAGGTGGCAGCGGAACTCAGTGATCTGTTCCCCGATGGCGCGTATTTCGTGAACCTTGCTCCCATCAATGATCTCGATTTCGTCGTGCCTACCATCGCCCAAACGCTTGGCATTCGCGAAGTGGGTGGCCAGACTCTGCCAGAACGCTTGCAGCAGGAACTGCAACAGCAACAGGTGTTGTTGTTGCTCGGCAACTTCGAGCAAGTCGTAGCGGCAGCTCCGCAGTTGATGGACTTGCTCGTTGCCTGCCCGAAGCTCAAGGTACTGGTGATGAGTCGGGAGGTGCTGCGAGTGCGATCCGAGCGCGAGTTTGCCGTACCCCCTCTGGCGCTGCCCGATCCACGCACCTGCCAGAGCTTGCAGTACTCTGGCGCTATGCGGCGGTAGCACTGTTCATCCAGCGAGCCCAGGCGGTGAAACTCGATTTCCAAGTGACTCCCGCGAATGCTCGGACCATCGCCGAGATCTGTGTGCGGCTTGATGGGCTACCGCTCGCGATTGAATTGGCGGCGGCCCGCGTGAAACTATTCCCACCCCAGGCACTCCTGGCTCGACTAGACCAGCGGTTGCAGGTGCTAACGAGCGGGGCACGGGATGCGCCAGCGCGGCAACAGTCACTTCGCAACACCATTGCGTGGAGCTACGATCTGCTGAATGCTGAGGAGCAGCGGCTCTTTCGGTGGCTTTCGGTCTTTGTCGGTGGCTGCACGCTTGAGGCAGTGGAGGCGATTTGCGCTCTACTTGACGACAGGGTAGTATCGGTGCTGGGGGGCGTAGCCTCACTCATTGACAAGAGCTTGCTGCAACAAACCGAGCAGGATGGGGAGGAACCCCGCCTGCTGATGCTGGAGACGATCCGTGAGTATGGGCTGGAGTGCCTGAGCGTGAGTAGGGAGAAGGAACGCACCCGCCAGGTTCATGCTGAATACTTTCTGGCGCTGGCAGAAGAAGCTGAGCCGGAGTTGGATGGCCCACAACAAGCTGTATGGTTGGAGCGGTTGGAGCGGGAGCATGACAACCTGCGAGCAGTGATGCGGTGGTCGCTAGAGCAAGGGGAGGCTGGGCAGGGCATGGAGATGGCCTTGCGGTTGGGAGGAGCGCTGTGGCGGTTCTGGCAGGTACACGGTCACTACAGTGAGGGGCGGATCTTCCTGGAGCGGGTCCTGGCGGGAAGTGAGGCAGTCATCGCATCTGTGCGGGCGAAAGCGCTCAAAGCCGCTGCTGGCCTGGCTGTCTTCCAGGGCGACACTGATCGAGCAGAGGCGCTGTGGGAGGAGAGCCCGGCGCTATACCGGGAACTCAGAGATACAGCAAACATTGCATCCTCCCTCTACTGGCTGGCGGAGGTAACCTCGGTGAAGGGCAACCTTGCCGCTGCACGCTCGCTCATCGGGGAAGCCTTAGCGCTTTGTAGGGAATCGGGCGACAAGGGGAACATTGCCTGGGCGCTCAACAACTTGGCGGTGCTCGACGTCATCCAAGGCGAGTACGCCAGAGCACATGCCCTGTACGAGGAGAGCCTAACGCTGCACAGGGAGCTTGGGAACATGAGAGGCATTGCCAACTCGCTCTTTCGCTTGGCAGAGGTGCTCTTTATTACCCAGGGCGATCAGGCGTCAATACCCTCCCTGCTCGAGGAGGGACTCACGCTCTTCAGAGCGGTGGGCGACAAGGAAGGTACTGCTGAATCGTTGTGCCTGTCAGGTCGGTTAGCTCTCAGCCAGGGCGATGTTACCACAGCTCGTTCGCTGGCAGAGGAGTGTGTAGCGCTCAGCAGGGAGAAGGAGGATTGGTGGGCGATAGCTCGGTCGCTCTGCCTTTTAGCCCAGGTTGAGGCATACCAGGGCGATCACGCAGCAGCACGTGCCCTCTACGAGGAGAGCCTGGCGATAGCGAAAAAGTGGAACTACAAGCTGCATATGGCTTCTTACCTGGAAGGCTTGGCGGGCGTGGTGGTGGTACAGGGAGAACCGGCATGGGCGGCACAGCTTTGGGGAGCGGCGAAAGCCGTGCGCGACGCCATGGGAGCACCTCTTCCACCTGTCGAGCGTGCTGACTATGAACGCTCGGTGGCAACCGCACGCATCCACCTCGGGGAGAAGGCGTTTACCGCCGCGTGGGTTGAGGGGCGGATGATGACACCAGAGCAAGCTCTGGCTGCACAGGGAAAGGCGATGATATCCAGTCCGATGCCTGCAAGAACAGCATCGGCTCCTCCTGTGAAGGCTCCAACCTCTCCTGCTGGATTGACGGCACGCGAGGTGGAGGTGCTGCGCCTGGTAGCTCAAGGATTGACCAACCCTCGAATCGCCGAACGACTTATCATCAGTTCGCATACGGTGAATGCCCATGTGCGATCAATCTACAATAAGCTGAATATCACCTCACGTAGTACCCTGACCCGTTACGCCATTGAACACAAACTTCTCGAAAAGTAAGCTACTCCTGGGGACCTTCCCCACTCAATACATGTTGTGGCATTCCACAATATGAGCCTCGACTAGCTCATTCATGCTACCTCTTCCCTTGCGGATCACTCCCCTATCACCTGCGCAAATAGCATGTTCGTGCGATGTTTTTCTCCTTCTCTTCAGGTAGACTTTGCTCAATGATTATGAGAGTGGGGAGTGCAGATAATAGAACAAATAACGAGATTTGCTAAAAGGAGGTTGAGAGCGATGAGTATTATCATGGATGAAGCCGTCGACCAGATGAAGTTAACGGTCCTGGCAGATATGAATATTCGTGAGTTGCAGCGATACCGGTGCAAACAGCCTTTTGACGATCGCTACTGTCTGGAAATCTTGCGCCGTGCGCTTGTCGAACAAAATGATGAGGCCTGGTCGGTGTTGCAGCAGTGCTTCAGTGAGACCATCCGAGGCTGGTTACGTGGTCATCCCAATCGGGATGTCGCGCTACTTCGTGACACCGAAGAGAACTACATTGCCCAGACCTTCTCGCGTTTCTGGTATGCCGTGCGCGATCAGTCTATGGAGTTCGCCACACTGTATTCAGTATTAAGCTATCTGCATGCTACTCTGAACGGTATTATTATCGATACTCTACGTTCTCACTTGCGCTTCAGCACAAAAGAAGCGCTTTTGCCAGAGCAAGGTTACTGTGAAGATCCTTCAGCAGAAGACCGCATTGGACTCCAATATCTCTGGGAATGCATCCTATCCTTGCTTTCTGACGAGCGGGAAAGACGCCTTGCCTACCTGCTTTACCACTGTGGTCTTAAGCCTCGAGAAATTGTCGTGCGCTGCTCACAGGAATTTGACGACGTGAAAGAAATCTACCGCTTGAACCACAACATCATCGAGCGGCTACGGCGCAACAAGGATCGACTGCGCTATGTACTTGGTAGTTAGGCATTCGTTTTCGGGACAGGTGATTCCGATTGACGGGGGTCGGTCGGCGCAGTAGATGCCTTTTTCAAGAATTTCAGTGGAGATTTGCCAGTCACAAAGAAGCGTCCGGCGATAAGCCATGTAAGAGCGGCCAGAAGGCCGATTACCGAGAGCAACGCGCCGAGGGGTACAGATAACGGTGTATAAGTATAGCTCAGTGTGTGCATCCCCGGACTAACCTTGATCGCGGGCAACACCCCCGCGATCTGCTGAATCGGCGTGGGGTGTCCATCCAGGTCGGCATCCCAACCGGGAAATGCCGGTGTAGCGATCACGAAATATGCATCTGTATCGGTAGAAAAGGTGAAGGTCTCTTGCTCAGGGGCCAGCGTGACTGTGGACACATCGTCATTTAGCCTCTGTAATTGCGCAAGTGATGGCGGCTCCCCATCAGTTCCTGGCTTGACAAGATAACCTGGGCCGGCATCTGCCGTGTTCTTGTAGATCAGCGTGCCGTCCGCCTCGCCTACCTGCACGAGGCGCGGGTCGGTCAGCGGCCTCTGGGATACCACAACGCTCACGTTCATCAGACCAAGCAGCAGGGCATTGGGTTGAACCCTGGGTGCATCATATGGGATGTGAAGCTGGTAGCCGAGGGAGACATAATTGCCGGCATGTTGCATATAGGAGACATATGACTGGATCAAGAGCGGATCCCAGCCATCGGCGAGGCGTACCTGTAATTGCACCGCGCTCACCTGTGGGATGTTTTCTTGCACATCGTATATGCGCCCAGCACCCGCCTGCTGTGCCGCCATGCTTGCCAGGGCAGATGGTGTGGTGGCTACACGCACATCATAGGAGCGAGCGTACCCACTATCCGTCACGATGAGAGAGAGCGCAACGATAAGAACAGCTAAGGCACCAGCAACACCTGCTGCGTGCAATGATATGTGTCGCACAGCACTCAGCAGCCATTCAGTACCAATCCCGGCAAGTAGAGCAATCGGAACGAGTGCGACGAACCAGATGCGAGCGAGGCCGCGGAAGAGATCGAGATCGGGCAGGATATGGGCAACGATCAGGTAAAACCACGAGGCGTTTCCCATGGCGAGTCCAGCTATGAGTACAACACCGAGGACCAACGGCCAGACCTTGCGCCAACGAGTCGCGACTGCCAGCAGTGCCAGGGCAAGGACGGCCAGACCGGGCGTGAGCATACCCTCCCATGGGATTCCACCCACAGGTTGCTGGTCGATTAGCGCATGGAGGAAGTTCGGCAACGGAAAGGTGTCATTCGAACTCACTGAGAGCTGGCGGGTTGATACTGCTGTAAATTCTAACAGCGGCAGTAACTGGATCGCCGCCAGCAAGGCACCGAGCACTGCTGCCATCACCAATCCCGCAATGGGCTTGAGCAATACTTGCCAGCCCTCCTGCCGTCCTCGCTTTACAAGGAGCCAGACTGCCAATCCGGCGGTCATCAATAGACCATAATATGCCATTTGTGGATGACCAGCCAGCAATGTCATGGCGATGCATATCCCAAGTAATACTCCCCAGCGACGCGGCTCCCGTACCGTTGCCCAGCAAGCCAGCGCGAGCCAGGGAAACCAGGCGACGGTCTGGAAGATCGTGATGTGTCCTGCCCCGAGGTGGCTGATCAGCCCCGGCGTCGCCATGTAACTCACTGCCGCCACGAGCGCGGGAAAATGCGGCAATCCGACCGCACGGCGTGCGAGGAGCAGCATTCCCAGGCCAGCAAATACCAGGTGTCCTATCATTAGCCAGAGGTAGTAGTCACGCAATGGGAGGAAGAGAACCAGATACGTCGGTGGGTAGAAGAGTGCGGCGAGCGGGTCGGCGGCAAGCGGCTGACCCCCACCGTAGTAAGGATTCCAGAGTGGCAACCGGTGTGCCTGTGCGAAGGTACGTTGGATCAAGAGCGCGGTAGGCCAGCTACTGATCATTAGATCGCTGCTTACCTTGCCCGCGGGCACTTGGTTTGGACTGAAGGGTGCTGGCAAGAGCAAGGCAATTGCGACGACAATCAGTACAACCACTTGACCCACTGCTGGTAGCCAGCGTATTAGACTCACTCTTCCGTTTCGGCGTTTTACTGCTTGCTCTTTGTTCATTTCGCTAATCTACCAAATAGGGTAACAAAAGTCAAGATTGTAAATGGTACGGCTCTTTATCCTTGCGGGGAACGTCGGTGCCAGCTCTATTACAGGATTGACAAACTTCTTTATGCACTGTACTATAAGTACAGTTATACGATGCAGTACGAAGAAATGAGGATACGTGGCAAAGGAAACTGAAATTCCTCTTAATTTCACTATGTGCTGTCGTATATGCCCATATATACCGTATATACCGTATATATGCTGAATTTGACTTCATAACGGACAAAGGGGGCACTTCATGGGTGGTCAAGATCCGAATTTAGCTCCGGTTGACGGCTCAGCTGCGCTTGTATCCCCGTCCCTGAATGGCTCCTCTGGCTCTTCGTTAGCGGGAGGCAACAATTCTACCTCTACCGCGATACATAATGCTATTTTGTTGGGCTGGAGTATCATGGAACTCAAAAGCCGGGTGCAGATCACGGCAAGTAATTTGCTGCTCGATTCTATTGTCTTTGACCAGCAGAGTTCCTCTTTCGTTGCCAGTATCACCGGTCCGCTTACCAGTGCCAGTGCTGGAAATCAGCAACCGCAACCAGCAATCGGTACAGGAGATCAGCCGTCTCAAGCCGCTACTAATGCTGGGAATCAGCAAGCCCAACCAACCGCCGGGGCGGCGGAACAGCAGCCAGATGCGATTGATTCATTACTAAAGAATGTTGTATTAAACGACATCGAGTCACTCCTTAGCCAGGGTACTGCGAATGGAGTAAAGGCGATTTCTGCCAAAGCTCAATCGCTTTCGACCGAATTGCGCGATAATGAATGGCTTACGAGTGTGATGAGAGAAATCTTCAGGCGTATTGTCACGTTGCATCTCCAGCGCTTTCCTGATAGCGATACCACTGATACTATTTATGATATCAATCCGCCTACGCCGCCTGAGTCGCCTGATTATGATGATACCGATTTTCCTTACCTGTATCTCTATCCTGGTAAGCTCGACTATGCCAACGTTGGCGTCAGAATTATCAAACCGGGTAAAACGGGCAATGATTGTGTAATCCCTTTTGTGCAGAATTTCAGATTGTACGACGTGACGCGACGAGCACTTAATTGTCTTACCCTTTTGTGGACTTCCGCTGATGAAGCTCTTGATCCGATGACAATAGAATGCTATCAGAAGGAACTGGTACCCAGAATCCTTGGCGTTTCGCCGCTCACAACAGCTTTTCCTGAAGACCTGACCGAAGAGGATCAACCCGTACTGGTAGAACCAGCCTGTGAAGATCTCCCTGTTCCGTCTGATACGCAGATAAAAGAAGCAATTAAGGCACTCAGCAGCCTGGTCATTCGCTTATTAGAAGCGTGGGATGGCTTTCTGCGTGAGAGCTTTTTCGTTGATATTGACTCGCCGAACAATGAAATCGAGCTGCTCGCTTACGAAGCAGGTCGGTCATTAGCTGCGCTGACATGGGGTGTTTCGGTTGCCCTGGTACCTTTAGAAAACTCTATCCAACTCACCTCCGATCAACAGAAAAATAGTGATATAGGGGGGAGGCTGACGAAAAAAGTTCGTGATACCTGGATGGGTATATTTAACGAACGTGACATTAATTACCTCCAACTGCGCATCTCGGCACTGAGCAAAGCTCTGGATAGGATGTCTGATGGTTCCATTGCAGGTACGAATTTACTGGCTACGAGTGGTAGCCTTGTCTCGCCAGGGCAAGCCGTACACGCGGTAAACGAGAGCCTGGAATACTGGCAGCGAGCGGTGGCGCAGATGTGTAAACCTGCTCCTGCCCCAACCGCGGATTCTACAAACTCCGATATAGTCAGACCGTTACTTATGCCGATGGCCGCACCTGCCCATCCTCCGAGCAGCGACGCCGAACCGCTTTTGCCACTACAGTGGGGTACCCAGGCGCAAGCATTGCGCCTGGCGTTGATCAAACAGGCGGATCTATGGCGAACATTGATCCTGGGCCAGCGAGATTTGCGCACCTTCACTATGGATAATGTCTCACAGAAAATTCTCAACGATTTCATGCAAGACCTGGAACACGCCACAAGCAACGAGTTTTTACGCTTGCGTAAGCGCGGCCTCAATGCTGTTGGGGTAATTCTGATTATTGGCCTGATTGTGCTGGGTCTGGTATTAGCAGCTTTATTTGTACCGCAAATTCGCGACCTCAATACCGGTCAGATCACTAATCCCCTGACTTTGGTAGTCCTCCTTTGGGGAGGGGTTGCGGCTTTCGTGAGCAGTGTGATGGGGCGATTGGGCGATGCCTTGACCAGATTTGGTCCCGCCGGTACTGCTGTTGCCGATTCGTTTGAACAGGGTTATAACCGCGTCCTGCTCGAATTTGATGATCTCAATCATAATGTTGCCATTACCAACCCGTTGATTGAATTCTTTGCTCTGCAAGATTGGACAGTGTTGGTTGAAAGTCCCAGTGGAGAAAAAGTTGAGAAAGCTATCAAGGATGGCTATGATTTTCTGGCCTATGTTTTCTGGACCGACGAAGACCGTAAAGATGAGATAAAACAGGTTGCGCGTGCAGCCTTTGGTCCCATCGGAGCATTTGTAGGGTCGGAGTTGAAATTTGAGCAAAACCCGAAAGGCGGGAGTATACTGGGTAGTACACCGCATGGCAAAGTGATGGCCAACCCGAAGTCAAAAACCCGATAGATCAATATCAAAAGCGCAAATCCGGTTGTTTGATTTTATTGCTCGTTCCAGAAAAGTCCCGATTTGCTATCTCTTCTACTGGCAAAGTCAAAAAAAACATGTTATACTTAGAAAGCAATCGGCATATCTTTATTTAGGCGGGATAATGATAAATGCCTCATTGCTCTGCTGTTGTAACCATTGAACGATCACTGGTGAGCCACATTGTTTCTGGCTCTATTGTAGACAAGTAGTACAACTACATATGTAACATCGTAGTGCGTTTTCTACTGGATCCCCATACAGAAAGACAAGCTCATTATTGCTTGTCGAATGCCCAACCGATTAGCGGGAAAGCATGACGTCTCGTTTCCCATTTGCTAGCTCATGCGTTACATGTTGTTTTCAAGAACAAACGAGGAGGATCAAATGTCTCAACATCCGCAACCCAGACCAGGCCAGGAATATACTGTGCAACCGGGTGATACGCTCTGGGGCATAGCACAGCGAGCCTACGGCGATCCTGAAGATTGGGATACCATCTATGCAGCGAACAAAGGGGTGGTCGGAAATAATCCTAATCTCATCTATCCAGGGCAGAAACTCCAAATCCCGTCACAATCGGACCCGAGTAATAAAAAACCAGTACCTCCAACAGCGCCAACGACAAGGCCAGCACCAACGACAACGCCAGCACCAACGACGACGCCTGCCCCGACAACAACGCCGGCGCCAACACCGACACCAAAGCCAAAATCAGATGATGATGACAACCCTCTGGACTGGATCGAGGATAAGATCGAGGGTGAGCTTGGAGAGAAGAAAGATGACTAAGTGGTAATAGTCAGGAGCTTTTTAACGGAGGGTATAGACTTACCGTGTGAGACTGCAAAGGTACCCCTTACCTGCTTCTAGCTAAGGGGTACCTTTGCGTCGGCAACTCCGAGAAAATTGATAGATGCTATTGTTGTCTTCGTTGTTTCAGGATGGGAAGCGAATTTTTATGGATAAACAGATAAGTCTGGTCATTCCAACGGTCAACGAAGGAGAGAATCTCTCCATGACGATCGAGAGCATCCAGGAGACAATTACAGGCACCTACGAGCTCATCATTGTGGATAATGGTTCTACCGATGGCAGTACCGACTTTATTGGGCGAATGGACGATTCGCGGATTCGTCTTCTCAAGACTGATGAGCGTCTCGGTGTGGCGGGAGCCAGGAATTACGGAGCGGCCTTTGCTGAAGGTAACATCCTGATCTTTGTTGACGCTCATATGCTGTTTCCCCAGAACTGGCTAATTTCTATTTTAGATGTCTTATACGAGGAGCAAGTGGAGCTTGTTGTGCCTGCTGTAAGTGCCTGGGGCAATCCTCATGCCATAGGTTATGGAATAAGCTGGAAAGGTGAACGTCTGGAGCCTAAATGGCTTGGCAAGCAATCTTCTGACCCTTATGCGGTTCCCCTGGCCGGTGGGTGTTTTCAGGCATTCCGCAGAGATTTTTTTTATGAGATTGGCGGATATGATGCAGGGATGATGAACTTTGGCAGCGAAGATTTGGAAATGTGCCTGCGTGTTTGGCTTCTCGGTTATCAGGTGAAGATTGTCCCGCAGGTTGAGATTTCCCACCGCTTCCGGCGTTCTGCCCCTTTTTCATTTGGGTGGATTGATACTTCATACAATTTCCTTCGTCTCGTCTATGGACATTTTAATGAGCAACGTATTGAGCGTGTCATTGCGGCACACACGGAGACGCCCAGCTTTGATGAAGCGTTGCGACGAGTAAGGATCAGCGATATCTTGCTCAAAAGGCGCACGCTGGAATTGAAGCGCAAATATGATGATGACTGGTTCTTTCACACTTTTGACATCAAGGAGTGTGAGATAACAGCGCAATCCACCATCAAAGGACAAGAGCAGGCTTTGCCCTTACCATGAACGGGATGTCATCTGTAAGACGGTAAGGCTATTTTAATCCATATGCAGTGAGGTGGCCATCTCCATCCGGCACATAGACATGTCCGTTGACGACAATAGGACTTTGCCAGTGCAGGGAGCCGATGGAGCCGCCTGCCGATGGTTGCGTGCTGCTCCAGAGAACATTGCCAGTTGTCGGTTCCATTGCCCACAGGACATCGTTACCTTGCACAAAAAGAATGCCGTTGGCAATGAAAGGCGAACTTCCACCATGGTTATTCTGGTATACTCTTTGCAGAGTGGTATGTCCCTGTGCGTCGGTAACGACTTTGAATGCACCGAGTCCATTGCCATTGGTAACAAAGATCCATGTTGTGTTGTGCGCGTCATTCCAGGCAATCGGCTGTGTAATTATACTTCCTTGCATGGCTCCATTCACGGTTTGAAGCTCGCCTCCCACATGATTCGGTCCGCCCTTGCCAGAAAGATTCTGGCGATTGAGCAGTCGCAAGGTGCTATCTTTTCCCGCTTGCACGGCGAGATACGGTGTCAAACTGCCTTTTTGCATGGGGAGCAAGGTGGGAGCGGCACCGCCGAGATCGAGATCGGTTGATTGCAGATAACTATAGTTGCTCGGTGTGTAACTATCAATAACTTTTTGCAGGTTGGGGCTGAGTTCGATCACACTATCGCCGTAATCGTTACCACCGGTGCTGGCCGTGTAGTTACCGTTGCCCGTAGTGACGAAGACATTGCCTGTTATAGGATCAACCGTTGCGCCCGGCCTCGCCCAGATACCTGACTGCACATCGGGACAGTAATTGGTATCGGTAGATACATTATCCAGCAGTTGGTGGATATTTGCGCAAAGGGAATTAAAGACGCTCATTGCACCCGTTGAGAGTGAAATTGCCACGACGTGCCCTTCATAGTGTCCAGCGTCGCCCGGATACCCACTGGTCGTCATGTAGAGATAGCCATTAGCGATGTTCAGCGCGGATGAACCCTTTTCTACCTCCGGCATGTTCGTGATAGTTACAGGCCAGCCTCCACTGGTCTGTTCTGTGCCAGTGCCAACGGCGAATTTGTGAATCTTTCCACCCAATCCATAGCTATAGACATACTGGCCTGAAGGATCAAGGGCGGGTGAACTGGTGGTAAACTTTGGGCCGCTGGTATTTTGTCGCCAGAGCTGTTGGCCTGTGTTGGCATCAAGGGCCAGTAAACTACCAGATAGTGCCGTAACGAAGAGTAACGTTTTCGTACCAACCGGTGTTTTCACATTGGGTAATTCAACTGGCGAACTATCTACTACATTCGGTAACGTTTGTTGCCATAATCTTGTGAGACCACTCACGTTGCCTGGAGTGATACCTTTCTCGCTGGCGTTGACGCCGCTGCTTGGACCGCCCCCATCGAAGGCTGGCCACGCAATGACAGGAGCAGTGGTAGGTGCAGATGTAGGAATATTAGGCGTTACCGGTGCAGTGGCAGTGCTGGTTGTTGCATTGGTAGACGATTGTGGCGAACCTGATGAACACGCAGTCAGGAGGAGTAGACAAAGTAACGGCACCACGAGAAGCCTCGCTGCCTGTTTGAAACGTTTGAACTGGAAACCCATGGAACCTCCCAACATGCATTCTCTTTAAAGGAAAGAAGATGTTATGGTCATGAAAAAGGGAAGAATACAGGTATGAACAAAATCATACCTGTATTCCCCTGTCGGTTAGTTTACTCTTCCGATGTGCCGAAGGAGCGGCGCACCCAGATAAATGCGCCTGCGGCCAGAATGAGTACTGCCGGAATGGCGAGGAACCAGAGTTTGCTGCCTTTCTTTCCGGTGTTCTCGTCCAGCTCGTCAATGATTTCGATTTTCTCGGTAACTTTGTCTTTTACAGCGTTTGCCATGATACTACATTCCTTTCGTTTCAACAAAAATAGTGTGGTTGTTTGTTTCAACACCCTTACGTCATATAGTGAATGCCAGCACTCATTCGTGTGTATCGCGCTGATAAGTGTCTGAGATCTCCATTATACGAAGGATGCAATCCCTGTTTGTCAATCTATTCTTACAGGGTGTGATGCACGGTTGGCGCTATTTATCTCTGTAAGAGCCTACCTCAAGTATTATATGCAAAAAACGAACATCGGACAAGAGGTACTACTAGATAGGATGCTGATCGGAGAAATTCCGCTCGCTGTAGTCATTATGTTTCGCCTGGGTCTTTTGTGTGCTCTGAAGGTCATAGATGCAACGCATAATCTTTGTCAGCGAATCATCAAGAGGGTTGGACGTATCTATGGCACAGCCTTCGTCGTCAAAATCCTCGAAGCGTGCCCTCCACTGCTCCCATTCTTCCCAGGAGGTGATCTGGAATTGTGAAACCTTGCCCTTGCGTCCTTCCAGGCGACGTCTTTGCACCTCCGGAGAACATTGGCAGTGGACTACCAGCATAGGGATCGAGAATTCCCTGGCGAGTGCCTTTGCTTGCTCAAACGTTGTATGGTAGGTCAGGGGGGTATCAATAACGACGCTGAGGCCAAGACTCAATTGCTCATTGACAATAGCAAACATCGTTTCATATGAAAAACGCCCAACTTCGGGTAAATCCCCAAAAATATCAACGGCTTTTTGACGAATAATGTCCCGGTCAATCAACGGTGCGTGCAGAGCCGCCGCGATTGCTCTGGCGATAGTACTTTTGCCCGTACCGGGATATCCACGCATTACAATTAATGTGCTGCCACTATGCACAGTCGTCTCTCTTCTATGAAATACGTTGAAGTACGTTCTTCTCTTTCGTAGAGGATGCTTTTTTCAGTATAGTCGCAAAACGAAGGATTGTCCAGCAAAATAGGACTTTCATGTAACTGCTGTTGCAAAATAGGTATAAGTCCCTACCTTGCTTGACGATGAGGCAGAGCGGCGTTATCATTCAACAAGATAGATTTTCTGTAAGATAAGGACACTTTTACGGTATGATGAAGAGACTACGAGGTCGTAACCTCGCGCATCCGGGTTGTTTGATAGGTGTGACAACGGGCTTGATCGTGGGAATTGTGCTGGCAGGTATTCTGGCTGCTGTCTTTAATGTTGCATTCAATGAAGTTCTACTGGTCTGGTTCGGTCTCACCTTTGTGCTTGGCACGATCGGCTGGATTATCGGAGACCGTCTCTCCCCGCGCTTTCCAGCATTGGATGAGGAAGACTAGGGACAGCTTACATTGCTCTGGCATATTTCATCAAAATGTGCTATAGTATGTTATGTGCCGATAAATAGAAATACAGTTCTGTTTTGCGGTACGCGGAGCGATGTAGCTTCCAGGCGATGGTGCGCGTTCTTGTAGATGCCGTATCACCGTGGATTCTCCAATGTTGCTGACCACTCGATACGGGTTTCCCCTACTGTGCTGTCTATAGTTTTCGTGTATGAGCAAAGTACAAGTACCCATCAGCACGAACAAGGAGGATACCTAATGTCAGACAATGAATTCCGACGACCCGTTTCCGTGGATTTTGCCCCACGCGGTAGTTCCTGCGAATGGTGTGGCAAACCAGCCGAAAAACAACTCACGGCCATCGGTGGAAGCTACCACAATGAAAGTGGGCTGTTCTGCAACCCCTGCGGTGAAAAGTTTTCTAACGTTGTGCTTAATGCCGTCAACGCTGCTAATGCAGCCAGGGCAAATACATACGCTTCGTAACGGGCATGTAACCTGTCAAAGAAAAGAGCCTGACAGCCACAAGGAATGTCCCTTGTGGCTGTCAGGCTCTTTTCTTTGACAGGTGGAACCCGACTGCCTATGCAAAACGTGACATATATTTGTCAAGGTCGAATGTCTTACCTTGTTGTGCCAACTGGTGGGCCGCCTCGTCCATTGTGGGGCGTTCTTGCTCATAGAAAACGCCCATGAATTGCTTCTCGGCATCCATTGCCAGTGCCAGAGCCTTCATGCGATCATGCGGATCATGATCGTCGGGAATGTGAGTCACGGACGCATCCCAGGCATCAAACGTGTTATAGAACGTCGGGCAAGGACTGAGCGCGTGAATAAACGAGAAGCCCTTGTGCATAATACCCTGCTCGATTAATGCTGCCAGCTCTTTTGGCTTGGCAGAGTACCCACGAGCGACAAAGCTCATGTTGAGGGTGAGCGCAGTCGCAATCGGGTTGAACTGCGAGGCCATCAGACCGTAAGGCGTAGATTTTGTCACATGTCCATGCGGTGAAGTAGGCGAGGTTTGACCCTTTGTCAGCCCATAAATCTCATTGTCCATCACGACAACTGTTATATCAATGTTGCGCAGCGCGGCGTGGACAAGGTGGCCTGCGCCAATACTGAACATATCGCCGTCACCGCCGACGGCCACGATGGTCAGGTCTGGTCGCGCCATCTTCATACCCTGTGCCAGTGGTAGCGCACGTCCATGTACACTATGAATACCAAAAGTCTTCATGAAGTGCGGAAAGCGGCTAGAGCAGCCAATACCCGACACGACGACCGTCTGTTCCGGTGGCAGCTTGAGGCTTGCCAGACCGCGATAAGTCGCATTGAGTACTCCGAAGTCGCCGCACCCAGGACACCAGGTGGGCTTTACTTCACTTTTAAAATCTTTCGGTGTAAAATTGACTGGTGTTTGTACCACGACTAACCGACCTCCTCAATTTTGCGCAGGATTTCGCCTGCTGTGAATGGAATACCACCAAATTTGTTCAAACGAATTGCCTGCAAGCCATATCTCCCACCCAGCAAATTGGCAAGCTGACCGGAGTAATTATTCTCCGGGATAATAACTTTGTCTACTGAGTTGATGAATGCATGAATGGCGCGGTCCGGTAATGGGGAAAGAATTCTTGGATGAAGTGCCGCGACCTTATAGCCTTTGGCGCGAGCGCGGTCAACCGCTTCCTGAATGGTTCCCTCGGTCGAACCCCAACCGATGATACCGATGGTGGCGTCCGCGTCACCATAACGTTCGGGTTGCGGTAATTCTTCGGCAGCGGTTTCCAGTTTGCGGTAGCGTTTCTTCGTCATGGCGGTATGGTCTTCCGGCTCATAATCGGGATGACCATGTTCATCATGCTCCAAACCGGTTGCAACGTAGGGAAGGGCACCGGTACCGGGGGTGCTGGTGGCGGATATGCCACTGGCGGTGTAGGCGTAACGAGCGAAACTATGGGCAACTTCCGAAGCACTGGTGTGTCCATTTTGCCCGTTATGTCCATTATATCCATTGCCACTGGCAATGAGACGATGCTCAATCGCCATTGGCCGGAAGACGCTTCTCTCTACGCTTTCCACGCGGGCGGTCAGGGATTGGTCGGTGAGGAAGATTACTGGCATCTGGTAGCGTTCAGCCATATTGAACGCGGTAATCATCAAGCCGTAGCAATCGGCGACGCTGGCGGGCGCGACCACCATACGTGGTGTATCACCGTGACTGGCGTTGAGCGCGAAACTCAGGTCGGACTGTTCCATCTTTGTGGGCATACCGGTGCTTGGGCCTGCGCGTTGTGCATCAACGATCACCGCGGGCAGTTCCGTCATCGAGCCATAACCGATCAATTCTGTCATCAGTGAGAAACCGGGGCCGGAGGTTGCCGTCATGGCACGCACGCCGCCGAACGAGGCTCCCATCACTGCGGCGAGCGCGGCTATTTCATCCTCGGCCTGCATAAATGTGCCGCCGACCTGCGGCAGTTCTTTTGCCAGTGCCTCCATAATATCGCTGGCAGGCGTAATTGGATAGCCAGCGAAGAACTCACAATGAGCAGCCAGCGCACCGGCTACAACGGCCTGATTGCCATTGAGAACGACGCGGTCCGCTTTCTCAACAGGTCCTAACTGGTAGGCATCCCGTTTGGGCAATTGTTCGGTAACATATTTTTGCGCAATTTCCAGAGCCAGCATATTCTTTTCCATCAGAATAGGATTGGATTTACGTGACCTGGAGAGTTTAGATTCCACAACCTGAACGATTGCTTCAAAAGGTGGACCAAACAAGGCAGAAATGGCACCCAGCATAACCATATTTTTGGTCTGGAAGAGCTGTACTTGTTTACGCGCAATTTCATTGAAAGGAACGGCATAGGTGATAAAGTCGCCGGCATCAGGCGTGAAGTCGGAGGGATCGTACACCAGAACTCCACCATGACGGAGATCGTGAATATTGCGATCAAATGCCTCTTTATTGAGGCAGACGAGGACATCAGCAAAGTCGCCCATTGACTTAATCGGCTTTTCGCCGATACGAACCTGGAACAAACACGGCCCACCGAGAATTTCGGCGGGGAAGGTGCGGAAGGTATAGACATGATACCCCCAGCGTGCGGCGGCCAGTGCGATGATATCGCCACCAGAGATGGTTCCTTCACCGGACTCGCCGCCGATACGAATTGTTATTTCATTCTCCATTGAATAGTGCTCCCTGGGAAAAATTTTGCCGCGCCCATTTTCTGCTAGACGTGTGGCGCGGCCCTCAAGTAACGGGTCTCAATTTCCAATCTCCACTCGCCAGGGCGGAATAAGACCCTCCCGTAACTGACCTCATTATAACACACATATAAGTTTATAGTGCATAGTAGCATCACGAAATTTTATCCATTAGCCTGATTCGTAACGTGGCACGCTATCTGTACGCGAAATACGCAGCATTTCCTCCAGAACTAGCACGGAAAAATTCCCGGTGTGCGATTTGTTCCTGCGCCACCCATAGGAAGAAATTGCTACTTCACAACACTACGTAAGTGTGTTACAATGCCTCTGCAAGGGCCCATAGCTCAGTGGTTAGAGCAACGGGCTCATAACTGATTGGTCGCTGGTTCGACCCCAGCTGGGCCCACTTACAATCGTAGTCCTTTGCCCATCGCACGTTTTTCGTCTGGTTGTTTTTGTTGGTTCTGTCCTCAGATGAGCGCGAGTTTCCCCTACTTGTTCTACTGGAACAAGGTAGACCTGACCTAAATCGGCACAATATACAGCAAAATAATCACATTGTCCTCGGTAGTGCCGCCAATCCCTCTTTGTTCCTGTAACGTTATGGTTAGCAGTATCAAAACATACCGCGCCATTCTCAATCCACCCTGATTTACACTGGATGCGCCAGAACTGCCCATCAACATCTTCAATCACTAGATCATACCGCTCACTCCCACCATAGGGTGTTAACACCATATATCCGCATTGCAGAAACCTTGTGACAATTGCCGACTCGCTAATATGCCCTTTTCTTTTTGAATCGGGCACGCCTTTTCCAAGTAGTCCCATTTGCTTCTCTCCTGAAAATAGCTCATTTTCATTGTTAGTGGTGAATGCTTGTTTACGGAGGAATCCTCTGCTTTTCGGATAGAAAGTAAGTACTCTTTAATGCTCTTGAAAAGTATTTTACTATCACTGAGTGTATTTTAACATATATTTATGTTTTTTACAATATCTAGCAATATTTGGCAACACTTAGATGTATGTTGATTGACTGAACAAGTTATCCGTAGTACAATGCTTGTAACTATGTTTTTTAGGAGATTGTCGTATGCCACAGAGTGAGAACTGGCTTACAACCGAGGAATTAGCCAAAGACTTAAAGGTGAATGTCAACACTGTGCGGAGATGGATACAATCGGGCGAACTCGTGGCATTAGATGTAGGTGGCGAGTACCGCATCTCTCGTGAAGACTACGAAGATTTTGTACAACGCAGAAAGACAGATAAGCGAAAACAGTAACTGAAGGTTCGCTGATAGTTTGGGCATTCTGCTGAATAGTATAACTATGCAAAGCTTTCCACTCTAGCTACTGTTTTCGCGGGATAGCCATTGCTAGTCCCCAGGTCATCCGAGTAGTTATTTTATATCAAGGGAACTTGTTTTCATAGTACAAAAAAGTGCAACAAATTATCAGGCCTTTACGTATTTTATATTAGAAAATATCGCTATCCTTTTTGATATATTTTTGTTTACTTTCAGTAAAAAGGAGTGTGGTTATATGCTTCTCAGAAATCGATATAATATTATCGAACCAGCAGGTAAAGGTGGTATGGGGGTTGTCTTCAAGGCAGAAGATACCCAACTGGCTAATCGTCTTGTAGCTGTAAAAGTAATAAACAGAGACTCCAGGTCAACACCTGAGGAAGTTAAAAATTCTATAGAGGGCTTCAAACATGAAGCATTCATGTTAGCAAATCTCGCTCATCCCAATTTACCCTCTATCTATGAATATTTTGAAGAAGATGGTCGTTGGTTTCTAGTGATGAGTTTCATTCAGGGAAGAAATTTGCAAGATTATCTACGCGAGTCAGAGGATGGAAGACTACCCGTTAAAGAGGTTCTTCAAATAGGAATAACTCTCTGTAATGTGCTTCACTATTTACATACGCAACCGGAACCTATCATTTTTCGTGATCTTAAACCAGGTAATATCATGAGGACCCAGATGGGCATCTCTATCTGATAGATTTCGGTATCGCAAGTATTTTAAAGGACAAACGAAAGACACCTATGCATTTATATCACAGGGATATGCGGCACCTGAGCAATATGGTAAAGCTCAGACAACCATTCGCTCTGACATTTATAGTCTTGGTGCTACGCTTCATCACTTACTAACTGGGCATCCACCTTGTGAAAATTCTGAGCTTTTTGAATTTCAACCTCTTGAATTCATATGTTCGCTTCATTCCTATGCGGCTTCAGACACTTATCAGCAGTATGGTAGCACGTAAAATGAACGAGAGACCTGAAAGTATGGAGATAGTCGAGCAGGAGTTGAAACAAATTGCTGAAAGACTTATGCCATACAGAGCCAGGAAGAATCCAGCTATATATAGAAATAATGCCTCAAAAAGAAACCGAACGAAAGATCTCAGGGCATCGGCCGGATCAACTGTAGATGTATTCCCAGAAATTGATTCTAAACCATCGATAGTTCCAGTATCATTACCTGCTCCATTTGTCACACAATCTGTGGAACAACCAGAACCTTACCTTGTAATGCAGCCGCAAGGATTTTATAATTCCAACCAATTTAGCAGGGAGGAGCAGCCAGTACAAAGTGCTAAAAGCCCACTTGGAAAGATAAATGGCTGGCTTATCAGCCAAATAAAGAAATTGTTCATCACTCGAAGACAAATCTTGGCCTCTCTTGTTGGCATTTTTACCTTCGTTGTTTTGTGTTTTATAGCTATACTACTGATTAATAATGGCGTTACTATCGTAGGATTTGTTCTATTAGCCTTGGTATTTTGCACACCACAATTTTTTGGGTCTGGTTTTTGGTTGCTGGCCAGGTCTCTTGACAGGAGGAATAGGTTCTCTAATTTTCTTTTTTATTTGGGCTAGTATTCCTTTTGCAGTACAAAATTTTACAGTACAAAGTGCTTCTCTGTTTTCACTCTCTAGCTGGTTACTTTATCTTAGTTTCGCATTGGCTGGATTTATTAGTGGTTTTGCGTCATTTATGGATGAAGGAGATGTCTCAGATGCTTTGATACCAACATCATTTGGAGTCATAATTGAAACGGTATTCGTTTCTATAGCTTCTGTAATTTCAAATGGCGGCAATTATTGGTGGCTTCTTTTGTGCTTGTTTGCAATTCCTTTAGTTATTATAAATTTGATTGTCATTTCTATAACTTTTTCTTTATATAGCGCATTATCCAGCGCAGTGCATGAGTTTAGTAAGTGGCTGAAAAGCTAAGAAGTTGATATTCTAAATCAATTTAAAATTGAGGGTATAGAGCTATCTTCCAAATACTTACTCGCACCGTCAAAAAGAGGCCAATAATCTTCTATCGATTCCCAAACGACATCCTCAACTCTAAAATTTGGGCTTGCGCTGGGTGAATCGAGAAAGTACTTGGCAACTTGCTGAATGTGCAAGAAGAATCTAGGAAAATGGACTCCAGAACGGGCTTCTGGAGGTACAAGACGAAAGGTGTGGAACGGTGCATGTCAATCTCAGCAGAATGAGTCATATTGATACTGCCTTCGCTTGCAGCAGAATGAAGCTGTGCGGGAGCATCCACGTTCCAAGCGAGGGTACACACCGAGCCAGAGTGTAATCTCTGTTCTCGTAAGGAGGAGACACGATGAGTGAGCAGACTTACCTTCTCTCCTTTGAGGGGGTTTCGAAGGCCGAGGCGAATTGTTACGCAGAAGAGCTGCGAGAGGTCCGTTAGATGCTATTGCTGGGATTGCTGTGCAGCGGCAACGAGAGAATCCTCTAGCCCAGGACCTGGGAGCTTCTTTGGTGCTTATCATGGGGACGCCTACATTGGTGGCGACGGTCCAAGCGATCGGTAACTGGTTACAAAAACGCCGCAGTGCTTCATTGACAATTGTGACAGCAGAGAAAAAGATTGTGGCCGAGAATCTGACAAACAAAGATGCCGCGCAATTACTGCACCTGTTCCTGACGCAAAACGCTGAACACAAGGAGCCCGGTTCATGAGTACAGCTGCCTTTCCACCCACTGCACCAACCACCCTCGTCATCGTACTTGGTGCCAGTGCTTGGCCGAATTCTCCAGGTTTCCAGGCATCGGGAGCCTTCGCGCATGCCGCGCAAGGGTTCAGGGATTACATGCTCGATCCAAACGGCTTTGGCCTGTCGGTGACGAATCTCTTGGATCTGTTCGACGCGCAAACCAGTTCCTCCGATCAGTTGGAAATGCTTGGTTCCTTCCTCGAACGACGGACACGGGCACTGGAAGCAGCAAACCAGGCAACGCGCGACGTGCTGATCTATTTCGTAGGGCATGGGGGCTTTGCCGGTCCAACTGCTGATTTTTACCTAATGCATCGTCGCACCAATGCTAGCAGTTTGAGAGCATCGGGCATGGCCATTGACGCGCTGGCGGAAGTGTTGCGAGAAAAGGCACGCCGGACGCGACGGTATCTATTCCTGGACTGTTGCTTTGCCGCTGCTGCTTTTCGCTCATTCCAGGGAGGACCAGATCAGACCGCCATTACTAAAACACTGAATGCCTTTCATGTTCAAGCCAGAAGCCGCGGCTTTCCTAGGAAAGGGACAGTGCTTCTCTGTTCCTCCGATCAGAAATCCCCTTCCTTGCTCTTGCCCGACGAGAGTTGTACCATGTTCTCGTCATGCTTGTTCGACGTGTTCAAGAACGGGGACCTCTATCGGCCCTTTCATCTGTCATTGCGCGATATTAAAGAGTTGACAGAGGATCGATTGGCTGCCTTACCAGAGAAAAACACTCCTCGTCCTGGTCTGCACTCTCCTGATCAGAGCGAAGGCGACGTGGCTGACGTCCCATTTTTCCCGAATCCTCGCACTAGGGAAGAGCGACGCGGCCAAGCTGAGGAAACTGCCGTTCCTCTTCAGCGTTCAGCCATGCTTCTCCCTCTGCCAACACCTGCTGTCCTCAGTATTCTGATTCTGCTAACCCTGATGCTTCTTGGGGGAGCGAGTCTTGGCGTCTATGGCGCGGCTACAGGCAACTGGCCATGGAACGTATCGCACGGGCAAGCGACCCCAAACACCTCTAGCAAGAGTACTCAAGCTAATGCTACCGCCGCAGCTCAAGCTAACGTTACTGCCACGGCTCGAACCAACGCTACCTCGACCGCTCGGGCCAATGCCAGTGGACTCGGCCAGACGTGGCACATCCAGCACTCGGATACCTCACAAATCCTTTGGAGTGTAGCCTGGTCAGGTTCTCAGTTTGTGGCCGTGGGGGGTACTGGCACAATCCTCACCTCGCCCGATGGACATACTTGGAACGTGCAGAACTCAGGCACGTCGCTCGCTCTTTTTGGTGTAGCCTGGTTGGACTCTCAGTTTATGGCTGTAGGGGACAAGGGAACAATCCTCACCTCGCCCAATGGGCGCACTTGGACTGCCCAGAACTCAGGCACGTCGCTCGCTCTTAATGATGCAGCTTGGTCGGGCTCTCAGTTTGTAGTGATAGGGTCTGGTAGCACTAGCATCATGCTCACCTCGCCCGATGGGCGCATCTGGACTGTGCGGAACTCAGGCACCTCGCAAATCCTTGTTAGCATAATTTGGATGGGTTCTCAGTTTGTGGCTGTGGGAGACAAGGGAACAATCCTCACCTCATCCGATGGGCACACTTGGACCGCCCAGAACTCAGGCACTTCGCAAATCCTTCTTAGTGTAGCTTGGTCAGGCTCTCAGTTTGTGGCAGTAGGAGAAACTGGTACGATACCTCACCTCATCCGATGGGCACACTTGGACCGCCCAGAACTCGGATACTTTGCTAACCCTTCTTAGTGTAGCTTGGTCAGGCTCTCAGTTTGTGGCTGTGGGTGGCAGTTCGGTGCTAAATTCCTCTCTTGACACGATCCTTACCTCGCCCGATGGGCGCACTTGGACAGCCCAGCACTCGGGTACCTCGCAAATCCTTTTTAGTGTAGTCTGGTCAGGCTCTCAGTTTGCGGTCGTGGGGGACATTGGCACGATCCACCTCTCCCTGATCGATCAGTGAGAAGGATATTCAAACACTCATTCAAGAGTTAAAAATACACACACGGGAGCAGGCAAAGATGATTGTTGATAAATTTTTGCTTCCAGATGCCCAGGAATTTTGGGAGGTTGATGAGAAACTTGAGGTCTTATTTCCCTGAGTTTTGTTTGCCTGTTGTTTTCGTCTTCTCTATGGTATAATGAGATTGAAGGGAGGGAAGACCAGCATGATGACACACGAAGAGCAAACAACAACGCTTGAATGCACTGAGACAGGGTCTTCAGAGCGTGTACGCCTTCAAACCTTCAAGCGTTCCTTTGAAGAAATTTGCGCGGGTTCAGATCCCTGGATACCGCTTGGCAATTTTATGCACCAATTTTTTGGGTATTACAAACATCTTCGTTCCGAATTGGTGTGTGAGTCCATAGAGGTAATGGAGAATATCTCTCTCCTGAACAGTTTCAATGGGCTGTTTTTTGTGCCGCATCGGTTGAATATCTTTGCAAGCAGTACGATATCGCCTGCCCACAATAGGCATTGAATCCCGGTTTTCTTTAGAAGAGCCATGGTATTATGCGATTGGTGCTGATCTGCCCCAGGTCCAGGAGAAACTTCGCCAAACAACGCCTGAACCATTCAAACGACGAAACATTTTTTGTGGAGATCGAACGTATCGAAACAAATACGAATATAAGGGGCGTCAAGGTCGTCGCAAAACAGTGTAGCTCCTTTCTCGCTACGTTATTTTTTGCCTGCATTTCCTCATTGACCGCATCTCCAACCGCTGTATAGTTTTGTAGACGTTCATTTGAACCAACATTCCCTATGACTGCCAGGCCTGAATTCACACCAAACCAGAACGAGATACGTGTTTCCTGCGGTCGAGAACGTTGGTAAACCTCTTACAAGCTGACAGGCACTCCTTGCGCCAGAACCCCCTCTACTTGTTGCAGGAGCCTCTGTGTATTCGCAAATCCAAAATTTACTGCATGAGCCTGACCCCTTGCATCCAGAATGACGGTCGAAGGAACTGTCAGGATATGGTACTGTTGTGCAAGCTCTGGGGAAGTCATGGCGTCAACTTCTATCACTGCAACTGTATCTCCATGTTGTTGCTGGACGCGTTGGAGTGCCGGTGCCTGAAGTTGATGGCATTGTTTACAATCTTCGGTGCTAAAAGCCAGGATTTTTACAGAAGATGCCGGAGAAACTACATCCTTAACTGGCATATTTCCTGTATTGCCCTGTAGAGGAGCCGTAAGTACTTTTCTCCGTTGCGCCTCTACGAAGCGTCGCCCGCACCAAACTAGCAGGCAGGCAATCAGGCTTACAAGGAGAAGCACTCCAATGCGTACTAAAATGTCCGGCATATCTGGCATCTCACACTCCTCTCCAGTGGAAGCTGCCCTCGTAGCGTACACGCGGAAGTAGGCCGACGCGACCCAGGTAATAGTACACCAGGCAGCCGGCGCAGAAACCGACGGTCAGGTTAATGGCAGCTAGCACAAAAACGATGAGATCGAGCGTCCAGCCGAGCGGCGTGACTTTCGTGAGGAAAAGCACAATGCTTGCAGCAATTAGAAATACCGCGCCGACTCCTTGCGCGAAGCGATGAGGAGCGGGATCATCCTCGACGAGCCGTGGCTTCCAAAGGTGTAACGGTATCACGACGCCACGATAGAGCAGGCGGAAAAGACTTGCTGGAGGGAAAAGCGCACTTAATGCCATGATTGCGGCTGCGATAAGGACGATCACTGGCTGGAAGAAGAGAAAAGCGAGTGCGGTGAGTACAACCACACTACCTTGAGAAAACTTTGCAAGGTGCGTATCCACACGAGGGGACTGAGCAAGCGTAAAAGATGGTGTGTCCATGAAGTGAATGACCTCTCAGAACATGTGAACGTTCGTTACTAATTTGACTAAATTTATCAACATACTTAACTATGTTCTCAATTGTAATATCCGAACGGGGAATTTGTCAAGGAGAAACCCAACACGGATAATTGAGTGAATGGTGAATGGGCAAAGGAGACCTAACTTGCCGTATAATGATAATGGCAACATGTACGAGAAACTTTGACAGCGAAGAACGATACAGGAGTAACACCAGATATGTATCGTGTATAGTAGGGATATTCCTTATGGGTACTCTACATCGTAACATTAGTCGAAAGAAAGGAACACTCTATGCAAATTGGTCTTGTTGGTCTGGGCCGCATGGGTGCCAATATGGCGAAGCGGCTACTGCGCTCAAATCATACCGTTGTTGGATATGCGCGTCACGCGAGTACTGTGCAGACGCGCCTGAAAGATGGCTCAATTTCTAGTGGGGCAAACTCGTTGTCCGATCTTGTCAATCAGCTTGCCAAGCCACGGGCTATCTGGCTGATGGTACCTGCCGCATCCGTTGATGACACGCTGGCCGAGCTTATTCCCTTGCTCTCGCCCGACGATGTGATTGTTGATGGAGGCAATTCTTACTATCACGACGATATTCGCCGTGCGAAGATGCTCAAAGAGCATAACATTCACTATGTTGATGCCGGTACCAGCGGAGGTGTCTGGGGTCTGGACCGTGGTTACTGCCAGATGATTGGCGGCGAAAACGAAATTGTCCAGCGTCTCGATCCTATTTTCTCGACACTCGCCCCCGGTGTTGGTACTGCTGTGCGTACCCCTGGACGTGAGGAGGTTGGTGGCACTGCCGAAAAGGGCTATCTTCATTGTGGCCCACATGGTGCCGGTCACTTTGTCAAGATGGTCCATAATGGCATTGAGTATGGTATCATGGCGGCCTATGCCGAGGGACTCAATATTTTGCGTCATGCCAATATCGGCAAGAATCAGCAAAATATTGATGCTGAGACAGCTCCTTTGAGTGACCCGGAATACTACCAGTACGACTTCAATCTCGCCGACATCTCGGAGGTATGGCGTCGTGGAAGTGTTATCGGCTCCTGGTTGCTCGACCTGACGGCTATCTCCCTGCTTCAGAGTCCTGATCTTGCAAATTTCAAGGGTCGCGTCTCGGATTCCGGCGAAGGCCGTTGGACTATCGGAGCGGCCATTGATGAAGGCATTCCGGCCCATGTACTGACTGCTGCCCTCTACGAGCGATTTAGTTCACGCGGCCAGGCCGATTTTGCCGACAAAGTCATGTCGGCTATGCGCTTCCAATTCGGTGGACACGATGAAGTCGAAACCTCTTCGGCCACCGATACGACCCCGTCGGGTGGAAACTCATAAGCAAGTGGCCCAATGAGTTTGCGACATCACCTGGATTTTGATATATCAAAATCCAGGTGATGTCGCAAACTCATTGGCCACTTCAAGTTCTTGCAAGCACTTACTCCTCATTGAAGATCGAAGGCCCTCCTGTCACAAAATGTTACTGCGTTTCGTGACATATATATCACACATGTGTATGAAACATCGAACAGGAGGAAGAACGTGTCATCTGTGCAAGCCACAGCCCATGAACAAGTGGAGCAAACAGTGACGCCATGTGGGGATGTGATAGACCCTGTCCAGATCGCTAAAACCGCCGGATTACGTTATGTCAGCGATACTATGCCAGGTATACGGCGTAAACGTATCGGCAAACACTTCAGTTATATTGGACTTGATGGCAAGCCGATTTATGATAAAGATTCCTTACAGCGCATTCGTTCGCTTGTTATCCCGCCTGCCTGGACCAATGTGTGGATATGTCCCGAACCCAATGGACATATCCAGGTCACCGGGCGTGATGCCAGGGGGAGGAAGCAATACCATTACCATTCGCGCTGGCGCGAGGTACGCGATGAGACAAAATATAATCGTATGGTTGCCTTTGGAGAAACGTTGCCCATAGTTCGTGAGCGCGTTGCCCACGATTTAGCTTTGCCCGGCTTGCCACATGAGAAGGTGCTTGCCGTCATTGTCTGGTTGCTCGATGCTACTGCTATTCGCGTCGGAAACGAGGAATATGCTCGTGAGAATGGCTCGTATGGCTTAACGACGTTGCGTAACCGCCATGTTGATATTTCAGGTTCAAACATTCGCTTTCATTTTCGTGGCAAAAGTGGCAAGGAACATACTGTTACTGTGCGCAACCGGCGACTGGCAAAAATTGTCAAACGCTGCCAGGATTTGCCGGGACATGAACTCTTTCAGTATATTGATGATAATGGGGAGCGACGGACTATCGAGTCCAGCGATGTCAATGATTACTTGCACGAGATTTCTGGACAGAGCTTTACCGCCAAAGATTTTCGTACCTGGGCGGGTACCGTTTTCGCGACTGATGCGCTAGAAGAATTGGGAGAGTTTGAGACCCAAACAGAGGCGAAAAAGAATGTCGCGCAGGCCATCAAAGCCGCTGCTGAGCGTCTTGGCAATACGCCAACCATATGCCGTAAATGTTACGTGCATCCAGAAATTATTAATGCATATATGGATAATGCGCTACTTAGTTCGTTGCGTCAGCAGCATGAAAAAGTAGCTGAAAATTCCCTGTCCCTGGATGGCTTGCGTTCTGATGAAATGACGGTCCTCACATTCCTCAAAGAGCGTCTTGTGGAAGAGGACACATGAAGTAAAAAGGATAGGAGCAGCACATGGCTACACAAACGTATGATTTGCTGGTTATTGGGGCTGGTGCTGCCGGCAGTACTGCCGCCTCGACAGCCGCGAGCAATGGTACTCGTGTCGCGCTGGTGGAGCGTGACAAAATAGGCGGTACATGTCTGAATAATGGGTGCGACCCAACGAAGACAATGATTTATATCGCCAAAATGCTTTATCATGCCCAACATGCCGATCAGTATGGCCTGAGAATACCAGATGCGACGGCGGATTGGCCTGCTGTCATGGCGTGGGTACAACAGGTTATTAAACGCATTCGCGGCGGTACATCGGAAGAGGCCGCTGCCGACCTGGCAAAAAAGGGCATTGAAGTCATTGCTGGCGCGGGGTACTTTATCTCAGACCATGCTATGCAAGTTGGCGATAGAACAGTTTCAGCCGAACGTATCATCATCACGTCCGGTAATAAAAATGTCATCCCAGACATTGAAGGGTTGAAAGATACAGGCTATATCACCAATAAAGAGGCGGTCGCGCTCGCAACGTTACCGCGTCGATTGGCAATCATTGGTGGTGGAGCGATTGGTATGGAATTTGCTCAGATGTTTCACCGCTTTGGCGTCGAAGTCACTGTACTGGAGAAAAGCCCGGACTTGCTCGATAAGGAAGACCGCGAGCTGGCCGACACACTCTGTAATGTACTGAGAAAGCAGGGTCTACGTCTGGAGACAAATGTCGAATTTCAGCGTGTGCAACGAGACACACGGGGAAAATGTCTGACGGTTCGCTGTGGTGAGCGCGAGGAGGAGCAACTTGTCGTTGACGAAATTCTCCTTGCCATCGGGCGCAAACCCGCACTTGACTCACTCCATCTGGATAAGGCGGGAGTGCAAACGGGCAAGCGTGGCATTACTGTGGATGTATACCTGCGCACCAACGTGCCGCATATCTGGGCTGCGGGCGATGTGACCGGCGGTTTGCAATTTACACATGTGGCCTACGAGCAGGGGAAGATAGCCGCACAAAATGCCTTTGCCAAAGAGCCGCAATCGTTCGAGGGTTATGTCATTCCCTGGGTTACCTATACCGATCCGGCGCTGGCACATGTTGGCAAAACGGAAGAGCAACTTCAGCATGATGGCACGCAATACAAAACTGGGCGTATGTATTTCGAGGATGTTGAGCGTGCCATTGCCGAGGGCGAAACCAATGGCTTTGTCAAACTGCTGCTGGATTTGCAGGGAAAAATACTGGGTGGACATGTGCTTGCGCCCAATGCAGGCGATTTGCTCGCACCAATCGTGCTCGCGATGCAAACCGGTATACCCGTTGAGCGGCTTGCCAACACCATCCAACCCTATCCTACAATGGTTGAAGGCATGCGTTGGGCTGCAGATAGAATTGAGTAAGCATGTGTGAATGAAAGGGAACGGCGATGTGACTGTATCCGGTACTTCGGTATTAGCCACATTACTCTCCATTTTGAAACCTTTGGAAGTTCTCTTGCGTGACTTTTAATGAGCTTGTTGATCAATCCGTACTTTATTTCTATCGAAATTCGTATGTAATACAAGTGTAACACAAGTTTTGAGGTGTCCAGTGCAAGAACTGCAAGTGACTCTTCCCAGTGGAACTGTTGTTGGAAATCGCTATATTGTAGAAGAACTACTTGGCAAGGGTGGTTTTGGTGCAGTTTACCTGGTGAAGGATCAGCGCGTCAAAGGAAATCTCTTTGCGCTCAAAGAAATAATAGATTCTAATAAGAAAGAACGTCTGCGTTTCGCGTTTGAGGGTGATGTCCTCAAGCGACTCGATCACCCGGCATTGCCGCGTGTTTATCGTGCGTTCGATGACGACAAACGTAATCGAGCCTATATGCTCATGGACTATATCGCGGGACCAAACCTGGAAACGTTGCGGCAAAAGCAGCCCGATCATCGTTTTTCTTTACAGCAGACACTACGAATGATGGCCCCCATTTTTGAGGCCGTCTCGTTCTTGCACGAGCAAACTCCTCCTATTATTCACCGGGATATCAAGCCAGCAAATATCATTGTGCCAACCGCCGATGATAGCACTGTACTTGTGGACTTTGGCATTGCGAAAGAGTATAATCCTGACTCGACGACGACCGCTATACGCCGCTGTTCTCCAGGTTATGGAGCACCCGAACAATACAGCCTGGGAACAAATACGCGCACTGATATGTATGGACTGGGTGCGACACTCTATGCTATGCTGACCGGCCTCGTTCCTGAAGATGCTTTTTATCGTATGACACAGTTGAGTAACAGTAATATTGATCCACTGGAGCCGGTAAAACATTTTGTACCTGCTATCCCGTTAGCAGTTTCGCAGGCCATTGAACGGGCAATGGCAATCAATAGCAATGAGCGTTTTGCCACCGTGCAGGAGTTCTGGCAAGCATTGAATGCGTTCCAACGTGGTCGAGAGACGCCCGTTCCTGTTGCTCCAGTCGAGCCGGCGGTCCCAGTTACTCCATATCCGCCAGCGGCTCCAATTACTCCACGCCCGCCCGTTCACGAGTTGGCCAATAGCCCACAGGTGAATGTCGTGCCGTTGCGCAATGTCTCGCCTGCTGGTAGTTATGCAGGGACGACGAGAAAGAGACGACGGGCCCTGCCTCTTATTCTGCTCGCGCTCGCATTATTACTCCTCGCGGGGACCGGAGCTGCTATCGGTTTCCTTTATTCAGGATCCAACCCGCATCAATCAGCGCGTATTCCTACGCCGGTCGCTACACATCATGCCGGTGTGTTGTCTACTCCTACAGCAAGACCAACGACAAGACCTACAGCAAGACCAACGGCGGTGCCGACCGCGACTCCTGTACCGCCAAAAGCGACAGCAACACCAGTACCAACGGCTACACCCCCGCCAGCACCTGTTTATCCACAGGTCGCAGGTACGCATAATGGCACTGTCAAGAATACCAATAATGGCCTTGCTGCGAATATGACCGTTACACTTCAACAGTCGCAGGCAACGCTTAGCGGAAACGTGGCGATCAGTAGTCCTCTGTCAGGTAGTGGGCCGATTACCAGTGGCTATGTCAGGACAAACAACTATATCCAATTTATTGTACAGCCAAATGGTCTTGCCCCCCTCTTCTTTTATGGTACTGTTTACGCTGGTGGTAACATGGGCGGTAGTTATTGTAGCCTCAATTCCAGGGGTAGCTGCGATCCCAATGTCGGTGGTCAAGGTGTCTGGAGTACCGGAGGGAGCACTGGTGGTGGTTCTACTCCAACAGGCGGCTCGTGACACGTCTCCCTCATATCCCTGGATTTCTGTCATTCCTTAACCGCCCCTTGCTCTTCTGTAGTATGATAGATACGATTTCCAAGACAGAAAACACGTTAAGGGTGACTTTATGTTTTATGACCATACGAAAATATTTGTAAAGGCGGGTGATGGAGGCAATGGCTCCAGTCATTTTCGCCGGGAAAAGTTTGCTCCCCTGGGCGGCCCAGACGGTGGAGACGGCGGTAGAGGTGGCAGTGTCTATCTGCAGGCCACGACCGATTTGAATACGCTGATAGATTATCGTTATCGGCACCACTTCAAGGCAGAAAGCGGCGGCCCCGGCATACGACAGAAGATGCATGGCGCGAAAGGCGACGATATATACTTGAGGGTGCCGTGCGGTACGATTGTACGTGATGCGGATACCAACGCTATTATCGCCGATCTTGTGGATGAAGAGCAGCAGGTGATGGTGGCACGTGGGGGACGTGGTGGGTTGGGCAACGTCCATTTTGCCACAGCAACACATCAGGCACCGCGAGAGGCACAGAAGGGCGAACCGGGGGAAGAGCGTTGGATCACGCTGGAATTGCGCCTGATTGCCGATGTAGGTCTTGTCGGTTATCCAAATGCCGGTAAATCCACGTTGCTCTCGGTCGTTACCGCGGCGCAGCCGAAAATTGCTGATTATCCGTTTACTACCCTTTCACCTAATCTCGGCGTTGTGGGCGTTGGGCAACCGGGGAGCGGCGACGAATATGGATTCGTCCTCGCCGATATCCCTGGTTTGATCGAAGGTGCGGCGCAAGGCGTTGGACTCGGTCACGAATTTTTGCGGCATGTGCAGCGTACTCGTCTGCTGCTTCACATGCTGGACGGCGCATCTTATGAGGGAGACTCGTGGCAAGAATTCTTGACCATCAATCAGGAATTGCGCGAATATGATGAGCGTCTGGCACTTCGTCCGCAGATTGTAGTGTTCAATAAAATTGATCTGCCCGAAGCGCAGGAACGCTGGCCCGCGTTTAAAGCAAGGGCCGAAGAGGCTGGTTATGCCGCCTTCGCAATCTCTGCCGCCGCACATCAAGGCACCGGGGAACTCATGCAATATACCGCACGCCGCTTGCAGGAAATTCGTCAGGAGGAGGCGGAACGTGCGGCAAACGAGGTAACGCCTGATATGAATGGTGCTGTTTTGCGTCCGCAACCTGAAGATGCCTTTACCGTTACCAAAGAGGAAGGCGTGTATGTGGTGCGTGGCAAACGTGTTGAGCGTGCCGTCAACATGACCGACCCTGAGAATGAAGAGGGCATGGACCGCCTGCAAATAACGCTTCGCAAAATGGGCGTCACCCAGGCTCTGGAAGAAGCCGGTGTCCAGGTCGGCGATATCGTTCGCTTCGGCAAATCCGAACTCTACTGGGGCGAGTAGCTTTCTTCTCACATGGTAAGACAAAAGAGGTGCATTGCCGTTGTGGCAGAATGTACCTCTTTTGTCTTACCATGTGAGAATATCATCCCTATCTCATAACACAAGAAGTGTGTTATACTTTTAGCAGGGAATCGCGCATCCGTCCGCATATACATCCCTCATCTTATTTCATGAACACGAGAAGAGAAGCGAGAGATACCAGGGTACATGGGAGAAACACTCAATCTGCTTTTTAAGAAGCGAGACGATGGTACTTTTGAGTTGCAGGTACGAGAAAACTGGTCGGGGCATACAGCGAGAGGTAGTTTTGTGCCACCGTATACGACGCCGCAACTCAATAAACTGCACAAAAAACTGAATGCATTGGAGAGTAACGAACAAGAATTGCGTGTAGTAGGACGCCACCTCTTTCAGGCATTATGTGGTTCCGAAACGCCGACCACGATGCGCAACGAGTCTTCGGAACAATCGGTCCAGGCAATGTTGCGCAAAGTTATTCAACGCACATTGCAACGTCGCGGGACCGTTGCCTTGACATTTAGCTTTGCGCCCGGCTGTGACGAATTTGTGCGCTATCCCTGGGAGTTATTGCATAATGGTGAGCATTTCTTGTTGGCTTCTGGTGTATTTACGCTGACCCGCGCTTTGTTGCGGCCCGATGAACCGGTTGGTAGTGAACTCCCCGTGCGACCTCCTTTGCGCGTTCTCTATCTCAGCGCAACTCCCAGAAATTGTGTTCCGCTGGAGACGGAACGCAGTCTTGCGGCACTTGGGCGAGCATTCGCAGATTTAACGGAAGATGGTCGCGTGATTCTCGACAAGCTGGAGCAAGCGACCTTTGATGATCTGGTGACCTATCTCAGTTCCTGCGGAGGCGTTGATCTTTTGGATGACACGGGGACGGCGGTACCCTGCTATGTTGTGCATTTTGATGGACATGGAGCCTACGGACGGCTCTGCCCCAACCCTCGTTGTGGACAACTGAACGAGCCTGACGCGAAGCAATGTGAATGTGGGGCTTCACTCAAGGGTATAAAGCCGCAAACGTATCTCAGTTTTTGCAATGTGGAAGGCAATAATCACTATATTGATACACAGGCATTGCGCGAACTGTTTATGAGTAGTGATGTGCGTCTGGCCGTCTTCTCAGCCTGTGAAACTGCCGCGCTCTCATGCGAGACCCGCCGCCAACAAATATCCTTTGATACCACCCTGGCAACGGCACTGGTGATGGCCCAGATACCGGCGGTGGTAGCGATGCCGTTTTCCGTCGAGGATGACATCAGCCCAACGTTCGTCTTTCATTTCTACGAGGCTCTGGCGCAAGGGCGCATGTTGGAGGAAGCATTGGCACGCGCCCGCCACGCGATGTTGGCCAAGCATCGGCCCGGCTGGTTCATTCCTGTTCTCTATCGTCATATCGGTGAAGGGCAGGAGGAACCGGTCGCTTTGTTGGCTGACCAGGACGCGGCCGAAGAGCATGATCATCCACTGGCACATCTCGGCATACCCACAACGTTTATCGGGCGTGAGCAAGAATTGCGTGATCTGGACATCTTGCTTGCCGCTGCCGCTCATGATGGAGAGCCGGACGATAACGTGCCGGATGCGAACAGGGCTACCAGTGCCGTCAGGCTCCATCCCGGAACGCATCATATCGCGTTGACTGGCCCGGCTGGTATTGGCAAGAGTGCCCTGGCATTAGAAGCAGTGCGGCGAAACCGGCAAAGATTTACCGGTGGTGTGATCGGCATTTCTTTGCAGGGTGGTAAGGCGTTTGGCGAAGCTCTCGTTGAAATCTCCCATGCACTCCACATCACGGCGAAAGCCACGCAACCCGACAATATGCTGCATCGTGCAGGTGTGGTACTCAATGCCCTGCGCACACGCGCCAGTCGTGAACTTCCCTGCTTGCTCCTGCTTGATGGATTTGAAGAGATCAAAGAACACGCAGAGTTGGACCACTGGCATCATTTTCTCTGCTCGTTGCCACAGGAGGTCGTTGTCTTGCTCACCTCTCGCTACAATCCTACCTCCATGAGTGTCCTTGAGGGAACGATGTGTCGCTGGTATGAATATAACGTGAGCAACATGATGGATGCCGACCTGCTGAAACTCTTTGCCGAGCTTGCCTCGGCGAGCGGGCTGGACCAGCGTGTACATCTTGACGATCCGCGCCAGCAAGTATTACTGCGCGAAATCTGTAAGCTCCTGGATGGCTATCCACTGGGGGCCGAACTGCTCTTTGGAACGGCGCGTCTGATTGAAGGCAAACTTTACACGCCGGAGGCCGCTACCCGCTCACTATTGGAGGTGCGCAACGAACTGCGCGATACGCCGCTCGCGGGTATTGGGGCGGTGCTGGATGTGGCGTATCATCGCCTCACACCGCCAGCGCGTTTGTTGCTTTCCTATCTCGCGACGTTCAAATTGCCGTTCAGTACCGAGCAAATCATCATGATTGTCGCCCCCGAAAAATTGGCTGCAATGGAGGATGCTGTGCGCCTGCAAGGAGAACATCCTACCAGGCACTCAGGCGATGTGATACCGGCGGATTTAGCATTGCACTGGCAAGATGCCCGCGCTGAACTGGTGCAGGCTTCGTTTATGCGGTTCGATGGGCGCGTCTATACCATCCATCCGCAGGTGCGCCATTTCGCGCTCGCATACCTGCCGGTCGAGGAACGGCATCGCGTGCATCGCGTCGTGGCGTCGTACTATCAAAGCTTGCCGCAGCGAAGCCCAGAGGAATGGTTCGTTGCCTTTGAACACCTGGAAGGCGCGGGCGAAGCACAGGATATACAAGCGGCGGTGCGCCTGGCCGTGCGTGCCTCGTGGGCAATGAGCGGGCGCGGTCAAGTGGAACCATTGATGGCCATGTTGCGTAAAGCAGAAGCATACGCAGTACATCTGGGTGATAAGACGGGCGAGGGGCAGATACAATGTTGCCTGGGTGCTATTCTCCGGCAACTGGGCCAGTATGCTTTAGCCGTTGCTTGCTTGTCTCGTAGTTTGGCCTTGCATCGAGAGCAGAACGATCGCTACGATACCGCGTGGGCACTCTACGAACTGGCCATGCTCTACCGGGAGGAAGGCAATTTCCGGCAGGCGGGCGAACATGCTCTGGAGGCACTCCAATTGTTCCGTGACATCGGCGATACTAAGGGCGAGGCGTGGATGCAAATGGTGCTGGGTGAAGTGAGCCGCGGGCGTGGCTCGTATTATGAAGCCAATGGACACTTTGAAATTGCGCTGACGAATTTTCGCACTACCCATAGTGACGAGGGGATAGCCTCGTCATTACGAGATCGTGGCACGGTGCATGAAGCTCTGGGCAACTACGGCAAGGCACTGGCAGACTACGAGGAAGCACTCCGTATCTTTAATGCGCTGGGATTGCGTGCTGGCCAGGCCTGGGTGCTGGCCGACCTCAGCCTGGTCTATGCTGATCAGGGCAAATTGGATAAGGCGGAAAAAGAATGTGGCGAAGCGATTACCATCTTCCATGAGCATGGTATTCGGCGCGGCGAAGGTTGGGCCTTACGGGCTATGGGTGAGATTGCCCACGAACGCCACAATTTGGGTGATGCCCGCAATTACTTTGAGGAAGCGGAGGCCATCTTCCGCGAATTAGGCGACAGGGTTGACCTTGCGCGAGTGCTGAATGCCTTGGGTGCGATCACCTTTGATGAGCAGGACTACCTGGAAGCGAAGGATCTCTACGAACAGGCATTGACAATGGCCCAGGAGCAGGACGCCCAACAGATAATTGGTCGCGCCTTGCGGGGTTTAGGCGATATTGAGCGTGCCATGCATCGCTATGCCGAGGCGACCAGTTATTATCAACAGGCCTATGATATTGCACAAGAACTGGATACGCCTGCCGAACGCTGTGCCGCCTTGCGGCGACAGGGAGGGCTTAACGTAGCGCAACAACGCTATCCCGAAGCACTTGAATACTGGGTGAAGGCACTCGCACAGGATAAACGCCTCGGCCATTCCGCTCGCATGCATCTGGAAGATGATATACAAAACCTTGTCAAAGAGCATCAACTGACAGAAGCATATGCCGCGCTCCGCCACTTGCACGGCCTTGAGTAAGCAAGAGTACTTTACTTCTTGTCGTTATTTCTTTGCTCTCTTTCGCGGCTTCTTCTGCGCGTCATCGCGATCAGGCCGCAGCCCAATCCCAGGATTTCGATGATCATGAGTTGCTGTGTCGGTTGCGTGCGCGTTACCATGAAGTAAACAGTTATTGCCAGCGAAATGCCAAAAACGATCCAGAGGAGCCATTCGCCCCACACTTGTGTCATGCCCAATGCCCTTCTTGTGAATGAGAACTACAAAGGGATAGTATCACGGTGGAGCAAGAATTGCAAGTTGAGTTGTTTCTTCGCACCTTTCGCAATTAGAGATGTTGTCTTATAATAGCTTCGTTACGTTCTATTCATATTTTTCTATTAACCTGCAAGAGGATTTACATGAAACGCTCAGTGCTTTTTAGCCTCCTCATACTTCTTTGTATCGTAACTTTCACCGCATGCGGTAATAGTATCAATACTAGCAATACAAGCAATAGCGCGAATACGAAGAGTACCAACAATACGAACCCTACCAGTACTGGCTCTGCGATACAAAAGCAAACAGTGCTGGTAACACTGGTGGAATATAAGATCACATCTTCAATTACCACATTTCACGTTGGCATACGATACCATTTCGTTGTTACTAATAAGGGAACAATTCCTCACGAATTTATGGTGATGCCGCCAATGGGCGACAATATGTCTATGGCGAGTATGGACAGTGCGGCCCTTGTCTTTATTCCTATTCTCACTCCCGGTCAAACGAGTACCATTGACTATACATTCACCAGACCGGATGCGCATCTGGAAATTGCTTGCCATTTCACTGGTCGGCAGGCCAGCGATTCGCATTACGCCCTGGGTATGCGTCTCTCGATTATTGTCGAGTAGGGACGCCAAATCTTTCTTTTACCAAACACTTTGGGACAGAGGCGCGAGCTAATAAAGGCTGGAGAGGACAGTAGGTTCTCTGGCGTTTATAGTCTCCGTATCACCGGTCTTCCTACCACCAGATAGAGCGTATACCCACCAACAATGGCGGCACTGATGACAACGGTCAATGGGCCGCCGATCAGTGCAATGATTCCACCGGCGGGGAAGTCGCCGAGAGGGCGTATTCCCATGATGAAAAGGGTGTTCAGGCTCATGACGCGACCACGCATCTGCGGGGGAACGCGGGTCTGCATCAGTGTGATGGTTGTCGCTCCGACACCGTTCTGGGAAATACCGAAGAGCAGTAATGCCGCCATTGAGAGCCAGAGCGCATGGCTGAGCGCGAATGTCAGCAGTGCGGTGGCCCAGAGCAGGAAGGATACGAGCAGTAATATGCCTTTGTGCTGAAAATCTCCCAACGACGCGACGATTAAGGCTCCACAGACCGTGCCGATGCCAGAGGCGGAGAAGAGCAGACCGAGTTGGAAGGCGGTCAGGTGGAGAACTTGTGTCGCGAAAATAGGTAGAATGAGCGTTGATGATGGCCCAAAGAAGAGTAATGCTCCATAACCAGACAATACCCAGGGTAATGCCTCGTCTCGCCCTACGGTCTTGAGCGAAGCCTTTATCGAGTCGAGTAATGGTCCGCGCTGCGCCATACTTGCTTCAGCCGCCTCCTTTGGTACGCGCAGGATAAATAGGACATAGAGGACACCGAGAAAACTGATGCCATTCAAAAAGAAATTTCCGGCAAATCCTGTATAATTGCCAATATGCGTTCCCAGGCCATCAATCAGGCCAATAGTGATACCAGCCAGTGCCGGTCCAACCACCGCCGAACCGTTAAAGACAATGGACTGCAACGAAATCGCGTTCATCAGGTCCGAAAGCGGCACCAGCGTTGGGATGAGCGCGGAACGTGTGGGCTGGTCGAAGCTCAATACAGTGCCGGAACAGAAGGCGATCAGTACAATCATCCATACTTGAACGACCCCTGTAATGGATAGCATACCTAGCAGGAATGCCAGCAGCATGGAGAGCGTCTGCGTAAAGAGTAGCAATCGCCTTTTATCAATGCGGTCGGCGATACTGCCTCCGATGAGCGCGAAGATAAAAAATGAAAGTGCCTGTGCCAGTGCTACAGTACCCAGCGCAAGAGAGGAGTTGTGTGTGATGCGCAGTACAAGCAAACTTTGCGCCAGAATTTGCATCCACGTCCCGATCGAAGACACGATGAGACTAATCCAGAGGAGCCGAAAATTGCGATAGCGCAAAGCGCGGAAGGTCTGCAATTTTCCAGCAGGAGGAGGAGTTTCCTGCGGCTTTTGTGCTTGTGTTGGAACTGTTGCCATGTATGTATTATACCTTAATCAGGATACAGAGGAAAGAGAACATCTGGAGCAAGCCGGTTCCGGCTTGCTCCAGATGTTCTCTTTCCTCTGTATCCTGATTATCGTGTCACTTTGAAATGAAGAACAGCAGAGGGGGCAATGCCAATGCGATCGCCATCGTTGAGGACGAGGCGGTCGATACGGCTTCCATGATAGATGAGGCCGTTGACGCTATCGGCATCCTCAATAACCCAGGCATTGTTTTCCCAACGGATTTTGGCGTGCAGGCGCGAGACCCGTTGCGACGGTACCTGCACATCATTGCCCGAAAGACGCCCAACGGAGAGTATTGGCTTGTTGAGTTCGCGCTCTCCGATAATTTTGCCATCCATCTCAATCAGGATACGTGCATTCTGGGATGTATAGTTTGCCGCTACCGGTGCCTGTGGTCCTTGCGGTCCCCTCGGTCCTTGTCGCTCCTGTTGCCTGTTGTTATGAGGATATCCCGGCACGGGCTGGGCAACTGGAACCTGCCCTTGTTTTGGCCGGACTGGCCCGCCAGCTTGTGGCACAGTCGGCCGCAGTGGCACACCTGGCACAGGGTACGCGGGTGGTACCTGCTGTTGTTGATAGGCTGCCGGCATGGGTGGCAATTCGGCGAAGGCCGAGCGAAGGATAGACTTGTCGCCAGCACGATCAACGTTGTAGCGATTCTGCTCCTCCAGCAATTTCGCGAAGATGCCGCCTTTTTTCTTGAGTTCATTGAAGGTACCTTGCTCAGCGATGAGCCCATCTTTCAGTACAATAATCTCGTCAACATTGCCAAGCGTACTGAGGCGATGCGAAATCATCAGCACCGTGCGACCAACGACCAGTTTGTCCAGTGCGTGCATAACCTCGGCTTCAGCCTCGACATCCAGACTTGCCGTTGGCTCGTCCAGGACGAGGATGGGGGCGTCGCGCAGGATAGCACGGGCGATGGCGAGGCGTTGGCGTTGCCCGCCGGAGAAATTCTTGCCCTGTTCGCGTACCTCGGTGGCGTATCCAAGATCCATTTTCATGATCGTATCATGAATCTGTGCTTTCTTTGCCGCGTCGATAATCTCCTCGTCGGTAGCACCGGGGCGACCTATCTCGATGTTTTCGCGGATCGTTCCCTCGAACAACACTAAATCCTGTAACACCATACTGACGTTTTGTCTCAGCATAGCCAGTGGATACATGCGGTTATCGGCTCCGTCCAGCCGTACTGAGCCTTGTTGAATCTCATAGAAGCGTGGGATCAATTTGACCAGCGTGGTTTTGCCGCCGCCAGAGAGGCCAACCAGTGCCACTTTTTTCCCCGCCGCGATATGCAGGTTAATGCCTTTGAGGATGGGGCGATCTTTGGAATAGCCAAAGATGACATTTTCGTAGAGAATATCGCCCTTGAGCTTGGTTGGGCCATAATACGGTGCGCTGCTCTCCACAATTTCCGGGGCCGCGTTGAGTACCTCCTGAATGCGTTCAGCACCTGACGCTGCGTTGGTACCCAGGTTTGTTAACTTGGACAGGTCGCGTATTGGTTGGTAAAATTGATTAAAGTAGCCGAGGAAGACTGTGAGTGTGCCAAAGGTAATAGCTCCTGCACCTATACCCGGAACGGTAAAGAGCCCAAAGATGGAAACGTTATTCCCAGCCGCGGCGTAGGCACCTACGCCGTAAATGATCGCAGTAGCAATCACGACAAGGATTCCAACAAGGGGAGTGAATTGCGCCTGTAAGCCGCCCGCCCGTAAGCCAGCTTTGCGATTCTTATCCACATACCTGGTGAAGCGTAGAGATTCACGGTCCTCAAGCGTAAAGGCTTTGAGGACGGTAATGGCACCTACATCTTCGGTTGCCACATTGGCAACTTGCCCTGCCGCTTTCGAGGCCTTCTTTGACGCGCCTTTGATACCGAACGTATAGGACGCGACAACGAGGATGAGCGCGGGAAGAATCACTACCGAAAGTATGGTAAACTGCCAGCTAGTCAACAACATCACAATGATAACACCGATGATAATGAGTGAGGCTGACAAGAAATCAACCAGACCATCGGTGACAAGCTTCTCAATATCGGTGATATTGCTAGTCACGCGCTGGACAAGATCGCCCTTTTTCTGCTTGCCATGCCAATCTAACGAGAGGCGCTCAAGATGCGTGAAGAGTTGTTTGCGCAATCGCGCCGAGAGATGCTGCGCGACATAAGAAGCGAGGAAAAGCTCTATATAAGAGAGAATGGCAACTACAAGACCAAGTACAATGAACATGGAACACGAGAAAAGAATGACGCCAAGCTGTGTATGAACCTCTTTACCTGAGATGAGATGTGCTTTGTTGCCAAATTGATCAAAGAAATCGAGCATCCCTCCGATGAATGGGAAGTTAGGATCCCTGTGATTGACGATCTTGTCCAGGAGAAACTTGAGTGGGAAGACTATCAGAAGATTAGCTCCTACCTGTGCAATGACCATTACGACAGTAATAAAGACCATGAACCGATAGCCCTTGAGATTGCGCCATAAAAAACAAATCATGATGAATTACTTCTTTCCCTCATCTGCCAGGCATGCGGCAATCTCGCGCAGCATAGCAGATAGTTCCTTTGATCGCGGGCTGTTCAAACGATTAACACGCCTGGTTGCGATTTTAAAGAGTAATGCGGCTTCATATAGCCGCGAACGCTCTACGATTCCCTGAACGGTAGATGGTGCAATATCACGTTCGATCATCGCTTGTTGATAGGTCTGTACAAAGAGTCGCGCCGCACCTTCAAACCATTGCCGCATTCCGGGTCGTGAGTACCAGAGACCGCTGGGCCGCAGGTACGCCAGGAAGTAGCCAACATCAAGCGCGGGGTCTGCGCAACAAAATCCATCAAAATCTACGATAAACACGCGATGGCTATGGAAAAGCAGTTGGCTGGCCTTGAAGCCGCCATGTGCCGGACGGTAAGCATCAGGTTGCAGTTGCGTCAGGCGTTCGGCGAGCTGACCTGCCAGTTGCTGTGTCTCTTCGACCTGTTCAGGATTGCGCCCTGCTATAAGTCCAGCGCGTTCAAGGGCGCGTTTTGCCTCTTTTGCCCCTGTGCGCGGCGTGTTCTTATTGTTGGGATAGATGGTGCTGGTATGCAATTCCGCGAGTGCCTTCGCGGTCAGTTCCAGTTCCTCGACTGGTAGCACGCTGCGCACAATATCGCCGCCCCGACCTCGCTCCAAATGTGGTTGCAGGGCGCGTGTTCCTGTACGCAACCGCTGCCAGGGTCCGACTCCACAGTATCATCAGCACTGTGGGCTTCGATAGGTTGGATTGCTTCATTGAGTGTTAAGCCAAGTTCGTCAATCATACCTAGTGGGCGAGGTAGGAATGATGTATTTTGTTTGTGGTGTTGTTCGTCGTACAGTTGCTGTATTAATGCTTGTACAGAACGGGCCTGTTCAGGATTGGCATATACTTTGCCGAAAATGGCCAGCTGCTTTTGTGCGGCAGTTGTAGAATGTTCCAGGTGTAGGCGGTAGCGGATAACACAGCGGTTGGCTGGCTTGTAGCGTACAGGCTCAGCACTTACTGCGACAAGTTGCCATGTATCATCTTTTAATTGCAATCGTGCCGCCATTGCCAACGCTTGAAACAAAGGACCATTTGTAGAAGTATCGCAGCTTGCCGCCAGTGCTGGAAGGCTGCTATCCGCCGGAAATGCCTGTACTGAAAGTCCGAGGTCGTCTACTCGCAAAACGCCAGTAGGTTGTACGGCTAAAGGGGCCTGCTGCGCCTGAGACGCGGTAAAGAGAATATGCGCTCCAGAAAGAGCTTGCTCATCCAGCGTCAAGCTGACGGAGTGGTTGGGATCATTGGTGCGCGTTGCTTTCCCTGCTGGGCGTATTTCATCAACGCTATAGATAACGGCAAGCCCGCGTTCGGGTTTGCGTCGCAGGTAACGCACGAAAAGTCCAATTGGCCCGTGCGCTTCCGCTAATAATGGGCGTTGCGCACGCTCGAACAGCAGTGTCAAAATGGAGGGCAGTTCCATGATAGAAAGCGCATCATTGTTCATAAGCTTACCTGTCTTTCCGCCAATAGCCGCTCAACTAGAGCGGCCAGGGCACTATCAGCACCAGGGACGCCGCGAAAACCGGGGAACGAATTGACATCAACGATGATTGGCCCACGTTCGCTGATGAGCAGGTCAACGCCGTAGAGACGCAGATTGAAGATGCGACCGATTTCAAGTGTGATACGCGCCCACTCCTCTGGTAGCTCTTCCGCGCTGATGGGATAGTCCTCTTTTGGCGCGTCGGCATCAAGTGGAGTGCGGCGGCGAGCGGCGAATATCTGACGGTCAACCACCCACAGTTTGATATCCCAGCCATCACCGGCGGCGAACTCCTGGAGAACGATCGGTTCCTGGCCCCATTTTCCTGCCAGGTTGTACAAATCCTGAATGCTGCGTACTTTATCAACGAGATCACCGCGATGGCTATAGTAGCTTTTGATAATGAGAGGGAAGGTTAACGTTGCTAAAAATTCTGGTTGCGCTAAAAGATTGTTTAATGAAGGAAAATCCCAGGTATGCGGCCAGGGGAGATGAGCCTCGTTCATGCGCTGTGCCATCGCTACGCGATCCTGGCAAGCCATTGAGGAAGCCCAGCTATTGACCACCAATGCCCCCTTCTGTTCCAGGTGGTGCGCAACATCCAGCGCCTGGGGTGCGTGCGATTTGAGCAGGTAGATATCAGCGAGCGGTCGGTCCTCTTCCTGCGCAATAGCCGCGGCTCCTGTCAGCGTGCGTACATCGAAGAGCCGGACGTTGTGGCGTGTACTCAGATGTTGCAAGGCGACGGCGATAACAGGATGCCTGGGCGTTTCTGGGTTGTCCATAATAAGGCAGATATGCATCTATCGGTTTCCTCTCTCATGTTGTATATACCAGCGGATATCTCTCGTATATACTGCTAAAGTCCTATGATTCAGGAATTTGCTGTCAAATGGGTTAGATTGCAGATTGCAGCGTTGTGTTGGCAAGCTGCGCTCGTTTTTCGATAGTTGCGGTACGTCGCCGCAGACTGCGCCGCAGGCGAGCTGTGCGTTCCATCTCAGCGCGTTTCGCGGCGTGCAGGACGTATTCCGAGACGCGGGCAACTGCTCGCGGCACCCGGCCAAAACTGGGAAAGTCGTTAATATCAACGATCATCAATCCATTTGGTGTTTCGACAACATCCAGGCCAAAAATATCCAGGCCGAAGAGTTTGCCAACGCCTAACGCTAACTTCCGTAGTTGGGCTGTGACCGGTATCAGCCCTTCGCTTATCTCTGGATGTAACGGTGATTTCTTGGCGACAGCGAAGACCTCTTGACCGGTTACATACACCTTGATATCAAAGCCCGTGTTTTCCGCGTAGCGTTGCGCCAGGAAAAAGCTGTCGTTGGCTTCGGCGATGACCAGAGCGGCAAGTTCGTCGGGGCTGTTGAGACGATAGATGCCCCGGTTGGCACTGCCATTGCATGGTTTAACAACGATAGGGTAATCTTCGGGCGGAATTTGTGTAAGTAAGCGCGGATGAGCGACGAAATATGTTGGTGGAATCGGCAAGCCATGCGCGAGTGCGAACGCTGCCGCGACGGCTTTATCGCGTACCAGGCGGATGGCGCGGGAATTATTGATGGTGGGAATGCCAACTGCTTCAGCCGCCTCCAGGATACTGAGGCCGGGGCCATCGGAGAGCGTTTTCAGCACGTAGGCATCATAACCGTGTTCCGCCAGGTCGGACAGGCAAGTGACCATTGCTTGTGGCTCGAGCAGATCAACGGTATGACCCCATTGCAGGAGCTGGTCGGCAATGACCAGAGGCATCGGTTCTCTTCGGTATTGTTCTTCAATGATAAAGCAGAAACGCATATGAGCTCTCTCCCTTAACGCATGTAGTATGTCTTGTATATCTTGTATGTGTAGTATGTCTTATGCAGCGAATTGTCCGTTGAAGTAACATTGTCGCCCATAGTATAGCAGCCACCGGTTCTTCTGTCTGTTGTCTGGTTCACTCTCGCGTTGTGTACCAGTTATCTTAACGGAGCATTAAGAGAACGCAAAGAGAATGTTAAGCGCACTATAGCACATCAGCAATGAATAGGGAAGTGTTCTATCTGGTATAAGAAAAACGTTCGTCAAATCTCTTTTTAGAGGGCGTTGTTCGACTCTGTAAGGGCTAGTTCACGAGCAAGCGGGCGTAGCTGTTTTCTCTTTGTAAGCGGACTTCGATTGGCTGATTGCCCAAAAACTCATCCATGTGTTTATGTGCTTCTCGGAGCGACAGCAGAGCATTATTTGTGTTTTGTTCTGCTTTCCTCTGCTCGGTGACATCTCTGAAAATACAAATAGCACCTAGAATTTCTCCTTCATCTTTGCGAGGAACACCGTTGAAATTGAGAATTATTTCATGCCCATTAAACGCCTGTAACATCACATCTGGCGCCTTCTCACCCTTGATGGTTTCGCCATGTAATATCTGCTGGACGGACCAGCGTTCGAATGGCAGTGGTTGACCACATGCATCGCGTACAGAAAGCCTCGCCGCACGCTTTCTTATATCTTCCGAGGCATAGCCGGGTTGTTGCTCGAATCCAAACAGAGAACGAGCAGCTGCATTAGCAAATAGGAGACGCCCTTCTTTATCGTAAACGATTACGGCATCTAGCATTGTCTCAAAAATAGTTTCTAACTCTTCTTCATAGAGCAGTGCGCCATAAGGCGGTGCTTCCTGTTCCTGCTGTTGTTATCCTTTATTCGGTGACAGATGCAGGAGTCGAGAGAGCCAGGTCTTATTGGTCTGCAGTGCTGGTGGTGTTGCAAAGTAAGCCTCGGTGCTGTTCGAGTGATTGCTCCCATTTGTAACAGGGACGGAAACGGCATCGTTCTGTAATGGTGATATTGTGGCTTGTCCGTTTGCGTCGTCATCGTCGTCGTCTTCATTGTACAAAGGGCTCGGCGGTGATCCCCTCCAATTGCTATCCATTTTCTCCTCGTTGCGTATTGGCTCAAATGGATTGGGCAGGTCGGCAGGCGGCAGATTGCCAGAGATGATTGGCTGCTGGCGCAGAATCTGCTCGCGGCGCATAGGCTGTGTCTCTTGCTTCTCCAGTGAAATGCGGTTGTCCACTTCGGCTAACAGGCGTGCAATCTCTGGACGAAGCGCACGATTGCCCTCAGGGATGCGCGTCCATTGTGCAAGAGCAGCGGGATAGTAGCCTGCACGGTAACAGTAGAGACCAAGTATAGCGCGGGCGTCGAAGATATTCATACGTTGCCAGAGTGTTGCTTCCTCAACTGGCGTCTCTATGATATTCTCGTTGGCCTCGATAACTTCTACGAGATGGTACAGCCTCATGCCCATCATTTTATAGGGATAGCCGTAATAGAGGGCCAGGCGGCGGCGGCGAGTGCGCTCGGCGGGATGTTTTCCCACAAAGTAACGGCGTGTCCAGGAACCGCTTGACCAGACTGCCCAGGCGAGAATGAGAACAAGAATACGCCCCAGGTAGCGTTGCCATGTCTCAGGTGCGATACCGATCATGACGCCAAGTGCCGCGAAACAGGCGCCGAGGGCCCACGCGCCATAGACGAGGCGCCGGCGGTCCCAGCCTATCAAGTCGAAGTGATGGTGCAAAGGAGTAGCCAGGAATGGTAATGGAAATTCTGTGTGTGGCACATATTCCTTGCTACTGGCGAAGCGCAGCATCTGAAGGTGTTTGCGGAAGAGACCCCGCGTGAGGATGCGCGTCGAGACCAGGGCCGACAACCCCTCTAAGACAAAGGCTCCCCCTACCATCAGTAGCAGAACTTCCTGACGTGAGAAGATGGCAATCATTGCCATCATCCCGCCCAATGCGAGGGAACCGCTATCGCCCATATAGATTTTCGCACGCCGTTTTGCTGTGCCGCGCCGTGCCGCCCAGGACGAAGGCCAGTTCCATGGCAAGTACCCCAACGAGCTTGCCGCGCACAAGAGCGATAGCATCTCCAATACGATGCCCGCGGGTTGGCGTGGGCTGATATTGCCAGTGATAATGATACCGAATGCCAGGGCCGCGCTAAAAACAAGACCACCGGCGAGACCGTCCAGCCCGTCACTGAAATCAACCGACAGCGAGGTGCCACTGGCGATAAAGCCGGTCATCAGTACCAGCACAATGAGCCAGGCGAAGTAGGACACCTGCCCAAACTGCACCGGCTGTAAGCAATAAGGTAAATTTGGATGTAATGTTACCGGACACAGAAGCGACCCCAGGAAAGGAATATCTATATAAGGAGAGTACGAGATGCGACCGTTGGGTGACAGAAAAAAGTAGAGGAGCGCCGCTGATACCGAGACGGAAAGAACTGCGAAAAATTTCGAGCGTTCTCGCAGCCCTTCTTTACTAAAGACTTTGTGCCAGTCATCCACAAAGCCAATCGCCATATAGCCCAGCGTGGCCCCCAGACCAATTAGTAGCAGCGTCCATTGCTCCTGTGAAAAATGTAAAACAAAACCGGCCGCAATACCACTAATCATAATAGCAAGTGTGAGCGCAGGACCGCCGACTAATGGTAGTTCAATGGTTTTGATTTCTCGCCCACCTGCCGGAAGGTCAGAGCGGTGTGGCCCAAGTTTATATTCGCCGCTACGAAAATTTGGGAACAACCTTTTAGCTACACCGCAGAGCAATAGGCTCAGTACCATGCAGGTAATAAAGATGAGGAAAAGCCACATTGGTATCATAGTTACTCCCAGGACAAGAAGACGACCGAACGTCTCACATATTGAAACGCGGAATACGTGGTTGCAGTAACGAGTATACGCATTACCCGGACGTTTCAGTTTTTCAAATTTTACAAATTTTTTAAAGGTGTCTCAGACACCTGAGTATGACCTGTCGGCCTGTACGGCCTGTACGGCCTGTATGGTCGTGCAATCGCCGCAATTGTGCGCGTGCTACCTGACGATCATCCCAGGGTACTTTCTCTTTGCCGATAATGATACTTTGTTCGTGTCCTTTGCCTGCTAGCAGAATGGTATCTCCTGCTGAAGCACGAGCAAAGGCCGCGGCAATTGCTTCTGTGCGGTCAGCAATGCAAAGAAAATCAACACTTTGCCGTTTCCCAACCGCTTCCGCCCCTTGAGCAATCGCATGCAGGATAGCTTCGCGATCTTCCTCGCGAGGGTCCTCATCAGTAATAACGAAAAAATCGGTCATTTGTGCCGCAATGCGTCCCATAATAGGACGTTTTTGTAGATCTCGCTCACCAGCAGAACCGAACACAACCATAAGTTTGCCCGGCGTGAGCGGTCGCATGATCGCGAGAACCTTTTCCAGGCTATCAGGCGTGTGTGCGTAATCAACGATGACGGTAAAGGATTGCCCCTCGTCAACGCGCTCCATTCTTCCCGTGATGCCGCTGACGCTTGCCAATCCCTGCGCGATAGTGGTGGGTGCTACGCCAAGGCTATACGCTGTGGCAATGGCTGCCAGACTGTTACTGATATTGAAACGTCCGACAAGCCGGGTTTCAATCATCACTTCCGCGTTGGGCAAAACTGCCCGGAAACGGGTGCTATTCGCGCTAAGTTGTACATCTATAGCTCGTACCATCGCCCGCTCGTCAAGCCCATAGTCTACAATTGGAACCCGACAATAGGGTTGCAAAATTTCGTAGCTGCTATCATCACGATTTAATACCGCGCATGGATGTATGCGCAGACCTTTGTCGCGTGATGGCTCCAGCATCTCAAAGAGACGCGCTTTGGCCCGGCGGTAGTTTGCCAGCGTTTTATGAAAATCCAGATGCTCATGGGTGATGTTAGTGACGACGCCGATATCAAACGCGCAACCCCGCACACGCTGCAATTCCAGGCCGTGTGAGGTCGTTTCGATAATCGCGTGTGTAGCCTCATCGTCAAGCATTCGCCGCAGGAACTGTTGAATTTCTAAGGCCTCGAGTGTGCTTTGCCGCGTCGCATTCTCCCATTCCTGGCCGGCTATACGGAAATTGGCCGTGGTCATTAGACCCGTGCGTATATGCGCCGCTTCCAGAATGGCACTCACAAGATTGCAGGTCGTCGTTTTCCCGTCGGTGCCGGTGATGCCAATAGTATATAATTGCTGTGCCGGGTAATGATAGAAGGCGCAGGCAAAATTCGCCAGGGCTATGCGCACATCCCGTACTTTTATATAAGGTAGTGGTAGCACTGACTGTGTATCAGCGGGGAGCGGTTCCCCAAGTGCCACTACTGCCCCGCGTTGCGCCGCGTCAGCGAGGAAGCGTCGCCCGTCAGTGTGCACGCCTGCTATCGCTACAAATAACCCACCTGTCTGCACCTTACGCGAGTCATAGGCCAGTGCTGTTATATTGATATCGTTCCCTGTAACGTTCGCCGGTATAGCCAGGGGTGGTTGTTCTAATGTCGAAAGTAATGTCTGTAATTGCATAAAGGATGTCCTAATAATACATCGTTCGCGTGCGATGGTATGGTCGCATATGGGTTGACTTTTGACCAAGCAACCAGAGGCGTTGGTCAATCTCAGCAGCCGATACCATATGATTATGTGCTGCCATTGCACGGCGCAACAGTTCACATGTCCAGATGGTTGCCGCTCGTATCTCTATTTCCTCCTCGCTACCCTCTGCGATTAACTCCTGATTGTCAATGCGTTTGGCTAATGTGAGGTCATACTGCAATACGCCGAGATGGCGCAAGACTTGCGGGAGCTTGTAATCGGCAAACGCGGTTAGCGAATCCATATTGTGGAACGCTCCCCATTGTATGCCACCGAATGAACCATATATATCAGCGACGCAAATTTGCGCCCGTTTCAAAAAACGCACCTCGTGATTGCGATAGAGAGCAACATCGTTAAAGGAAGGAAAGTGTGTTGCCAGCAAAAGAGCCAGCTTCACTGCATCGCCCTCAACCTGCTCAATTGCGTGGCTAAATTGACCATCGTACCGCTCCCTGAGAACCTGCCCAACCTCACGAGCATTCAACAGACGTTGCTCAAAAAGAGGGATGGATGAAGACGCGGGAACACCTCGAAAAATATGTGCGACATCATCACTGCTCATATTACTAAGGTAAGTAGCGTCCCACAACGGTACGCCTTCTTCTACTGCGCGGGTCAGCGCGGCAGCCTCGGCCCAATAGCCGTTTAGTAGTTCATCTTTATACTCAATCTGCCAGCGGAGCTGATCTTTCTCGGCCCAGAAGCAGAAATTTAGCGCGTCAAGCAACAACAGCCAGTTGACGGTGCGCTCGCTGCCATCATGAAAATGATACTTGTCGTACCATGTTGGTGTGTAGAGAGTTGCGCCGTTTCCTTCCTGCTGTACCCATTGTAAAGCGAGTTGGGCGAGCCGTTCCTGATCGATCCAGACGTGTTCGCCCTCTTCCATCACGGCCCGTGTACTGCTCAATATGCCGGATAAATCGGTCTCGTATAGTGGGAAGGCATCTTCTTCCTCAAACTCTTCTTTTTGCATTATCTCCGCCATCGTGTCCAACCTTTATGAGAATATACCTGGATTGTACAGGTGACAGACCATTTCGTCAATGTTTTCGGTGGGTGAATCTTGTGTAGCTACTATAACCGTGAAATGCAACGGAACTATGGAGAAAATATACAGTTAAGGTTGCTTGACGAAGTGAACAATTGCATGGTATTCTTCCTGCATCTAAAGAAGAGTTATTTTTTCATCTTCAGAGGAGGTATTTCGTGTCATTATCTAAGCGAACCGACAAAGAAGAACTGATCGCACAGGACATCAAACGCCTGCATAGGATGGGCTATGCCCAGGAACTGTTCCGGGCAATGGGCGGTTTTTCCAACTTCGCGATCTCTTTCACCATCATCTCGATCCTGAGTGGGTGCGTAACGCTCTTTTATCTGACCACGCTCGATGGGGGCTATTCAGCCGCTTCGATTGGCTGGCCAGTCGTCACCATTTTCGTGGTCATCGTCGCGCTGGGCATGGCCGAACTGTCCTCTGCCTTTCCGACCGCTGGAGGGCTCTATTACTGGTCTTCCAAGCTTGGTTTTCGCGGGCGTGGTGGGCCTGCCTGGGGCTGGTATACCGGCTGGTTTAACCTGATCGGCCAGATCGGTATCACCGCAGGTATCGCTTATGGCGCTGCCATTACCCTTGACACGTTGCTGCATGCCTGGTTCCCTGGTGTGCCTGCCACGGTTTACTTTATTTCAGGCTCAGGCGTCATCTATGACCCTGCCACGCAACAGGTGACCTTGCTGATCTACGCCATCATCCTGGCTGCGGTTGCGCTGCTCAATATCTTCGGCGTGCGCATTGTAGCCTTCCTGAATGATGTCAGTGTCTGGTGGCATATTGTCGGAGTGATCCTGATTGTCGCTGGTGTGGTGGGCGCGACGCTTCTTTCACTGCAGTTCAGTCCTAATGTTCCAAATGCGGGGGCATGCTGCGCTCCTCAGGTTACAGGTTCTGCTGTTCACGGATTTAATTCTTTAAGCACAGCCTTCACCCCCAATTCTACCTTCAACGCGACCGGTTTTCCCCTCTGGTACGCCTTGCTCTTAAGCCTGCTGCTGGCGCAGTACACCTACACGGGCTATGATGCTTCGGCCCATATGACCGAGGAGACGATCGGGGCAGAGACGCGAGCGCCGTGGGGTGTTGTGATGTCGGTGGTCGTGTCCGCTATCGCCGGTTATGCTCTGCTGATGGCCCTGGTAGCGGCTTCTCCCGACCTGGCTGCGGCTGGTGGCTTTACCAATCCGGTGCTGTACATCCTGCAAAGCCGTCTTAGCTATATCCTGGGAACCCTCTTGTTCGCCGTGATATTTGTTGCGCAGTTCTTCTGCAGTATGTCCTCGGTCACGTCGAACTCACGCATGATCTATGCCTTCTCGCGTGACGGCGCGGTGCCTGGACACAATCTATGGCATCGGCTAAATAGAGGTCGCACACCACGTAATGCCATCCTCCTGGCTGTCGTGTGTTCCTTTATTCTGGCTGTCCCTTCGTTATGGAACGCCACAGCCTACGTGGCGGTTACTTCTATTGCTGTCATCGGCCTCTATATCGCGTACGCGTTGCCCATTTTCCTCCGCCAGTTTTCCAGGGACTTCAAGCGTGGGCCGTGGCACCTGGGAGCTTGGAGCAGGCCAATTGGCTGGATCGCTGTGATCTGGGTTGTCTTCATCTCGGTGCTGTTTATGTTGCCTACCTTCAATCCTGCATCACTTGCTAAGGGCGTCAGCCCCTTTGCTACCTTTAACTACACACCTGTAGTAGTGCTGGGTGTGTTGCTGATTGTCACAGTCTGGTGGCTGGTGAGCGCACGTACCTGGTTTAAGGGACCGGTAGTGCAGGGTACGGAGGCAGAACTCAGTGCCATCGAAAGAAGCGTGGGCGAAACTGTCGAGGTGGAAGGCGCGGCTGGCGGTCAGTAAAGAAGATAATTCGCAATCTCGTTTTGCCTGTATTGGAAAAGAGAGTGTAGTTCAACTACTGCACTCTCTTTTCCAATATATGGAAAAATAGTTCTGTAATTGCCTTGCAGCTTTGGATATTGCCCGGTAAACTAATAGCCAGACATTTGTAGTATGAATGCAACAATGCATTCATTTCTGTAACTTTCCTCTTATTATGTAGCTTCGATTGGTTTACGTGTAGTTCCTCATAAGGCGTTCCCTGTATACTGAACCCTTAGTATTTTATGCTGTTTTTGTGGAATGTGTTCACAAAAACATGGTTTGTGCATGTCTTCAAGTACAAGGTATGCAGGAAAGGAAATCCCCCAAATGGAAGAGCAGCAAATTAAAGAATTCGTGCATCGCGTTTCGTGTGATGAAGAGTTGCGTAAGGAATTGACAGAGAACCCCGACAACGTGCTGATGCGCGAAGGCTTCTCCCCTCGTGTGATGCAGGTTGTGATGCGGTTAGTACCACACCTGACTTTAGGTGGCTCTTTGGGTTTCGGGCCAAATTATTGGTGGGGTTAGAAGTAGATAGTTGAGAGGAGTGTGCTGGCTCCAAATAGTATATGAAGAGTCAGAACATGAGCAAAGATACATTTTCGCCGTTCGATCAATTTGCCGCTCAACAAAACTTGCTTCGTGAGCGGCTCCTTCTTATTTTAGCGACACTTCATCCACTGCTCAAAGCTGATGTCCAGCGTGTATTGGAAGGTCGAGGAAAGCTTCTTTTTCGATCTCAGATCAATGAGGCTTCTGCTCATCCTACCGGTTCCTGGGCGCTGTTACCCCTGCTGATTGCGCAATACTTTGACCCTACAATAAGTGATACAGCACTTTGTAGTTTAGGAGTGGCTATCGAGTGCTTTGTATGTGCGCTTGATTTGTTAGATGATATTGAGGATGAGGATCAAACGCCAACTGTACAGGAACTTGGTGTGGCACGCACATTAAACGTCTCCACCACGTTATTTATGATGACACAACAAACGTTGCTTTCACTGGCACAACAGGATATTCCTACTGAGCGAGTTCTCCGCCTGTTGGATACTCTTCAATCCTCCGCATTACAGGCTACAGCCGGACAGCATCGCGATTTGCTTGCGGAACAAAGGTCGGCCCGTGATATGTCTGATGAGGAATGCATTGAAATTGCGGCTGGCAAAGCTGGTGCTATTATGCGCCTCGCCTGTTTGGTGGGCGCATTGCTGGCAGGTGCAGATGAAGTGCTTAGTGTGCAATTCGGTGAAATGGGTGAATTGCTTGGTATAGCCCATCAACTTGACAATGATAGCCATGACCTGTATTATCTACTGCAAGGGCAAACCTCCTCTGTAGATGCCGCGAATAATAAGACAGGCAGTGTTAAATCAGATCTGGTACGCGGAAAGAAGACATTGCCGGTAGTGCTTGCGGCGAGGAGAGAGCTAATGCTTCAGCTGAATGCAGCGCTAACCAATGAGGAAAGTGAAGGATATAAAGCTGCATTACATGAGGGTATAATAACAACATGGGGGATTTGTCTACTATATCGTGAACGCGCCCGCGACCGTTTACAGAAGATAGAAGCCTGGAAGCCAATTGCCCTACCGTTGCGTATTTTATTAGGCTTCGAGTAGCACATGCTCTATTGCAATTGTGGCGGGATAAACGGGAGATTTCTCTATGAAATATACCTACTGGGTTCGTATCAGAGCTGGTCGCCTGCTCGTAATTTTGCTGGCAGTAGCTCTGTATATTTGTCTTGTAGTAGTGGATGGTATGCGCGTTTTTCCTGGTACGCTAACCAGTTACATAACAGCTGGGCTTCCGTGGGTAGTCTTCGGATTATCAGTATTTGTGTCCCTCATGTTTCTTGGCATTGGTTCGTTAGTCTGGGTTTATGCCCGCAATCGAAGTATAGCTCTCCTCTTATTTAGCTTTTCCTGTACAATGATGATGACTTTTGCGGTCCAATCGGGTGCGAGCTTAGGAGACCCATTACTTTCAGCAATTGGGGCAGTAGGTGCTGATACTGCTTTACTCTTACTTGCCATTTTATTGTTTTCCTTCCCAAGCAGTTTTTCTCATTTTCATTGCGTTTAAAATCTGCAGGTGTAAATAGGGAGAGTTTACGTCCTGGGAAGAAATCAAATTTCCTTTCTTTTTTGCTGCTAGCATATATTAGTTTACTCATTCTCCTCAATATTTTAGGGATATTACGTGCTATACTTTCTTATGTGCTACCCTCTCAAAATCTATTTGGACTGCGCTTCATAAATAATTTGTATGCAATGATTGCCCTGATGGGTATTATTGTGACAATTATTGTATCATATTCGCGGACTTCTTCAAGGCGTGAGCGGCAACAAAGACGTATTTTTGTCGCTGGTGTCATTCTGGCTACTGCTCCTTTGCTGTTGTTGACCATTGTTCCAGGAACGTTCAGTCTCGCCTCTCGATATGTTGTAAATCCACAACTGAGTACCCTGACTATTGCTTTGTTTCCTATCGCGCTCGGCTACTCAATTTTGCGTTATCAATTTCTTGTTTTTGATATGTACATTCGTCGTGCTGTCATATGGTTGGTTGGGTGCGTTGGCCTGGTTCTTGGCAGCTATTTCGTGATAACGCTGAGCAGTATCGTGTTTTCACAGGACGCATCACCGTATGCTATTTTTGTGCTGCTTGCAATGGCTATTCTGGCACCATGCATCTGGTGGCTGGCAAAATTTGTGAGCGAATTCTTCTTTTTTAGTGAGATGTCGCATTACCAGCGCATGATCAACCGACCTGATATGCTCTCGGATGAGAAGCTCGATCTGGACGGGATGGCTCAGTTACTGACCCTGGCAATGGTCAGTGCGTTTCAGACGCAAGAGGTCTGTTTGTTTGTGCTGGATGCCGAAACCGGTTATTTTCGGCTCGCTTCACCACCAAAAGAAGGTGATCCAAACGAAGCGACGCGCCAACGGTTGGTGCAACGGCTATTGCAGAAAGCAAAATCTTCTATCCATCAGCAGAGTGGTTGGGTAAAAAGTGATGATGCTATTATCACGCGCCTTGCTACAGCCAGACGCCCACTGTTCTTACGCGAGGTATCCTTACCAGAGAACGAGATGCCGATGGGCATAGGTCGTTACTTGATGAGTGGAGATATCCTTGATGGAGGCGAACCTTTGCTCGCGCCGATGAAGGTGCAGGGCAAAATGATTGGTATGCTGCTGCTCGGCGAGCGCAGCGACCGCCAGCAGTACGCGGGACCTGACTTCGAAGCGATTTACATGTTACTGGCTCGTTTTGCCCCTGTCATAGAGACAGCGCGTTTAAATGCCGAGGCCAACCGGCATGCCGCTCTATTAGACAGGTTATATAGCTCTAACACGCTCCTATTGCAAACGTTTGAGACCATTGATGAAGTTGCGGTCCTCTATACAAAGATTGCCGCCGATGCAATAGAAGCAGGTGCTGAACTGTTGCTCTACGGTAAGCAAGATAACTTGCTGCACCATGTCACGTATACAGGATCGGGGCCGAGACTCATTGACAGTAAATCTCTGCAACCATCGCAGCAGGATTGGTCTGCATGGTTTTATGAAGGCGAAGGTCAACAATCCTGGCAAAATTCTTCGCTCGCTGTTCCGCCATGTTTGCCGCAGACGCCAGGTTTTCCCGTTGCCTGGCTTCCTCTTCTCAATGGTGAAGAGCGTCTTGGGATGCTCGTCGTTACTTACCCACACCCACATCTCTTTTCACGAGAAGAGAAACGAGTATTGAGTATGTTCGCTAACCAGTTCTCTGTTGTCCTGGAGAATGCCAGTATTACAATTAAACTGCGAGCGGCCTACGAACGGCAGAAAGAGTTGGATAAACTGAAGGACGAGTTTATTACGACGACCTCCCACGAACTGCGTACCCCTTTGACCGCTGTACAGGGGTACATTGAGCTGCTCAAGGATTACAATGCGACGCTTCCCACGGAGACCCGCGCCGACTTTATTGCGAAGGCGCATCGCAGTTGCGATGAATTAACACTGTTGGTGGGCAATATCACGGATGCTAATCGGCTACAGTCGGATATTGAGAACGTGCGGCTCGGTAATGTATCGCTCGCTGATGCTATCAAACACGTCCTGGAAATTTTGGATGTGACACTACAACGTGAAAAGCGCATGGTGCAGGTGACACTTCCCTCTGAAACGTTCGTTGTTGCTGATCCAATGCGTCTGCGCCAGATAGTCTTGAATATTTGTAGCAACGCCCTCAGATATTCTCCTGCGGGCAGTAGCATTGAGATAGACGCTACCGTGGATACCGTGGATACTGAAGATGCTGAATGGGTGACGGTACGTATACGCGATCACGGATTGGGTGTGCCGGCGGAATTTCGCGAGAAAGTCTTTGAGCGCTTTGTGCGGCTTGAGCGCGACGTGAATAGTCCCGCCCGCGGGGCTGGGTTGGGGCTGTCGATTTGCAAACAACTGGTGGGAGCGATGGGTGGGCGTATCTCGGTCGAGAGTACTGGCGTCCCCGGCGAAGGCAGTACATTTATTTTTATGCTGAAACGCGGTAGCCCCGAGGCGCAGGTGTCTATGCTCAATCGTGAGCATCAGGAAGTGTAGTGTTGAATGTCCCCTTTACCGGCATCTTGAAGGTTAGTTACCCGATTTTCTCCTGTGAGGCATCTTTTAGTCAGATGCTTGTTATTTGTCCACACAAGCCAGTAATATTCACAGGAGAAACAGGGATGATAACGGTCCGCAAGGAATTTTTGAGTATCACATCTCGCCAGCTGGAGGTACTTACCTTTTTGTGTAGTCGTGATCGATGGTTTATAGGTGAGATTGCCGCGTCGCTCAAAATAAGCTCGGCAGCAGCTACAAAAGCGGTTGCTCGTTTGGAGCGCAAAGGACTGGTTACGAGAGCGATAGACCTCATGGACCGTCGCTTTGTCCAGGTCAGTCTTACCCATGCAGGTACCGAGACGGTACATCAAAGTCAGCAGAAGTAGCAAGTTTTTGTAACGCTCAAATTGGAGCCATCTGGCAACTCTTCGCAGTTGCCAGATAGTCCTACCAGGTTACGATGCCTTTGCCTTTACATAACCCCTCTCTTTTGCGTATTCCCAGAGCGATTGTTGGAGTTGGCGACGGGCGCGCGAGATGCGGCTCATCACAGTACCAATCGGAATTTGGAGAGATTCTGCGATTTCTTTGTAGGATAAGCCTTCAATATCAGCCAGGATGACCGCCATACGGAAGTTGGGTGGCAAACTTTGCAGTGCTTTGTAAACATCCTCATCGAGATAGTGGCTGAGTACTTCCTCTTCGGCACCCGCATTGAGTTCCTGCCCACTCAAATCTTTGATACGGTTATATAAATAGAAATCCTCACCTTCGGGCAATGATGCCGGTGTAGGATGCGTGGCCTGTTTGCGGTAACGGTTGATGGCCGACGTATTCAAAATACGGAATAGCCACGCACGCAAATTCGTTCCGCGCTGGTACTGGTTGGCAAAACGAAACGCCTTGAGCATTGTTTCTTGCACTAAATCTTCCGCCTCTTGTTGGTTACTGGTCATGCGCCTCGCAGTACGGTAGAGGCTATCAAGTTGTGCAAGCACACCCGCTTCAAAATCTTCCGAGCTAGCCATAGAAGTTCCTGGTGTCTGAGGTGTCTCTGGTGTCTCTAGCTGTCCCAATTCTGCATGATCTGACCATAACGGCGGCATATCTTGTTCGTGTTCTCTATCTTCCGCCGGTTGTTCCTGCTCTTGTTCTCTCTGTTTTAGCAACTGTTCTTGCCCGTGTCCTCCATTTGACGTTCCCTGTTCCTGTTCCCATATTGATTCATCCGACATGAAAGACTCCTCTATCAATTACACGGAATGGCGGATGATTTTGTTTCCCATCTCCATTAACCATGACGTAATTGTTGCTTGTAGTCTATTTAGTATAGCGGATTTGCCACGGGAATGAAAGTCCCCCTGATTATGTTAGAATAAACAGATAGAATTGATGTGCCAGCGCAGGAGAAATTGTTATGGATGATTGTATTGATTGTATAGAGGCGGTTGCCCGTCTTCACCTCTACATTGATCGGGAGCTCAGCGTTGAGGAAATTGGTATTGTGCAGCAACATCTAACCTGCTGCGATGCGTGTGATTGTCGCTTTCATTTCGATGCAAGTGTTAAAAGACTGATTCACGAACGCTGTACTATTGAGCAAGCACCCGCCTATTTACGTGAAGCAGTGATGCGCCTCGCCCGAATGCCGCTAGGTGAGCCTGTAGAGATTGATCACGAATTAGAGATGGAAATTAGGGCAGACATCGAGTAATGTTGCTGGATGGCTGTGTGGCCGAATTTCAGTGAGGAATAGCAGGCATAATTCTACCGGGTAACATTGTTAGATGTTGATGTTGATACCCACATTGAAATAGGTGTTCAGAAGAGGTAGCATATTAAAGAAAATGATACCCCCAACCAGGATCATGACGATGCCAGTAGCAATCTCAATTTTCCCAAGATGCGGCTTGAGCCATTTGAGGAATGTACTGAACTGATTCAGGCCGAGTCCGAGTAGCAGGAATGGCACCCCCAGGCCAAGCGAGTAAAAGAGCAGTAGTGTAACACCTTGCGTCAATGTGGCAGCATTGGCTGCCATGCCAAGAATAGCCCCCAACATGAGACCAATACATGGAGTCCAGCCGATCGAGAAAACAATACCAATCAGTAGTGATGCGGTATAATTAGGACGACTTGGGTGAAACTCAAAGCGTTTTTGCCAGTAGAGGAACGGCAATTTGAAGATTCCCGTGAGGTGTAGCCCAATAATAACGAGCAGTACCCCTCCAAATTCGCGTAAAAGGAACTGATGCACCTTGAGGAAACTACCAAGCGTGCTGGCGGTCGCCCCCAACGCGATGAATGTAAGTGTGAAGCCCACAACAAACATCGCCGAATGAAAGAAGGTGTGCAGGCGTGCAGGGCGTTCCTCGTGTTCTCCAGTCGCTTGATAGATGCTTTGCCCGACAAGCTGTGCCAGGTAAATTGGTACCAGTGGCAAAACACAGGGTGAGAGAAATGATGCGAGCCCCGCGATAAAAGCAACCCCCAGGCTAAGTTGTGATGAACCCATGCGCTCTATCGGTCTCCTCTGTATTTCTTTGAGCTTGTTTCCTTCCTAGTAGTATAACGTATCGTTGAGAACTGCGCAACGTATACCCCATTTTTTCAATTGTTTTCGCGCAATCGAAGCTAAAGGCTCCTTTTTCGGTTTCATAGCAGAACCATACAGAGCGAGTTCTCGCACGGCAGCCACAACGATGGCGTCACCAGCAGTGGCAATGCGACCAAGTGCGTGCATGGCTGTTTCGGCTACAGAGGTATCGGGATCAAGCAATGTGAGGAGAAGGTCGGGAATGGCTGAGTGAGTGCCTGATTGCCCAAGTGTATAGGCACAGCAAGCGCGTACTCCGCTATCCTCATCCATACGTAAGAGGTGCAACAATTGGTTTTGGACGGGTTGCGGGTGCGGTATGAGTAAGCTAATCAACTCAATCGTGCGCTGTCGTACCCAGGCGCTGGAGAATGAAAGTAATTGCAAAGGCAGTTCATCGCGAAAAATCTCCTGGCTGATTTCTGACACTGCGTTCACCGCATTCACCGCGTTCGCTACGCATAAATCCGCCTTTGTGGTAGCTAGAAAGACTACCTGTCATCAGGGTATCTTGAACACAGCTATCCTACTCTCTTTATACTCTCTGCTACCAAAGATCTGTGTGATGTGGTGGGTGTTAGCGCGAAGTAGGTTTAAAGAGTTTCTGCCAGAATGTACGCCGTTTCGCGGCTGAGAGCATATCTTGCTCTTTCTGTTCGCGGAGAGACAAAATGTTTGTTGTGCCTAGTGGTCCCGTCGGCCCTTCGGTATCTATTACAGAGGTGTCATGTGCTGTGACTGAGGTAGCCGGCGATGGTTGGTGGTTGGCTGATGGAGTGATAGCAGCACCAGGAGATTGGGCCACTGGTTCGGGTAGTGGCGGTTGTGTTTGCTCCAAGTCAAAATAGCGCGGTGGTTGCATTTGTGGACGTTTAGGAGGCTGTATGATCAACCGTTCCCGCGTCCCTTTCTGGCCGTTTGGTAACAAAGGCGAGACACTCCCGGTAGGAGTTGATATTGCTGGCCTCAGATTGAGAGCGCGTAAGGCTTGTGCCATCAGTATGGCCTGTTCATAGCGTTGCTGGCGGTCACGCGACATGGCAGTCAAAATGATGTGTTCCAGTTCCGGCGGTATTTCTGCATTATACTGGCCTGGAGGTTTGAGGGGGCCACCAATAATTGCCTGAGTGAGTTCCGGTAACGAGCGTCCCACAAAAGGACGTTGCCCGGTCACCATCTCATAGAGTACGACACCCAGTGCGTAGATATCGCTGCGATTATCCAATGCCTGTCCCCATACCTGTTCTGGCGAGGCGTAATAAATACTGCCGACGAGCGTTTTAGCAACGGTGATGCGCTGGTGTCCGGTGGCGCGAGCCAGGCCGAAGTCCATTACTTTTACCTTGCCCCAACGGTCAAGCATCAGATTTTCGGGCTTGATATCACGGTGAATCACGTTGCGCTCACCGTAGGCCGCATCTAACGCCTCAGCAATTTGTGCCGTGTACTCGGTCGCAAAATGCAAGGGAATCGTGCCATCCAGGTGGAGCAAATTAGCGATGGTCGGTCCCTGAATATACTCCATCACAAAATAGAGTAAGCCATTCTGCTGGCCAGCGTCATAGATTTGTACAATATGCGGGTGATTGAGTCCCGCAATAATCTGCGCCTCACGGATAAAACGCGCTACGTATGAAGCATCCTTGGCTAATGCTTGTGAGAGGACTTTGACCGCCACCTCACGTCCAAGCGCTATTTGCTTGCCGCGATACACTATCCCCATCGAACCATGCCCGATTTCTTCTTCCAGTTGATATCCACCCAGGCTCTGGCCTGCCAGCTCGTTCATAAAATCCTGACCTCATCATGGAACTGTCAGCAGGAGTCTGACATACAAAACGAAGGGTAATTATTCAAGACACCCCAACTAATTACAATGAATGAAAGAACGCTTCACTCTATAACAATAAACGTAAGTGAGCTACGCTTATAGTGTACGTTTGCTAAAAGTACCGCCTTTTCTGAAGAAAAAGGCAGGGGCGCAAGATACCTTGCATCGGTACTTGCCAGATAGGGGGATTTTAAATCTGGCAAGGCACGAAAAAACAATGGGAGGGAAACAATGCCGGTGATAGCGTCCCTGCGCCTGTTGTTATGTTCTTAATCAAGATAGTCTTTCAAAAAACGGCTTGCTTGCGGGTGGCGTAATTTGCGTATTGCCCGCTCTTCAATCTGGCGCACACGCTCACGAGTGACCTTTAGTTTCCTACCCACCTCTTCCAACGTGTAGTCGTGATCGTTCGTCAGGCCAAAGCGTAGTTCAATCACTTGCCGCTCACGCATCGTTAATTGACCGAGGATGGTGCGTATCTCTTCGCGCAACAACTGCTGATCGGTGATTTCTACTGGACCGCGTTCGCGCACATCCTCGATAACATCACCGAGCGTGTTCTCTTCGTCTTCGGAAAGAGGTGCATCCAGTGAGAAGACTTTCTCAGACCAGATGAGTAGTTCACTCACGCGCTCCGCTGTCATACCCAGGCGTTGGCCGATACTCTCGGACGTTGGCTCTCGTCCTAATTCCTGGTAGAGTTGGCGTGTCATACGCTTAACACGCATGACCTCTTCCATGATATAGACAGGTAAGCGCACGGTGCGGGTACCCTCCAGGATAGCGCGGGTGATGGCTTGCTTAATCCACCATGTCGCGTAGGTTGAGAAGCGGAAGCCCTTCTTATAGTCAAACTTAGTAACGGCGCGGATAAGGCCAATATTTCCTTCGCCGATCAAGTCTTCTAGTGAAAGTCCTTGACCCACATATTTCTTTGCGATGCTTACTACCAGGCGCAAATTCGCCTCGATGAGTTGATTGCGAGCTTCTTTATCTCCTTGTTCGACGCGCTGCGCGAGTTGTACTTCGCGTGCTGCCGAGAGGAGTGATATACGAGAAATCTCTCTAAGATAGAGGCGCAGACTATCACTTTGTGCTAAACTACTCAAGTCGGAGTCGTGTACGGATTCGCGCTCCAGCTCAAGCGGCTTCTCGCGTTCACGGTTAGTGTCAAACATCACATTTCGTTCCAAGTACTTGCTCTCTCTTCCATCAACAGGGACGTCAGATCGGTTCAGTTAGTGTCATTGTATCATACAAATTTTTTCTTGCAAACAGTGCGTTATTTCTGCTTCCTATCCAATGTGTACCTGAGAAACGGTTTCTATTCTCATACTATGTGGCTTCGCAAGAAGCCCTGCTTACCTTCTTTCTTCGGCTCAATCGGAAATTTGTGAAGCCTGCACTGATTTTTGCTTGCCCTCCTGATCGGGTTGTTCCCGTAGTCACATAGTCACTGCTCGCTTCGTTGCTTTGTATAGTGATTGCGAAGTAATACCAATACAATGTGGTATTGCTACACTCTATCACCTGGTTACAAGCTTCGCAACATTTACGAAGTTGCTGTTGTTCGCTTTTGATGTGTACCGTACGTACCAAACCACTGCAATAAAGTAGCTATTCAGCAGGTTAAGAGATATAATGTGATGTATTGGAATGTAATGATACTATGCCTGCCTGGCTTTCTGCCGGTAATGGTACTTTTGAGCCATAGGGCGATTTATAGAGAACGCCCGCTTTCGCGTCTACTATTGTACACAATACCTGCTTTCTATACGACAAAAACGTCGGCAATTATTACATGGTTTATGTTTTGATATGCAGAAAAAAGGAATAGCTCATTATGAGCCTACCATTATTACAACCAGGGACGCAAATAGGCGGTCAGTATTTTGTGCATACGCTCATCAATCGCGGCGGCTTCGGTGCTGTCTATCGTGGGTATGACAGCGGTGAAAATAACCGCCTCTGTGCGATTAAAGAAACATATGATGTCAGTCCGGCGGCACGCCGGAGAGCTTTGCGAGAAGTTGGTATTCTCTTAACGGTAAAGAACCGGCATTTGCCGGAGGTCTACGATGCGTTCGAGGATAACGGGCGTTTCTATGTCGTCATGCAGTTGATTGAAGGGCAAAATCTCTTGCAATTGCTTCATGCACATGGCAAGCCTTTTAGCGAACAGCGGATTCTGGCATGGCTGCTACCAATTATGGATGTGTTACAGGAACTACATAGCCGCCCTTCACCTGTTATCCATCGCGATATTAAACCGGCGAACATTATTCTAGCATCGCAGCAATGTGCAGTGTTGGTGGATTTTGGCCTGACTAAATTATACCGCCCGGAGGATACGACCCAGACCATAGAGCGTGCCGTATCACAGGGGTTCAGTCCAATCGAACAATATGTCGGTACTACAAGTCCGCAGTCGGATATTTACTCGCTGGCAGCGACGATGTACATGCTCTTGACGAATGTTACGCCGCCCTCGTCCATGCAGCGTAGTTTTCGCGACGAGCTGATAGATCCCTCTCTGCTGAATCCAACGCTTTCTCCCAATGTTGTCCGCGCTCTTTTGCATGCGCTTGCCCTCAAGCCAGAAAATCGCTTTGAGAGTATGCAAGTATTTGCCCAGGCGTTGAGGGTGCCTGCTGCGCCTGACATACCTGTTGAGCCTGCTGTGCGACCGACACCAACACGGCAGAACATTGAGCCGGGACAGATACTGCCATTTTCCTCGCCTGCGGTAACTGGTCAACACCCCGGTACTAGAGGCACCAACCGTGCCAGTGGTGAGAAGAATGCGCAACCGTATGCTGGTGTTCGTCCTGTTACTCCTCAGCAGACACGGCAGACGACGGACAAGGTGGTATTGGCAGCGCGACCTCTGCCGGGTGCATTTAACCAGGGTTGCCTCTGGGGCTCTCTCCAAGGTGTAGCAGCAGCATTGATTGCCTTGCTATTGCGGAAAGAAGTCGATTTTTACGTGGCTATTGCTATAGGCTTCGTATTCTACTTTATCGCCGGATTTCTGACGACGCGCAAAGGTGGCAGGGCTTCTCGTGGTGCAACGGCGGGTTTCTGGGCAGGTATTATCAGTACACTGATGTTCTGGCTATTGCTGGTTGTTGGCCTTTTTGTGTACGTCTTGCAATACTCATTAACGGTATCAAGCTCTGGTAACACGCCTCGTCTGGATAATGAGTTTTATCATATCTGGCGTCTTGTGATGCCTGTGATCTACAATCACCCTGTTGTGCAAATGCGCCTGGTGCCAGTAATCACGCTCTTTTTGATCGGTGGCCTCTTGCTTGCTACTGGCTTTGGCTGGATTGGTGGTATGCTGGCGAAAGAGAACCATAAGGCCAATGTGAGAGCAAAAAGGGGCGCGTCTAGGTAGTATTCACGCTTGACCATACGTGTTACTATTCTTCTTGACGCTATCAAATACGACATACCAGGGAAGGTAGGCAACGTACCTTGACTTCCAATGAACATACATATCTATCACCGTCATCAAAAACAGTAACAACAGCAACCAATGTAGAGCGGACACAGGATAGCTCGTTACCAGTAGCGGAGCTAGCGCAGGCATTGAGTGCTGAACTGAACATCCATAGTGGGCAGATTGCACGCACTATTGCCTTGCTGGACGAGGGAAACACAATTCCGTTTATTGCTCGCTACCGCAAAGAAGTAACGGGTAGTCTGGACGAAGTGCAGATACAGGCCATTGCTGACCGTGCTGGTGCTTTACGTGCATTATATGAGCGCAAAGGGGATGTGCGCCGTCTGATTGATGAGCAGGGCAAATTAACGCCAGAACTGGCAGTAGCTATTGCTGCCGCCACAACACTACAAGAGATAGAGGATCTCTACCTGCCGTATCGCCCCAAACGCAAAACACGTGCCAGTATTGCTCGCGAAAAGGGGTTGGCACCGCTTGCCGAGATTATCTTGCACCAGCCGGAACTTCAAGGCGACACGCGGACTTTGCTTGAAGAATATGCCCAGGCCTTCTTGAATCCGGAGAAAGGCGTGGATAGCAGCCTTGAGGCGTATCCAGGTGCCTGTGATATCGCCGCTGAAGTGATTGCCGAGGATGCCAACGTGCGTGGCAGTGTGCGCAGTAACTTTTTCAAGCACTCTACATTTAGCACAAAGGTGATCAACCTTGAGAAGATTACCGAAAAGGACCCAAAGGGCGTCTACCAACTTTACTACGAATTTAATGAGGCGACTCCTCGACTGGTGCCGCACCGTGTACTTGCCTTGAATCGCGCCGAACGCGACGATGTCTTGCGCGTCAGCGTCTCGCTGCCTTACGAACAGGCGCAACGCGACATTACACGCTATTATCCCGTCAAATCCACGTCGCCTTTTGCTTCGCTGCTCTCCGCTGCCATGGAAGATAGCTATAAGCGTTTGCTTGCACCCGCGATGGAGCGCGAGGTACGGGCGGAACTAACGCGGCAGGCGGAAGAACACGCAATCAATATCTTCGCCGCCAATTTGCGCAATCTTCTCCTACAGCCGCCCTTGCGTGGTAAGAACGTGTTGGGCATTGATCCCGGCTTTCGCACTGGCTGCAAACTGACTGTGGTTGACGAGCATGGGAAGTTTATCGAGTCCGATACGATGTACCTGCACCAGTCCGCTAGAGCGCAGCAGCAATTGCGCAAACTAATGGCACGGCACGCTATTCGCGTCATTGCCATTGGTAATGGGACTGCCTCTCGTGAGACGGAACAACTGGTGGCAGTGCTGATTCGCACGCTGGAGCAGGAGACGGGCCAACAGGGCCAGATTGGCTATGTCATCGTCAATGAGGCTGGTGCTTCCGTCTACTCGGCCTCGGAGATTGCACGCTCGGAGTTCCCGACGCTCGATGCAACGCAACGTGGCACGATTTCGATTGCCCGTCGCCTGCAAGACCCACTAGCGGAACTGGTGAAGATCGATCCCAAAGCGGTCGGCGTGGGCATGTACCAGCATGACGTTGATCAAAAAGAACTGGCAAACACCCTGGAGCGAGTCGTGGTATCCTGCGTCAACTTTGCCGGTGTCGAAGTCAATTCCGCCTCTGCCGCACTACTGAAGCACATATCGGGTATCAATAGTCGCGTTGCCAATGCGATCATCCAATATCGCGAGGCACATGGCCCGTTTAAGTCGCGTGAGGAATTGCAGAAGGTGCCGGGAGTGGGACCGGCAACCTTTGTGCAGGCGGCAGGTTTCCTCAAAATTGCTCACGGTGTCGAACCTCTGGATAGTACTTTCATCCACCCTGAGAGCTATGCGGCGACTCGCGCATTGCTTGAAATGCTCCCAAGCGGCGATAACAAAGCTGGCAAGGCAGATAAGCCAGTCGAGCGCATTGCGCAGTTTCGACAGTTGATGAAATTGCAGCATAACCTGGGCCGCAACAATCGCAACCGCCCTGCTGGTATGCAAAGCAATGGTGAGGCGACTGCGTGGGCTGATATCGCGAAAGAGATTGGTATAGGCTTGCCAACGCTCAACGATATTCTTGAGAACCTGGAAAAGCCAGGGCTTGACCCGCGTGATGCTTTGCCCGCCCCCATTCTGCGCCACGATGTCCTCAAGATAGAAGACCTGCAAGCGGGCATGGTTTTACAGGGAACTGTACGCAACGTGGTAGATTTCGGCGCATTCGTGGATATCGGTGTCAAGCAAGATGGCCTTGTGCATATCTCCGAGATGGCGGATCGCCACATCAACGATCCCCTTAGCGTTGTCGCCGTTGGCCAAATTGTGCGCGTGCGCGTCGTCAAAGTGGACATGCAGCGTGGGCGGGTCCAATTGAGTATGCGAGGAATGTAGGGATGCAATTTATTGCTTCCTTGTAGCTCTCGTATGTATGTAAGGTAGAGGGATGCATTCATTGTGCCTCTGCATTTCTTGTTGTGGAAATTTTCATCGGCAAATATTGTCTAGAAGCATGAGCTATGTTATAATTGGGGAACAAGGTATATTCACTATTAATTTCATAAAAAAGCTAGTTCAATGCAATAAAATGTATTGACAATGTAATAGCAGGTAATGAACTATTACCTGGTTGGGAGGATGAACATGGCTGTCTGCCAGTACTGCGGCACAGACTCTCCCGGTGATTCGTTATTTTGTGGAGTGTGTGGTCGCCCATTTACGAACGGACCGGATGCCTCGACAAGCAGAAGCACCACGAATTCTCTGGTGCCACCGCCGCCACCACCGTCATCTATACCGCAGCGGGGCAGTATCCCTCCATATTCACAGGGAAGCAGTCCGTCATATACTACACAGGTGACGCCTCCTATGTCTGGCAATATGCCGCCATCGCAGTCTTCAGGTATGTTGGGCGCACCAGGTCAACAGCAGCCCATCCGGCAGTCCTATCCTGGGGCAGGTGGGCAGGCTGGGCAAGTGGGTGGCCCAGGTCAACAGCAGCCCATCCGGCAGTCCTATCCTGGGGTGGGAGGGGCAACGCAACAGCAAGCTACTCCACCTACCTCGTCTGCGCAGCCTACGATCCGGCAATCTTTTCCAGGTTCTGCCGGTACCCTTCCGCCTGTTGCACCTTCCAACAATCAATCGCCAGTATTTTTGCCACCGACGGGTAGTGGCGTTTCTCATACCACGCCCGGTATGGGGCAGAGTTCGCAATACGATGATGGCAATCAGAAGCTGCAACGGAAAAAACGTTCATCTGGTTTACGCATATTGACAATTGCGATTATTCTCGTGATTGTTCTCATCGGTGGTGTTGGTTCAGTGTTGGCGTATTCGTATTTCCACAAAACGAATGCGCCGGGCAAAGCTGCTGCCGCTACCGCTACTACAGCTCCCACAGTGGCGGCAACCCTTGCACCTACTTCCACGCCCGATGCTACGGCGACCGCAGCAGCATCGGCAACGGCAGCGACAACTCCAACTGCCGTCGCCACGATCACACCGACTGTTGGAGTAACAGCTACGGACGGCACCACCGCAAGGTGCTATTACCCCTCAGAGCCCAAATTTGCCGCTTACAATACCTTGCGTCAACTGTTCGTATCCCAAACTCAGCCTGGTACTGAGCAGTATTACTGCCGATTTGGCCAATGCTCAGGCTACGAACTGGAATATGACCATTACGAACAATGGTACAAGTGCCTGTAGCAGTGTGAATTTTTATCAGATTCAGCTTGAAGACCCGTCCGGTACGACGTACCAGGGACAGGGACAGGGCAGTGACACCTGGACGATGAATGCGGGTCAGCAAATCATCAAAAGTCCAACATTCCAGGTGGTGCCACAGCCTGGTGTGCGCTATACCCTGAATGTGCGTATAAGTATTAACAGCTGCAATGACAATACCAGTACAACCAACACATATCAGACGGAAATCGTTACATTCTAACCCGTAAAGACCGGTTGAGCGCGTCCGTCGGTATACTGAGTCGCGCTGCCATCATGCGTTACCTGGAATTTCGCCGCGGGCAACCTCTTGATAGGGCAGCTTAATTGTAGATAGCCCTTCATCTTTTAGACCAACAAAACTACTTTTCCCACAGTTTTACGTGCGGCAATAGCTTTGTGTGCTTCGGCTGCCTCAGCGAGGGGATAGGTGTGTTCAACGATGATTTCTAATTTGCCACTGGCAAGGTACTGCATCAGTTCCATGGCGGCGCGAGCTACGTGGTCGGCACGGCGTAACTGTGAGGTGAGCCAGTAGCCGATGATGGCCTGATTCTTGTACATCAACTGGATGCCGGAGAATTGTACAACTTCTCCACTGGCCGCGCCGTAGATGACCATGCGTCCATAGGGAGCGAGGCATTGCAGGCTCTGCTCGGCAATTTTGCCGCCGACCATCTCTAAAATAATATCGGCACCTTGGCCGCCCGTGGCATTTTTGACCTGCTCGGCCCAATTATTCTCAGTATAGTTGATGGCAACATCGGCCCCCAGACGCTGTGCCAGTGCGAGTTTATGCTCGTTGCTCGCCGTTCCGATGACGGTACCCGCCCCCATCAATTTTGCGAGTTGGACTGCCAGTGTGCCAACGCCCCCTGCTGCCGCGTGTACCAGCACGCTCTCGCCCCTTTCCAGGTGCGCCGACTCGCGCAAGAGTTGGTAGGCCGTAAGGCCCTGCACGGGAAATGCCGCTGCGTGCGCGAAATCCAGGCTATCGGGAATGGGAATCACTGAACTTACTGGTGCAATCGCGTACTCCGCATAGCCCCCTTCACCAAAGGCAACTACACGAGTTCCCACTGCCGGGGAAGTTACGCCGGGTCCGTGCGCCGCGATGGTTCCGGCAAACTCGAAGCCCATGGTAGCCGGCGTAATTGTGCGAGTAAGATAGGCTCCTTGCCGTTGTGCTAAATCAGCATAGTTGATACCTGCCGCCGCAACTTTGATCAGGACTTCGCCCGCTTTCGGCGTTGGAGCCTCAATTTCTTCCAGATGCATGACCTCTGGTCCGCCCGTCTCGTTGATACGAATGGCTTTCATACGTGTATACCCCTTCCGTACTAATATATGTAGGAGATATTGGTTCCGTTACTTGTGCTTTGATTGTACCATGTGGCATTGGTTTTCGGCATACATACGTGTCGCCTTGCATTCTGTGCAATCCATGTAGCAATTCCATGAATCCATGAATCCATGCATCTGTATCGGCAATTTGAAACGTATTAAATATATAGATATCCCAATAATGGGAGGTTCTCAACGTTATTCTAGCAGGGACCATTCCAAAAACTCTGTACAGCCTGGAGACATAACTGGTAGGCCTATACACCATCTGATATGAACCGTTTAGAATGAAAACTTGCGGTGAAGTGTGATGAGCTACATAGAAACATGTAGATGCACAAACTATAATGGGAAGAAAGTACCGATTGTAGTGCAACGCTGCACGAAAAATGGAGAAAAGCTGTACACTGTCTTTTGGTGTCCATGAAAGAAACGCCTGATTTTTCATCTCATTTTTGTTTTTTCCGGCATCTTTCCTGCATGATTATCGCAGGCTATAAAGATGAATTCTTTGTAGGATGAAATAGCTATTCAAGCCATAGATGGGTTTACCAGAAGTTTTCATCTGGGAGCCTTGTTTCAGGCGAGGTGATTTACATGGACGACAAGGCGAGCCGCCGTTTCAAACTGCTGGTGCAACGGCGACGTTTGAAAAATGTGCGGGACTATAGGCGTGATGTCCCAAGGTTTCTAAAAACACATAGACAAACTTTTTTTACATGTTTTTTGCTTATCGCGGCTCTTATGCTGCTGTTTGGCCTTGTCAGCCAGCTGCAGCCGCCAGCGATGAGTTCGACTCCTAATGGAGTAACGGTTATTAACTACAGTACCTTTGTGCAGCAGGTGAAAGCGGGGAATGTTTTAGCTGTAACGGTGCAAGGAAATGGCGTTAACGTATTACTGGTAAGGTCTTCTTCCCAGCTGGTGGCGAAGACCACTCCTGTCTCATCTGCATCTGGTAAAGGCGTTGCCAGTCAAAATGCTGCCGATATCGTAGCCTGGAATCACACAGTGAGCGCGGGGTATCCATCATGGCCTGACGTAACCTCTGCAGCGATCATTGATCCAGCCCGTGCGGAATTTACGCTGCTACCAGCAGATGGCAGTGCGTCCCTGTCACAATTGCTGACCGGTAATCATGTAGTGTTGAATACGCAACCGCCTGCGCAACCGCCCTTCTGGTTGGCGTTACTTTGGCGATTTTTGCCAATCCTGTTACTTGTTCTGCTCATGGCACTGGTATTAGTACCACGCAACCGCAAAAATTCTGTGCGTTCTGTAGACGATCGTGTGTCTCAGCTAGGCAAGAGTCGAGTGCGCCGTTTTGAGCGTGCCAAAGAAGCCGCAAATTCGCGCAACGATAATGGCAACAGTAAGGCTCTAAGCAAGTCGAGTAAGCCCAGTAAGCTCACTGCGCCCGGTACCACTGCCAGGACTGCTACTACAGGAGCACAGCCGCGTGTGAGTTTAGAGCCGCCCGTCACGTTTGCCGATGTTGCTGGTATTGACGAGGTGCGTGCGGAATTAGAGGAGATGGTCCAATTTTTGCGTAGACCCGGTTGCTATGATCGCCTGGGAGCGCGTATCCCGCGTGGTGCGCTCCTGGTTGGCCCTCCAGGAACAGGTAAAACGCTGCTGGCAAAGGCGGTGGCTGGAGAAGCGGGTGTTCCCTTCTTCAGCATGAGTGCCTCCGAATTTGTGGAGATGTTTGTTGGTGTTGGTGCCAGCCGTGTGCGCGACCTGTTTAACCAGGCTCGTCAAGCGGCTCCTTGTGTCATCTTCATTGATGAACTGGATGCCGTGGGTCGCAAGCGTTCCATGCGCATTAGCGGCAATGACGAGCGCGACCAGACGCTTAATCAGTTGCTCGTCGAATTAGACGGCTTCGATAGTCGTAATGCGGTAGTCGTATTAGCGGCAACTAATCGCGTGGATATTCTGGACAAGGCGTTGTTGCGCCCTGGACGCTTTGACCGTCATATCAATGTGTCTTTGCCCGACCGCGTCGGACGTGAGGCCATCCTCAAGGTGCATACTCGCCGTACACCCTTGCATGAGGAGGTTTCCCTTGAACGTCTCGCACGCCTGACAACGGGTATGAGCGGTGCCGACCTGGCGAACCTTGTCAATGAGGCAGCGCTTTCAGCCGCTCGCCAGGATTTGCCTCATGTCACCCATGACTGTTTTGAAGATGCTCTTGCGCGCGTTCAGCTTGGTGCTTTACGTCCTATTGTCATGGGCGAAAGAGACCGCCGTATTATTGCCTATCACGAAGGCGGCCATGCCCTTGTCGCCTACCATCTCCCACAGGCCGATACCGTCAACCGCGTAACCATTCTTCCGCGTGGGCAGAGCCTCGGCGTGACACAGTTCACCGCCGAAGAAGACCGCTACAACTACAGTCGCGAGACGCTTATGGCGCGTATCGCTGTTGGTCTGGGTGGTCGTGCCGCCGAAGAGTTGACCTTTGGGCCGGATCAGATTACCACCGGCGCGGAAAACGACCTGCAGGTGGTAACAGACCTTGCCCGCCGTATGGTCACGCGCTGGGGGATGAGCGAGCAAATTGGCGTCGTCTTCGCCGACTATGAGCCGGGTGCGCTGAGCCTGAATATGCGTCGCCTCGATCCGCGAGATGTGTCCATGCAATCTCGCTCTCTTGTGGTAGATGCCGATGGCAATTTCCTTCTCAATGGCCGCGAATTACCGCCAGATCAATTCGCGTTTGCCATGAGTTCACCTGCCGCCAGTAACAATAGTCTATCAATGGCCTCGCAGATTGATAGTGAGGTCCAGCGTATCCTTAAAGAGGGTTACGCGATGGCCCGTGCCATTCTCAGCGACCATCATGCTCAACTCTCTAAGCTCGCCGGTGCGCTTATGGAACACGAGCAAATTGACCGTAAGCAATTCGAGGCGTTGTTGCAAGAGAGCTAGCAGGCGAGAAAAACACCACATGCGCTTTGTCACATGTGGTGTTTTTCTCGCCTGCTAGCTCTCTTATTGACGCCATGCTTGAGGTTCAAGATACCCTAGCTCTTCCAGTTTCGCGAAAATGCGATTCGCGCTCTCTTCAGCAGTTTCTTTATCGGTTTCCACAACCAGTTCCGCGTTCGCTGGCTCTTCGTAAGGATCATTGACGCCGGTGAGATTAATTTTACCGCTATCTGCTAGCTTGTACATCCCCTTGACATCGCGTTGGCGGCAAACCTCAATGGGACATTTCACATATACCTCGACAAAATTGCCAATCTCTTTTCTCGCCCACTCACGCGTCTCCTCGTAAGGAGAGATTGCGGCAGAGATGGCTATCACCCCATTGCGTGTAAGCAAGCTGCAAACGAAAGCGATACGCTTGATATTGGTATCGCGATCCTCCTTGCTGAAGCCAAGTCCCTTGCTCAGATTGGTGCGGATAATATCACCATCCAACACCTCCACATTGCGCCCTTGCGCTTTCAATCGTTCCTCAATAATATCAGAAAGTGTGCTTTTGCCAGAACCAGAGAAGCCCGTAAACCAGAGCGTGAATCCCTTTGAAGTCATTTTGCCTGTCTCCTTAGTGATATATGGATTTGCGTTAATTATACTCCCTGTTTTCAACATGGATATCTCTATTCCGAATTCCGCAGCTTAATCCTGGGTTTCAGCAAGTGAAGTACCCGGTCGAGTTTGCAAGAAAACCCATAAGCAGAGCATCACCAGTGTCAGGACGATTACATAGGGGAGTAGCGACCATAGGCCAAGAGCTTGCGCGAAGTTTCCCGCTAACCAGGGGAAGAGTGCAGCACCCATACTGCCCAGGCTGGCGAGAAAGCCAATGGCACTGGGCAGTATGCGTGCTGGTACGAGCCTGGACATCAGGGCTATCGTTGTCGGGAAGATGGGGCCGAGGCAATACCCTGTCAGGCAGAGACCGATAGCTGATACTCCATTGAGTGGCACGAGCCAGATGAGCAGTACTCCAGCAACGACTCCTACGATGCACAGCTGTATCAGGCGTTTCTCGCCGAGATTTAGGGCTGCTCTCGCCAATGTCAGCCGACCGAGTGTCAAACCTAGCCAGTAGCCACTGACGGCCCAACCCATGAGGAGCGGCATGCCATTGCGTTCCTCGGTCAGAAAACTGTAGCTCCAACTGCCCAGGCTTGTCTCCGTACCGACATAGAAGAGCAAGAAGAGGGCCGCTAACCAGACAACTCGCGTTGTCAGTGCCGCAAAGAGAACATTCTGCTTTGTCTCCGTTCTCTCTGTTTTCTCATTGCCTGCTCTTTTGCGACCTTTGAACGCGAAGCCAACTCCTATCCCCAGCACGATACAGATGCCTACCCAGACAATGTACACACTATTCCACCCAAAACCAATCGCCAGCAGCCCGGAAGCAATGATAGGGCCGAGTAACGCTCCTGTGCCATAGAATGCATGCAGGTAGTTCAACAAGGCCGCGTTGCGTGGTAGACCCGCGATATAGGCATTGAGTCCGGCATCAAGTATCGCCCCGCCAAAACCGAGCGGGAGGAGCATGAACAACAATACAGCAAATGGTGGCATCAGGCTAAGCATAATTGCTGCGAACAAGAACGCTCCCACTCCCAGCAGCAAAAAGAGGCGATTGCCCAATTTTTCGACTAGCAACCCACTATTAAAAGCCGCGACTAAATATCCCACCGCTGCGAAGAGAAAGAGCAATCCAATAGTGGCGTTACTGACGCCATAATGTGAACGCATACTGGGAATAAGCACACCTATCGCCCCATCGTTGGCACCAATGAGGATAAATGCAAAGAAGCACAACCCAAGCTGCATACGTAAGAGCGGAGGTCGAGCAGTTTGCTTCTGCTCTTCCACTTCCGTTGTTGTCATGTATATTGTGTCCAATCCAGTCAGTCACGAGGTGTATAATTCCATAAGACATTCTATCACCATATCAGTGACTGGGGATTACAACGATGTGTGGGAAGCAATAGCAACACATGTTTCAACGTTGTCAGGGGAAGAGGTGCTACACTCTTCCCCTTCCATGCAGGTCGGCTTGCCTTCATCACTTCGTCGAGATTTCGGCAATACTGTTCCCATTCCCCACCGTCAACCATATGTTGGAGTTTGGGCCAGCCGGAGTCGCTAACGGTTAGCTGCCATTTGTAGGAATCTCTTATTTACTCGGAACAACACTCCACTTCGTGCCGTTCCAGTTCTCAATCAGTGTCTGAAACTAGCAATTTGTATGGCACCTACAGAGCTGTCAATTTCATCAATAATAAAGTTGGGGTCTACAGTAGGGATGGAATAATTGAATAGGAAAAGTAGGGAAGAAAGAGAAATGGTTACTATTCAGGTCTGCTCGCCCCTATGTCGCTCGTCATATGGAAATATGACAGCTTAGAAACATGTGCATCGCGTTGGGGCGTGCTTTCAAACGAGACGTTACTCAATGGAGGGAAGAGGTACCAGGCTCTTTTGTGATGAATGGCCAGGAGAAGGGCTTGCACTGATGCAGGCTCTTCTCCTCGACCTGGAATGAGTATACTCTCATCACTTCGTTGTAATCTTCCCGATCTTGTCATCAGAGAACATCGTAAACCAGACTTTGCCATCGGGGCCAGAGGCAATATAGGAGAGGTTACTGGAAAAGGGGAGTGGGAACTCGGTGAGCTTGCCTCTGGTGGTGATCCGCCCAATCATACTGTCACCGCTCTCCGTAAACCAGAGGTTGCTGTCAGGACCCGCTGTGATGCCAATGGGATCGGAGCTGGAGTTTGGGAGCCTGAACTCGGTGATTGTACCTCCAGTGGTAATCCGCCCAATCCGGCCTACATTAGGTTCCGTGAACCAGAGGTTGCTGTCAGAACCCGCCGTGATGCCAAGGGGGCTATCGTTGCCATTGGGGAGTGGGAACTCGGTGATCCTGCCTCCCGTCGTGATCCGTCCGATCTTGACCCCAAAGAATTCCGTGAACCAGAGGTTGCCGTCAGGACCCGCCGTGATGCCAATGGGGTGGCAGTTGCCTGAGGGGATCGGAAACTCGGTGATCGTGCCACCGGTGGTGATCCGCCCGATATTGTTCCCACCCTCCTCCACGAACCAGAGGTTGCCGTCGGGACCGGCCGTGATCCCTTGCGGTATGCTGTTGGCGGTGGGGATCAGAAACTGGGTAATCTTGCCTCTAGTGGTGATCCGCCCGATTTTGTTGCCATTCGCCTCGGTGAACCAGAGGTTGCCATCTGGACCAGCCGTGATCACCTGTGCTGAGCTATTGGCGGTGGGGATGGGGAACTCGGTGAGCTTGCCTCTGGTGGTGATCCGTCCGATCTTGTTCCCAAAGGAACCGGACTCAGCGAACCAGAGGTTGCCGTCAGGGCCCGCTGTGATCCCAGTTGGTTGGGACTCGCTTGTGGGTAACTGGTACAGCGTCACTTTCCCTGCGACCCCTGGAGCGGTCAAGACGTCGGTTGCCGCCCAGGTGTTTGCGGCTGTGCTAAACAGAGTGAGCGTAAGCAAGCACAGGAGAGGCACGAACAGCCCCCATCGAATACGTGTGAGTTTCAAGATCAATCCTCCTTCTAACGAGAACAGATACAAACTGCGAAACGGACTGAGTGTGGTGTCAACCACCTCATGTCTAGAGTATAGAGTCAATGGAGGGCAAATGAGAACATCATCACACACCATTTACACACCATCTTTCGATTATCTCAGACATTCAGAATAAAGACGCCGGATAAGTAGTACTTGTGATAAAATATTCAGCAAGAGGATAAGAAAAGCGCGAGGAGAAAAGGGAGCGCGATGACTGAAGCAAAGCCTATTCCCAATCACACGTTACGGGATGAACGCACACGTCATGATTGGTCACAGCAAGACCTGGCGGATAAAGTAGGTACAACACCCAACAATGTTGGCCGTTGGGAACGTGGTGAGACAGTACCGGGTCCCTACTTCCGGCAGCAACTGTGCGAGGTGTTCGGGAAAAGCTCCTCCGAACTCGGCTTGATCGAGGAACGACCTGTTGATCCTGCACTGCAACAGCAACAAGCAGCACCCCTCGTCGAGACCTTCTCCTCAGATGCGCCAGGTCTGCCAGTATGGAATGTACCCTACGGACGCAACAGCTTCTTCACTGGACGAGAGGAGGTGTTGGAGCGGCTGCGTGCCGCCCTGACTGCCCACACGCATCCCATTGCTATCACCCAACCACAGGCCATTAGCGGGTTGGGCGGCATTGGGAAAACCCAGCTTGCCATCGAATATGCCTATCGCTATCGCGCTGACTACGCTGCCGTTCTCTGGATACGAGCAGAGTCGGTTGACCTCCTCATCTCCGATTTTTTAACCATCTCTATGCTGCTGGGGCTCCCTGAACACAACGAGCAAGACCAGAGCAAGATTGTCAACGCGGTGCTACGCTGGTTGGACATCCACACTGGCTGGTTACTCATCCTGGACAACGCCGATCACCTCGAGACCGCACGCGCCTTTATCCCCACCGCGGGACACGGGCATGTACTGCTCACAACGCGGGCGTTTTCGACCGGCACTATTGCCGGGCGCGTCGAATTGGAAACCATGACGATGGAAGAAGGCATGCGCTTCTTACTCCGTCGCATCAAAAGTGCCTGGACGAATACCGCGCTTGAAGGAATCTCGGAGAGCGTATGGAGCCTGACCCGCGCCATCGTCGAGGCCATGGATGGCCTGCCACTGGCACTCGATCAGGCCGGAGCCTACATTGAGGAAACTCGGAGCAGCCTGCGCGACTATCTCAAGCTGTACCGGGAGCGACGCCAGCGACTGCTGCGCTTGCGCGGCCAGGATGCAGCGGGGCATTCAGAACCAGTGGCAACGACGTGGTCCCTCTCCCTGGAGAAGATCAAACAGGCCAATCCTGCCGCTGCCGAGCTGCTCTGTCTGTTGGCTCTGCTGCATCCCGATAGTATTCCAGAGGCGATGATTGCTGCAGCAGCAGCGGAACTCGGTCCTGTCCTACAGCCAGTAGTGGAGGAGGAGCTTGACTTCAACGAGACCATTGGAGAACTCCACAAATATTCCATGATCAAGAGGGACCCTGAAAAGAAGATTCTCGTCATCCACCGGCTGGTGCAAGCTGTGATCTGGGATGACATGGGGAGCGAGACACAAAGGCAATGGGCAGAACGGGCGGTACGGAGCATCAGCCGGGTGTTTCCTGATGTGGAGTTTGCAACATGGGATGCCTGTCAGCAGTGCCTCCCGCACGCGCAGGTCTGCGTCACGCTGATCGATCAGTGGCAGATGGAGTTCCTTGAAGCTGTGCGGTTGCTGCATCGTATGGGAGAGTATTTGCAAGCGCGTGCCCAATATGCAGAAGGGGAGCCAATTTATCAAAAGGCACTGGCACTGCACGAGCGTCTACTGGGGCCAGACCATCCAGAGATAGCGCAAACCCTCAGTGGACTGGCGTCGTTCCACTATGAACAGGGCAAGTATGAGCAGGCGGAGCCGCTATATCAGCGGGCATTGGCCTTGAGCGAACAGGTACAGGGGACGAGCCAGGTCGAGGTAGGAAACATCCTCAGTGAGCTGGCTTTGCTCTACGATGCACAAGGAAAATACGAGCAAGGAGAGCCGCTCTACCGACGCGCTTTGCTCATTTTTGAGCAAGCGTTGGGACAGAAACACTCTTTTGTTGCCACTTCTCTCAACGGATTAGCCCTACTCTATCGGAACCAGGGCAAATATGAGCAGTCGGAACCGCTCTACCAACGTGCATTACTCATCCGCGAGCAAGTGCTGGGTCAAGAACATCCCGATGTTGCCACTACTCTCAACGGACTGGCACAACTCTACCGAGATCAAGGGAAGCATGAACTGGCCGAGCCACTCTACGAGCGTGCGTTGCTCATCCGCGGACGAGTGCTGGGTCAGGAACATCCCAACGTTGCCATAGTTCTCAATAATCTGGCCGAACTCTACCTGAATCAGGGCAAATATGCACTGGCAGAACCGCTTCTCCAACGTGCATTACATATCTTTGAGCGGGAGTCGAATTATATGGTTGCCTACCCCCTCAACAATCTGGCCGAACTCTACCAGAACCAGGGCGCGTATGAGCAGGCGGAGCCGCTCTACCAGCGTGTGTTGCGCATCTTTAAGCAGGTGTTAGGACCGGAGCATCCTCTGCTTGCCTACCCCCTCAACGGACTGGCCAACATCTACCGGGATCAGGGAAAGTACGAGCAGGCGGAGCCCCTCTACCAGCATGCTCTCGCCATTCGAAAACGCCAGCCAGGAGACAAACATCTAGAAACAGCAGAAAGCCTGCATGATTTTGCACGCTTCCTCGAGGTGCGAATGCAGCCAGAGGAGGCTCTCGCGCTTTACCGGCAGGCTCTTATCATTCGAGAACAGCAATTGGGCCTACAGCACCCACTTACAGTAGACACACGCTCACGCGCCGCTCAACTCTTACGAGGGAGTGGGCGAACAGAGGAAGCGGCTGTGGTGGAGGCTTCTTCCTTAACGCAAGGTCTTTAACTCAGGCGTTCAATAATCATCGCCATGCCCTGGCCACCGCCAACGCACATTGACTCGAGGCCGAGGGTCTTGTTGGCAGTTTGCAGACCGTTGAGCAGCGTATTCATAATTCTGGCGCCCGTCATGCCATAAGGATGACCCAGAGCAATAGCTCCACCATTGACGTTGAGCTTGTCCCACGGAATACCAAGATGCCTGGCTGAAGGAATGACTTGAGCGGCAAACGCCTCGTTAATCTCCACCAGATCAATGTCCTCGATGGTCATACCCGCTCGTTGTAACACCTGACGGCACGCATCAACCGGGCCTAATCCCATGATTTCCGGGTTGAGCGCGGAAACGCCGCTTGCCACAATACGGGCTAACGGCGTGATGCCCAGCTCGCGCGCCTTGCTGTCACTCATTACCACCACGGCAGCCGCACCATCGTTGAGGGGACAGGAGTTACCAGCCGTCACCTCGCCATTGGGCCGGAAGACAGGTTGCAATTCTGCCAGCTTCTCGACCGTCGTGCCGGGTCGCGGGCCATCGTCCTTGCTCACCACTGTACCGCTCGGCGTCGTGATCGGCGTAATCTCCCGCTGGAAGAAACCGTTCTGTTGCGAATTGACGGCCCGTTGTTGGGATAGGGCCGCGTATTCATCCATCTCGCGGCGACTGATATGCTCGGCCAGACGAACATTCTCTGCCGTCTGGCCCATTGAGATGTAGATATCCGGCAATCCCTTCGGAGGTTCCCACGACTCCGCTCCCTCAGCTTGCTCGGCTACACATGCCTCTGCCCCGGCAAATAACTCATTGTGGGGACCCGCATCAGCGAAACCGTTCACAAAGCGGCTCACCGTCTCAACCCCTGCTGCCACAAATATATCCCCTTCACCCGCTTTGATGGCATGGAAGGCCATGCGGATGGTCTGCAATGATGACGAGCAATAGCGGTTGACTGTTACCCCAGGAACATTCGGCATACCGGCCAGAATAGCTACCACGCGCGCCATATTGAAGCCCGACTCCCCGGCAGGCTCACCGCAACCAAGCATCAAATCTTGCACCGAGCCAGGGTCAAGCTGGGAATCTTCGCCAGTGCAGCTTGCACAATTGTGGCTGCAAGATCATCAGGTCGGCATTCGACCAGCGAACCTTTCATCGCACGACCGATAGGACTACGGGCGGCGGACACAATAACTGCTTCAGCCATCGTCTTCTCCTTTGCATGAACATTCTTGAAAACCAATCTTCCTCTAGATTGTATCACTTGCAAGAGAAGGTGAATGTTTGTTGGCAATTTGGCTCATCCTCAATTTAAGTAAGCTTGCTTGCTTCAATGGATACTGTCCTCTGAAGAAGGTGAAGGGTTCCCCTCGTAATGTGCGTTTCGCTCTATTCCACCGGGTTCCTAAGTATGTCAGGATAGTCAGCAATCTGTCACAAAAAAATGTAGGCATGCAACGTCTTCAGAGGAGAGACATCTGTGAGCTTCTCTGCTCAAGTGCCTCACGAGAGATCTGATAACTCTTGTTATCTCTCTTAGTTTCGTACACACACGCATCCGAGAACGGATGTAACCCACAGAAAGGATGATACTATGTCAGTACAGGAAAATGTCGCTCTTGCTCGGTCGCTTCTCGACCTCTACAACAGCCATCAGTCAGACCCAGCGTGGCTCGATAAGACGGTGGCTGCTCTCGCAGAAGACTGCGAGATCATTGATGTCCCCACCGGGAGAACACTTCGTGGCCCAGATGGCTACAGGCAGATTAATCTCTTTTTCGCGGAGGGCTTCCCTGACAGCCGTGTCGAATTGACCAATGTGTTTGCCACAGAGGATGAAGCGGTCATTGAGTTTACTGGTAGAGGGACCAACACCGGCCCACTGCATATGCCTACGGGGGATATTCCACCTACGGGTCGGTATTCTGAGTTGCGGTTCTGTAGTGTGAGCCGTGCCAAAGCCGGGAAAATCGTCAGTATTCACAGCTACTACGATGTGATGACTATGTTGCAACAACTCGGTCTTGTCCCCGCGATGGGGTAGTAGAGTTACTAAGCTCTCTAGCCCTTTTCCTTTGAGAGGCGAGGAACTCGATGGCAGTTCGCTACCGAGTTCTTCACTTTCCAGTTTGACCGCCTATTTAAGTTGGCATACAATATACGCAGCAGCCAGCGATTTTGGCCGAATATTTGAACACATACCACAGTGCTTTTTGTAGTGCTGTATACGTGCGTGTGGAGTAATGCAACATGCTTCCGCAAGACGATTTTACCCCTTATGGCTACATAGACAACCCTTATCATAGTTGGAAGATCAGCCCGTGCGGCGTGTTGCGCTCGCTGGAGCCGTTGGGGATGGGCTGGCATGTACCGAATCTCGGTACGTATGTGCGTAACCAGTTCCAATATACCGCTCATCTTACTATTGGGTTAAAGATAGGCGAATTTGATGGACTTGTGCTGGTTACGCCGGAAGATTTTCGGCGGCATGACTGCACGATCACCAGCCGCCTGCATACGAAGAATCGTTTTGAATATACTTGCATTGTGCCACAATATGACCTGACCGTAAACGCCCGTTATTTCCTTGTGCAGAAAGATGCGCTTGGCTGTGTGCTTTCGCTATCATCCACCATGGAGCAGCCCTTACCGGTGACGTGCTATCTGATTCATTGCCACACGCACAACCCCTATACCAGCCGCCTGTGGGAGCATGGCTTGTACGCTCGCAAGGGTATGGATGATTGTTGTGCGATGTTGGGTATTGCCAGTGAGGGCGACGTATTCATGCATGGAGCGCGTGCCGCTGATGGAGGTGAACTCGAGTTTGGCGATATTGGCTATGTGGTCTCGCTAGACGAGGTTTCAGCATGGGCAAAGGGTGTTGAGATAGCGCAACCGCATATTACACAGCATCAAGAGGATAGTGGTTGGCAGATACGCGCTGTTGCCTTACCATGTATACTAACTCTTGAGAAGGGTCAGACTCGTATTCTGAATACTATTCTGGCACGTGGCGTCTCGCAGGATTTCGCGGCAGAACATTGGGAGGAGGGTATTGAGGAGATTGCGCGGGCCGAAGCTGAACACCGGGCCGATGATGAAGAGTTCTGGCAAAAAGCGCCGCAACTTTCCAGCGACTGGCCAGACTACTGGCGACGCGGCCTGGTTTATGACCTGGAAACGTTGCGCATGACTATACGCCCCTCTGCCGGCATCATTCCCACGCCATGGGATGGCATGCAAATTCAAGCACCTCGTACTGTGCTTGCCGAGGCGGCGATGGATATCCTTTTCCTCAGCTATGCCGATCCTGACCTCGCGGCAGAAGTGATTCTGGGCCATTTTGAGTCATCGCCGCATCCACATTTGCCCTGTATGCGCGAGGATGGCAGCTATAACATGGTTGCCGATGATGGACAAATTTGCGGCACCGCACCTGAATGGGGCTTCCCGCTCTGGTGTTGCGACCAGCTTTTTCGCCGCACCGGCGATATGCACTGGTTGCGCCGTCTCTACCCGAAAGTTGCCGCGTACATGCGCTGGTGGTTGGAGCATCGTACCGACTCCGATGGTTGGCTCGTCTATGATTGCTCATGGGAAAGTGGTCAGGATGTCTCCAGTCGCTTTGGCCCCCAACAGACTGGCGGCACGATTATCCAGCATGTGCGTCCGGTAGACTTGCAGGCAAGTATGGTGCAGGGGGCCGAAATTTTGTCTCGCTGGGCAATGTTACTGCTTTATGATACCCCTACGAAAGATGATTCCAGTGCTATGCCTCTCGCGAATATCGCTCTATCTGAAGCTCCGCCAGTTGATTTTGCCGGAGAGGCCGCATACTGGCAAAAAGTGGCGAATGAATTTACGGTGAAGACGCGGCAGATGTGGCATGATGGCTGGTTCCGCGACTATGACTCTGTGGCGCAGGAGTGGTCGTCGCAGCAGGACGTGATGCACCTTGCTCCGGTTTTCTGTGGTGCGTCTGGTTGGGGCCATATTGAGCAATTGCGCCCGTATCTGTCACAGCCGCCATCGCATAGCAACGGTTGGGCACCGCTCTGCTGGCCTCCCGTTGTCATGACCTTGATTGGTGCAGCCTCAGCCGCCAGCATGCCTTTTGACGCCGCTGAACTGGCCTATCAATTTATAGATGCCTCCTATCGCAGTATAGATAGTCGCGTGTCCGATGAGCAAAGTGGCTTGCCGGGCGTCACTCGTGAATATCGCCGTGTCGTGAAAACCACCAGAAAAGGTGTAATCGAGTACGCCAACGCGGGTATCGAGGGCTATGGGTGGGGCGCACTGAGCGTGCATCTGCTTCTGCGCTACGTCATAGGTTTGCGCGAGGAAGAGGCTGGCACACTTATTGTTGCGCCGGTATTGCCTTCTGCCTTGCGTCAAGTAGGCGCAACCTATCGTGTAGGGCCAGTACAATGGGGAAAATATGCCCTACAAGTGGAATGTACAGTACGTGATACTGAGAATTACATAATGCGCCTGCGTTCCTCAACTACCGTCGATCAAGAGCGATTGGTCAGTAGCGTTGATGAGAAGCAATGGCAATGGGAAGGCACCTGGGGCGAAGAACATCCAATAAAACTTTCTTAATTCGAGAGACAAGAAAATGCAGCAGAGCAGCCATGCCGCGCCGCGGCATGGCTGCTCTGCTGCATTTTCTTGTCTCTCGAATTTTAGCTTACCATGTCTTCGGTGAACCAGATCCAGCCTCTGGAATCGACGACGATGCCGACTCCTATACGGTGGAGGGTGGTGCTGGTCAGGTGAATGTGGTGCCAGCCGGAAGGAGGTTCGTTCCACATACTCTCCTGGACATTATACACGCCGCCCCAGGCGGTGGGATACGGGCCGGCAAGTCCGATATTTTCGCCGCAATCGCTATAACCGGCGAAACCTTCGTTCGCGATGCGCACACACTGGTCTTCCCCATTGGGGCAAGTATGGCTAAAGCCGCAGTGAATCATGTTCCAGCTATGCAGGCGTGCGCCTCCTGCCAGTGTCGAGTTCCAGACAAATGGATAGAGACCAATGGAAGCCCGGTTCTGGTTGATCAGCTGGAAGAGTTGCTGCGTCAATTGGATTTCCTCGGCAGACAACGGCGGTGGTGGGCCATAGGGCGCTATCCCTGAACCTGTCGGGGGAATACTGCCGGAAGGAGAGGATGGCTTCGGTGGTACAACTGTAGGTGTAGGCGTTGGTGTTGTTATCTGGCTGGGAATTTGGAGCGGTGGAGTGGGTGTTGGATGTTGCTCGATGGCAATGACGCCATCGGAATTGATTGGCTGCGATGGTAGTACTTGACTGCTCTGTTGAGACCCACAGGCACTGAGTAGGAGTGCCAACAGCAAACCAACTAGCCAAATCTGACAAACGCAATACACTGGTTTTCTACCCACGCCAGATATCTCCTTCTGAGCATAGTTTTCTATTCTTCTCATGAAAGTGTAGCACATAGCATGGTAGGAGATGCAAGCTATGCTATAGATTGGTACTTTTTTACTTTCGGAGAAGTTGCTCATTTCCTCTTTGAGCGAGAAAGTTGAACCGGCAGGGTAGACCGTTCGCGAATGGTCTACCCTGGCAGCGTACTGGACTATCTCCGCTTCGTTTTGGCTTAGAAGTCGTGCCGGGCAAGTGGAACGCATACATATTGCCATCACTTGAACCGATATAGGCGACACCATTGACGACCGCTGGCGAAGAGCCCACCTGGTGCCCGGTGGGAGAACTCCACAACTGCATGCCGTCGCTGGCATCGAACGCATAGACGTTATCATCGAATGAACCAATATAGATCACCCCATTGGCGACCGCTGGCGTGGACTGGCTGTTGCTCACAGTCGTCTGCCAGAGTATCGCACCGGTTGTGGCATCAAACGCATACAACTGGTCTGGTGCTCCCCCTATCGAGACATAAACAACGCCGTTGACCACCGCAGGAGAGGCGATACCATTACGGTTGAAAAAGCCGAACGTCCAGATCGGTACACCGGTCGAAGGATCAAGGGCAAGGACCTCGCCATTGTTCACGGTAACATAGACGGCACCGTTGGCCACGACTGGAGTGCTGTTAATGGGATAATTGTTGGGATTGTACTTCCATATCAACGCTCCTGTCGTCGCGTCCAGGGCATAGATGTTTGCGTCGCCCGAGCCGAAGTAAACCACCCCGTTGGCCACAGCGGGCGAGCCGATAGTGTCGCTCTGTGAGTTAGGGAACATCCACTGCACTGCCCCCGAGGTAGCATCGAAGGCAGAGACGCCAGAGTCTCCCTCAGCGTAGACGACCCCGTTGATAACGGTCGGGGTGCCAAACCAGTCGGAATCGTTTTTCCAGAGCAGAGTCCCGGTCTGGGCGTCCAGGGCGTACAGGCCATTGAGGGCATAATAGTGATCTTGCGACCCGATATAGACAATGCCGTTGGCTTCGGCGGGCGAAGTTGGGGAGGCAACATAGTACTTCCAGACGACCGCCCCGGTGGTGGCATTAAGGGCATATAAGAAGCCGTCATCTGAGCCAATGTAGACGAGATTATTGACCACGACCGGGGAGGAGTAGCCGATGGCTCCCATGGGCGTTTTCCAGTCAACGACCAGGCCAGCCACATTTGAAGTGGAAAGTCCATTCTCAATGGGGTTGAAGTGCGTGTGTTGCGGGTCGTAACCGAACTGCGTCCAATTCGCGCACGTCCATAGCACTGCGACGGGACTGGCTCCGCCCGACCCATTGAAGGTGAAGGTGCCACTCTGACAGGGGATCGAGGAGATAGTGATCGCCACAGAGTTGCCAGGTGACAGCGTTCCATTCGACTGGCCGAAGGTCACGCCGGGAAGATCGGTACTGACAGCCCAGTTCACGTTGCCTTGCGAGGTTGACGACTCGCCAAGCGTGACGGTACATTGGGAGGCGTTTTCCGAGCCGGCACACATTGAATTATTCAACGTGGTCGGACTGACCGTCAAGGTTGGTGGTGTACAAGTCCAGGAAACCACGACCGGCGTTTCACCCTCGTTACCTGAGAAGGTGAAGGTGCCGTTCTGGCATGGTATCTGATCAATTGTCACAGATGCCGACCCGCCGGGTTGCAGTGTGCCACTGGAAGGGGTAAAGGTGACGCTGCTCAGGCTACTGCTGCTTGTCCAGTTGGCGTTGCCTTGCGAACTCGATGTTTCCCCCAGCGTGACCGTACACATGTAGGTTGCCGACAGCGTGGCATCCAGGGCACAATTAGTGGTGTTGGTCGGGTTCAGACTGGTGGGACTGACGGTCAGCGTTGGAGTGAGCGCACAACCCCAGGCGACTGAGACCATCTGCGTCCCTCCCGATCCGTTGAAGCTGAAGGTGCCATTCTGGCAAGGGATCGAGGAGATGGTTACTGTCGACAGAACCACCAGGCGAGAGTGTACCTCTGGCCGGGTTGAAGCTCACGCCGCTCAAGCTGCTACTGACGGCCCAGTTGACCTTGCCTCGCGAGCTTGAGGTTTCTGAGAGGGAGACCGTACACTGGTAGGTGCTGCCTGAGGCAGAACAGTTGGTACTCTGCTGATTCAGACTGATGGGACTCACGCTCAAGGTAGGCGGCGTACAACTCCAGCCGACCCTGAGAGGGATTTCGCCCTCTTTGCCGCTGAAGGTGAAGGTGCCGTTCTGACAGGGGATCTGATCCATGGTCACGGGAACCGAGCCGCCTGGACTCAAGCTGCCACTGGCGGGGCTGAAGGTCACCCCGGTGAGACTACTACTGGCCGACCAGGTGGCGTTGAGAGGCGAACTGGTTGTTTCTCCCAGGCTGACTATACACTTGTAGGTCGCCGACAGCGTGGCGTCGAGGGCGCACTTGATGCTGTTCTGGTTCAGGCTGCCAGGAGTGCTGGTCAGGGTGGGCGGAAGCGTACAACTCCAGGCGATCAGGACGGGCTTGACACCTGTCTGGCCGGAGAAGGTGAAGGTGCCCGCTTGTGCCGCTGGCCGAACAGGGGATAGCGGTTATCTTCACGCTGGTACTCTGCCCAGGGTTGAGGGTGCCTGAAGCCGGGCTGAACGTCACGCCGCTTAGACTGCTCGCGGAGGTCCAGGTGATGGAACCGCTCGACTTGATAGTCTCTCCCAGGAGGACCGAGCAGTGGAAGGTGTTCTGGGGAGAGCCATCGAAACGACACTGCGAACTGGTTTGGGTTAAGCTGGTCGGTCTGACCTGCAGTACCGGCGGAGGGCTACTCGCCAGAGCGACGCTGCTACCGACCAGCAGCGACATGCTAAGTACTAGCAAGCAGACAATAGAGCGCACCATCGCACCCGCAGCCCACTGTGGGATATGAAGCAGCCGATTTGATAGCCACGCAGACGATACAAGAGGAAACGCACGACGTTTGACTAAGGTGGTATGGAAACGAGATTCCATATCATATACTTTGTAAGGGTGCATACCAGTCTCTCCTTCAAAAATTATAGATAAAACAACTTCTATGCCAGCTTGCTCTCTTGACGAATGGAATCTCCCATTCGCTATCTTACTCTTGAGACGATGCACACATGGGTTTTTTTAGATGAAGTTTTCGGTTGGCGATCAACCGTAACCAGACGCATTGAAGACTCCCTCTTCTCAAGGTCTGACTGAAGTACCACATAAGAATTAGTAGTCAGTCCAATTTGAATTTTGCGGTATGTTGAGGAAACAATCGATGCATGACATTTAACCTTCCTCAAATATCAAACTGGACTGACTACTAGTAACTTTTTGAAGTCAATACATCCAGGAAATACTATATTTGTGACATTGCGAGGGGAGTTGCAGGCTGGCACTATTGTCTTTCTAAATGCCCTACTCTTTGAAGAAAAGAAGGTCTTGTCAGACAAGTACAGGACACGTTATATATGTAGTAAGTTTTCTAGAGTTGGACCTAGAACCGGCAAGTCATTACAATGGCACTCATATCGTCGGGTTTGGCGCGAATCGTCTGCTGCCGTTCCTGGCGAGAGCGTTCGATAGAACGTTCGACAAGTACTCTTGCGCTGCTAGTACGAGCTTCTGAGCGCAGGATCTCCTCGATCTCCATGTCGGTCAGGTTATCATGAATGCCATCCGTGCAAAGGAGAACGCGATCGCCAGGGCAGATAGCAATCTGGCTGGTATGAACCGTTGGTTGGAGCGGACCACCTAACGCTTGCGTAATGCCGCCGCGCAGGCGGAAATAGCTAAACTCCATTTCTGATAGATCGTCAGCTCGCATAGCCTGGTCTATGCGCATCGCATCCGCGTCGTTCACGACCTGATTTTCTACTAGTTTTGCCAGTAGCCCGTCATCATTCGTCAAGCGTTTGAGCGAACCGCCAAATGGGAGTAAGTAGATGCGACTATCGCCAACGTGAGCATACACCATTGTATAACTTTTTTGATCGGGATTACGACAAAGGACGGCAATGGCAACGGTTGTTGCGAGATCATCTGTTCCTGCACGCAGTTTTCCGTCAACGCGCACTCTTTCATCAGCTTCGAGAATAATCCGTTCAATTTCAGCGCACAGGTCTATAGCATTACGGTCTTCCAGAATGCTCTCGACTTTGCGTCCCTTTTGCTCTCTCTGGAGAATTTGTTTCCATATTTCCCGTGATGTGTGAGCCGCTATGCTGGAAGCTACCTCGCCGGCTGCGCTCCCTCCCACGCCATCAAACACGGCAACCAGACCGCGCTTCTCATCTTTAACGATACTGTCTTCATTACGGTCCGGGTGACGTTCACAGGGAACACTATGCTGCGAGAATTCAAACGGTGTGAGTTTTATAGTGCTGCTATTCCCATTTTTATTTTTAATAGTGTGATTGCGCCGACTAGTTTCTGATCGCGACATCTTCGTCGTATGCTCCTTGCAAGTTCCTCTCCCACGCTTTTTCTTGCATAATTTTCACAAAATGTTGCTGGGATATGTTGAAAGTCAGTATAGCAGAAAACGATATAAAAAGAAAAGAGATATTGCTAGCAATCTGAAAAATGTTCGGCGAACTCGGAAAATGTTGCCTGAGCGAGATGCCGGTACCTGGCCTGTACAGCAATCATTTTTCCGCTTTCCCAGATTGCTAGCCTGTCAAATGCAGCCACTGATACGCAGAAAGTTCTTAAACACAGTGCGCGAATGTTCGAGGAAGATGGGATAGCGTGTGATGCTCTCCCGCTCAATCTCATTCAATGCCTCTTGTCCCGAAACTTTGACGATCTCCTTCATATAGTCAGGAAAATGTAGCCACGTATCGATCATGGTGGGAGTAAGCTCTATGTGGTATTGGATACCGTAAGCTCGTTGCCCGACGCGAAAAGCCTGGTTGGGTGCATTCTCGCTAGTGGCCAGTTTGATGCCGCCATCGGGGATGTCGAAAACATCTTCGTGCCAGTGAAAGACCTGTTGATAGCCGGGTAGCCCTTGAAAGAGCGGATCCGACTTGCCCTCCTCAGTGAGTTGCACCTTGTAAAAGCCGATTTCCGTCATTGTATGGAGGGCGACGGTTGCACCCATCGCACCGGCAAGTAATTGGCCACCGAGGCAGATACCTAGATAAGGAATATCCCGCTCTACAACATGACGCAGCAAGGCTTTTTCCGCCACAAAGTATGGGTATGTCACATCGTCATAGGCATGTTGCGCGCCGCCTAGCGAGATAAGCGCAGCATATTCTTCTGGATCGGGAATGGGTTCCTCCTCAACATTGATAACATCGTACACGATATCACATTCTTGCATAATTTCGCCGAGAAACCCCGGATGGTCGTCCCAGATGTGTTGGAGGGCCAATACGCGCTTCATGAATGCTATACCCTTTCCTGTGCCGATTCACCAGATGCTCTTTACATAAGAATAATTATACCGCCATAAAAATACTTCTACAATGTTCTTCTCGCCTATACTTTTTGGCCTGTACAGGTAATCTCTACACTCCAATGCCGGTCGGCTTCAAGGAGTAAGGGCCAAAGTAAGGCTATGCAACTGCCCTGATGGTTGCGCTCAAAGCCGGCTTCTGAGCCGGTGACTGTCTCTATAGAGAAACGCCAGAGGGTAGCTGCTTCGCTCAGAGCAAAGCCCATGTCCTGTGAAAGCCAGGTGTTGCCAATATGAAATCGTTGTACGTTGGCAACCTCGCCGGTACTCTCGAAATGGGAATCCTCCAGCTCCTGTCCCTCAACGTAGTAGTAGGCTTTATCGTTGCCTCCACCACCGAGCAGGTGTACGTTCCATTCGCAGGCAAATTGCGTGTGCAGGCGCGTTTGTCCCTTATTGTGAATGCTATAGCGCACAATCAGTTTTTCTTCGCCAATCGGTAGGAAGAGCGTCTTTGTCACCTGTGCAGGCAAAGGCCCCAGCGCACCTGCACGTTTGACTTGCCCGTCGCGGGACAGGATGACGGTAATGCCTTGCTCGTCTTGTTGCACAATGGTCTCGTAAGGTTGCTCGACAAAGTTTCCTTGTTCTGCGAAGCGCATTTGAGAGAAAGTTTCCAGTGTGATGCCCGGCGTGAGAAAGTGGTCTATCAAGCTGTTGCGGCGATAGCGGTCAATCACGAGGTACTGGTCGAGATTGGGTTCCTTAGTGCGCACAGTCGTATGCGGTGAGGCTGGCTCCGACCCTCCGTGTTGCTGCGATTGTTGTGCTGACTATACTTGCCCCTCCGCGTTGGCGGCGTTCGCGTTCATATTGCATCAGTGTCTGATGGTAGCCCTCTTGATGCCGTGTCATCACTGAGAGCAGGTTGTGCATGCTACGGCGCATATCCCACTCGAAGAGTGTGCCACCGCGCTGGAAGTCAACGTAGAGATTTTGCGAGTCGCTCTCAATGATCAATTCGTCCCGACTGTCGCGGTCGAAATCGGTGAATTCATAGCGTTGCCAGTGTTCTGTGCCAAACTGTAGGCGGTCGGCGGCGTTCTCGGCCTTAATCAGGTGATGGTAGATGGCGGAGCGCACATGGCCCATGTAAATACCGCCGAAGAGGCCATGCCAGTAGGTGTCGTTAGCCTGCGCCTTCCATAACTGCACCAACCCTGACTCCTCGGTTGCGCCCGCACGATAGACGTTTTCATGCACGCGCAGCATCTTTTTATGCTGATTATTGATCTCTGGATAGCGCACCAGGAAATTGCGCCAGAAGCCGCCGCGCATAAATTGCAGGATGTCATCGCGATGTTCTGCCTCCAACTGGTGCAGCAGCTTGCCAAAAGTGTAGGCTTTTTGCGCTGGCAATGCCCACTCAGTCATCTCGATATACGACGATGTAGGAATGTAAATGCGTCCCAGTGCTGGATGGCTGCGGGCATATTCGCCCAATGGTGTGGTGTGTAGCCACTCGCTATTCTGCTCAAGTGCCGTGAAGAACTCTTCTACCCAGCCAGAATGCCCATCGGCTCCCCAGCAATAGGGGCCGGTATCAGGCCAACTGCCGAACTTCTCGCCATCGTCGCCCATCACGGCAATGCGCCGACTATCTGTTGTCGCCAAAGAGCGCAGGTTTTCGATGGTCTCGCGCACAGGACGCCAGGGAATGGTGTAGCGCAGTAATTTGCTGGTCGCATAGACTTTGAGAACGCTGCTCTGATCTTCGGTGGCATAATAGCCATAGAGATCGCTATCTTCCAGACCGGCGTTCTTGAAATGTACATCGTCGAGAATAGTCCATTCGATACCAGCCCCGCGCAAGAAGCGTGGCAATCCTGGTTCCCAGACCCGTTCCGCAATCCACATACCCGTGGCATGGGTACCGAAATCGCGCTGGATACGCTTCGTCAAGCGGCGAATTTGTCCCACTTTGTCAGTATCAGGGATCATTGGAAGTATCGGTTCATAGTAGCCGCCGCTCACCATCTCAACTTGATTGCGCTGTACCAGGAGCGCGATACGTCGCAAAAACTCCGGGTGTGCCGCCTCAAACCAATCGAGAAGGGAGCCGGTATAATGCAGCGAGAGGCGTACTGCCGGGTGCCGTTCCAGTGCCGCGATCAATGGTACATAAGATTCCTCGTACACTTGCTCAAAGACCCACGGAAAATTGCCAACTGGTTGGTGATTGTGCAGCAATAAGCCAAGCTGAATGCTAGTTTGCCCTGTCGTCATAAATCCCTACCTGCCGATAAAATGTGGACGCATCTCCCGCGCCGCTTTCCCATTCACTATAGCTCATAAGATACATGAGGGTCAAGCAACATTCCAAACCTCTTGCGTACCGAACAATAAGTAAGTATACTCTTATTAGTGGTGTGTGAAAATTCCTCTATCTCCAGTCTGAGTGCCGCTTTCTGCACTCTAGAATCCACATGGAGGGCCTACATGGTCAAACATGCGCGTCTATGGCGACGCTGCCAGCATTGCCGACGCCTCGCTGTGCCACTGATCGTGGCTTTCGTCTTGCTCTTTGTATTTGTCCCTTCAACGTTTGCCGCAACTACTACCGCAACCCACCACCGTCCGCGTCATCCTACGAGCGTAGGACCCAAAAAACATTACCTCGCACTTGGCGACTCGCTCGCCTTCGGCTTCCAGCCGGACCTCAACTTTGGTAGTGGCTATGCCAATGACTTCTACAACAATTTGAAGAGTCATGGTGTCCAGAGTCTGGCGAACATGGCCTGTCCCGGCGAGACCAGCGTCACGTTCCTCAACGGAAATTGCCCCTACCCATACTTGCGCAAGTACCCGTACATCGGCTCCCAGTTGAATGCAGCCGTGGCCTATATCAAGTTCTATGCCGGTCAAGTTAGCCCGGTTACGCTAGATATTGGTGCCAACGATGTCGACGGCGACATCAACAGCAACACCTGCACCATCAATCAGCAGCAGTTTCAAACTGACCTGGCAACGCTCGATACGAACCTGACGCAGGTTATTCTTCCCGCTCTAAAGCAGGCATTGACTGTCAATGGTCAAATGACTGGCGATATCGTGATGATGAACTACTACGACCCATACCAGAACATTTGCCCCAACACCGTCCCTGGTACAGAGGAGGTCAACGCCCATCTTACCACCGATGTGAGTGGCTATGGCACAATCGTAGATGTCTTCACCGCCTTCGGCGGTGCTGGTGTCCCGAACCCTAACATCTGTAGCTACACCTGGATGTGCAGCATCTTTACCGACATCCACGCCACCACCAAAGGCTATCGCGTCATCGCCAACACCTTTGAAGCTGGCTACGGCTACTAACCGGTAAGGAGGCGGACGAACTGTAGGGACTGCTTTAGTCCGTCCGACTCCCTACGAACAACCTGGCGCACCCACGATTGATAAGCGACGAAACGATAGAGGAAAGCATGGGTACCACTCTATCAATCGCGGGTGCGCCCGTGGGCTTACCTCATTTTCCTACCCTCATAGTTAGTGAATACCGTTATGCCGCTCGCTTGGTTGTAATTTGTGTAAAAACTCGCGTATACTTTGGCTAAATCATCTTTTGTCCTTTGCATCACATTCAGCGAAATCAGGAGGGCATCATGAATCAGAGCCTCAAAAGGGTGGACCGTGAATTGAAGCCGTTAGCTGCTCGTGAGGTGAAATGGTGGACGTGGAAGCGGGTGCTTGTGGCGGTTGTGGTAGTCTTTGCGATACTGGAAATAGGAACGTATACGTTCAACTGGACCTGGACGGGGTTCAAAGGCAATGATACCGTCTGGGCATATTTGCAATTGCTGTTGCTTCCGATCTCCCTGGCTGCTGTGCCGATATGGTTTATGGCGGAGCAAGCACAACAGCGCATATGGCTGGCACAATTGAAGATATTACTTGTGGTGGCAGCAGCGATCTTAGTAGTGTTGCTGATAGGCAGCTATACCTTCAACTGGACCTGGACAGGCTTCAAAGCCAATGGTAATCTTTGGGACTGGTTGAGCCTCTTCCTTGTCCCTGTGATTGTGGCAATTCTGCCAATATGGTACAGTACACGTCAGGGTTCCAGTAGCGACGGGACTGGTGAGCAGCAACATGCGCATCAACCACCTGTGCAGCAGCCACCACCCATTGCACCACCTGCCACTCCCTACCAACAAAATTGGCCGCCTCCGCCCTCTGTTCAGCCTCCGCAGCGGGTACGACGAGCACCGCAAGAATAGTAAGTACCCGGTTGGGCAGGTTTAGCAGGGCTGCTGAGCGAGGACAAGGCACGCAATCCCCCGAATTGCATCCCTTGTCCTCACCGGTTCTCTTCTGGACTGAACAATGTAGCGAACGTGTTGGAGAATCGCTGGATGATGATCAGCCTTGATAGACGGTCCTCTCGAATTCGAGAAACAGAGGCAACGACTTGATATCGCCGAAAGGAAAGATTTGTGTGGCGTATACGCCGCCCAGACCGTTTGTGAGGTCGATCCAGTAATACGTGTTGGCAAGGCCAGCCCAGGCAAGGCTCCCTGCCGGACGACCAGTGTCGGCCTGTTCATTATTAATCATGAAGCTCAAGCCCCATCCTTTCGACATGCCAGGGAAGAATTCCGCGTCGTTGGATACCGTTGGCATCACGGTCTGTAACATAGTCACCTGACAATCACCCATAGCATTGCCTGCCATAAGGTCAACCGTCTCAGGTTTCAGTATCTGCACTGAACCGGCACTGCCATGATTGAGAATCATGCGAATGAACTTCAGATAATCGCCCACGGAGCCGTAAAGGCCGCCGCCGCCCATCTCGAACTCAGGGTCCTGGGGTACTTCGAACTCAATGGGAACAAGTGTCCCGTTTTCGACACGCTGATGAACCCTGGCCAGTCGTTGCCGCATGGCCGGTGTAATGCGGAAGCCGGTGTCGTTCATTCCCAGTGGTCCAAATATGTGTTCGGAGAAATAGTCGCCCAGCTTTTGACCGCTGGCAGCCTCCACCATCTTTCCCGCCCAGTCCATATTAATGCCATATTCCCAGCGTTCACCCGGGTCGGCGAGTAGCGGCAACTGCAAGGTTGCGTTCTGGCAACTGATGATAGGCGGCAAGCCCTTGAGTTGCTGGTAGCGCACGACGTCTGCATTCCAGAACTCGTAGCCGAAACCAGCCGTATGCGTAAGCAGGTGGCGTAACGTGATTGCCCGTTTTGGTGCTCGCGTGATTGGCTGACCGTCCGCGTCGAATCCTTCAAGCACGCGCACTTCACCCAGTTCTGGAACCACGTCGCTCGCCGGTTCGTCTAGTGAGAGTTTGCCCTGCTCAACGAGTTGCATGGCAGCTGTACCGGTTATAGCTTTGGTCATCGAGGCGATCCACACGATAGTATCGGGGGTCATCTCGGCCGCTCCGCCCAGTTCACGTAAGCCGAAACCGCCCTCGTAGATCGTTCCGTCACGATCGGTAGCAACGGCCACCACTCCAGGGACATCACCAGATTGCACCGCACTTTGCAAAAGAGCATCTGCTTTGGTCTTCAGTGACATTAAGAATCTCCTCTCGGTTTTCAGTAGGTCCATACAATCGCTGGACCAATATGTGACCCTTTACACTTCTTGACGAGCAACAGGATACTTTATTTACTGGCAATATATAGTAATTACTCAGGTACTGATGTCAACTTGTGAAAATGCTCTTTGCAGGACTGTTACTTTGTTATATTCATTTATTACCGAAAATGCGGCACAACGCTCTTCCCAAAATACTCCAGCATCTCAACATCAGGGATGCGAAAAATGAAGTGGGAGACGCCGACGGCGCAGAATTGCTCCAGTTCGCGGATGATCTCGGCACTGGTACCCGCGACGACGTGTTTGTCGGGGCTGCGCGTCACCTTTGACGGGTCTTCGGAGAGGCTGATTGTACCGAGATAGGTGAGACGAATGGTGTTGGGATCGCGGCCTATTTTCGCGCAATGCTCCTTGAGAACAGCGACTTTGTGCGCATATTGCTCGACGGGAACGGAGTTGAAGTTGTACCAGTCGGCGTAACGGGCGACGATGGCAAGCGTGCGCTGCTCTCCGCCACCGCCAATGAGCAGAGGAATGGCGGGATCGGGTTGTGGTTCACAATAGGCGTTATGGATTGAATAATGTTTACCAATGAAGTTGCGGGACGTTGTGTCCACATCGCTTTAATGATGGCGGCGGCTTCGGCAAGCTGCTCCGTGCGTGTGCGGGTGTCTGGGAATGGATAGCCATAGGCGCGGTACTCTTCCTCTTTCCAACCGGCACCGAGGCCCAGAATGAAGCGACCGCCGGAAAGCAATTGCAGGTTTGCCATCATTTTCGCCAGCAGGGCCGGATTGCGGTATGCCTGGCTCATCACGAGCGAGCCGACGTGGTATGCGGGAAATTCCGCGGCGAAATAGGCCATCGTGGTCAGACATTCAATGGTAGCATCCTCACCCCATTCAAGATGGTCTTCGACCCACAGTGTCGTAAAGCCTTCTGGCAGAGTGCGGATAAATTGCCGGTTGAAGTCGGCAAGTTCGCGTGCCGGGAAGTTCTTTGGTCTTGGATGGAGCATCAAGCCAAAATCTGCTTTTGCCATTGTCTGTCCTTTGCTCGTTTTCGTTTGTCATCTTTATTATGCAACACGTTTTGCAGAGAGGAAAAACATACAGGCATTTTTGCCCTGCAAAAATGCCTGTATGTTTTTCCTCTCATTTATGCTCTCGGCCAGGTGTAACCGGCGGATTGGTAGATAGCCTCGATGGTGGCGATATTTTCAATGGTTTCCTCTAGCGAGAGGGGAACTGCATGACCAAGACGAATAGAAGTGCCGAAATGCTCGACCTCAAGGCGGTACTGGTCAACGGGCGTGAAATGCTGGTGAAGGCTCTGGCCTTCGGTATTCAGTATGACGATGGTTTCGATATTGCCGGGCGTAAATGGCAAGGGGATGGTGATGCTGCCCTCTTCCCCGATGATCTCGCCTACCTGGCGCGTGGGCAGTTCAAAATTTGAGTCAATCAAGCCGAAGCAACCGTCGCCAAAATCGAGAACGGCACTTGCGGCACGCTCGACTTCACCTTCGGTGGGTGTGTAGACACGCGCACCTACCGCGATAGGAGTACGTCCGAAGACGGCGCGGCAGAAATTGACGGGATAACAGCCAACATCCATCAACGAGCCCCCGGCGAGCGCGGCTTGCAGGCGGATATCCTGCGGGCGCGACCGCACGTTGAAGGCGAATGAGGCGTGTACCAGCTTGACATTGCCGATGCGTCCCCCCGCGACCTGCTCTAACGCCCAGACGGTTTGTGGATGAAAACGGTACATGAACGCTTCCATCAATAACCTACCGGTCTCGCTGGCGGTCTGTACCATTCTGATGCCCTGTTCAGCGGTCACGGCAAGCGGCTTTTCGCACAGCACATGTTTGCCCGCCCGTAATGCTTTGATCGTCCATTCAGCGTGCAAACTATTGGGCAGAGGAATGTAAATAGCCTCGATTTCGGCATCATCTAGCACGCTCTGGTAGTCACCGTAGACATGTATATCGGGAGCAAAGGCGTAAGCCTCTCGCGCTTGTTGCGGATTACGGCTGCCAACCGCGACAAGCTGCCCATTGCTGGACGCAACAATAGCGGGTGCGACACGCTTGACGCCGATATTAGCGGCACTCAAGATGCCCCACCGCACAGGATTTGTGTGAGGAGCAGTATTAGATTGCATATGTTATCGTCCTTCTTTATATATGGTTATGCCAGACGCAACTTTCGGGCAAACCCGATTACCGCGTTGGTCGGGATGCGCAGCCAGCGACCAAACGCTATCACAATGGCTGCGGCAAGCAGACCATCTATCGCCCCGCCCAGAATGTCATCCGGGTAGTGAACGCCCACGTAGACGCGCGCAAAACCAATACTACATGCTATCACAATTGAAAGTACAATCAGCCACATTGGTATACGAATACGAGCAAGTTGCGGGATAGGCTTTGTTGGCTTTGTTGGCTCCGTAGACCAGGTAGACTTTTGTGTAGTTTGTGTATGCTGTGCGGCAAGCAGACCGGGCAAGAGCGCGAAAAGCAATACTCCCACCACAGCAAACGACCAGGCGGTATGGTCGCTGGGAAATGAGCCATCTGCCGCGTGACTGATAAGCTGATTGACGTGATGCGTGACAAAAGGGCGTGGCTCGAACACAAATTGCTCGATCAGTAAATTGAACCCGTAGGCAAGAATACAGGCAATAGCTACCCAGAGCACAGCCGAGCGTCGTTCCTGCATAACTTTCACCTCAATCGGCGATAGAGGACGCTTACTCCATGCCAGCGGGAGGCCCCAGACAACTAGTAGCAACAATATCCACAGAAAAATCAGGTAATTGGCACAGAAAATCATCAAAGCATCAAGCAACGGATTATGTCCAGCCGGGGCATTGATGTCCTGGAACAGAGAATAGTTAATTTGCCATAATTCGGACATTGTATTTCTCTCCTATCTTTTTAGTAGGCATATTATACACGAACATTCATCTTGAAGCACCACATACAACCCGATCAGGTATTTTCAGTCCTTTATTAATGATACGAAGTATCATTGACAAATTCTATTTGCTCGTGTATACTCTGCTTAACGATACAAGGTATCATTTATTAGGGAGGTTATTATGCAGACAGGCAGACACGCGCTGTTACCGCTCATATTTCTTGCCATCTTGCTAACCACTTTGTTAGGGGCCTGTGGCATGCCTGTAAGTGGGTTGACGGCCAACTCCTCTGCTATCTCGATTGTCGCGGCAGAAAATTTCTACGGGGATATCGCACGGCAGGTAGGTGGAAAACATGTCTCCGTCACGAGCATACTCAGCGATCCGAACGTTGATCCGCATCAATACGAGTCCAGTGTACAGGACTCATTGACAGTAAGTAAAGCCAACATCGTTATCGAGAACGGCGTGGGCTACGACTCGTGGATGGATAAGCTACTCGCCGCGTCACCCAACAATAATCGTATCGTGTTGGTAGGGTCCACCATTGCCGGTACTCGACTGCCCGACAATCCGCATGTATGGTATAACGTGCATAACGTGGTCATGATTGCACAGGCCATTGATGCCGCCATGAAAAAGATAGATGCGGCTAATGCGGCAAGCTATGACCAGAATTTGCAGGCGTTTATCCAATCAGCGACGCAGATTATACAGAAGATGGATGAAATTAAGGGCAAGTATGCCGGTACGCCGGTGGGATTGACGGAAGATATCTATCTCTATCAAGCTTTGCCGATGGGACTTAATGTGCTGACACCTATTGAGTTTCAGAAAGCTGTCGCAGAAGGGAATGACCCGCCCGCGGACACTGTTGTTATAGCTAACAACCAGATTACACAGCGCCTCATAAAAGTGCTTATTTATAATGAACAGACGGTGACGCCGATAACCACCAACTTGCAGAACGCGGCAAAGCAGCAGCATATTCCAATTGTGGGAGTGACAGAGACTATGCCGCCTGGCAAAACGTATCAAGAGTGGATGCTCGATCAATTATCGGCATTAGAACAAGCCCTGTAACATATTTCAGGATACGGGAGGAGCATATCCATTGGCACAGGAACCTGCAATAGAATTAGATAACGTCAGCGTACAGCTTGGCGGGCGTCCTATTTTGCGCGATATGAATTTGACGATAGAACAGGGCGAGTTCATCGTCGTGCTTGGTCCCAATGGCGCAGGCAAGAGTACGCTGCTGAAAATGTTGCTTGGCTTGTTGCGACCAAATACGGGGACGATCCGGGTACTGGGCAGGACGCCGCGCCGTGGGAACGCTGCTATTGGCTATGCTCCACAGCATCGTGTGCTTGAATTTGACGTGTCGTTACGGGCGCGAGACCTTGTGGGGTTTGGCCTTGATGGCAATCGCTGGGGAACGGGCTGGCCCAGCCGCAAACGCGACTCACTGATTGATCAGGCACTGGACGAGGTACAGGCCACCGGCTTTGCCAGTGCCCCTGTCGGGCAACTTTCCGGCGGTGAACAGCAGCGTCTGTTAATTGCGCAGGCACTGTTGACCAATCCACAATTGCTGTTGCTTGACGAGCCGCTCTCAAATCTTGATATCGCACGTCAACAGGATATTGTGGAACTGGTGACTCAGGTGTGCCGTTCACGCAATGTGACCATCCTGCTAGTGGCGCACGATGTGAATCCCCTGGTGTCGGTCGTTGATCGTGCTCTCTACCTTGCCAATGGTTCGAGTGCCATTGGTACACCATCAGAAGTCATTACCAGTGCGACATTGACGCAACTGTACGGCACGCCGGTTGAGGTTGTACGCGCCCTCGATCGTATCTTTGTTGTTGGCGCGGAAGTGTAAGTGAGAGCCTATGTTGACATGTTGAATATATTTGACCTGTTACAATACGAGTTTATACAGAATGCATTCATTGCCGGCTCAATCGTGGCGATTATGGCGGCTGCCGTCGGGTATTTTGTGCTTCTGCGCGGCCTCACCTTCGCCGGTCATTCACTGGGGTATATCGGGTTCGCGGGTGCTGCCGGTGCGGTTTTGTTGGGTATTGATCCTGTTTTTGGGCTGCTCGTTTTCACGATTGGCGCGGCAATCGGCATGGGACTGCTCGGTAAAGAGGTGCGCGAGCGTGATATCGCGATAGGTATCATCACAATGTTGGGATTAGGGCTGGGAGTCCTGTTTCTCGCACTCTATACGGGCTATGCTGAACAGGCCTATAGCATTCTTTTTGGCACTATTGTGGGTATCAGCCGCACGGATGTGCTGGTGACGGCACTGGCCAGTATCGTAGTGGGCGGCATTCTGTTAGTCATCTTCCGCCCATTGCTTTTCAGTTCTCTTGATGAGGAGATGGCGGAGGCACGCGGTGTGCCGGTTCGTATGCTTTCGGTCCTTTTTATTGTACTGGTTGCGATGGTCGTCTCCATTTCTGTACAGATTATCGGCGTCCTGCTCATCTTTACCTTGTTGATTGGTCCGGCGGCAACGGCGGCCCGATTGGTACGTCGTCCTGGCCGGGCAATTCTGCTGGCAATGGTATTAGGATTGCTCTATACCTGGTCTGGTATTATAATTGCCGTCTATACTGGCTGGCCCGTTAGTTTCTGCATCGCGACCCTCTCATTTGGAGTGTATTTGCCGGTACGCCTACTTTCACCTCTCTGGCGCGGGAGACAACGAAGGGAAGTTACCAGTGTAGGAAACGAGGTAAAGGCGGACGCACAGGCACCATTAGCGGAGGTGGAAAAAGTATGATCCAGCTCTTGCAACTTGAATTTGTTCAGAACGCATTTATCGCGGGAACCATCGTTGCCATTCTCGCTGCGATAGTCGGTTATTTTGTCGTGTTACGCGCCCAGGCGTTCGCGACGGAAGCCCTCTCGGATATCGGTTTTGCCGGAGCAACAGGCGCGGTTCTTCTGGGGGGCAGTTCGCTGCTGGGGACGTTCGTCTTTACGCTGCTTGCCGCGTATGGTATTGGCGTACTGGGCGAGCGCGTGCGCGGACGTGACCTGGAAGTTGGTATGGTACTGGCATTCGCGCTCGGATTGGGCGTGTTGTTCCTCAATCTCTACACGCAGTTCGCGACAGAGACGGTCAATATTCTCTTCGGTTCGCTGCTCAGCGTCTCTCACGATAACGTGGTCATCATTGCGTGGTCGAGCCTTATCATTCTGCTGTGCATGGCCTTCCTCTTCCGCCCACTCTTATTCGCCTCGATAGACCCCGAGATGGCGGAGGCTCGCGGCGTACCTGTACGTCTGCTCTCCATCGTCTTCATGCTTGTCCTGGCAATCACCGTCTCGGAGGCGGTACAAATTGTAGGCGTCCTGCTCGTCTTCGCGCTCATCGTCGCGCCTGCCGCCAGTGCCGGGCGACTAACCAAGCGTCCACTTGCTACCATCGCCCTCTCTATCGGACTTGCCCTCGCCTTTACGTGGGGCGGCCTATTCCTGGCATTTGTAGGGCATTGGCCCGCCAGTTTCTATATCTCTGCGCTCGCCGCCCTTTCATTCTTTGCCTCGCTCGTAATATATCGTGTGCGCGTGCCCAAACGCTACATAGAGCCTCAGCACCCGTGCATGGGGTGTCCCGGCAGCAGCGATCATGGTTACGTAGACTTGCCAGTACTGGCAAAACATGCGTATAATGAACACGATCCCCTGTGAATAACTGTTCTCTATAAATAACTGTGGCGGTCCCTCTTTAGCGCACCCAGGCACGAGCGCAGCAATGTGCCCGTCTGCTAGCATGAAACCTATTACTGGGTTATTGGCTGCATGACATTGCATTCCCACGATTTTTAACAAAAAGGATAGACATTCATGACACAATCGAACACACATAGTCGTCCCATACGGGTAGGTGTGCAACTACAGCCTCAGCATGGAACGTATCAACAGTTTGCTGACGCTGTACGTCACGCGGAAGAGATGGGCGTGAACACCATTTTCGACTGGGATCACTTTTTCCCCCTGTATGGCGACCCGCAAGGCAACCACTTTGAAGGCTGGACATTGCTTAGCGCGATGGCGATGATGACGCACCGGGCCGAGGTTGGCTGCCTCGTCACCTGCAATACCTATCGCAATCCCGCCTTGCTTTCAAATATGGCGAAGACCGTTGATCACATCAGTAATGGTCGGCTAATCCTCGGCATTGGTGCAGGCTGGTTTGAGCGCGACTACAGTGAATACGGCTATGATTTCGGCACCGCTGGCAGTCGTCTCAACGCCCTGGAACACACGCTGCAAGTCGTCAAGCACCGTTGGGAAGTGGACGTTCCCAGACCGACTCGCAAGATTCCCATCCTGGTTGGTGGTGGTGGCGAAAAGAAGACGTTGCGTATCACCGCCAAATATGCCGATATCTGGCACAGTTTCGGCGACCCTGCCACCTACGCTCACAAGATAGAAGTCCTCAATAACTGGTGTGCCGAAGAGGGACGCGACCCGCAAGGGATCGAACATGCAGTCTCTCCGCAAGGGGTAGATGCGAATACACTCGATGCCTACGTCCAGGCGGGCGCCAGCCATTTTATCATCGGCCTGAATGCACCGTGGAATCTTGCCCGGGTTGCACAGGTTCTCAAATGGCGATCTGAACGCCAGGGCTAAGAGGTGGTACAGAGAGGCACAGCAATGCACGCGCCGCGTGCATTGCTGTGCCTCTCTGTACCACCTCTTAACTACGATTTCTCCTATCCTCCACCCTCTTTGCCTTCAACTCAAACCGTGGCAGCGTCCCTGGTTCTACCGCTTCAACAGGTACGCGCAAATTGAGCGCGATACGCAATTCTTCCTGAATGTCGGCAATGATAGTTGCGGGGCATTCCACTTGCAAAGCGATTTCGTCCATAGAACCGGAGCGAGTGACAATAACCTTGTATTCGGCTACGGCGGGAAAACGGTGCAGCACATCGGCAAGCGCAGAAGGGTAGACGTTGACGCCGCGTACAATGAGCATATCATCGACCCTGCCGAGGATACCGCCGGGAAGATGCAGAAAAGTGCGTCCACAGGCACAGTTGTAGCCGCCGTGGCGCACGAGGTCGCCGGTGCGATAGCGAATAGCGGGACTGCCCCAGCGCCCGAGATTGGTGAGTATCAGTTCACCCGTCTCGCCTTCTGCCACAGGTTGACCTGTGCGCGTATCCAGAATTTCGGCGATGAACTCCCCCTCGTTGACATGGACGCCATTCTGTTGCGAGCAGGCAAAGCCAAAGGCACCCATCTCAGTCATGCCAGTATGGTCATACGTTTTCGCGTTCCACGCCCGCTCGATACGTTCGCGGGTCGCGGGTATCGAGGCTCCCGGCTCACCAGCATGGATCGTCACTCGTACCGCGCCGTTCTGGATATCTATGCCATTTTCCTGTGCTACTTCCGCTAACCGCAGTGCATAGCTGGGCGTGCAGACCAGCACGGCCGCCCCGATTTCCTGCATGGAGCGCAGGCGTTGCACCGAGTCCATACCACCACCAGGAATGGTGAGCGCACCCAGCCGTTTGGCTCCCTCGTATGCCGACCAGAAGCCGATAAAGGGACCAAAACCGAAGGCCAGATAGACGATATCGTGCTTGCTCACACCCGCCGCCTGGTAGATGCTCGTCCAGCACTCGGCCCACCAGTCCCAACTTTCCTGCGTATCGAGTATCTTCAATGGCTGCCCCGTTGTGCCAGACGTCTGGTGCAAGCGCACATATTCGCTGAGCGCATACGTCATATTGCTGCCAAATAACGGGTGAGCTACTTGATCTGCGACCAGTTCGCGTTTGTTTGTAAACGGCATATTGTGCAAGTCCGTTAAATGTTCAAGTGTGAGCGATGTATGGTTTTGAAATAGTTTTTCATTATAAAAGCGATTGGTTGGGCGAATACGCTCTAATCCCCGCTGCAATCGTGCAAGCTGATGCTCTTCAATGAGCGAACGGGAAGCAGTTTCCAGGTCTGACATAAAAATGTTCGTCCTTTCCAACAAGCGATCGCGAGTATTTCTTATAGTTTATCGCAAGAGGCGGCTATTGTCGAGACAACAAGACGAGTCAATCCGAAGTTTTCAAGCAAAAATCTATAGAAAGTGCACTTACCAAAGGAAAATGCACTTTCGAACCTCGCCGCATGATGCTTGACGTATTTGGTCAGTCAGATTGAGCAAAAAGTGGTGTAATTGAGGTAGGCCCAAAATGCAAAATACTATCGCAAGCCATTTGAGCAGAAAGCGCTGGGTTCTGCCGTAATGAGGACGCATTCTGACCGCATGAACCAGTATACTGTAATTGAAGATCGTGTCACAGCGTTGATTGGATTGAAAGGAACTTGCGATGACAGCATTGAAATGGCACCAGGTGCATGCCTGGCGTTTGTCGCAACATGGTCTCTCCCCGCGTTTCTCCTCGCAGGATGCAGTTTCGGCGGTGACGCGCACTGGTGGGATTCAGGCCCAGGTGATGTCTGCTGCCGAGCTGGCGGTGTGTACCCGTGTGGAAGGACTCTCTCCACACGATGTCAAAGCTGCGATCTTCCAGGACCACACTCTGGTGAAGACCTGGGCCATGCGTGGCACATTACACTTACTCTCTGCAAAAGAACTCCCTCTCTATGTAGCGGCGCGTGACTGGCAGCATAATGCGAGTTGGTCAAATTATTTCGCTGAGTTCGGCCTCTCAAGAGCGCAACAGGACGCCTTTCTTTTTGCTATCCCGCATGTTTTGGAGCAGGGACCAATGACTCGCCTGCAACTTGCTGACGCCGTTGCGAAGCACACGGGGGCTGCTCGCGTGCGCGACTTAATCCTCTCTTCGAGCTGGGGTTCTCCATTGAAACCATCAGCCTATCGCGGGGAGCTCTGTTTCGGGCCAGGCCAGGGGAAGACGGTCACCTTCATGAACCCCAGAGGATGGATTGGGAAATGGCAACTAATCGAGCCAAAGCTGGCGCTTCAGGAAATAGCCCGTCGGTATCTGCGGGCGTATGGCCCGGCGACCCCAGACGATTTTGCTTTTTGGTGGGGGTGTGGGAAAACCCCCGCAAAAAAACTCTTCCAATCGATAGAAGAAGAGTTGGAAGAAGTCGAGGTAGAAGGGTGGCGAGCCTTCGCCTTGCGTGCAATCCTTCCGCTTATCCAAAGCGTTGAACCAGCAGAGCAGATCCACCTGCTCCCCTTATTCGATGCCTATACGATCGGAGTGCCGCGCGATTGCGAACCCCTGCTCGCGCAAGCCCACAAGCGCCAGGTCTTCAATCTTCAGGGGTGGACCTTTGCAGTCGTTCTGGTCAACGGTTCCATCCAAGGAGTCTGGCACTCTACAATCCGACGCTCGCAAACCGTCATCAGGGTAAACCTGTTCTCCTCATCCACCGCCTCGATCCGAAAAGGGATTGAAGCCGAAGCGGAGCGGCTCAGTCACCTCTTCGAGAAGGAGGTCTTGCTGGAATATGAGTCTTCCTCGTCTTCCCGGTTTTAGCGCTCTTGGAGCTGACTCGGCAGAGGGTGCCGCTATGCTGGTCCGGAGAAGAGCATTGGGAGCGGTATTGCCAGGATGACGAACGCCGATTTCCTCTGTTTCACCTCAAAATCGGTCGCGCGTCAGACCCAATGTACCACTACGTTGTGAAAAAAGAAGAACAAAGGAGAAAAAGTTATGGCTGAACAACCGATGGAGACAACTTTGCGCGCCATTCTGTGGCGGCAGTTCGGCGCGGCCATTGATATGCTTGAAAACGCTCTGGTGGCCTGCCCCGCTTCGCTGTGGAGAGAGCGCCTCTGGCGCACCCCTCCGCCACCGGATTTCCCGCCGCAGTTCGCGGAGTTCTGGTATGTCACCTTTCATGCGCTTGTCTGGCTCGACCTGTATCTCTCCGGCATCCCGGAAGAGGAATTTGCTCCCCCTGCTCCCTTTGCCCAAGGGGTGCTCGATTCCGTAGAGGCACTGCCCGAACGGCCCTATGCCAAGGAGGAGCTGCGTGCCTATCTCGCGTCCACGCGCCAGAAGTGCCACACCCAGCTTCTCGCGCTGACGGACGAGCAGGCGTGCCGGCCCGTCGAATATCCCTGGTCAGAGGGGCAGCCAATCAGCTTTCTGGAGTTGCAATTCTACAATATGCGTCACGTGCAGGAACATGCGGCCCAACTGAGCCTCTTCCTCGGACAGCAAGGCATGCCAGACGAGGCGCGCGACTGGATCCCGCAAGCGAAGGGTGATCTTGACAGCCACTAAGCGCGTGTGGAGAGGGCTACCCGTCGGGCCGCCTTCACATGCCCAAACACGTGTCTTCCAACGGAGAGGACAGGAATGGTTTGATGATTTCGATAGAAGGAGTCAGGAACAGTTCGAGATCGGTTTCGTGGTTGGGAGTGGGCTTGCACATTGTCTTCCGCCCATTCTATCGTGTAGGAATTATGTGGAATTGATTGGCAAAGCCGCCTTGATTCTTCACATTCAGACCTCTGCGTCGGCTTTCAGTCAAACCAGAACCCCGATCCCATCAGAAGCGAAACCAGGCTTCCCCATCGGCAATATGGAGCAACATCTCTTCGATTTTTGTCCCATCATCGCCAAGCAAATGGAGGTTGAGAGCAGCAATAGGCTCATAAGCCTTGTCCCATGCCTCCATGCTCTCAGCTTCTGCTGCTTGTTGTTCCGCATCAAAAAGCGGTTGAAGCGTGGCAAATACCGACTCAGCAAGAAAATGGCAGTATACCCATGGAAAATCGTCTTCATACGGCGTGAGTACACTGTAAATCCCAACATTAAACTGGTCACTTTTCCAACAATTATCCTGGTGAGCAAGCTGTCCCGAACAGCTTGCTCACCAGGATAATTGTTGGTTTTTCGCCATGATAATATTGGGATTTACAGCTTGGAGGCAAACAGACTGACCATCCCCTGATCGTCAAAGTCATCTGCCCTACGCTCCAAGGTGGCGCGTGGTTCACCTGTTTCTTTGGCCCGTTGGATGGCAAAATCGCCGAAGAGGACGACGGGGCGCAATAACTCGTAGGCCGTCTGCTCCGGCCACAAGGTATATTGCTGAATGGGCTGCCAGTTGCTTGAAAATTTCGGATTATGGGATTATGGATTTACCCGCGAATGAACGCCAGCACCTCGTCCCGTTTCTGCTCCATCAATTCGCGGTTGTTGGCTTCGATATTCAGGCGCAGCAATGGCTCGGTGTTGGAGGGGCGGACATTGAACCACCAGTCACCGTAATCGACGGTGATGCCGTCAAGGTGATCTACGGATTGCGCGTCTTTGCCGAAATGCTCCTCTAAGGCTTGCAGTTTGCCCTGCACATCGTTGACAACGCTGTTAATTTCGCCACTGCGCACTCCCTTGTCCAGGGGTGCCAGTATTTCTGAAAGTGGCTTGTTCTCGATGGAGACAAGTTCGAGCATGATCAGGAAGGCGATCAGGCCGGAGTCGGCAAACCAGTTGTCGCGGAAGTAGAAGTGACCTGAGTGTTCGGCGCCAAAAATAGCGTTGGTCTTGCGCATTTCGGCCTTGATGTAGGAATGACCGACGCGGGTGCGTATGGCTTTGCCGCCCAGGCTGGTAATCAGTGCGGGAACGCTTTTCGAGACAATCAGGTTGTAGAGAATGGTCGAACCGGGGAACTTGTGCAAGAGACTGTTTGAGACAGCTTCCGCAACCCGCGAGCCATCTACGATATTGCCGTGTTCGTCTACAGGAAACATGCGGTCGGCATCGCCATCGAATGCGGCTCCCATAGCAGCCCCCGTCTCGCGTACTTTTTTTTGCAAATCCGCCATATTCTCCGGCTCAATCGGGCTTGCTGGATGATTAGGAAAGTTGCCATCAAGCTCAAAATACAACGGAATCAGTTCACAGGGGAGATGAGCAAAGACTCGCGGCATGATCATACCGGCCATGCCGTTCCCTGCGTCAATGGCGATTTTGAGCGGCTGAATTTTGCTCACATCAATAAATGAGAGGGCGTGCTGCACAAAATCATCGGTGACATCGCGCACGATCACCTGCCCTTTGCTGCTAGATTTGGCAAAGCTGCCGCGAGAGACGATATCGCGTATCTCTGCCAGCCCTGTCTCCAGGCTAATGGGAGCAGCCTGAGCGCGACAGAACTTGATGCCGTTATACCGCCCAGGATTGTGCGAGGCTGTAACCATTACACCGGCTGGGTAGTTGAACTTCCCGACTGCGAAATATAGCTCATCGGATGTCGTCAGGCCGAGGTCAATGGCGTTGACACCCTGATCGGTCATGCCTGTCATCAGCGCGGCGGCTAGCTCAGGCGATGATAGGCGCATATCACGGCCAATGGCGATTTCCGGTACGTTCAAATATTCGGCGGCGGCTTGTCCGATGCGATAGGCAATGTCGTTGGTCAAGGTTTCACCATAGATGCCGCGAATATCATAGGCAGAAAAAATTGCGGGGTTGAATGCGCTGTGTGTAGAACTCATAGCAGCTTCCTTTTCTTCCAAATTTCTAAGAGTACCCAGGGTTCGCCTGAGCTACGTGGATCAAAGATTTGTCCCACTTCGGTAAAACCGGCTCGTGCGAACGAACGACGAGCCGGTGAATTGGCGGCGGCAGTCTCTGCGTAAACACGCGAAATGCCTGGCAAGGTAAAGAGATACTGTACCAGCGTGCGAATGGCCTCCGAGCCATATCCCTTGCCCCAGGCCGACTTTTCGCCCAGCCCCAGGCCAATTTCCACATGGGCGAGGCGGTAATCGAAATTAAAGTACGTGATGGTGCCAATTGGGAAATGGTACTCATTTTCGATAATAAACCAGTATTGCCGCCCGTTGCCGCGCACGTAGTTGCGCTCGAAAATGGGCAGGAACTCTGACGCGCTTTCTGAGTATGGGCGATGCGGGTCATAGTGCCATACTTCATCGTCGCGCTCCCAGTGAAAGACGCGCTGCGCGTCCTCCATTTTTGGGCGTCGCAGGGTGATACGTTCCCCATGTAATACGGGATTCATGTTTGTACGTTGTGTTTCAGTCATCATAATCCTATATCATGCGCGAAGCTGGTGCCAGCCGCGAGTGGTCCAACTGCAAAGGCTTGCGCCAGCGTCTGACCGAGGTCGGCAAACGTAGGGCGCACACCGAGATTGACTCCAGGCCACACAGGATTGCCATATGCGAGCAAAGGAACCTGTTCTCGTGTATGGTCAGTGCCGTGATACGTCGGGTCAACACCGTGATCAGCCGTAAAGAAAATGGCATCTTCCGCTCGCATCGCTCGCTGTACCTGGGCAAACCAACCGTCCACGTCGCGTAACGCTTGAGCATAGCCTTCGCTATCGCGACGATGCCCCCAGAGCATATCAAATTCTACCAGATTCACGAATAACAGGCCCGAAAAGTCACGTTCCAGCCAGCGCAAGGTTGTCGCCATACCGTCACGGTTCGTCTCAGTATGATCGCGCTGCGTCAAGCCGCGCCCTGCAAACAAGTCTTCAATTTTGCCGATGCCGATCACATCTTTGCTGGCGTCTTTAAGCAGGTCGAGTAAGGTCGTTCCCAGAGGTGCCAGTGAGAAATCGCGCCGGTGTTCCGTGCGCTTAAATGCTCCAGGTGTGCCAATGAAGGGGCGGGCAATCACGCGCCCAACTGCATGTTCGCTGGTCAGCAAATTCCGCGCAATCTCGCACATGTGATAAAGTTCTGGCAGTGGGATCACCTCTTGATGTGCCGCGACTTGAAAGACACTATCGGCGGAGGTATAGAGAATAGGGCGGCCTGTGCGCACATGTTCCTCGCCCAACTCCTGAATGATTTCAGTGCCGGAAGCCGCCTTGTTGCCGATCACTTTGCGCCCGATAGCCTGCTCAAATGCTTCAACTACATCAGATGGGAAGCCGTGAGGATAGGTTGGCAATGGTTTATGCAGAACAACACCGGTCATTTCCCAGTGGCCCGTCGTGCTATCTTTGCCAGCCGCCTTTTCCGCCATACGCCCATAGGCACCTCGAGCCTCAGCGGTGGGCGGTGTTCCCTCAATTGGCGTAATGTTGCCCAGACCAATACTGCCCAGATTCGGCAGTGAGAGACCACCAATGGCCTTCGCGCAATGTTCCAGTGAACTGGCCCCATCATCACCGTAGTCGTGGGCGTCGGAATTGGCACCCGCGCCTACTCCATCGAGGACGACAAGAATGGCCCGTTTCAGCATCGTCATACGTGTACCCTCGTGTTCTGTAACGTTGCGTAATGTGGTAATGGATCGCCAATCAATGGTAGCGCATAGTCGTAAAATGCCTGTGTGACCATCGTTTTGTCGGCATTCAGATAGTCATCCGGCAGCAGTTTTTGTTGGTTCGCCACTTTCGCCAGTTCCACTAATCCGGTTGTGCAAGAATAGGACGGCGTTATCTGGCGCACCAGCGAGACCATCTTATCGCTCTCACCGTTCATGATGGCGCGAACTCCTACCTGCCCTACAAGATATGCCTCGTTCCGGTCAACGGAAGAAATAGCGTTCGAGGCCATACGCTGAAAGTCGCCCGGTTTATCAAAACGCGCTCGCAGCTTCAAATGCTGTTTCACTAGTTCGACCAGGAATTGCGCCGTGCCGCTCAGCAATGGGTGTTGGAAAGCATCCTTGCCCACCTGTCCAGCCGCTCCAAGCGGTTGACCCTTTTCGTCGCGTACAGCCTCGGCAACTGCGATAATCACATACCCTATGCGACGATAGACGGCTTCAACCTGCTCCAGGTAACGATCTTGCTGAAATTGCTGTTCCGGTAGCAACAGGATATGCGGTGGGTCAACATCATTGCGTTTTCCCAGCGCCGTTGATGCAGCCAGCCAGCCCGCGTCGCGCCCCATCGTCTCTATGACCTTGACGGGATAATGTGTTGGCATAGATATAGTGTTCATTGTCGAGTCCATGGTTGCCAGTGCCAGGAAACGCGCCGCACTGCCATAGCCGGGGCAATGGTCGGTAAAGGGCAGGTCATTGTCAATGGTTTTGGGAACACTGATCGCGTAGAGGTCATAGTTGCTCTGTTGCGCCGCCTTTGCCAGACGGTGGGTGGTATCAGCCAAATCGTTGCCGCCAATGTAGAGCAGGTAGCGAACATTGTAGCGGCGAAAGATATCAATCACCCGCGCCGGGTCTTCATCTTTCAGTTTATAGCGACAGGAGCCAAGCGCGGCAGACGGCGTGGAAAGTAACTGTGACCAGACATTCGCTGGTTGCTGCCGTAGGTCAATAATATCTTCTTGTAATAGCCCCTGTATACCATAACGCATCCCGTAAATTCTATCTATGCGCTCGTCCTTCAATGCTTCCTGGAAAGCTCCAACGAGACTGGCGTTAATGACGGCGGTTGCACCACCCGATTGACCAATGATGAGATTGCCATGTATATGTGATAAATTTGGTGACAAGAATCTTCTCCTATGCATAGTTCGTGATGTTCTCTATTAACCATTATATCAATTGCGGGGGAGAGCGTCGAGATCAATGCGCTTGTAATGTACTGCTGGGCATGTTACCATATGGGAACATCAAATCTGAAGAGAGGCCATTGTAGGGAAACAAAGATGACACACAAAATCATTCTTGACTGCGACCCCGGACATGATGACGCCATCGCTATACTTCTCGCCGCTCATCATCCTGAGATTGAACTTCTGGCTATTACCACCGTTGCGGGCAATCAATCGGTGGACAAAACCACGCTCAACGCCCTCAAAGTCTGTTCGCTGGCGAATATTCGCAATGTGCCTGTTGCGAGGGGTTCGGAGCGTCCTCTTGTGCGCAAAGCAAGGCACGCCCCCAATATTCATGGCGAATCGGGCATGGATGGACCACAACTCCCTGACCCCGATATCGAGCCAGTATCACAACACGCCGTTGAACTGCTGATTGATCTGTTGTTGCATTCGGATGGTGATATTACGCTGGTACCAACCGGCCCACTCACTAATATCGCTACAGCGATACGCAGCGAGCCTGCGATTCTCCCCAAAATTCGGGCTATTTCATTGATGGGCGGTGCTATCGGTGTCGGCAACGCATCACCCGCGGGTGAGTTCAATATCTGGGCCGACCCGGAAGCCGCCGCCATTGTCTTCGGCTCTGGGCGCCCCATCACCATGTCACCGCTTGAAGTGACCCATCAAGCACTGGCCACTGAAGAAATATTGCACCAGTTGCGAGCGGCGCAACGCCCCGTTGCCGATTTTGTCGTCGAGCTGCTCGATTTCTTCGGCGCGACCTATCGCAACGTCTTCGGTTTTCCCGCACCACCGGTGCATGATCCCTGTGCTGTCGCCGCCGTCATCGACCCCACTATTCTGCATACCCACTCGATGCGCGTCGAAATTGAGACTCAGGGCAAATGGACATCTGGCCGGACGGTATGTGATATTTATGGCAATCTTGGCAAGCAGCCCAATGCTTGCGTTGGATATGCGTTAGACACAGAGCGTTTCTGGGAAATGTTGATTAGTACGCTGTTGACATATTGATGTCTTTACCAGATATAGAAATGGATAGCAGCTCCTGGCTAGTGCAAGCACGCTTGCACTAGCCAGGGCTGTCTCCATTTCTATATCTGGTAATCCATTTCGCCGTTCCAGCCTTGCGTGAGTTCCTCGTGATGCGCCAGTGTCTCGCCGCCCTTCACCAGCAGTTCGGCAGGTTTGGAGGCTACCACTGAATTGGGTGGTACCGATTCGAGGACAAGTGCCATCGCGCCTATTTTGCTGCCGTGTCCTATCGTAATTGGCCCCAGGATGGCGGCGCCAACGCCGATAGTCACATCGTCCTCAATGGTAGGGTGGCGTTTCTGCAAGCGACCGGGGCCGCGTCTCCACCAGCCAGTCGCGCCAAGTGTGACCTGATGGTAGAGCATGACATTACTCCCAATCACTGTCGTTTCACCAATCACAACGCCCGCGCCGTGGTCAATGAAGAATCGCTTGCCGATCTGCGCCCCTGGGTGAATCTCAATGCCACCGGTCATGAGACGCGCAAATTGCGAGATCAGGCGTGGAATAAAAGGAATGTGTGCCCTGTAGAGTGCGTGTGCGATGCGGTGATAAATGACGGCCCACAGGCTCTGATAGAGCAGTGCCTCAAAGATGTTGCGGCAGGCCGGGTCTTTCTCGAAAATAACATCAATTGCGTTGGGCCAGTGCGTTTTGCGGTGCGGCGTAAACCCCGGCGCGGGAATATACATACCCGGCGGCAGTTGTGGAAGGTGTGACAGCTCAGGATCGCTATGCTGAGTAAGCTCGCTATTGCTGACCCCCCCGGTTCCGTCTGAAATACGCTGTGACATGCTGCTTGCTATCCTTTTCTTCACACATATCGATCTATGCCCTACAACAACGCTGGATGTGTATATATTCCGCTTCGAGTGTAGGTCAGGAACATACTGTTGTCAAGGGTCAATTACTCTGAGCCTTAAAAACTTATCCATAGCAAGGGCAGTACATTTAGAAATTACGCCTGGATGTATATAGCTTACCGTTACGCTGCGCATATCTTCGTTCGCGTATTAGAACGAATCGTTCTTGACAACAAACAGATAAGGCTTTACAATAAGAGCAAGGGTTGAGTTCGTTACACAACTCTTATCCCTGTTGTCCTGATTGTCCTCATTCACTGGCTCATGGAGATCTGATACTTTACCGCGTTTGGCTTTTGTTCGTCGTTGACAATTGTTCAGAAGGAGTATCGTATGGCATCCGAAACAGGCAGTACCCCGCTCCCCGTCTCTGGCTCCAGTAGCAGTGCCGCTGCCGTCATTGCTCGCCAGGACCGCATTCCCATCTGGTCGCTCCCCTATCTTTTCGTCGGCATCATTGGCATCGGTTTTTTATTCACGTTCTACGACATCTTCGACATCAACGTTTCCTTCATCCAGACCTGTCTTGGCATTGTTCATGGTTGCACACTGGCAAACGCGAACAACTATCTCGGCCTTCCCGTCCTCTTAAATCTCGTCGGCTATGTCATTGGAGCGTTGATACTCAGCCCGTTGGCAGACCGTTTTGGGCGGCGTGACATATTGCTTTTCACTATGCTGCTCACCGGTCTTGGCTCGTTGTACACCGCGTTCGTCGGCGATTACACCAATTTCATCATCGCTCGCACCATCACTGGTATCGGCATCGGAGCCGACCTTGCCCTCGTCAATACCTACATCAATGAAGTTGCGCCCAGTGGAGGCCGCGCCAAATACACCTCCATGATATTCATCATGTCTGCCCTGGGAGCCTTCCTGGGTATCTGGTTGGGGCTGATTCTCACCACACCCTCAACCCCTTACCCACTTGGCGTACCATTTGCCGTCGCTGGCCCTAATTTTGGCAATGGTTGGCAGTACATGTATGGTATCGGTGCGTTGCTTGCCCTCGTTGGCGTATTGCTGCGCTTCCAGTTGCCGGAATCACCGCGCTGGCTCATCTCCAGAGGGAGGATAGACGAAGCAGAGCAAGTGGTTGCCAACATGGAAGCCCATGCACGCAGGAGAGTATCTGATTTACCCCCTCCTGCTGAAGAGATTCCAGTACAGGCTGGTGGCGGAAAAATTTCGTTTGCTGAGATTTTCACCAATTCGCTTTACCTGCGCCGTACCATTTTCTTGCTTATTGTCTGGTTCATCAGCTACATCACGGTCTACTCGATTGGTGCGGGCTTGACAACGATACTGACAAGCCTACAATACGCGCCGCCGGAGGCTGGATTGATCGCCGCGGTTGGCACTTTCGGTTTCATCGCCACCGCCATCTTCGCCTACCTTTTTGGTGAGCGGCTTGAGCGCAAGATATGGCTGCCCATCTCGGCAGTATTAACCTTGCTGGGCGGTATTCTGATTGCACTTGGTGGTGCTAACAATTTTGCTGTCGCGGCCATCGGCTCAATTATCCTCTTCTTCGGCTTTAACCTGTGGGTTCCCATGACCTACACATGGTCAACCGAAAGCTATCCCACTCGCGCCAGAGCCACTGGTTTTGCTCTTGTAGATGGCATTGGTCATGTCGGCGGCGGCATTGGCTTGCTCATCATAGCACCGAACATTCCCACACTAGGTGCGTTAAACACGTTTTTGATTATCGGCGGTTGCCTTGTCGTCTCGGCTATTATCGCCCAATTTGGCACGGCAACTCGATACCAGCGTCTGGATGTTGTATCGCCTTAGGTACACGATACATCCCCTGGTGCGGTAGGGCCGATTGACTGCGGTCAATCGGCCCTACCGCATTATCATATCTTGCTATTTGTGGGTTATAATGGTTTCGTAGAAACAATCGCCGTACCGCTCAAAGATATTCAGAATATAGCGGCGATCTGGTTAAAGAGGTTGAATAATGGCTGACTCAGGTTTGGAAAATCCCAACGCAGCGGTTTCGACACCGGAACCCGCGAAAGTTGAACAACTCGCAGATGGTGTTTATGCGCTCATCACTGCTGGCGACCCTAACACCGGCTTTATCGTCGGTGAACGCGGTGTCGTGGTGATTGATGCCCGTGCAACGCCCACATTGGCTCGCGAAACGGTGACTTCTATACGCGGCGTCACCGATAAACCCATCATTTATCTTGTATTGACCCATTATCACGCGGTACGTGTGATGGGCGCATCCGGCATTAGCGCGGAGCATATCATCGCCCATCGTGGCACACGCTACCTGATCAACGAGCGCGGACAGCAGGACTTTGAGTCGGAGGCGCGGCGTTTCCCCCGGCTTTTCCAGGATATTGCCTCCGTCCCCGGTCTCACGCATCCCGATATTTGCTTCGATAGCACCCTGATCCTTGACCTGGGAAATCGTGAGGCACAACTGCACTGGTTGGGTCGAGGCCATACCGAGGGTGATACAGCAGTCTGGCTACCCGCCGACCGCGTATTGTTCGCGGGCGACCTCGTAGAGGCCAGCGCGGCCCCCTATTGCGGCGATGCCTATATCCAGGACTGGATTGGTACGCTGGAAGCAGTACGCGCTCTCCACGCCAATATTGTTGTACCCGGCCGTGGTGGGGTAGCACAGGGTGATGCCGTCACAACCGCGATAGATGAGACAAAAGCCTATCTGTCCATCTTGCGTAATACAGTACGTACAGCAGTATTGCGTGAAGCGAGCATCGCCGAAGCGTATCAGGCGGCGGAAAGCGCGTTAAGTCCGCATTTTGGTGAATGGGCAATCTTCAAACACTGTCTGCCCTTCAATGTACAGCGTATGTACGATGAACTGAGTGGCACCCGCCCGCGCATCTGGACGGAAAGCCGCGACGCTGCCCTGTGGCGTGAGCTGGTTTCCACGGTACAATCACCTTCATCAGCGTCATCATAATTCCTGCACCTTCAGGTCAATGAATGTATAATGGGTGGGTCAAATCATGGCGAAGATGGTTGAGCAACATCTTGCACAATTGACGGCGCGTGCTGATTGGCAAGACCCCATTGTGATCGTCGGTGCTGGGCCTGTTGGCATGAGTGCCGCGCTGGGATTAGCCCACTACGGCATACCATCGCTGTTGCTCGACGATGGCGAAGGTCCGGCTGTCGAGGGTTCGCGTGCCATCTTTATGGAGCGGCACACCCTCGAAATACTTGGTACGTGGAGTCCCGTCGGTCGCCAGATGGCGGAACTGGGCATGACGCTGGTGGGCGGGCGCGTGTTCTTTCGCAAAACGGAATTGTACAAAACGCTGAATGCGCCGCCCGAACCCGATACGCGCTATCCCCGCTTCGTCAATATGCCGCAAAACTTGCTGGAACACCTGCAATACGAGGCGCTGCAGCAGACGCGTTGCTGTGAGGTATGCTGGCAACATAAAGTGGTGGGTATAACGCAAAATGACGAAGCGGCCACCGTCGAAGTTGAAACGCCGCAGGGCAAGCAATACTTTTCATCGCCGTATGTGCTGGCAGCCGATGGCCCGCGCAGCACTCTTCGTCACCTGCTTAATCTCAACTTCCCCGGCGAGTCACGAAGCCATCACTTCCTTATTCTGGATGTGCGTATGCAGTTGGAGACGCCGCGTGAACGCTGGTTCTGGTTCGATCCTCCCTTCAATCCGGGACGCACCGCGCTGCTGCATCCGCAGCCGGACAGCATCTACCGCATTGATTACCAGCTTCCCCCGCATGAAGACCTGGAAGCCGCCAAACAGCCGGAATCTCTGCACAAACGCATCATAGCAACGGTCGGCGAGCGTCCCTACGAAATCGTGTGGAAAAGCATCTATACCTACCAGCAGCGTGCATTAGAGCATTTCAAGCACAGGCGCGTCCTATTTCTAGGTGATGCCGCCCACCTCATGTCGCCCTTTGGCGGTCGTGGCCTCAACAGCGGCGTTCAGGATGTCTCGAACCTCGTCTGGAAACTGGCTCTTGTACGTGCCGGTCTTGCGCCAGTAGCGTTGCTTGATACCTATCACGACGAGCGTCACGCGGCCGCGCTCGAAAATTTGCGCCTTCACTGCCGACACGATGAACTTCCTGGTACCCACTCCCGGCTTTGCAAGTTTGAAGCGCGACACCATCCTGCGTTTAAGTCTTCCTTTCAAATTCATGCGGCGTTACGTCAACGCGGGCCATATGTCCAACCCCTTCACCTATCATCATTCATCCATCGTTCTGGAAGACCCTTGCCTGTCCACGCACATGCGTTCATCAACTTTCACCAACGAACAACGTATCCGGTTAAGACAGTTTCGTCAAAACCCTGCCGTTGGCTCATTAGCACCTGCTATCGTGCTAGCCGACGCGCAGGCCAACGCTCCCGTGTCCCTGCTCGACCACTTCGGGCATGGTTTTATGGCCCTCTACTTTTGCAACAGCGCGGACGAAGGCAATGCAGCACTGCAAAAAGTACGTGCTGAACTACCGGATATCCCGCTCTCACTCTATCTCATCACGCCGGAATCAACGACTGCTCGTGAATACACCAGAGATTTGCCACCTGTACGACCGTGAAGGAAAGGCTGCGCAAACGTATAACGCCGGTGCGAGAACGCTCTACCTCGTGCGCCCCGACCGCCATATAGCCGCCCGTTGTTTCGATAGCGACCTGAGCCAGTTGCCGATGTACCTGCGTCACGCGATGGGTCAGGGATGAGCGAGAATGGTGGAACGGACGAAAAAACCTGACATTCCCACATAACTGGTTCTGGAGGTGGTAGAATCCAGGGGAACGGTTCAAGATAGCAAGCGGGGTGCGAGATAGAGTAGGATGCGCCTGAATGTGACCTGACAAGACCCGTTTATGATGCAAGGAAGGATAGTGTATGGCGAACAAAGCGTTTCGTTTCGGTGTGGTAACTGCTGGTCACCCATCGCGTTCGGCCTGGATTGCTCTCGCACAACATGTAGAGGAACTGGGCTACTCCTCTCTTCTTTTACCCGATGTTCTGGGAACACCTCTGGCAACACTTACTGCAATGGCTGTGGCCGCCACCGCCACCACGAAACTGCGTGTCGGCAGCTACGTTTTTGTCAATGATTATCGCAATCCTGCCCTGCTCGCCAGAGAGATAGCCACGCTAGATCAACTCTCCGATGGGCGTGTCGAACTTGGCCTGGGCGCGGGCAACTGGCAACACGACTTCCAGCAGCTCGGCACGTCCTTTGACAGGGCAGGCGTCCGCGTCTCTCGCTTTGCGGAGGGATTGTCCATCATGAAGCAGTTCTTTACCGGCGAAACCGTCAATTTCTCCGGCGAATACTACACGACTTCGGCATTGCACCCCGTTCCCAGGCCGGTGCAGCAACCACATCCCCCCATTCTTATCGGCAGTGGAGGTCGTCGGATGCTGACCATTGCGGCGCGTGAAGCCGATATCATCCTGCCAGTACCCGCGATAGAGGAGAAGATCGGTTGGATACGAGAGGCCGCGGGAGAGCGTTTTGCACACCTGGAACTCGGTCAGGCTACCTTTGGCATTGAAGTGACTGACAGCCCCGTCGCTGCCGCACCACCTTTCCAGGGAATGCCGGTAGAATCGCGACCCATGACCACAGAGCAGGTAGTCGAGCATCTATTAGAACAGCGCGAACGCCTGGGTATCTCATACATTCAGATTCAAGAAAGGCAACTGGAGAATTTCACTCCAGTACTTGCACGTTTAAACGGCAAATAGCCATATGTTTCTCGCTTCTCTTCCGTAAGAGCGCGTTTCGAGTTATGGGTGGAGTCAAAAAAACTCTTGACAAATCGTAGGCTCGTCCACTATACTGACGGTACGTTCAAAGCGTGGTGACCGTAGCTCAATCGGCAGAGCTCTGGATTGTGGCTCCAGCGGTTGTGGGTTCAAGCCCCATCGGTCACCCTTTTTTTGTACCCTCTGATATTAACTGTGTGACTATACCCGTAGTTTGTCCGCCGCGGACAGACTATGCTTTCAATAGGGCGCGGACAAATTTTGCTTCCATTCTCGGGCCCTTGACGGGTTATCATTACAAGTATCTGGTTCTTTTATCATTTCTCAGATATTTCCTTGCGCCAAAAACCTCCTGTTGGGCCATGGAGTGGCGTGCCTGCCAGAGCCGCGAATCAGCACTGTCGGTAACTGCTGTTGGGTAACTCTTGTCGTGCGTGTCCTTTCCAGGTATACTAGAGCCATAAGCACGCGATGGCGGTTATTGTGTTGGGTAACTGTGGGCGAACGCATCTCAGGAGGAAGCTGACAATGTCGCACCGTGTCACCCCGACCGTGTTCTGGTCGGCGCTTTCCCAGGTCTACGAACTGTCCGAGGGGAAGCGCGCCACGCCACCCCGCGAGCTGCACGAAGGTCCGGCCTGGTTCGCCTGGTTAGAGGGGGTGTCCTCCTTTGTTTTCCAGGGGCAAGCTGGCTCCTTCACTGCACGCAAGGAACGCAAACAGCGCGGGGCCAGCTACTGGTCGGCCTATCGCAAAACGCAGGGCAAACTCGCCAAAAAGTATCTGGGCAGGAGTAGCGACCTCACCCTGGCACGCCTGGAAACGATCGCGCATCAGCTTACGACTGCCGCTGCCCTGCCTGCTCTGCCGCAGGCGGAGACCCATGTGCCGCCGCCCGAGGCGGCGCATGGTGACCGTGCGCCCGGCACACCTGCTCGTGAGCCGGCCAGCAGGCCCCCCCTGCCGCAGCCATTGACCCCGCTGCTGGGACGGGCGTCCGAACGCAGCCAGCTGGTGGTGCTGATGCGACGGCCCGAGGTGCGCCTGCTCACCCTGACCGGTCCCGGCGGGCGTCGGCAAAACGCGCCTGGCGCTGGAGGCCGCCCAGTACCTGGTGTCCGACTTCGCCGACGGCGTCTCGTTTGTGCCTCTCTCTGTTATCAGTGAGCCTGACCTGGTGCTGCCAACCATAGCCCAGGAGCTGGGGCTGCGCGAGACGGGCGCGCGCTCCTTGCTGGATCAGCTGCAAGCCGCGCTCGGGCAGCAGTCCCTGCTGCTTCTGCTCGACAACTTCGAGCAGGTGCTCGCCGCCGCGCCACCCCTCGCCACGCTACTCTCCGCCTGCCCGCGGCTGAAACTCCTGGTAACCAGCCGGGCCGCGCTGCGGCTCTCGGGCGAACACGAATTGGCCGTCTTGCCGTTGGCCCTGCCCAACCTCGCGCGGCTGCCCACGCCTGACGCCTTGTCGCAGTATGCCGCCTGCGCCCTCTTCGTCGAGCGGGCCACGGCCATCATGCCCGCTTTTCGGGTCACGCCGCAGACGGTGCGGCCCATCGCCGAGATCTGCCTGCGCCTGGATGGGCTGCCCCTGGCCATCGAGTTGGCGGCCGCACGTAGCAGGCTGCTCTCGCCGCATGCGCTGCTCTCCCGTCTCTCGCAGCGCCTGGAGGTACTCACCGGCGGCACGCGCAACGCCCCCGCTCGCCAGCAGACCATGCGTGCGACCATCGCCTGGAGCTACCAGTTGTTAGCCCCAGAGGTGCAGCAACTCTTCCGCTGGCTCGCCGTCTTCGTCGGCGGCTGCACGCTCCAGGCCGTCGAGGCCATCGCTGAGCCGGCTGGCCTCTTCGCAAGCACCGTGCTGGAGGGGGTGAGCACGCTGCTGGAGAACAGTCTGCTGCGCCAGGTGGAGCAGCCTGATGGCGAGGTGCGCCTGCTGATGCTGGAGACGATCCGGGAGTATGGGCGGGAGTGCCTCGAGCGCGATGGGGAATGGGAGGCGGCCAACACGGCGCACGCGGCGTATTACCTGGCACTGGCTGAGGCGGCCGCACCGCACCTGCACGGGGCCGAGCAGGCGAGTCTGGTGGCCCAGTTGGGACGCGACCAGGAGAACCTGCGGGCGGCGCTCCGTTTTCTGCTGGAGCAGGCCCTGGACGAGCGGGCGTTGCGCCTGTGTGTTGCCCTCCACTGGTTCTGGCATGTCCGTGGCTCTCTACGAGAAGGACAGGTTTTCCTGGAGCAGGCCCTGGCAAGACACGAGGGGGTGGCAGCCGGGCTGAGAGCCAGGGCCCTGTACGCGGCAGCAGAACTGGCCGCAGGCCTGGACGAGATGGAGCGGGCAGAGACCTGGTGCGGGGAGTGTCTCTCCCTCTCCCGGAAAGTGGGTGATACAGCGAGAATTGCTTCCTCCCTCGATCTGCTGGGTAGCATGGCCCGCGTCAGGGGACAGTATGCGCTGGCCGGTTCCCGGCTGGAGGAGGCCGCGGGGCTCTTTGGACAGCTGGGCGACCTCTGGATGCAGGGCCGTTGCCATGTCGAATTAGCCCGCATGGCCACCGAACAGGGCCAGTACGAGCGGGCACGCACGCTGCTGGAGGACAATCTGCAGTTCTGCCAGCAGGCGGGCGATCAGGTGAGCGTCCACTGGGTCGAGTATCTGCTGGCCCGCCTCCTCTTTGTCCAGCAAGAGGACCTGGGGCGCGTACAGCGCCTGGTTGAGCAGAGCCTGGCGTTCTTCCAGCAACGGGGTTACGCCTGGTACCAGGCCTACCCGCTCAGCCTGCTGGCACAGATGCGCCTGGTGCAGGGCGAGTTGGGCATAGCCCGCGAGTGGTTGGAGGAGAGCCTGGTGCTGGTGCAGGAGGTGGGGGACCGGGAAGGGGCGGTCGAGGTGATGCTGAACTTAGCTCGCGTGACGCTGGCTCAGGAGGAGCAGGTGCTGACGCGTCGCCGCTACCAGGAGGTGTTGACGATCTTGCACGAGATGGGTTCCCAGCAGTTCCTCGCCGCTTGCCTGGAGGGGCTGGCAGCCGCCGTGGTGGCCCAGGCAACCGAACAGGAGCCGAGCGTGCAGACCCGCTGGGCTGCACATCTCTGGGGAGCAGCAGCTAGCCTGCGTGAAGCCATGGGCACGCCTCTGCCTGCGGTTCAGCGCCCGGCCGATGAGCAGGCGCAGGCCGCAGCACGCGGTCGGCTGGGCGATCACCTGTTTGCTGCCGCCTGGACGCAGGGACGCAGCATGACTCCGGAGCAAGCCGTGGCGGCCCAGGGAAAGGCGATGTTCCCCACCTCTGTACCCCCACGAGCAGCCACAGCTGCTCCGTTGTACTCACCCACTTCGCCTTTCGGACTGACGGCCCGTGAGGTCGACGTGCTGCGCTTGCTCGCTCAGGGCTGGAGCGATGCCCAGATTGCCGAGCGGCTGGTGATCAGTCTGCGCACCGTCAACCGCCATACCACCTCCCTCTATAGCAAGTTGGGCGTCTCCTCACGCGCCGCTGCCACCCGTGTTGCCCTGGAACACCACCTGCTCTAAGGGCAACGGCCCCTGGCACGTCTCGCCTGCCCTGTCAGGGTCCAGCGGGAAGCTGCACCTGGGCCCGCTCGCCATCCCCTGCGCTGAGCCCCTGCTGCGAGCGGCTCCCCAGACGCCTGTGCGACCCGGTGGAGCAGCATGCCAGCCAGGACAGGACACATTCCCCTCCACTGCCTCCCGGTGTCACGCCCGCGCAAGCGTTGGGGCCAACTGCTGCCCTGCAGCCCCTGTTGCGCGGAGCGCGTGAGCTGGCAGCGGTTGACAGCCGTGTACACCACGAAAAATGGGTAGTGCAGATGGGTAGGAATACACATGCGCTTTGGCTTGGACCTCTGGTAGACTTGCAGCAGTGAACCGACTGGCAGGTCCACAGTCCAGGTCTGGGAAGAGCCCCGGCAGCAAGAATGCGAACCGCAAGACGAGAGACACGCTCAGCAACTTGGAGTCCGGGGACGCTTCTTCATCATGCAGAAGGATGAGCCTCCTGATGAAGAATGGGTCCCCTACTAGTAGTCAGTCTCATTTGATTTTTATGGTATAAGGAGAGCACATGCATTTCTGGAAAAGATGGTTTTTATCAAGTACGGTTGTCGCCCTTCTGACTCTTGTCGTGATGACGGCGGAAGTGGCTCACGCTCAAAGCTGGCAGATCGTCACCAGCCCCAATGTTGCTTCGTCGAGTAATCAGTTAGCGGCTGTAGCTGCTGTTTCGGTCAACGATGTCTGGGCGGTGGGGCAGTCTAGCACGTCAGGGTCAAATGCCTCTCACCATTCACTCCCCAAGGCTCTGCGGCCATTGCAGCGATTTATTCCTGCGCAAAGTACCACGCTCAGTACCTTGATTGAGCAGTGGAATGGGACGAGTTGGAGTATCGTGCCGGGAGCTACGAACCTGCCAGCTAACAACGGCAATGGCCTGGATGGCCTTGCAGCCATCCCAGGCACGAGCAACCTGTGGGCGGTCGGATACTACGTCGATCCTACCACCGGTTACTACGATACCTTGACTGAACGATGGAACAACAAAAGCGGGAGTTGGAGCGCAGTCCCCAGTCCCAACTTCAATTCCACCACGAATTACAACATCCTGACAGGGGTCGTGGCGATCTCAGGGAAGAATGTCTGGGCGGTAGGAGTCACGCTAAACCTCCAGAACAGCACCGCACAGACATTGATTGAACACTGGAACGGCACAGCCTGGAAAATCGCGAAAAGTGCTGGCCCCAGTACGAATAATAACGCCCTGCTCGGCGTGACGGCCATTTCGGCCAGCAACATCTGGGCGGTGGGGTACTACCAGGATGGCAACGGTTTTGACGAGTCTCTGACTATGCATTGGAACGGCAGTTTGTGGTATACGGTCTCCAGTCCTAATGTCCAGACGGACATCAATTACAACTACTTCGAGGGAGTCGGGTTCGTTCCTGGTAGCAGCGACCTCTGGGCGGTCGGCAACAATTCACCTGAAGCGTGTCCTTGCAATAACCAGACACTGATTGAACAATGGAACGGTAGCAGTTGGAGTATTATCAGCAGCCCCAATTCCACCGCATACAACAACGACCTCTACGGCGTGGCTGCTCTCTCAGCTACCGATGCCTGGGCGGTGGGATATACCTCTGACAGCAACTACCAGAACCAGCAGACGCTGATCGAGCAGTGGGACGGGACGCAGTGGAGTGTCGTAGGCAGCCCCAATGTCGCCTCAGAAAGCAACTATCTTGATAGTGTGACAGCCGTTCCCAGTTCTCAGAACTTATGGAGCGTTGGCTATTCAGTCGACAGTAACAATGTCGCGTACACCCTCACGGAATATTACGGTTAATCGCGGAGACGCCTGATACAAAGAACAGGGGTTGAAACACTCAGGTACAGCCCCTGTTCTTTTCAAAAGCCAGGTGATCTTCGTGGAAAATGACGTGAAAATGGATCGTTGTACTATAAAAATCACAGGTTGCAAGCTGATAGAGCCCTCTTCCATTACGACAGCTCATTAGCACAAAACTGCGACACAGAGCGATCCAATTTAAAGGAGTCTCTCAATGAAATTCGCATACTCTCTTTTGCTGCGTCTGAGCCTGGGCCTGCTCTTGCTGGTCGGGCTATGCCTGGCCCTGGGCGTACCAGTACGCCTGGCTCATGCTCAGAGTACGTTGACCATCACCGATTGTAGTTCCGATAGCCAGCTGCAAGCCGATGTCAGTCAGGCCAACACGGACAATGCCGACGACACCATCACCTTCTCCTGTAGCGGCGATATCAAGCTCACCTCCACGCTCACTATCACTGGCACCATGAGCATTGATGGTAGCGGGCAGAGCGTCACCCTTGATGGTGGCAACAGCGTGCAGGTACTCTCTGTAAATAGCGGCGTCAGCTTCACGCTCAACGCTCTCATTGTTGCTCATGGTTCGACCAGCGGCAATGGAGGTGGCCTTGCCAACAACGGCGGCACGGTGAGCATCACCAACAGCGCGTTCACCGGCAACTCGGTTCCCACCAACAACTCGGGGGGGCTATTTACAACACCGGCTCGCTGACCATTAGTGACAGTACGTTCACCGGCAACTCGGGGTACTTCGGCACGGTCTACAACACCAGTCCTGGGAATGTGAGCATCACCGGCAGCACCTTTGCCAGTAACACGCCGAGCTATGGGGGTGGCGGCCTCTACAACGATATTGGAGGCAAGGCGACCATCACCAATAGCACCATTGCCAACAACTCAGGCGACTATGGGGCCGGCCTTTTCGACAATTTTGGCACAACGACCATCACCAGTAGCACTCTTGCCAACAACACGGGCTACGGCTTCGGGGGTGGTATCGCCATCATTGGTGGCAGTAATGCCAGAGTGAACATCAGTGGGAGCATTGTTGCCAACAACAGTGGGGGCGATTGCCAGAACTACGGAACTCTCACCGACAACGGCTACAACCTGGACAGCGATAGCAGTTGTTTCACGAGTTCAACAAGCCTGCATACCAATCCGCAGCTCTCCGGTCTGGCCGACAATGGAGGGCCGACGCAGACCATGGCCTTGCAGCAAGGTAGCCCGGCCATCGATGCCATTCCTCTGAATGCAAACATTTGCCCAGGCACTGACCAGCGCGGCGACGCACGCCCGGATGCGGACTCCCCTGCGGAGACCATGTGCGATATAGGGGCCTACGAGTCCAACTACGCGACAGTGGATAACGATCTCGCGCTCACCAATATGCCAGCCAACATCACCACCAATGCCACGAGTCCCCAGGGAGCCGTCGTCACGTACACCCTGCCAACCGTCGTGGATGAGGATAGCCCGCTTCCGACCGCGAGTTGCACCCCTGCTTCCGGCGCGACCTTCCCCATTGGCACCACCACCGTCACCTGTACGGTTACCGATAGTGACGATACCAATAGTCCTGTCAGCCAGAGCTTCACCGTGACGGTCAACGACACGGACCTCGCGCTCAGCAATGTGCCAGCCAACATCACGACCCCCGCTACCAGCCCGAACGGGGCCGTTGTGACCTACCAGTCGCCGACTGCGGTGGATGAGGATAGTCCCTTGCCCCCGGTTAGCTGCAACCCCGCCTCTGGCTCGACCTTCCCCATTGGCACCACTACCGTCACCTGTACGGTCACCGACAGCGACGATACACCCGGCTCGGTCAGTGCCAGTTTCACGGTGACAGTGAGTCCGGTACTCACGGTAAGCGGCGAAAGTGTGAGTGCCACGGAAGGTAGCGTCTTCAACGGCGTGGTTGCTACCGGCACGGCTTACGGCACTACCAACCCGCTCACAGCCAGCATCACCTGGGGTGATGGTAGCAGTTCGACGGTCAGTGTCACACCTGCCGGCGATGGCAGCTACAGCGTCGCGGGCAGCCATACCTATGCCGAAGAAGGCAGCTACACCATCATGGTCAGTGTGAGCGACGGCAAGGGCCTGAACACCTCGACGAAGGATACGGCCACGGTCAGCGACGCGACTCTCACGCTCAAGCAGTTCGCCGCCGGGCAGGTGAAACATCTGACGGCAGGAGTGGCTGCCCTGTTCACTGATGCCGACCCGGCAGGCACCGCCTCCGACTACACAGCTACGGTCAACTGGGGCGATGGCACCACCTCGACCCTCAAGGTGTACAAAAATCCCAGGGGGCAAGGCTTTGTACTGGCAGGCATCCATAGCTACGCCAAAAAAGGCACCTACAGCGTGACACTGACCATCAGTGATCAGGGCGGCAGCCAGATCATCAAAACCGCGAGCGTCACCGCCAGGTAAGCCCCGGCGGGCAAGGTAAGCTACCTCTTCATGGTAGCTTACCTTGTCAGGCAGGGACGATGAGCAGAAGGGGGGACAGTGGCCCATCAATTTCTGCGAAGGTAATACTTTGGATATCGTTAGCGTCTAATCTGTACTTTGGACACACTATGACCACAGGGGTATGAAATCTTATGTTTTCAGCGTCGCCTCATCGAGCGTAAAAACGAGCTTTTACAAATTCAACTTGAGATTGGCGCAGGACCAATCTGAGTGTGGCGCAAGAAGTACTACAGAAAGTGAAAGTGCTTGGTTTTTGATGAGAGACTATGCTACGCTTCAGGAAAATGCACCATCCTCATCAAGGATGATCTTCATATTCATAACAATTTCACAAAAAGCATGAGGGATGGAGTATTCCTCCCTCGCTGTGAGCAGTGAAAAGAAGGGCACTCAGCGTGACAGAAACTATCGATATTTGGTCCGGCGAGACGGCATTGTACGATGAGATTCGCCCCCACGCTCCAAATATTCTCCTGGACATCTGTTCCCAATTGATCCACTTGCCTGGGCCTCCAGTCGTGGTGGATCTCGGAAGCGGGACTGGCTTCTCTACCGTTCTCTGGGCACAACGAGCACGGCAAGTCATTGGGATCGAGCCCAACAGTGAAATGCGGGTTCAGGCAGAACGCCAGCAATTCCTCTTGCCTCATGGAGAGCGGATACAGTATCGGGATGGCCTCTCTACTCAGACCGGTCTGGTGGCTGACAGCGTCGATATCGTTACCTGCTCTCAGTCTCTGCATTGGATGGAACCAGAACCCACATTTGCCGAAGTGGCTCGTATTCTACGGCCAGGTGGACTTTTTGTGGCCTACGATTACGACTGGCCTCCGATAGTCCACTGGGAAGTGGAACAAGCCTATCACGACGTGATTGCACGCTTTCGTCAGATTAGGGCAGAGCGAGCTATTGACCGTGGAGTGAAGTCCTGGTCGAAGGAGAAGCATCTCACACGTATGCAAGAGAGTGGACAGTTCCGCTATGTGAAAGAACTCGTTGTCCATCAAATCGAAGAGGGCAATGCCGAACGTTTCATTGGGTTAACGTTAAGTTATGGGATTGCTCGTTATCTGAAACAGGGGTATCTCACCGAACAAGAAGTTGGCCTGGACCACTTGAAGCGCATCGCCTACGACTTCATTGGGCCAGAGCCCATTCCCTGGTATTTCAGCTATCGCATGAGGGTGGGGATCAAGTGAGCGGATACAGGATACATGCAGTTTTGGAGAGGTAGAAGAAACCATGGCAAAACCACTTGACGGCATTGTATTGCTAGCGTACTTTCGCCGACTCGGCCTCTCGCAAGAGGCACAAGACCTCCTCATACATATTCGCACATCGCCGCCTGGCCGCACACCAGGAGTACGTCGAGGCAATATGCCCGTCTGGTATCCGAGCAAGAAGATGCAATGCATCGTGAAGGCCGAGAGCGCCAAGGTAGAAATCCCCTTTTTGCTTGCCGCTGAGTACGATGATGATATCTTAGAATAGCGTGTGTTGCTTCACCTACCACATAAAGATTATGAGTTACCCAGGTTTGCACTAATTCATCATGGTCATACCTGTATCGCCCATCCCGGGTATACTTCATGATGCGTACAATAGCATCCTGAATATCAAGTAATCGCTCAACTACATTTCTCACAACGGAATGGCCTCATTCAAAACGCGCTCTCGGATACGCTCCCGCAGTCCACGCACGGTCACAACATCAACTTTGTGACCGAGCAAGTCTTGCAAATCCATCAGAAGTCCCCCGAGGTCGAAGATGCTTCGTCCTGGCTCAAGATCCACCAGCAAATCAATATCGCTTTTCGAGTCGGCTTCACCCCGTGCAACCGATCCAAAAACACGTATATTGGATGCGCCTCGCTTGCTTGCTATACGAAGAATGTCCTCACGTTTCTCATGCAAAAGCTCGTTAGGAGACATCGCCTTACTCCTTCAGAATTGTTGTTGCCCTATTTGGCCTTATTATAACATAGTTTTCAGCCCTTGCGATTGCAGTAAATTTCTTTCAATAGATCATGCAAGAGCGTATAGAGTGGAGTAATATCGCTTCCTCCTTCCTCTTGAATATGTGATGTTTGCTCATAAACACTGTACAGATACACCATTATCAAGTAAAATTGAGGAAACTCTACAGAACGCTGGATCAGGCTACAAGGAAGGAGACACATATGGGTATCACAGGAGACAAAGCTATTTGGGAGGCCGAAAGTGACGGTTACGAGCTTTTGAACATCACCATCGGTGATCTGCTTGATCAACAAGCCACGAACCTTGCGGACAAAGAAGCACTTGTCTATCATTATCCAGAACGAGGACTCGATCTGCGTCTCACCTACCGGAACCTGCGGGATGAGGCAAATCGCGTTGCACGAGGGTTACTTGCGCTGGGTATCGAGAAAGGAGAACACGTCGCTGTCTGGGCTCCGAATGTGCCTGAATGGATTTTCTTGCAACTGGCACTGGCGAAAATCGGTGCAGTGCTGGTCACAGTGAATACAGCATACCGTGCTGCTGAACTCGAATACCTGTTGCGCCAGGGAGATATCACGACCCTCTTTATGGTAGAGGAGCTGCGTGACAACTCGTACCTGGACTCGGTGTATTCCATTGTCCCGGAGATGAAGGCTATTCCTGATCCGATCAATGCATCCCTACATAGCACCGCGCTTCCCCGGCTCAAGCATGTTATCCTACTTGGCGAGAGCCGCAGACCGGGATGCTTGCAGTATGCACAGGTGGTAGATATGGGAAATACTGTGCCAGAAGAAATGCTCGCGGTTCGCCAGAGGAGCATCACTTCGCTTGATGCTGCGCAAATTCAGTATACAAGCGGTACAACCGGTTTCCCAAAGGGTGCCGTCGTATCTCACACAGGTCATCTCAATAATGCCTATTTGTTTGCTAAACGCACAGGAATTCAGAGCAGTGATCGCATGGTGTCGGCAATGCCCCTCTTCCACGTAGCCGGTTGCGTAGGCGGTCTGCTCAAAATGCTGATTACAGGCGGTACGCTGATTCCACTCATCGCGTTCGATCCAGCCAAACAGTTGGAGTTGATCGGCCAGGAACGAGCGACCCTGTGCTGGGGAGTGCCAACAATGCTCCTGGCTATGCTTAATCATCCCCGCTTTCTCGCCGGTGAATTTGATACCTCCACGTTACGAGCGGTAATCAGCGGCGGCTCTCCAGTCCCGGCGGTACTGGTAGATCAGGTCAAAGTGAAGATGGGAGCAGACCTCATCATCGCCTTCGGCATGACCGAAGCAAGTGGCTATATTACTCACACCCTCTCCACCGATACAACCGAACTCAAGTCAGAGACGGTAGGTATACCACTACCTCACAGTGATGTGCAACTGGTAAGTCCGCGAACAGGTAAGCCAGTGGGCTTTGGCGAGACGGGGGAATTGCTCACTCGTGGATTTCTCGTTATGAAAGGCTACTATAATATGCCTGACAAAACTGCAGAAGTAATTGATGCTGATGGCTGGCTGCATACGGGAGACCTCGCGACCATGAACGCGCAAGGCTATATTACGATTGTGGGACGGGTCAAAGACATGATTATCCGGGGCGGTGGAGAATCTGTACCCTGCGGAAATCGAAGCGTTTTTGATGCACCATCCCAAAATCGCTGATGTCCAGGTCTTTGGGGTACCCGACCACTTTATGGGTGAAGAGATGGTCGCGCTATTGAAGCTCAAGCCCGGCGAAATTGCTGACGAGGAAGAAATTCGTACGTACTGTCAAGGTGCGATTAGCAAACAGAAAATTCCTCGCTATATCAAATTCGTGACAGGATACCCAATGACAGCCAGTGGCAAAGTCAAGAAATTTGAACTGCGTGCTGAGTTCATGAAAGAACTTGGCCTCGAAGCATGATGTGTTAAGCAGGCATCCTGTAAGGTGCCTGCTCTAACTTTCCATGCGCCAAAATTGCGACATTTCCATGATATGCTCGGGACACACCCGGATTATACTGATCCAGGGCCAGGATAATCCGTTCATCGCTGATTATCGCACACCAGTGAAGGAAGGTTGGAAACTGACGCTTTCGATGGTTACAGCACCGACGAATTCTTTTAGTAGAGAACATATATTGGTTGCTACAACTGCCCTCATATATTCCTCTGAGCATGGAGATAACTTGAAGGATGCGAGTGAACATTTTGCCCGTATACGAATAGAGCAGTCGCGCTGGCCCTTGCGCGTAACAGGAGAGAATTGTACCGTTATCTCATCTACTTCCAACGTAGTCTCATCAAAAAGCTCAATCAGGATGTGGCTCACAGCTTCTTCTATAGCAAGCTCAGTATTCTCCACCTCTTCAGGCACCACTTCGAAAAATCTGCCGTGGCTTTGCGCATGGATCTGTAGAAGACTCATACGAGATTCCCTTTCTAAATTAGCCGGTTAGATTTTCAAACGCGGCACGAGTGGGTGGGCGACTTCCTATTTGGTAAGAGGGAAAGTATTCTTACTTATGCCACTCGCTTCGCTCCTCCTGCGAAAATAAAAACACCCTCTCTACCTGATTTCCTATTGATTACCGCACATCACTTCAAGTATACTTACCAGGGGTTCATTTCACCCTTTATTTGGGAACCCAAAAATCTACCGAAAAGTCTATTTCAGTCGGTTCAGTGGAACACGATACAGTTTGATTGATAGGGACGCAAATTGAAATATATACACCCAGAGGCATTTAACGGCCACCTACACGAGTACTTGCGTACAAATGGTCATTTTCAGAAGGAGCTAGCTGTCGCAATTGGTTTGCACCCAAAGGTACTCAGCCGTAAGTTACGCGGCAATGCGGATGCCCATTTGAATGAGCAGGATGTCAAGAACATCATTACAACGTTAGCTGAATGGAAGGTGATCACTACTCGGGAGCAGGCCATATATCTACTCTCACTGGCCCAACTGGACGCAAGTAGCTTTAGTGGGGATGAGTGGCACGCACCTCCTCTTAATGAGCTTACGATAGAAGATGCAATTGACATCATCCAGGCTGATCAGCCAGGCCTCCTCACTCATCCTATTTACCCACCCGCGCACGCTGATTATGTTCTCTCACGGCACCTTCAGCATAATTTGCTCGCACCATTCACCCGGCTCATTGGGCGCGAAAAAGAGGTGGCACAGCTCAGGCAATTATTGGAGCAGGACGATGTGCGGCTGGTTACACTGGCCGGGCCAGGCGGCAGTGGCAAAACACGCCTCGCGTTACAGGTAGCAAATGAACTGGCCAATGCATTTACGCACGGTGTATGGTTTGTCTCCCTCACTTCTGTGCGTGATGCTGCTCTAGTATCGCAAAGTATCATGCAAGCCATGAATATTGTGCCTACATCCATGCTGTCCGCCACCCAAAATCTTACTGCGCATTTGCGCAACAGGAAACTATTGCTGATACTCGACAATTTCGAGCATGTGCTGGAGGCGGCTACTATTATAAGCGATTTGCTGCAAGCATCGCCAGAACTCAAAGTTCTGGCTACCAGCCGAGCCGTGCTACATTTGCAGGGTGAGCATGAGTTCATTGTGCCGCCTCTAGATGTTCCCGACGACAATACAGTACTGGGGACGGAGAAGATAGCGCAGTATAGTGCAGTCCAATTGTTTATTGAACGCGCACAGGCTGTCGCACATGGCTTTAGCTTGACCGCTGAAAACGCCGCCATCATTGCACAAATTTGTGCCAGAGTTGATGGCTTACCTCTGGCATTGGAATTAGCCGCGGCCCGCATCAAGGCACTGTCGCCAGGGCAACTGCTGGCACGGCTTTCAAAAGCGCGGCTACCCATGCTAACTGGAGGAGCCAAAAATCTACCAGATAGGCAGCAAACTTTGCGTAAAACCATTTCATGGAGTTACAATTTGCTCTCTCCGACAGATCAAAGGTGGTTTGCACGTCTAGGAGTATTCAGCGGGGGATGGTCGCTTGAAGCGGTAGAGGCTATGATGCAGGCAATGAAAATAGACCGGCATACGGATCAGGAAGAGGCATCAAGTGCCTCTTATTCCTCTCAAACTCCTGAAGTTCCTATTCCAGAAACTGCGTTGGAGCTACTCGAACATTTAATGGACAACAGTTTGCTGGTACGGCTACCGGCGATGGCAGGGCAGGCACGTTTTACCCTACAGGAGACATTGCGCGAATACGTACTGGAACAGCTAACCGTTCACGGGGAGTGCGAGCGTCTGCGAGATTGGCACTCGTCCTACTACCTGCAGGTGGCAGAAGCGGCTGAGCTAGGATTGAGAGGCGCGGAGCAACGTATGTGGCAGGAGCGACTGGTGACAGAGCAGGAAAACTTCCGTGCGGCACTGGAATGGTCATGTCAACGCGCTCAAGCTGAAACTAGAACGGGGCTACATGCGACTGAAGTATCCTTACGTCTTGCTGCCGCTCTCCGGCCACACTGGGAATGGCAGGGCCAGTTTGTCGAAGGGAGGCGCTGGCTGGAAACGGCACTGGCATTGCCAGGAGAAGGGGCTGAACGGACAATACTGGCAGCACGCGCCAAAGCATTGAGCGAGGCTGCCCGCGTGGCCTGTTTGCAAAATGAACAAGAAAGAGCAGTCGCGTTGGCTGAAGCTAGTATCGCGCTCTGGCAACAGTTGGATGATACAAAAGGTCTGGCAGTAGCATTGCTCTATCGGGGTTGGGTGGCTATTACCGTAGGTGACTATGTACTGGCAAAACGTGTATACGAGTGGGGTCTACAATTACTGTCCTCCACCGACGACATATGGCTACACGCTCAACTGCTCTTTTACCTGGGTACAGTGGCAGGTTTCACCGATGATTTCGAGCAGATGCGAGTATTCTATGCGCAGAGCAAAGCTCTATTTGAGCGAGTCGGCGACAAAATCGCGATTGCCGATCTATTGAAAGATCGCGGTGGCATGGCGATTCTGGAAGGATATTACGATGAGGCCATTGACTATGTGTTGCAGAGTATTCCGTTAAGCCGTGCGTTCGGTTATAAACAATTTCTTGCCACAGGCATGGGATTGTTGGGTTTTGCTGTGGGCGCACGTGGGGAACCGGACCCAGTTTCTGCGAGCTTGCAGGCGGTGCAACTATGGGGCGGCGCTGATAACATCCATCACTCCATCGGTTCAAGTTCCTGGATCAGCAATTTTCCTGTCGCCCATGCAATGTACATCCAAATTCGTACCCGTGTGGATGATGCAAGCTGGAAAGCAGCCTGGCGCAAAGGCAAGTCTTTCACCGTAGAACAGGCTCTTGCTTATTGCCTGGAGATAGCAGGTAAATCTTACAATGTCACATTGTAATCAGTGCCGCCACTGCCATATTGCACCAGGAAATCAAGGGTCAGCGTTTTCAAACTGGCGGGGGCGATGAACACGACGCGACCACTCACTCCTTGTGCACCCCCATTAAAGCTATAGGGTAACGTATTGATGACGGGCGGACGATTCGAGCCGCCAAGCACGAGGCGGATGTAGTCGAAACCGTAGCCCGGTGCCACATAAAAGCTGTTGGGATTATCTACGCGGAAGTTAAAGCTGTAATATTGCTGGCCTGCTTTTGCCTGCACTCCCTGATAAGAATAACGGATGTCAACCGTGACCAGATGGTAGAGAAGCTCTTTTCCATGAAAGGAATAATTGAGGGTTTGTTCCTGCTGAGATGTTTTGTCGCTGTAACGACTGGGGTCAAACGGGCCGCTAAAGGGAATGGTAACGAGCGTTTCGCCGAGTGGCTTTGAACCTAACTGCAATTTAAGTGAAGAGAGTTGTACAGCACTGCTGATAGGAAAGTCTATCCAGCCACTTGCGCTGGTATTAGCAGGCGGGTCAAGCGAAAGATTCACATTTGTTGGCGCAATGGGACTTCCCTTTAGAGTAAGCAAACGGGCAATATCATAATAGATCACAGTAATATGGTCGGGTGATGTATTCGCTGCGATCATATTCAAGCGCACAATGCCTTGACTGGCATGAATGTCATCATCTGCAAAGGTGTCGGCATACTGCACACTGATAACGGTAAAATTCAGGCCAGCATACATTGCGGTACGCTGAACGTTGAAGGTAGTGATGGGTACAGGAGTTGCCGCCGCGTTAAACGAAATGTGAATATTTTTAAGAAAACCCAGAGCGATAGAACTGCCAAAAGCGAGGATTAAGATTTCCAGAAGAAGCATACTACTAAACCAGAGCCAGAGCATTCGGGGTTTGCGATCTGCCTGTACCACGGGTGGAGCAGACACAAACAGTTTTTCTCGTGATCGCGACAAAGGGGGTTTAGAGGCGACCGGTGTTTTTTTTGTCAAGACAGTACTCCTAAATCATCAATGATCATAAAAATCACATTTATAAGATTTACCCTATTGTAGCAAGTTTTGCGGATTCTTCGACACCCCCTTTGTGAAGTGTTAGCATGAAATTAGCTCATAGCAAGCATATTTCCCCGCCTGTGAAAGGCGTAACGTATTTTTCTGCAAGGAGCAAACGAAGTGAAAGTCCATGAGTATCAGGCCAAAGACATCCTGGCGCGTTATGGTGTCCCGATTCAGCCGGGGCGTGTAGCGGATACGCCGGAGGAGGCCGAAGCAATTGCCCGCGAACTTGGTGGGCCAGTCGTGATCAAAGCCCAGGTGTACGTTGGTGGGCGCGGCAAAGCGGGCGGTATCCAGTTTGGTGATACACCGGCGCAGGCTCGTGCTGCTGCCGCGAAGGTATTGGGAATGGATATTAAAGGGCTGAAAGTCGAGAAAGTTCTCGTTGTCTCTAAAATAGACATTAAAGAGGAATACTACCTCGGTATCATTCTTGACCGCAAATCCCAGGCACCGGTGGTGATGGTCTCCAAAGAAGGCGGTATTGATATTGAAGAGGTCGCCGAGAAAACACCAGAGAAGATCATCCGGCAGCCGATCGACATGCATTGGGGATTGCGGCCATTCGAGGCACGCGATATCCTGGCGCGTGCGGGCTTGCCTCACGCAGTGATCGGCAAAGGTGGCGCTATTCTTACCGCACTCGCCAGAGCTTTTATTGAGAGTGATGCCAGTCTTGCCGAAATCAATCCGTTGGTATTAACTGCCGGAGGGCAGGTACAGGTGGCTGACGCCAAGATTTTGATTGATGACAACGGACTGTTCCGTCAAAAAGAATATGCCAGTTGGGCAGAGTCAGAAGAGTCGAACCCATTGGAATACGAGGCCAAGCAGGCTAACCTGACCTATGTCAAACTGGATGGCGATGTCGGTATCATCGGCAATGGCGCGGGTCTCGTCATGACTACGTTGGATATGGTGGCGCGTTCTGGTGGCAGGCCGGCCAACTTCCTCGATATCGGTGGCGGCGCGAAGGCTGAAGTAATGTATAAGGCTCTGAACTTTGTGGCGCGTGACCCGCAGGTGAAGGGTATTTTGGTCAACATCTTCGGCGGCATTACTCGCGGCGAAGAAGTGGCGAAGGGCGTCATTATGGCCCAGGCGGAGCTTCCAAAGGGAATGCCCATTGTTGTGCGCCTGTCGGGTACCGGTTCGGAAGAAGGCAAGGCAATGCTCAAAGACGCCGGACTCGATTGGGGTAAAGATATGCGCGATGCGGCACAGAAAATTGTCGCTGCCATCGATCGGATAGACGGATAAAGGGATAGAGGAACATCATGAGTATTCTATTGGATAACAAGACGCGCGTGATTGTACAGGGCATTACCGGGCGTGAGGGCCTCTATCACACTCGCAATATGAATGTTGCTGGCACCAACATTGTTGGCGGCGTGACCCCTGGCAAAGGTGGCACCACCGTCGAGGGCGTTCCCGTTTTCGATACCGTGGAAGAGGCCAGAGCGGCGACCGATGCCTCGGCAAGCTGCATTTTCGTGCCACCTGCTGGAGCGGCGGATGCCATTATGGAGGCGGCGACCGCCGGTATCAAACTGATCGTCTGCATCACCGAGGGTATCCCCGTTATTGATATGACCCGTGCTATGCTGGTTGTGCATCAACAGGGCTCGCGGCTGATTGGCCCAAATTGCCCAGGCATGTGTACTCCTGGCCAGGGAAAGATCGGTATCATCCCTTACCAGATATTTATGCCTGGCCCAATTGGCTTCATCTCGCGTTCCGGTACGCTCACTTATGAAGTGGTCTCTTTGCTCACCGAGGCCGGTCTTGGTCAATCCACCTGTATTGGGATCGGTGGCGATCCCATCATCGGCTCGACCTTCGCGGATTACCTCAAACTCTTCGAAGCTGATCCACAGACAAAGGTCGTCGTGATGTGCGGCGAAATTGGTGGAAGCGACGAGGAGGACGCGGCTGAGTTCATCAAAACGATGACCAAACCCGTCATTGCCTTCGTCTCAGGACGCACGGCTCCCCCGGGAAAACGTATGGGCCATGCCGGCGCGATCATCTCAGGCAATACCGGGACAGCGCAAGGGAAAGTTGCCGCCCTCCAGGCCGTGAAAGTACCCGTTGCCGATACCATTTTCGATATTCCTGGTCTGGTACAGAAGGCATTAGGTACCCTATGACAACTGCTCTGATTTATGACCCCATTTTTATGGAGCATCGCACGCCGCGTACGCACCCGGAAGGTCCCCAGCGCGTCGAAGCGTCCATCAAAACACTGGAGGCGCTGGGCTGGCTCGAGCGTGAAGGTCTCGTGCAGCTGGCGCCCCGCGCCGCCAGCGTTGATGAACTGGCCGCCGTGCATGACCGCGCATATATTCAATCTGTGGAGGCGATGTGCCGCATGGTCGCGACGGAAGAGGAACATGGGGGCCGTTACACGCGCTATTTCGCGCCCGAAACCTACGTCTCCGCTCGTTCATATGAAGCTGCTCTCAAGGCCGCCGGTGCGCCGCTCACCGCTCTAGATGCGCTTATGAACGGCGAGATCGATAACGCTTTTTGTCTGGTGCGTCCTCCCGGTCATCACGCTTTGTCCGCTGAGGCTATGGGTTTCTGCCTCTTCAATAATGTTGCCGTCGCCGCCCAATATGCTATTGATCGTTATGGGCTTGAGCGCGTGATGATTATCGATTACGATGTGCATCACGGCAACGGCACACAGGATATTTTTTACGAAGACCCGCGAGTGTTGTACTTCTCAACACATCAAGCGCCCTTTTATCCAGGTACGGGACTTTCAGACGAGCGTGGAGAAGGCGCGGGATTAGGAACCACAATCAATGTTCCACTGCCCGCTACGACTAGCTTTCATGTCTATGATGCCATTTTTCGCCAGGTGATGGCCCACGCCGCCGACCGCTTTGACCCACAATTGATTCTGGTCTCAGCAGGCTTCGACGCACATTGGAACGATCCATTGGGCGAGATGAATATCTCGACGGCGGGTTTCGCCAAACTGAACCAGTTTATCATCGAACTGGCTCAACGCCTGTGCAATGGACGATTAGTGATGGTGCTGGAAGGTGGCTACGACCTCAACGCTCTAGCGGGCTGTGTTGCGACCTGCGTCAATTTGTTGCTCGGCGATGATGCGGCGGTGGACAGCCTGGGTCAAGCAGCGGATATCTCATATCACATAAATGTTGATGCCCTGATAAGTGAGTTGCGTCGCATCCACAATTTGAAGGGCTACCGTATGCGCAATGCCCCCAAACCGGATATCGAACGCTTGCGACGCGAAATCAAAGGGCCTGATAATCCCTGATGTTCCTGTTGCTGAGCCTGATATCTGATGGTGTCCGGTGTAAAGAATAGAGGAAGCATGTCGAAGAGTTCTGAACAGGTGCGCATATTGGCCGGGCAAGATTTACCCTCTGTCAATCGCTTGTTGCAAACTTCTGAGTATGTTTACCAACGTTTTACTATTGAGGAGCTGCCCGGTATCCTCAAATACTATCCGGCTGTCGGGCTATTTCATGGGAACTCGATGCGCGGCTTCCTCCTTTCTCAAACAGTCTACCCGCCGACCGCGTGGATAGCGGGCTTTTGTGTGAGTTGGACTGAAAGTCGCGCCTATCTCAACATTCTCTACATGCTGCTTGAGCATATTGAGCGCATGTTAGCTACCCAGGGGGTGCGTTACCTGCACTATTCAGGCAATGATACAGAGGCTGATTGGCTGCGTGCCGTATTACTCAAGCGTGGCTTCTTTCCTTATCGTTTCCTCTATGCCTACGATAAGTACGATTTTCATATACCCACACTCGGCAACCAGCACGTAACTGTGCGGCCTGTTCGCGAAAGTGATATACCGGCCTTATTGACGATTGAAGAGGCTTGCTTTGAGGATTTATGGCGCTATGACGCTGTATCGTTCAAAGATATTGCCGCGACTCACCCCTATTTCGTGGTAGCCGAAATGCAGGGGAAGGTCGTAGGCTATCAATTCAACGCGCTCGATGGCGAGTACGGCTATCTTGTGCGTATAGCTGTTCATCCATCGGTCAATAGCCAGGGTATTGGCGCACATTTAATGGCGGAAGCAATTCGCTTTTTTGAACGGGAGCGCGTCCAACGCATCATGCTAAATACGCAGGAAGAGAATACGCACGCCCATCGTCTCTATGAATGGTTCGGCTTTACCCGCATTGAGCAAAACGGTTTTGTGCTGAGAAAAGTCATTACTACTCCCTTCAGTCTATTTTGATTTCCACCTCAGCTTCGATCTCAACCGGAAGGCCGAATGGTAATGCTGCCATTCCGACGGCTGAACGCGCATGTTGCCCTGCCTCAACGCCGTAAAGTTCGAGGATGAGGTCGGAGAACCCGTTGATCACTGCCGGTTGCTGCGTGAAACCGGGGGCAGAGTTGACCATACCGAAAACCTTTAACCACGCCGTCACCCGGTCCAGATCGCCAAGCTGGCGTTTGAGGCTTGCCAGCATCGAGATGGCGGTTAATCGCGCGGCCTGATAGCCCTCTTCAAGCGACACTTCCGCTCCCACTTTCCCCAATGGCTGAGCCAACGAGCCATCAGGATTTTGCGGGCCATGTCCAGAAATGTAGGCTCGATTACCGCGTACCCGCACGAACGCAAAGGGGAGCCGCACCCCTGCCGGAGTTTTGACCGGGGCTGGCAGGGCGAGTCCAAGTGCCTCCAGTTTTGCTTCAATTAGCATATTCGCTCTCCTCACTATTCATTTCCTTACTCTCATATCATCATCGTAGTCCCACCAGGGACCACACATCGAGCGGGGCGGACTTGTTTTTCACTTGCAGAGGGGGCATTTGCGCAACCTTAACATTTGTTCGCACACGTACAAATGTTGAGTGATTCAGCAAAATGTTGTTATCGCTCGTGTTTTGTTGCAGGCGTGCGGCGACATTGACGGCATCACCGATGGCGGTGTAGTTTTGCTGGCGTTCCCGCGAGCCGATATTGCCGACGGTGGCGAAATCGGTATTGACGCCGAAGCCAAACGCGATTGGCACGCCAAGTGGATGGGTGCGCTGATATTCCAGGACTGCCATACGCATTTTCCAGGCCGCACGTACAGCCCGTAGCGCGTGGTCTTCCTGCTGGAGTGGTGCATTGAAAATTGCCATGATCGCGTCACCGATGAAAGCTGTTACTGTTCCTTCTTCATCCCAGATTTCTTTGACCATTATCTCCAGGTAGCTGTTGAGCAGGTTCATCATCTGTTCCGGGGCCATCGTTTCGCTCAGTCTGGTATAGCCGCGAATGTCGGCGAACACGACGGATATCTCTTTTGTCTCGCCGCCAAGATTGATCGCCATTGGATTCTGGATCAACTGCTGTACCACCTTTGGATGAACGTAGCGTTCAAAAATGCGCCGAATTTGTTTCACCTGTGCCTCAGAGCGCTTGATTTCTGTGCGGTCGTCTATCACCAGAGCTATACCGATATGCGCGTTTAGTGTATCGCGCAAAGCTGAAACATAGAGATTCAGATTGACCACACCCGCTCCAGGTATTTCGCAATCAACCGAGTTAGTGACCATTGTGCCGTGTTCGTGCTGTATTCGCGTATTCTGAAGCAGTTCTGTCAAACCAACCTGTGGACGTGTACTAAAAACATCGCGATAATGCTTCCCAACGACATTGGCCGGGTTGATGCGCAATATTTTGGCGGCGGCATCATTAAAAGTCGTGATAATTCCTGCCGAGTCCGTCGTGATTACGCCGTTCGCGATAGATGCAAAGATGTTATCCATGTACTGCTTATCTTCGTTGACCTGCCGGATAGTCTTCGTGAGGTCAGCGAAGAGGCGTGCATTGTCAATGGCAATGGCGGCTTGATGGCAGAAGGCAAGCAGAAGTTCGCGGTGCTTAGGGCCAAACAGATTTGCATTGATACGGCTATCAACATAGACAGCGCCGATGCAGTTATTGCGTACAACCAGCGGGGCGCACATAATGGAGCGAATGCCGTGAATGACAATGCTCTCGGATCCTTTGAGCGCGGCATCTACCTGAGCATCATCGGTTAGCATAGGCTCGCGTGTGCGCACAACCCGGTCAACAGTGCTGCGCGAGATATTGAACGCACTCCGGTCAATGCTCTGTGCTTGCTTATCAAGCGCGATAGTAAAATCAAGATTACCCGTGGCTGGATTGACCAACACCAGGAAGCCACGCTCAGCATTCACGAAACTGATTACCTGCTCCATGACCAGTTGCAGCACGCGGTCAAACTCTAAGGTCGAATTGAGTGTACGGGCAATATCATAGAGTGTTTCTAATTCGTTCCGCTCCCGTTTCAAATTGCTGATGGTGTTGAGTGCTTCGCGTTCACGATCAAGACTTGATGAGGCAGGAGTAGCTGGGGTAGGTGGATTAGTAGCTGCTCGCCCATTTTGTCCCTGAAGGGTTTGCATGATACGCATCATAGCCTGATTCATGCGCCCTAACTCTAAATCAGCGAGGCGGCAGAGATGTAATGTGTCACTGAGCAGGCGCACTCGCGGCTCACCGCTATCACTGGCATATGTGCCTTCGACGGCTATCTCCAGTTTATGCGTATGCTCATGCAGCGAGCGCGAAATATTGAGCAGCGAGTCGCTAATCAGCCGTAAATCATTATTCAATTTCAATGAAGAATCGGGTGGTACCGCCAAACTGGTTTCTCCATCCTCTAGCGCAACAGACAATAGTTTTTAGATACGACAGGTACAATTTTCCCACTCGTATGTATAACGCACGGCATTCATTGTTTTGGACAGCAAAAGAAGGTGTGCCATTCCCTGATACATGCACACCTTCAGATTATATCACAGCAACTTCTCTGCTGAATACCCTATATTCCATGCTCTTGCAAGTATTGAGTAAATGACATGGGAGTAAAGCCAAAATCGCGCTCAACAGAATTGAGATCGGTAGTGTTATCGAATGTGAATAGCGTCAAAGCAGCTTTCGTCAACGGTGGTTTTGGTAACACAGCCTCCATCACCGCGGCTCCCATGCCCACTAATGGTATGGGCGCGGGTGCTTTAATGCGAGTTTTATGCATCGTGTGTAAAAGAGCGTCAATGACCTGGGTGAATGAGAGGTATGCCGGGCCGCCGATGGTATAGGTCTTATTTTTCGTGCGTTCAGGCTCTTCCAGCACGTTTATGATGATGGTAACCACATCCTCAACATCAATTGGCTGGAACATTATTTTGCCGCCGCCGATGAGTGGAACAACAGGCGAAGAGCCAATAAGATCAGCCAGCCCTTTGATAAAGGGCGCACCTTTGCCAAATAACACCGAGGGCTGAATAATTGTCCAGTCCAGGCCGCTCTCCTTGAGCATCTTTTCCGCGAGGTAGCGACCTTGCATATAAGTTCCAGGCTTATCTGGGCGAGTGCCTAACCCACTGATTTCAATAATGCGCCGCACGCCAGCCTCTTTTGCCGCCTGAATCACATTGCGCGTCCCATGCACATTGGTTTCCTCGTAATGGTTGCCCGACGATTGCTTATGGTCAGCAGTGATAAAAGCGGCATGGACAATAGTATTTATTCCCTTCACAGCCGTTGCTAATGATGTCGGCGTAATAGTATCGCCCTGCACCAGTTCAACCTTGTCGCCATCCAAAATGTTGGCGGCCCGTCGCGTATCGCGTACCAGACAGCGCGGACGCTCTCCCTGCGCCACCAATCGCGCTACAAGATGTCGTCCAATATAGCCCGTTGCGCCCGTAATCAATATCATGTGTCTGCTCCTTATATCCCAAATGATCTTGTACTCCAAGTGTAGGCTACTCGCCTGAGAGATGCAAGAGTGCAGGAACATGAGTGAAAAGATGTGTTGACCCATGGAAATTGTAAAAGTGGAGGCACGTATCTGCGCCTCAATCGAGGTGTTGGTGCGTAACCAATTTATCGCGTTGGGCAGTTCTTCGTAAAAGATTTTGTTGTAGGCAGCGTTGCCGAAGCGGGTCAGATCGCCGTGTTCCTGGGCCACCTCATCAAAGAAGCGGCGGAAGCCTTCGACATGCTTGGCCTCTTCCCACAAAAATGAGGTCAAGTAAATCTCCTCTTCAATGCGTCACTCTTCCGCAACGGTCATGATCAGCGGCAAGAGGTCGAGCGTCACCGACTCTTCGCCTGCTAAAAATTGTGAACAGAGACGCAACAAGTAATCCTGCTCGACCGCTTTCAAGCCTTGCCAATCCAGTTTGTCCTGGGTCAAGTCAATGTCGTAGGGTTAAAAATCCCCAGTTTTTTGGCTTTCTGCCAGAGGCGCATCGGCGGCAGGTCGTAGCGCAGTGATCGTACACTGGTCGTGCTGAGCGTGCGGTTGTTCGCGATTGACATCGTAGTCTGCTCCTTCCATTATATTCACACGGTAAAGATTACATACTTCTCACATCTAGTATAGTCATCCTTGACGCGCAATTGGCTCAGGTAGTTTCGAGCTTCGGGCTGCGCTCTTGCAGCGGCAGAGGCACTCATCGGACGCCAGGAGCCAGAGAGAGTAAAGATGGTTGGCAGGAAAACAGCCGCTCCCGCGGCGCAGACCCACCACCACGTACCCCATTGCGCCCCATTGAACGGGTTAACCACAACGACCACAAATCCTGCGATGGAGAGGACGACCACCAGACGTAGGATCGCACCCTGGACGGCCAGACCTGTCGCGATCAGCGCGGGATTGATCTCCTCCAGATTTTCCGTAAAGAGTGCTAGCCAGGTCACATATCCTACCGCCAGGGAGATGCCGAAGAGGCTAAGGAAAACAGCCATAAGAGGGTACGCTCGTGGGTACACCAATGCGACTGATAAAGAGGATCGTCACAATGATCGTTGTCACGCCACCCAGGAACATGAAGAGTTTACGGGTGTGCAAGCGGTCAGAGAAAAAGCCGAAGAGTACAGCCGCGATGACGTTGACTGCCCAGTAAATGCTGACCAGCCCATTCGCCTGAGCTAAGGTGAATTTAAAGATGGCGTTCAGGTAGAGCGGAAAGTAGCCTACGGCAGCATAGTACATGAGCAGAAAGACACTGATCCCAAACGAAGCTGATGAGCAGGCGCGGCTTGAGCATCTGACGCCAGGGGTGCTGCAGAACACCTACCACATCAATGCTGGATGCGCGGCTCTCAACCACCTCTTTCTCTTTCACCGTGTTCATGACCTGGTCGCGCAAACCGGGCGAAAGTTCACGCAGAAAAAGAAAGCAGAGGACAAAAATGACCAGGCCGACAATGCCGCCAATCACGTACTGCGACTCCCAATTGCCGTACACCGGCAACGTCTGGCTGGCGACCGTCGTTGCCAGAAAACTCCCGCCGACAGGGCCAACTGTCCAAAAGCCCATGGCCATAGCACGCCCAAAACGCGGGGAGAAATCGCGCACCAACGCGGGCGTGGCAATCAGTATAACGCCCTCGATAAAGCCTATGACAAAGATCACGAGCAAGAAAACCCCGAAGCTCTGAGTCAGCGAGACGAGTACTGTGCCGATACCGGTGATCAGCAGACCATAAACGATCAGATTACTTCTCCCAATCCGATCCGAGAGGCTGCCGAGAAGTGTCGCGGCCGCGCCGAGGAGATTGCTGGCTAAGAGGATAAGCACGTACTGCGAGAGACTAATTTTGAACGTCGTGATGATCAGGGTTGACACCGATGGAAGAATGTACGACTCGTAGTAAAGCATGATCGTGGCGATAACGGCCAGTGCGAGATACCAGGCACGCCAACCATTGCTGGGATAGTGTGCGAGATAACGGTGTTTGGCTCCAACTTGCAAGGTACTCATAGAACCTCCTTAATACCTGTTGCTTAGCACTTCTGTGTGCCAACGCGACGATGAAACGAAGTCTAAAAGAGAACAAAGCAGATTTCGCGTTTCCCAGGAGAACTCCCTGTAAGAGGAAGGGTGAAAACCTCCCAAACGTTGTTCCCATTATACCAGAGTAGTGAGAAAATATCAATATTACAAAAAAAATGGCATAAAATTGATATTTTATCATTGACTTCTCGACAAAGATCGATTAAAATCACAGAGATGGTACAAAGCTGAAGTGTGCCATGAAAAAAGAGGACACGAGGCAACTGATGGATAGGCAGAATGAGGGGCAGCAACAGGAGGGAACGAATCGCCGTGAAAGGGATACAAACCAGAGCCAGCCAGTCGAAGCGGCTCCTCTAGAAAGTGAAGAACTGGGCCAGCCAGTGCGCAGTCCCTTACATCACCTGCGGCAAAATCTCTCGGTTTTTTCACCGGTGGAAAGACAGATTGGAGCCTATGTGCTGGAACACCCGCGGGAGGTTCTCCGTCTCCCAACGGATCAACTGGCTAGAGAAATTGGCGTGAGCCAGGGAACGCTCTCGAATTTTAGCCAGGCACTGGGCTACAGCGGTTTCAAAGCTTTTCGCCTTGATCTGGCTGCGGAAGTCAATACGTCGTTTCATCTGGATCAATCCACCATTGCGCGTGGTGATACCTTGCAAACCATTGCCAACAAGGCGATTAGTGCCAATGTCGATGCGCTCCTGACCACACTACGCACCCTGGAGATGAGTGAATTGGAAAAAGCGATCGAGGCTGTCCAGCAGGCCCGGCGCATTGACCTGTACGCCAATGGTATCTCGTCGTCGGTCGCCCTCGACGCTTTCAACCGTTTCCTGACCATGGGCCTCTCCGTCAGCTGGCTCCCTGATATCGCTCATCAGCTGGCATCTGCCTCGCTGCTGACCGCTCAGGATGTGGCACTTGTCTTCTCGTATGCCGGCGAAACCAGAGCTACCGTGAAGGCCATGAGCCTGGCGCATCAGCAGGGCGCAACGACCATTGCGGTGACTTCCAATCCGCACTCCTCGCTTTCCCGCTATGCCGATATCAAGCTGGTCGTGACACCACGCGAGCCAACGACCTTCCGCCGGAATTTACGTATTTCAGCACGTATCGCTATGCTTGGCCTGGTTGACATCATCGCCCTGGGACCTAACTTGCTTCAGCGTAATTCCTCGATCGGCAGTAGAATGCGTACCATCACGCCCTCATCGGGGGTACTTTTGATCGTCAGACTGCCGCCAGCGATGGCGAGCAGGGCACTGTGTGTCAACAGGCCGCCGCCGGTTCCACTCGTGGAGCTACTCGCGGAGACAATGCCAACGCCATCATCCGCGATTACCACTTCCAGAAATGGGTAGTCGCGGTTACAGGTCGCTTTGAGCGTCAACTTGAGGCGACGATGTATATCGGTGCCGCGAGCGTGTCGGGCCGAGTTTCGTAGTGCTTCCTGTACCGCGGCGAAAATGAGTTCCGCGATAGCCGGTGGCGTCACTTCATCAATACAGTTGGCGGTTTCCTCCGATACATCCCACTGTATATCATCAAAAGCTTGCTGGAAATCTTGATTGAGCATGGTATGGATAGCGGGCATCAAGCCGTCCCGTTCCAGGTGATGCGGTGCGCTGGGAGCGGTCGCTCGCATCATAGCGGCGAGACGACGATGTGCGTCGGTAATCATGTTCACCGCATCGTCCAGAGTAGGTTCAATGTCTGGACTCGTTTCTCCTGCATGGTTGACTTGCTCGCTTTGTCTACTGCGTCTACTCTGGTTGTGTACGGCTGGTATTAGCGAATCTTTGTGAATCTTCGAACGCAATGATTCCAATTGAAGCAGTGCGAGGTGCATTTGCGGCAAAATATCATCGTGCAGCACACGCCTTTGCTGCGCTCCCAGCAATTTCACATCCACAATACGGCGGCGTAGCAGGCCCGCGACTGCTTGCATCGCCTCGTGGTCGCCGAGCGTGTCGAGAATGCGCTGCCCACAGGCATGGGCTAAATCCATATCCTCGTCGGTAAACACGCCGCCATCCTGTCGTGGGCCAAGATAGAGCATGGCAACGAGGCCGAGATCATCGTAAATTGGCAGCACCCAGCAAATCATCGGCTGCCCGTTGATGCTCATGCGTACTCGTGTGGGTGCGCGGTTCACCTCATCCTGTGCATCGTTCCGCCTGCTCCGCAGAGAATGAGGTTTGATGCGTAGTGTACTGAGGGTACTGTGAGTACTCTCAATGAGCGATGCTTCGGGCCAGCGATAGCTGAAACTGCACCGCACGGGGCCGGTCAAGATGATCATGCGAGCGCACTGGACCGCCAGCACATCCTGGCACAGGTGGAAAAAGAGGTCTTCCAGGCCCTGCTCCGTCTTTTGTTGATCGGTGTTCAGCCAGTGACGGATATTGGTACTGTGTAAAAAGGGGCCGAGCATAGCTATGTAGCGGTCGTGCGCGGTATAGCTGCTCCATGTAAAGAGCGCATAGGCGATCGTTGCCAGCATTGTAATCAACAACATCCCACCCAGGAAAGCATGGGTCAGGTCTACCAGTAAAGCAATGAAGATAGCAACAGTGGTGGCAACAATAACGATACCGCGCCACTGCTCAAAGAAGCCGCGCCGCGCCAGAGGGCGCTCGATCAGGATACCCTGACGCACGATGGAGTAGCCGACGAGGAGAATAATGAGGGCGACCGCCCCATTCGCAATCATGTCGAGTACAAGCAAATTAAACGGTATAGCAGTTAATATCTGTGGAACAACATGTACGGCGTTTCCCCATTCGACTTCAACCAGATTGATGAGGGATAAGGCACCCAGAATGCCCAGAATGGATGTCAGGCCGACCATCAGGATAGCTGCTAAAAACAGCTTTGGTCGCGCCAGATGCCAGGAGAGTACTGGCTCTTCCAATAATTCAACCTCGGTATGGTCATCCCAGAAGGCATTGGCCAATGCATGACGTAAGGAAAGTGTCGTTCCATCTCTCTGTTCCGTTCCCTTAAAACGTTGAAGCGACGTTGTCCAGAATGCGCGTACCAGGCGATAAATGCGCCCAGGGGTCAACCACGGCCCGATGGCGCAGAATGTCACATAGACGAGAAAGAGTATGGGAAGCAGGATAAGCGGTGAAAACACACCTGTATGAGTATCCTCGATCAGGTCATTGTAGGCGAGCAAGCGCACTGTCCCTACGAATGTGAAGGATGAGTGATAGATAATCAGCAGCGTCAGGACGATGCAGCCCAGAATGCCGCTACTTATGAGCAATATAGGACGACGCCTTCGCCAATTATCGTTGATCAGCGTGGCATAGTGCAGGCCAATAGCGAACCAGAGATAGGGAACAGCCAGAGCGGGTAGCCAGAGCAGGTACCACAGGAAATCGAGCGAGACGATTCCCGGTGGTCGTGGTACGGGGCTGGAGATGAGTAGCGAATGAATGAAGAAGAATAGCGCGGAAAAGCCCAGGCTAATTACTCCCATGCGAGCAATTCCTGTGCGGCGGTCGCCGTTTAGCCATACCGTTAGTGCCAGCCAGAGGAAAGTGACCAGATTAAAAATGGAGAGTGCCAGGACAATCGTTTGAATCAAATGCGATGGCTCAAGAAAGCCGTTCAGTGACATATTCTTTCTCTTTACAGGTACCCTGCATAGCTATTTTCCCTCTTTGTAGAGTGGAACCCACTCGCCGCGCCGGTCTTGCACGAATGCCTGTCCATCCTCATCCCACATAATCATACGGTTCAGCGTATAAATCAGCGTTGCTCTTGCTCGCGCTACTTTATCGTCAACGGCTGTCTCGCTCAATCCCCAGGAGGCGTAAATGCGTCCGTTGGTACGGCTCACGGCCCGTTTGTCGTGCAGGTTGAGGCGAGCGGCAATCTGTTCGTTAGTCATCCCCTGCGCCACCAACTCTGCCACGCGCAACTCGTTTGGTTCCAACAACGCGAGCGGCGATTGCTCGTCCAGATCACGCACCTCCTGCACGCGATCCTCAATCTCCGGGTCAACGAGGCTGCGTCCACTGACGGCATCCCGCAGCAAAGGAACCAGCATAGCGGGCAACAGGTAGTTACTTTTGCGCACGTAGGCATAGTGTGTCAGGATGCCGGATGCGCGAAACTCGCGATAGTAATCATCATCATCTTGAATAGAGTAGAAGACGACAGGCATACGTGGCCGCTCTCGTCGTATCGCGACAGCCGCTCCCACACCGCTCAGTGGGTTACGTCCCGCCTGTGGATCCTGTAATTGCACATCCATCAGGATGACATCCATATCCAGTTCAAGTGCTTTAGCGACCGCTTCTCGTCCTGTCGCGGCCTCGCCCACAACCTGCACAAAGCCCGTTGCCTGCAAGCCCTCTTTCAATGCCTTTCTCAGCGGCCCATGATCATCAACCAGTAATAATTTTATCATGTACATACATTCTCAACGCTCCAATTTCGGAGAAAAGTTATTGTCTCTCTTAGTATACCAATTTCGCGGCAAACTATACAGTTTTTGTGACATGGAAAAACTGCACACGGGAAATATCGTAAGCTGAGAAGCATGAAAAATACCCATGTCACTCCCCTCCGCCTTTCAGTTCAGGAAGGTTGGGCACTCCAGGAATGTTCATCATCGCCCTCCACGCTGAAGCCTGGACGACTTCGGCCTGCCGTGGAAAGACTTTGGACAGCAGGACGCGCTGGACTTCTTCATCACCATCAACACAGCAATCGGCTAAGACGGTCAGCTGATAATCCTTATCAGCCGCTTCCCTCAGGGTTGATAAGACGACTCCACTGGTTGCTATGCCACAGAGTACCAGATGCGAAATGTCCTGTGCTCTCAATACCATTTCTAAATCACTCCCGCTAAACGCACTGACACGACGTTTCGTGATAACAATATCCGTTGGCTGTGGGGCGATAGCAGGATGAATCTCCGGTGTGATCGCAGGTGCTGATGGGGAAGATTGCTGCTTGATGGCAGAGAAGGACTTATTCTTCGGACTAATTTCGGGATAGCCCGGACGAAAAGCCACGACCACATAGATCACCGGGATCGCTGCGGCACGAGCGGTAGTAATAGCCGTGTTTATGGATGTGAGGAAGTCACCTGTTTGTGCATACCGGGTGACAATTCCTACCTGCATATCCATCACTAAGAGGGCCATGTGCGCAGAGGTCTGTGTATCAGACAATGATTTTTCCTTTCTGTTGCTATCCAACATGTGTCGTATGTCATACCAACTACTCGGTCCTTATGGCGGTCGTTGACGCTACAAGGCTTTTCTCTGCCGGTTTGCGCAGAATCCAGCCACCAATCGCTGCGACGAAGCACGGAATACCCCCGAGCAAGAATGCGATTGGTGCGCCGAAGAGCGTCGTCAGGCCCCCTGCGAGGAGGTTTCCCAATGGCATGCCGCCTGCGTACACCAGCAGATACACACTTATCACCCTGCCGCGCAGAGCATTGGGTGTGACCATTTGGATGGTGGTGTTGGCTGTGGCCGTCATCACGACCTGCGCGAATCCCACACCAACGAGTAGGGGGAACGAGAGGATGTAAACATGGGAGAGCGCAAAAGCGATCTCAAGCACGCTAAACGCGAACGCCGCGATCAGCAGAGAGCGAATGCTCGGTTTGCGATTGCCCCAGGCGACCCACAGCGCTGAGAACAGAGCTCCAAGCCCATAGGCCGCTGAGATGAAGCCGTAACCCACCGGCCCCGCATGGAATACATCGGTGGCGAACAGAGGCAGCATCACATTGAAATTGATCCCGAACAACGCGACCACACCAACGACTCCTATGACCAGGAGGACGGTTGGCATGTGCCAGACGTAGAGCAGTCCCTCGCGCACGCTCTGGAAGGAACTGCGTTTTTGATCGTCCGTTGATCGGGTGGGCAAGGCGTGCAACGTTCGTTGCTCGATCATGACCAATCCGATGATGACGGCGATAAAACTGATGGCGTTCAGCAGAAAAAGCGGCGCAACGCCGAGCCAGGCAATCAGCAGACCACCGAGACCTGGCCCCAGCACACGAGCCATATTGACGAGCGACGAGTTGAGCGCGATTGCATTCGGCAAATCTTCGCGGCCCGCCATCTCACCCACGAATGCCTGCCGTGTGGGTGTATCAAGTGCGTTTGCGATGCCCAGCAGCGCCACCAGGAGCAGGATATGCCAGACTTGGACCGTTCCCGTCACCACCAGCAGCCACATGATCGTCGCCTGAACAAGCGCAACGGACTGCGTCACGAGCAACAGGGTGCGTTTGGGTACCCGATCAGCCAGCACACCGCCAACGAGTGAGAACACCATCACGGGCGAAAATTGCAGCACGCCCACCAGTCCGAGCAGCAACGCGCTGTGGGTCAGTTCCAGGACCAGCCATGCCTGCGCGGTTGTCTGCATCCATGTCCCGATCTGTGAAATCATTTGACCGAAAAAGAACAGCCGATAGTTACGGTGTCGCAAGGCGATAAACGTGCGGAGCAGACCTCTGGCTTGCGCACGAACTTGCTGCTCCTGTTCGATGAGAGCTTCAGGCATCGCCTGTTCCTGGCTACTAGCATCAATTGGTTGCATACGAGTCCACTCCAGAGCATACCCATACGAGCAGAATTATTTCACTGTGGTGGGGAAATCTTCCCCGGCAAGGGATGCAATCGTTTCATCAAAGATGATCATGGCTCTATTTGGCTCAGATAGTGAAGGAAATGCCATTCATTCTGCATCTTTTCCGAGCTATAGTTTTTTGGACATTATTACCCCTGTATTGAGTCCAACGGTGTGCAAACCACCATGAAAACGGGCGTGCTCAATTTTTATGCAGCGATTTTGTACGGCAATTAAACCAGCCTGTTGGGCTTTCTGTACTACTTCATCGTTGATGATACCAAGCTGGAGCCAGAGAACCTTCGCGCCGATAGCGATGGCTTCGTCGGCTATGGGTGGCACATCCTCGGCTCGGCGGAAGACATCCACAATCTCAATTTGCTCACCGGCCTCCTTTGCCTCGGTGAGCGTGGCATAGACTTTCTTACCCAGCAGCATCTGGCCAGCGTAGCGCGGATTGATGGGGATAATGTCATATCCCTCCGCCTGCAAGTAAATGGCGACAAAGTGACTGGGCCGGTATGGATCAGCCGAGACGCCGACAACCGCGACATGTTTGTACTGGCGTAAGATGTCGAGGCGGTCGTACATATCTGGTATTGATGTGGTCATTCTATCCTCTTGTTTTTGCGTGCATAAAATCTTTATCTACCACGCTATAACAATGCATGAACCAACTTCTATTTCATTCGTACATTTCTTGCAGTTCAGCTAATCCTTCTTTTGCCTCTTCCCGTGAAAGATTACCGGCAGCAAGGTCGCTATGGCTCTTTTGTAGGAGACGCTCATAGAAAGAGGTGCCGGGTGCGAGCATATGGTAGCCCTCGGCTTTTGCACCGGCAATTTCAAAGAGCATGTCTTCGGCTTTATCGTAGTGGCCCATACGTTCGTAATAGCGGAACAACTGGTTTTTCGTTTTGAGCGGCAATTCGTATTCTTCCAACTTATTCAGGATATTCTCAATCTCTTGCGCAATATTCAGCCCATCCACATCAGTATTGTGCAAACTGATCTCGATGTAAAAAAAGAGCGATTTCAGATACCTATAGTACGCCTCATCGCTTTTGCCCTGATCATCGTAGATATCAGCCTCAGCTTTGAGGAGTATGGCAACCAGAATACACTTTTCGCTGTCCAACACCCCTAATGGTGAAATGAGAGTGAGCAGCACCTCTTCTGAGATAGAATTGACAAAGCCAATGGTGAGGCCAAGATTATTCAGATAGAGGTCGTCTATACGGATCAGTGCCTCTTCAAACTGGTTGCGTTGGCGCAAGTGCAGAAGAATGGCAAGTTCCCTGCCAAATCGTTCTGCAATGCGGAGGATGTAATCTTTGTTGATCATGGATGTTTCCTTATGCCAGTCGGGCAATAGCTTGCTTGATACGAGCTATGCTTTTCTCGCGGCTAAGCACCTCCATTGTCTCAAAAAGCGGCGGAGTTGCAGTACGCCCACTGATGGCGACGCGAATGGAGCCGAACAGTTGCCCCGGTTTGAGGCCAAGCTCGTTAGCGAGTTCGCGCATAGGTGGTTCCATCGCGGCATGTTCCCATTGCTCACTGCTCTTGAGCAAGTCGAGGGCGCGTACTAACGCATTGTGTGTACGCGGTACATCCATGCCTTTTTGAATGAGCATGGGCGTATCGAAGGTCAAGTCATGCTCATAAAAGAACGAAATGACGTGCGCTGCCTCACCCAGCGTTTTCAGCCGCTCATGCTCAAGATGCAGCACGCGGGCGGTATACTCTGCGTCAAGCGGGCGAGTTACACTATCGGGTAAGCCACCCTCGGCCTCTGGTCGCTCCATATAGGGCAGGGCGCGTTTGACCAACTCCTCTAGCGGCAACTGGCGCAGATAGTAGCCATTCATCCAGAGCAACTTATCGGGATCATAGATACCCGAAGAGACGCCGACGCGATCAAGCGTGAATGCCTGAATCAACTCCTCGCGGGTGAAAATCTCGGTTTTATCATCGTAAGACCAGCCCAGCAGGGCCAGAAAGTTGAATACTGCCTCCGGCAGGTAGCCATCCCGGTAGTAATCGCGCCACGATGGCGCGTTGCGACGTTTGCTCAGCTTCCTCTTATCCTTGCCCAGAATGTTTGGTACGTGATAGACCAGTGGCATTTCCCAGCCCAGAGCCTTATAAATCTGGACATGGCGCGGTGCGCTCGATATCCACTCCTCGCCGCGCAAAGCATGTGTAATACCCATCAAATGGTCATCCACGATATGCGCGAGGTGGTACGTTGGTAAGCCATCGGATTTCAGCAGTATCGTGTCATCAATATCTGTATTTTTGAAGCTAATATCGCCGTGTAGTGGGTCGTGAACGATGGTTTCTCCCTCAATAGGCATGGCGAAACGTACAACCGACGTAAGTCCCTGCGCCTCGTTCTCCGCTTGCTGCTCAGCGGTCAGGTAGCGACAATGCCGGTCGTAGCGCGGCGGCAATTTCCTGGCCTCCTGCTCCTTACGCATACGGTCGAGTCGCTCCGGTGTGCAGTAGCAACGATAGGCATGTCCCGACTCGATAAGCTGATGGGCATACTGGGCATATAATGCCCGGCGCTGCGTCTGGTAATAGGGGCCAAACGGGCCACCAACCACGGGCCCCTCGTCAATGCTCATGCCGAGCCAGTTCATGCCCTCTATAAGATCGTCAACCGCCCCTTCCACTGTACGAACTGTATCGGTATCTTCAATGCGCAGGATAAAATCTCCTCCGCAGTGGCGTGCAAAAAGCCAGCTAAACAGGGCCGTGCGAAAGCCTCCGATATGCTGGAAACCGGTCGGGCTGGGAGCAAAGCGCGTCCGTTCCGTTTTCATCGGCATTCCTGACTGCTGCTCCTGGGATACATGATCAATTTGTGCCATAAAACGATCCTTCTTTATCTTCATCGTAGAATATGTCGCTCTATTGTAACATAGGTAAGGGCGGTTGTGCAGGGGCCAGGAAACCGTACACATTGTTTTTGACACTCTTCTCAAAAACTAAACGTGTCATAGATGAATCGTACTCTCATCGTTTATTGGCTCGAAATTGCGAAACATACGAAAGGATATTTCAATGTCAACAGAAGATAACAAGACTCTTGTCCGTCGTTATTACAAAGAAGTTCTGGAGAAGAGAAACCCCGCCCTTGTTGATCAGCTTTTTGCGACCAACTACGTGTTTCACTATCCCGACGTGCCACCCGACTTGCCCTCTGGATTGGAAGGCTTCAAAAAGTTTGTGACAATGTTCCTCAGCGGCTTCTCAAACCTGACATTTACCATTGATGATCAAACCGTGGAGGGGGATAAGGTTGTGACACATGTGACAGGTCACAGCAGCAACGTTGGGGCAATGAGGGCAGCGCCAAATGTTTCTCAAGCCGAGACTGAACCCCATCCAGAAGTTTCTGGCAAGATTGCCGAGACTACAAGCATTAAAGGAACTAGCACTGATCGCATAGTTGACGGCAAGATTGCTGAGACCTGGGCGAAGTTTGACTTGCCCGGTGCAGAGCAAGAGCTTGGTGGCAATACTCCCACTGGCGAAGTCAAATAGTAAGAGTGTTGGCAGATAGTTATAGAGGAGGCGCGGGAGAAACCGTGCAGTCACACGGTTTCTCCTGCCCCTCCTCTATAACTATCTCTTCATCCGCTCTTTGTAGTGCGTCTCGGCGGCATGTTTGAGTCGTTGCAGAGAATCTTCAATGCTTGCCGCAAAAGATTTCGCGCCGAATGTTTTCAGCAACCAGCCACGCCACCCTGGCGGGAAGATAAAGCCTCAGCCGTATTGGACACGACACGATGTATCATCAACTGGTACACATGAGAGGTGTTCGTGCATTCGCATCCCAAACGGGAACACGCCGTACATGCCAAATTGATGCCGTTCAGGTTGTAACTTCTCCACTGTGAATGTCACTTGCCAGCGGCGACCAATGGCTGTTGATGTTACGTAAATAGTTTGCCCGGATAGCCTGTGAGACGCGCAATGTTATAATGCCGGTAGGACTGTGTTTCAGGAAAGGACCTTTTCTCATGAACGTAGCAGTTGCCCTCCTCCAGATGACTTCCTGCGGCAGCGATCAGGCTGCAAACCTCGCGAAAGGCGAGCAATTTTGTCGTCGTGCGCGAAACATGGGAGCGGATATTGCCCTGTTTCCAGAAATGTGGAATATTGGCTACACCCCCTATTTCCCCGCGGAACAGGAGCTGTGCGACATATGGCGATCTCCAGAACGCTGGCAGGATGGCACTATTTCACCTTATGCTGCTCTTCAACAGGAGCGCGAACAGTGGCAGGCACAGGCCATCAGCCGCGATGACCACTTCGTTACCCATTTTCGCACGCTTGCCCACGAGCTAGACATGGCTATTGCCATCACCTACCTTGAACACTGGCAAAACGCTCCACGTAATACCGTTTCACTGATTGACCGGCACGGAGAAATTGTGCTGACCTACGCGAAAATCCATACCTGCGACTTTAGCTTGATGGAAGCATCCTGCACGCCCGGCGATGATTTTTACGTCTGCGATCTGGACACTGCTCATGGGAATGTGCGCGTTGGTGCCATGATTTGTTTTGACCGCGAATTTCCCGAAAGTGCCCGTATATTGATGCTCAAAGGGGCAGAACTGATACTTACGCCGAACTCATGTCCGATGGAACAGAATTGTATAGCGCAATTTCGGACGCGAGCTTACGAAAACATGCTTGGTGTTGCTTTGGCGAATTATGCAGCTCCCCAGGAAAATGGACATTCAATCGCCTTTGACCCTATAAGTTTTGATGAACATGGCTCGCGCAATACGCTTGTTATAGAAGCTGGCGAAAATGAAGGTGTTTATCTCGCGACCTTCGATATGGACAGGATTTGCGATTGGCGGCAACGCGAAGTATGGGGCAACGCCTTCCGCAAAGTTCACCGCTACAGTCTGCTCACCTCCCTTGATGTGGAGAGTCCCTTTGTGCGCACGAATGGGAATGGTGAGGTGTATGATCGTACTAGCAGGTAGGTATATAAAGAGAGGTTCCATATGGATATCAAGTCGATTTCGACAAGCTGAAGCAGTAGATCAAAGGGCTGTTGTAGATTGTGTTCGCGCAGCCTATTCTAGCTATCTTGTTCGTATTGGCAAAGAACCGGCTCCTATGCATGCCGATTATGAAGCACTTATTGCGCAAAAATTGGTCTATGTACTTACAGATGAAGACGTGGTTCGAGGAGTCCTGGTGATGATGCCACAGGAGAGGAGTTTGTTTGTCGAGAATGTCGCCGTTGATCCACGCTTTCAAGGGCAGGGCCTTGGGCAGGCACTCATGGCTTTTGTTGAACAGCATGCACGAAAAGAGCAGTTAAATGAGATTCGCTTATACACGAATGAACTGATGACAGAAAATCTCCGCTTCTATCATAAGCTTGGATTTGAAGAAGAAAGCCGACGAGTACAAGATGGCTACCATCGGGTCTTTCTACGGAAAGGGCTGGGATGAACTGCGATTTTCAGTAGAAGTTGCTGCTAACATAAGTAGATGATACCCTTCTGAAGAAAATGACGAGCCATATTATTGAAACAAGAGAAAGGTCTTTGAATAGCGTGCATAATACAGATAGCCTGGCTTCACTTCTCCCAGATACGGCCTCAATCTCGCCAGCTAATGTTCTTCATATAGCCAGTCACTCTATCCCTAACCTGGCGCAGGAATATGGCACGCCTCTGTATATATTTGACCGGACGACGATTACTAATGCATGCAAGCACTACAAGCAGGCATTCCAGGAAGCGTATTCGGCTTCCGACGTGCGCATTCTCTACGCATCAAAGGCATATCTTTCGCCATTGCTTGCGCGTTTGATGGCTGAGCAGGGGATGGGTTTAGATGTGGTCTCCGGGGGAGAATTGCTGGTGGCGCAACGAGCGAACTTCCCGATGCAAGACGTTTCGTTTCATGGCAATAACAAGTCTGAAGATGAATTGCGGCTGGCCTTGCAGCTGAACGTGGGACGTATTGTGCTGGATAATTGGAGCGAATTGGAACGGCTCACACGCATAGCACGGGCAACGGGACAAAAACCGGCGGTGCTACTGCGTGTCGCACCGGATGTGGAGACGGATACGCATAAATATTTGCAAACTGGCCATGCTGCTTCCAAGTTTGGTTTCCCGTTGAGTAATGGTGAGGCGAAAGCGGCGGCATTGCGCATGTTGAGTGAAGGACAATTGCGCTTACTGGGTTTACATGCCCATTCCGGTACCATGTTGCGTGATGTCTATCCCTATCAAGTGTGCCTTGAACGCTTGTTGGCATTGGCGGCTGAAATCTATAATGAGGCGCAATGGTGGCCCAAGGAGATAAGTCCAGGCGGTGGGTGGGCAGTCGCTACACCCAATAGTGAGGCCATGCCTGGCATTGAGGTACTGGCACGAGCGTTGCATATCAGCATGGAACGCAGTTTAGCTGCTATGGGAACAAAGTTACCTGCACCAACGTTACTTATTGAGCCGGGACGTTCAATTGTGGCGCGGGCTGGTGTCGCTGTTTATCGCATCGGAGCGCGAAAAATAACGCCGGGCGGCGTGACGTACCTGTTTGTGGATGGCGGCATGGGTGATAATATCCGACCTGCACTGTACGGCGCACACTATACGGCATTTGCCGTGGAGAATATGCAAGCCCCAGCGGCGGAGAACGTAGCCATTGCTGGTCGCTATTGCGAATCGGGCGATATCCTGATTGAGCGAGTTGCGTTACCATCCTTGCGCGAAGGCGAACTGCTGGCGTTGCCATGCGCCGGAGCTTATTGTTTGCCAATGGCGAGCAATTACAACCTTGTTCCCAGACCTGCCGTATTGTTGATTGATGAGCAACATGTGCAGGTGATGGAGCGTCGAGAGACATATGAAGATGTGCTGTCACGGTACGCAGAAATTTGACATTTTGACATCGGTGTGATGAATAGTATGTTCGGAACGTTTATACTGTAGCATATAATCCGTTAATCCATTCTAACCATCATAGAAGGCGCAGGCGATTTATGAGACGGCAGCAACCAGAGGATAGCTACTCGCTTGATGAAATTGACGAGCATGACCAGCCGACGGAACCGATGAGACCTATCGTCATTGCTCCATTTGCTCCATCTCAAGCCAATGGCACTGCCCAACCACCGGCATATCCCTATCTGCAGCCCGATCCAACAAAAAAGAAAAGGCGCAATGATCATCGTCCGCCGGGCGGTTCGCTCGCTTCGCCTTCATCAACAGTTTCTCCGGATTCCCCAAATTCCCCGGCTTACCCGGTGCTGCCTTCCAGGCCAGTAAAAAAAGTGCAACCCAGGCAAAGCCCAATACCGGCATTTGTCGGCCTGTTCTTTGTTATTGTGCAACTGTTACTGCTAGTACGCTTCATGTTAAAGCTGCTGAGTATAACCGGCAATACCACATGGGTAAGTATTATCTATACTGTGAGCGGCCTGTTTGTCTTCCCATTTCGCTTACTGTTGCAGAATATATCGCTCTCCCTACCGGTAAGCGTAGAAGTATTTACCCTGCTTGCTATCCTCGTATATGGTCTGTTCTCACGCATTCTCGTGCGCTTTTTGAAAGCACTCTTAAATTCGCGTTGAACCGGTTTTACGATAGGCTTTCAGGATTTAATCTTTCCCAAATTCGTCTAACACATCTAGAGTATTGATAAAGTCGCGATAAGCGTCGAGATTATCTTGCTCTAATTTCCGTTCCCGTCGTTGTTCAGATCTCGTGGTTGGTGGCTCCTCGCTGGTTTCCAGCGCCACGCCCGCACGCTCTAGAACGCTCTCCTCGACATATATAGAAGTCTTTGCGCGAACGGCAAGGGCAATGGCATCACTGGGGCGGGAATCAACCTCAACGTGTCGTCCATCAACGTCTAGCACGATACGCGCATAAAAGATGTCTTCAATCAAATCCGAAATGACGATGCTCACAATTTTCGCGCCTAACTCGCCGATAACATTTTTGAGCAGGTCATGTGTGAGCGGCCGAGGTGAGGTTGTTCCTTGAAGTTCGACGGCAATTGCGTATGCTTCAGCGTGCGCTATCCATATAAACAAATAGCGTTCTTGCTTTGTAGCTTTTAAGATGACCACTCGCTGCTGCGTAGCCAGGTTAATGCGCACGCTTTCAACTGTCATCTCTACCATGTAAATTGACTCTCTTTCGTGCCGGGTCGGTCCGTCGAATTGCTAACGCCTTTATTGTACACGTAGTAAGGGGTTTGGTGCAACTGGCTAAACTACATTCCTACTCTTAACACGATATTTCTTTGTCCCTGGGTGACATTTTCTCAATATCCAGAAACACAAAGGTGTTTGCCGAAATGGATAAAGAGCCATTTCTTTTCAAGAGAAGTATATCAAAGTGTATTCATTTTTCCAAGTCCCAGATTGGGAAATTGAGAGGCTGGACGTGCAATAGATGGCGATCACAAGGGTTAGCTACTACAATGACTCGGCATCTACTGCACGTCCATTCAAAGAGAAAAATGGCAAGAAAAGAGTTTCGGAAAATACGTTCAATAAAAAGCTTGTAATGTGACAGAGGTTATGGTATTATTCATTTGAATACTCGTTCTACCTACGGCTAGTAGGACAATAACAAGCGTGCAAGCGTAGACAAACGCGGACAAACGCAGACAAATGCGAACAAACAAGTATACTCAGAAAGGCGGAGGAAGCTTCTATGTCAACAGACCAGGCGAGCGACATTCAAAAACGAATGTACAGTTTTATCGTCAACTATATCCGAGGTGAGGGCATGCCCCCGACTAACCGGGAAATTGGGCGCGAGCTCAAAATTGCCAGTACCGGCCACGTCGATTATCACCTGAACATGTTGGAGAAGAAAGGGCTGATTTCTCGTCAACCCAAGAAAAGCCGTGGTATTAAACTGATCCAGCAAGCCTTTGGTATTCCAATCAAAGGGGCTATCGCAGCCGGTGAGCCACTCTATATCTCGGAAGAGAAAGATCAAATGGTGGATGTGGGCCGCGAATTTGAGCATGATAACACCTATGCTCTCGTCGTACATGGACGTTCGATGATCGAAGATCACATCTGCGATGGCGATTACGTGGTTATTAAGCCGCAACAGACCTGTGAAAATGGCGATATCGTCGTTGCCGTTCACTTAGACCAGGGTCAAGAGAGCAGCGCAACCCTTAAACGTTTCTTCCAGGAGAAGGACCACAACAGAGTTCGCCTCCAACCGGCAAATTCCGAACTGGAGCCAATCTTTGTCCCTAAAAGCGAGTGGGATGCCGAGTGGAAGGTACAGGGGAAGGTGGTTGCCATTTTCCGTCAATGCCGTGCCGCCTAGTTTTAGCTTAAGGTGCCACTTCATAGATTGCCTTGATAGCCTTAAATAGCCTTTTTGGGTAGGTAGAAGAACAGCGAAGATGGGCATGAGATTGTCACTAATGGCCATTGGTCTACTGGTGTGCAGTCTGTTTTAACACGTATTGCATTAGCTGCTACATGTTGCAAAATGCATTATAGAAATAATAGCAGCTTGTGCCGAAGATGCTCATTCTCTCGCTGTGTCGTCTTTTTGCCTTGTTTTATCTGTATCACATGCCAATTTCTCAAATTCCCCTCTTTTTAAAGTAAAAAACTTGTACTCTCTCATCAAATCTGATATACTGATGGCAAGAGGATTTTTTGCATCCAGTTCAATAGCTGGATAAGGATTGAAGGAGTTTTTGATGAGAGCTGCGGCAGTGGCACTGGTTTTGATTATCGGAGCGATAGTCATCCTCTGGTTTGGTAATACACTTAATTCCTGGGTTCTTGGTGGTTTAATTGGCGGGTTCGCCGCTTTGCTCATCAGCATTCCAATTTCAGTTGTCCTCTTTTTGTATCTGTCTCGTCAGCACGAGGAGAAAGTAAAGGCGGAGGCCGAACAGAACCTTTCCTTTGAGCCATCTGCTTCGTACAGGGAAGAGCGGCAAATAGAGTTCTATGATGCCGACGCCGATGTGCTTGATGACAGTGAAGAAGATTGGTATGAGGAAGAGGATGAGCGTACCTCAACCACTGGACGCAATCTCCCTGTTCCTTCATATGGCCGTGTACCTGCTGTGAGGCAAAGTCAGGTATTAATGGGTACCAGTACAGGTATGATGGGCGTGCGCCAACGTTCAACCGGGCTTCCATCCGCAAGGCGTTCCTTCCCGCAATCGCCGCCTTCTGCTCAGCGTCAATACGGTGCCGCTTTTCCTAAGCAAGTACAGAAATCAGCGCGTGGCCAGCATCACACGGCGGCTTTACATGTTGCTCGCCTGGAAGCAATGCAGCAACAGGCAGATATGGATATGTACTCGCCCACAACCTCTAAACGGCTCCCAGTTGTTCGACCCGATCAGAGAATGGTTGAGCGACCGTCTATATCACCTTCGGCACAACCAGAGCCGCGACCATCGCATCAGTTCCAACGTCCATTTCCGAATCAGAATTCGTATCGGCCCCGCAAGGTAGTTGATGGCACCTCTATACCTGCTATACCCGCAATAAACAACCCGCGTTCTCTGCCCCCCGAAGGTGGTAGCACAGCCAGCCGGCAGACACACCACCATTCCCATTTCAATGAACCAGAAACTGGTCAATTAAGTGGGCAAGAGCCACAAACTGGACAGTTGCCGGGAGATAAGTACTCTCCCCAGACAGGACCCATGCGTCAGCAACCGCGCACCGGTCAGATTGTGCGCAATCCCCAGATTGAGGAGCAGCGAGGAAAGCAAGGGAAGCAAGGGAGCCCGGAGCGTGTATCGGGATCGCTGCAAAATCCAATGGTACGCCGCGCACCCTATATGTACGAAGATGATCCATTGCGCCAGGAACTTGCCCGGCATCTCGACCTGGACGCCCCCGTTGTGCGCCGCTCTTCCCGCAAACTTCGTTACGAAGAAGCAGAAGAGTAAGTACTACTATTTAGCTTCCTCTTGCATCAGTGTGCTACTATTAGCAAAGTGTGACAGCGCGAAGGAGGCATTTTTGTTACAAAATATAACCACTACAATTACAACATTGGTTCTTCATCTGTATGCAACAACGGGACTTGCCGGTATTGTGCTGGCAATGGCACTTGAAAGTTGTCTCATACCTTTACCAAGTGAAATCGTTATGCCACTGGCCGGTGTAATCATCGGTAGTTACTATACGAACACATCTTTGACATCACTTGGAGTGTCTGGACATTTGCAAATGCTTGGCACTTCTGCATCGTTGCCAATGTGGGTAAACCTCGTACTTGTTGCCCTGGTAGGTTCCCTGGGATGTCTACTAGGCTCTATCGCCGCCTATGGTATAGGAAAGGCCGGTGGTCGGCCCCTGGTCCTCAAATATGGACGTTATCTTTTAATTTCGCAGCATGACACTGATGTTGCCGATCGTTTCTTTGAGCGTTGGGGCAGCCCAACCGCATTCTTCTCTCGCTTAATGCCCGTTGTGCGTACCTACATCTCGCTTCCAGCTGGTATCACCAGAATGCCCTTTGGAAAATTCTGCCTCTATTCTTTGCTAGGCTCTTTCCCCTGGTGTCTTTTGTTGGCATATCTTGGTACTCTCATCGGTGCCAACCTCGATAAACTCAGCCCCTACTTCCACGATTTCGATATCGTCATCATCGTCGTACTGCTCGCATTACTGGCACTCTACATCTGGCGTCATGTGCGCAATGACCGCAAAGCCCGCGAGGCTCATGCCATGCGGGCCGCGCAACCAGCGCAACCAGCGCAACCACCGTTCGAGCAACAAAATAGATGGAATCAGCAACAACAAGGATGGGGCCAGCCTGCTCAAACGCCGCAACAGAGCCAGGGTCAACCTGTGCAACAACAGCCGTTTCAGCCATCTTCGTCGTCGGGATGGAATCAGCTACCACAATCGCCACAACCACAGCAACCTCCAATGCAGCAAGGGTGGGGCCAGCCAGCTCAATCAGTACAGCCAGTACAACCACCTCAATCGTCGCCTCAGCAAAATTGGAGGCAACCGGGACAATTCCAGCAGCCGTGGTCCCAGGATGGGAACGATAAGACTGTTAGGCGAGGATAGTACAAATTTTTTGTTTTTTACAGTCTCAAAAAGCAGCGGATTTGTGACACGCTCCCTATCCCAGAAAACGTTGGTGAAAGCAACCAAAAACAAAGGATTGCTCGCCTCTCATCGCAGGAGCAAGAAGAGGCAAGCAATCCCCATTTCATTCCTCTTGCGTCTAGGGATGGAACTCGGTGAGCGTCTTCTCGGCACCGCTGGCATCGAAGAATACCCCCACGGCCCAGGTCTGACCTGAGTATGGGTCCGCCGCAACTCCGTTCAAGAAGTTGAGAGTCGAACTGGGATTGGGGCTGGGGACGACGCTCCACGTCGTGCCGTTCCAGTGTTCGATCAGCGTCTGTGCAAGTCCGTTGTTGAGAGCAAATCCCACGGCCCAGATATTGTGGGCCGAGATGATGGCGACTCCTGCCAGTGCATTGTCGTTTGTGCCGGGGCTGAGGCTGGGAACCACACTCCACTTCGTGCCATTCCAGTGTTCGGTCAGTGTCTGAGAAGGAGCTGCTCCTCCCACGGCCCAGACATCGTTGGCGGAGACGGCCTTCACATCATTCAGCGTGCTTGCCACTGGGCTGGGACTGGGGACCACGCTCCACGTTGTGCCATTCCAATGCTCGATCAGCGTGTGGGCATTGGAGTTGCTATCGAGGAAGTCACCCACAGCCCAAACATCGTGGGCGGAGACGGTGGTGACTCCATGCAGGATGTTGTCGTGAGTGCCAACATTGGGACTGGAGACGACACTCCACTTCTTACCGTTCCAGTGTTCGGTAAGCGTCTGACGAAAGCCACTGGCAGCGGAGAACTGCCCGACGGCCCAGACATCGTTGGCCGAGTCGGCCTGGACAGCATTCAGGACGTTAGTCGTGCTGGTACCAGCGTTTGGACTGGGGACGACGCTCCATGTCGTGCCGTTCCAGTGCTCGGTGAGCGTCTGAGGAATATCGTGGGCATTTGCAAACGATCCTACCACCCAGATATCGTTGGCCGAGACGGCTGTGACGCCACTCAGGACGTTACTGAACGCACTGGGGCTGGGACTGGGAACCACACTCCACGTCATGCCATTCCAGTGCTCGGTCAGTGTCTGAGAAGCCCCGTTTCCGACAGTGATATCTCCCACCGCCCAGACATTAGTGGAAGCAACGACTGCCACCGAGTTGAGTACATTGCCCGATACCCCTGGGTTCGGACTGGGGACGACACTCCAACTGGCGGCCTCCGCAACCCCGGTGGTCAGCATAAGAGGGATCAACACAGCTACAACCACGCACGAAAGGAGATTGACCTTGAAACGATTGATGATGCTCTTCACTTGTTAGCTTTCTAGAGTACAGATCACATAACAGCAGGCCGAAAACGGCCGCCATTGCAACTTCAAAGGGAAAGGTATGGGCATTTCCTTCCCTTAGAGTAATTTACGTGAGTGAGTTACACAGACCACTCTGAACCCTTTTCCGCTCGACTGTTCCTCAGAAGCCGAAAGAGCCATCGTCACACAAAGTATGTGACGATGGCTCCAGGGTTCCGCAAATTGCAACAACTCATTGGGCAACGATACCCGAACGGCCGCCACCTCTCACTCGTTAGCACGGACTTGGAGGTGGAGGGCAAACAGGGGGATGGCCAGGACCGTCAGCCAGCAGGTGTGCTGCGGCGTGTGAGACGCCGAGGGAAGGCAAGCCATGCACAGCGACAAAAGTCAGCACGAGCAGGCTCACAACGAGGAGCACGAGCAGGCTCAGCAGCAAAGCACGACGGGTGATAGGTGAAAGTGAAATAGTCAAACTGGTTCTCCTTCCTGGATAACGATTTGAGTGAACGCGTATCCGTCTCGACTTTCGTCCAGCCCCAGATAGCGCATGGTCTCCCACTCACTGAACAAGAATGGCCTGGACAATTTTTTCTCTGGTTCGAGCAATACCTGCGCAGGGTCTGGAGCCAGCACAGACCCTGCACCTCAACAATGGCATGCTCTCAGTCATGTACTGTTCTGTTTCTCTCATAGTCTTTGAGGGGAAGAAATAGCCGAGCGGTTGTCTACTACAACGGAGCTATTTTCCGCCCTCTCATAGAGAGATACGGACGGGGGTTACTCACAGTCCTCTTCCAGCTGTGCAAAAGCTACCAAACCTGTTGAAGTCATCCCTCATTTTAGAAATTCAATTATTGTCTATTTTCGGATAGGCACTTACTTCTCGCTACACCGCAACCGTACCGCTATGCCAGACATCAACAGCATTCTTGATATTCGAGATGTATGTTGTGACATCATTGTTGTCTGAACCGGGAGCATAAATGGGAATAATTTGATCAACGGTGGTCAGTTTCCAATGTCCAATATACTGGTGAGCCATAAGTTTGTACCAATCCTCAAAACCCGCTTCCCAGCTGGGATACTTACGATAGCCATGATACTGCGGATCGTCAGAATTGGCGCGAATATTGCCAAGGGAATGTGTTACAGTAGCAACGCCCTGCGTGCCAAAAGTGCTTTCCTGCATGAAAAAGGCCAGTGCATAGACGGGGTCAATGCCATATTTCAGCCCATCATCGTATAATGCCTGTCCTTTGCCAGCCGCCGGAGAATGGTAATAGTCCAGTACCTGATTGATGAAATCCGCGCTAACCGATGGCTTCACTGGCAAAATATAGGCGCGTAAATGGGTAATGGGATTGCGCTCCTGGCTACGACTGTTTACCTGCCAGATCACAATTATGCCAACGATAATAAGCATAACCACGATTACTGTTTGTGCGGTTATCAGGAATAAACAGCCTTTCCGCTTCCGTGATAGTGTTCGGCGCTTATACGTTCGACGTTTATGTGCAGGTGTATTGGTACGTTTAGGATGTTCAGTAGAGGTTTTTGGCATAGATACTGTTTCCGCTTTTCAGGTATATTGTATTCTCTGTGATCTGCAACACTATTCTGTAATACGGGAGCGGAGGGATATTGTTGTATAGATTGCTTACCGGAAATTGAGCAAGGCATGGATCATCTGCGATATAATAGCGGGTGTAGTGTTCAACGACGAAAGGATTACACACCACATGGTACACACTCACAATAAACGCGAGGTTCAGTTGCCGTCGGCAACCGACCTTTATAACGTAGATCACTTGCTGAGCGAAGAAGAGCGCATGGTGCGCGATACCGTGCGCCAGTTTGTGCGCGACCGCGTACTGCCGGTCATTGATGGGCATTTTGAGGCTGGCACATTTCCTCGCGAACTTATCCCGGAAATTGCCGAACTTGGCCTGTTGGGTATGCACCTTGACGGCTACGGTTGCGCCGGGCTGAGTGCCGTTTGTTATGGTCTGGCCTGCCAGGAACTCGAGGCGGGCGATAGCGGACTGCGCTCGTTCGTCTCTGTGCAAGGCTCGTTGGCGATGTTCCCTATTTTTACCTTTGGTTCAGAGGAGCAGAAGCAACACTGGTTGCCGCGCATGGCACGCGGCGAGGCCATTGGCTGCTTCGGTCTGACGGAACCGGATTCCGGTAGTGATCCAGGCAGTATGCGCACGAATGCGCGGCGTGATGGCGACTCGTATATCTTGAATGGTACCAAGATGTGGATTACCAACGGCGGTATCGCTGATGTTGCCGTCGTCTGGGGGCGTGCTGAGGATGGTATTCGCGGCTTCATTGTCGAGCGTGGGACGCCTGGTTTCACGACGAGCGATGTGCATCACAAACTCTCGCTACGTGCCTCAGTCACCTCGGAGCTGCACTTTGAGGATTGCCGTATTCCCGCCGCGAATATGCTGCCCAATGTGCGCGGCCTGCGCGGCCCGCTCTCCTGTTTGGATGAGGCCCGTTTTGGTATCGCCTGGGGTGCTACGGGAGCGGCGCGAGCCTGCTACGAAGCAGCACTTGACTATGCCAAAACGCGCATACAGTTCAACAAACCTATTGGCAGCTTCCAACTTGTCCAGCAGAAACTCGCCATTATGGCGACGGAACTGGTCAAGGGACAACTACTTGCCCTGCACCTCGGACGCCTGAAAGATGAAGAATTGTTGCATCCGGTGCAGGTTTCCGTCGCCAAGCGCAACAATGTACGTGAGGCGCTCAAAACTGCCCGTGAGGCGCGTTCCGTGTTAGGCGCGAACGGCATCACCCTCGAATATCCGGTCAGCCGCCACATGAACAACCTGGAGTCGGTCTACACCTACGAAGGAACCGACGACATCCACACCCTGATTATCGGTCAGGCCATTACAGGATTGAATGCATTCGCATGATGGGCGTTATTGCAAGTTGACAGACTGGCACATCGCGATTCCTGTTGTTATTCGCCAACAAAGCCCTGAAAGAGTGAGAGGAAGGGGGCTGTAGTGGGTAAAAACGAAGATGGTGCATTTACATTCCTATTTAAGGAACAAACTTAGCCTTAATAGGCATAGAGGAATGCGTTATGCCATCATCAGAAAGGTAAAATGATTGACTCAGCATACTTCATCACAACGTATGAAACTTGGGCTTATGTTGGACATAAGTGAGGATTCACTTCAGGACAAAACACCCACGTTCCGCGACCTCAAGGAAATGGTACAGACTGCCGAGCAAATTGGCCTGGATTCGTTCTGGCTGGCGGATCATCTCATTTCCCGTTTTCCTGGGCAAGAGGAACAGGGTACGTGGGAAGCTTTTACTCTGTTAGGCGCGTTAGCGGCTGTCACCGAGCGTATTACACTTGGGCCACTTGTCGCTTGCACATCGTTTCGCAATCCGGCATTGCTGGCGAAGATGGCTGATACCCTTGATGAGATTAGCGGAGGACGCTTCATCTTGGGACTCGGAGCAGGCTGGCATAAGCCAGAGTACGAGGCGTTTGGCTACCCTTTTGATCACCTCGCCGCTCGTTTCGAGGAGGCATTGCAAGTAATTGTGCCGCTCTTGCGCGATGGACATGTTGATTTTCAGGGCCAGTACTACTCGGTTCATGATTGTGCTTTGCGTCCTCGCGGGCCGTCACCGTCTGGCCCGTCTATTCTGATTGGCGCACGTCGCCCTCGTATGCTGCGCCTTGTCGCTCAGTACGCGGATGCATGGAATACCGTCTGGCATGAGGACCCGCTGGTGGTGAAGGAACGCTATGCAGAGTTCAAGGAAATATGCACAATGATGGGGCGGAATCCTACATCAATTGAGCTAACGGCTGGTACAATAGTACATCTCTCTCAATCAGCTGGGGAGAATCCGGACGAGAAAGTGATTGCGGGGACTCCAGCAGAAATAGCGCACCAATTGCGGGGCTTTGCCGACGTAGGAGTGACACACCTCATGGTCATCCTTGAGCCTTCGGGTGTAGCGAGTGTTGAACAATTCGGTCGCATTGCAGAATTGGTACATAACCCTTGAGCAAAAGTTAGAGATGAACAAAAACATGGACGCATTTATCCTTCCCGACTTGATAGCAACACGCGAGCAATCAGGAGAACTCTATCACGAATTCTTGCGTGTTCCCGCTATGAGTGCCGGAGTGTATCGACTGGCCGCTGGGAGTGCGGACCCACAGGAGCCGCATACTGAGGATGAACTGTATTATATTGTGCAGGGACGGGCGCGGATACAAGTTGGCAACGAGGACGTGCCTGTCGAGGCTGGCTCGCTTGTCTTTGTGGTGGCCAACGTTGAGCATCGCTTTCATACGATTAGCGAGGATATTACTGTGCTGGTCTTTTTTGCGCCTGCCGAATATTCTAACAGGGAAACGCAGATTTGAACGGTATATATGATTTTTACCGTTCACTGCATTCTTGCTTGATTGCCCAATAGCGTCGCACCCATTCCTCGGAGAGCGCATTGGCTTGCCTCTGCATGGTTCGCGGCGCGAATGTGATCTGCTCCGGCACTGGTATGCGCAGGTATCTGAGAATAGCGATTGCTGTTTCCTGGTAGGTATGTACCGGTTCTTCATACACGACCGCAAAAGGCTGGATACCCGCGGAGGCACAATAAGCCCGCCATGCGGCATCATGTTCCGTAATGCGTTGTACAAGGTGGTCAATAGCGACGAAGTTAAAAACGAGTTCTTGCTCCAGGTCTCCTGGTTGCTCTTTTGAGCCAGTACGTGCTTGCTCGTGTCCATCAATTTTCCACGTTTGCGTTTGGATTGCTTTCCACAGAGAAACTGCCTGTCGTACTTTATCATTGCGAGTGACGAGTATGTATTGCAGATTGGGAAAGACTGCTGACAGGATATCAGGCGTGGCCATTTCCCGGTAGTGAGAGATTTGTCGTACATGGCTTATAAAGTCATCGAGGTATCCCCACATCAATTTGGCTCCGAATACCCCGTTGGGAGTTGTCCCTTTTTCCAATACTTCCGCAAGGTAATCGGCATAGTTTGCAATCTGCTGTGGTAGCCTCTCATCGATCCTCGAATAGTTTCCTAGAATATCTGTGATCTCGTTAATCTTTCCATCTTCAAAATATTCCTTTGGTCTTCTCGGTAAACCAGTAGCTCTCAATGCCTCAAAGTATTCGGCAGGATAACCCGCTCTTTGCGTATTCGTCAGTGCTTCACAAAGCAAGGTACTTCCGCTACGCGGAGTCGCACAAACCAGATAGGATGTGTGTGGCTGCATTTTCCCTCCCAAAACATTGTTCGTACCGGTATAATATATGTACAGATGATAGCTAGTACCAAACCATACCAGCCAGCACTTTACTGTAGAAAAACAATAACATATTTTTCTCATTCTTTCAAGTTATTTATTTCATTCTATTTCGTTATTATAAAGAGTCAGAACATCTCGTGGAGGCAAACGCAGAGAGCCTCGAACTGTTCAAGATATCTTGAATGGGTACTTATTAAGGAGCCTGTAATGCCATCAGAACGCCCGAACATTTTGTATCTGCATTCTCACGACACGGGTCGCTACGTGCAACCCTACGGATATGCCATTCCAACACCCAATATTCAGCGCCTGGCTGAAGAGGGCGTCCTCTTTCGTCAGGCATTTTGTGCCTCGCCAACCTGCTCGCCGAGCCGTGCGTGCTTGCTGACCGGGCAGTATGCACACACCAATGGGATGCTTGGTCTCGCACACCGGGGCTTTTCGCTGCGCGATTATCGTCATCACGTCGTTCACACGTTGCGGAAACTGGGATACTGGTCGGCGTTAATTGGAGAACAGCACATCTCAAAAGAACCAGGCATTATTGGCTACGATCGCGTCTACAAAATAGACTCCAACCACGTCAAAGCCGTTGCGCCCCTGGCCATTGAAATTTTTCGCAATCCGCCTCAGCAGCCATTTTTCCTCTCTGTGGGCTTTTTTGAGACCCACAGAGGCTTTTTTGACCCCATCTCGTCACAGGCTGCCAACTATTGCCGTCCACCACGGACGATACCGGATACACTAGAAACGCGGCAGGATATGGCGGCGTTCCAGGCCAGTGCATGGTCGCTGGATCAGGGTGTTGGAGAGGTGGTTAGCGCGCTCAAAGCCAGTGGCCTCGCGGATAACACGTTGATTATCTGCACCACCGATCATGGACTCGCTTTTCCAGGTATGAAATGTACGCTCACCGATCATGGTATCGGCGTCATGCTCATTATGCACGGTCCCGGCGGCTTTTCCGGTGGTAGGGTGTACGACGCGATGGTCTCCCAGATCGATCTCTTTCCCACCATTTGTGACCTCCTCAGCATCGAGCAACCGAACTGGTTGCAAGGAAAATCGTTCATGCCACTCGTCCAGGGCAAAGCCAATGCGATCAACGATACCATTTTCGCCGGGGCCACCTATCATGCCGCCTACGAACCGCAGCGGGCTGTGCGCACTACACGTTGGAAGTACATTCGCCGCTTCGGCGACCGCCATACGCCCGTTCTCGTCAATTGTGACGATAGCCCCAGCAAAGACCTCTTCGTGCAATACGGCTGGCAACAGCGCGTTATCGCGTCCGAGCAACTCTACGATCTGATCTTCGATCCCAACGAAGCCTCGAACGTGGCAACTGATCCCTCCGCTGCCTCCATTCTGCAAGAGATGCGCGGCCGCCTCGAACACTGGATGCTCAGTACCGATGATCCCCTTTTACACGGCCCTGTTCCCGCTCCACCCGGTGCCGAACTCAATGACCCCGATCAACGCTCAGCCTCTGATCCCACTCATATCGTTTGATGAGATGAAATAGAAGGAACATGCTCATGAATAAGCATACACGCACATTTTCTCTCGGAGCGGCAACAGTCTCTATTATCAATGTGGGGGATTTGCGCCTCACGCTATCCGAGATTATGAACGTGCCGGAAAGCGAATGGCGACCTCGTTACGGCGATATGTTCGATCAACCATTGTTCTTTCCCAGCCAGTGTATCCACATCGCCTTCCCGGATGCATCCGTGCTGGTTGATGCCAACAACTTTGCCCTTTCGGCTTCGCCGGACTCGCCCTACGCGCCGCCAGCGGATTACCAGCACCCGCCGGATTTGCTGACCCAGCTACTTGAACGCGGCATCCGCCCAGAGGATGTCACCCACCTCGTGATTACCCATGCCCACTTCGATCACTATGCCGGAATCACCCAGGAACGGGATGGACACTATGTACCGAGTTTTCCTCGTGCGCGTTGCTTTCTTGGCAAGGCAGATTGGGAATATCCCGAAACGCAAGAAGCCCTTCGCGATCCCACCTCGGCAGACAGTCACACATTTGGCGTAGTCCAACAGGCGGGATTGCTGGAACTGGTGGAGGGAGACCGCGACCTTACAGCATCGGTACAAATTATTGCCGCTCCCGGTGAATCTCCAGGGCATCAGATTGTGCGTATCAGTTCAGAAGGTCAAGTTCTCTACTGTCTGGGCGATCTCTATCACCACCCGCTTGAGGTTGAACATCCCTCGTGGATGGCAGAATGGGATGATGCCAGCATCAATCTTGCCAGCCGTGTAGCACTGGCCAAAGCGGCCCTCGCCGAAAACGCTCTTCTTATAGCCACGCATATCCCCGGCATCGGTCGCCTGGAACACACGACAACCGGTGCCAGATGGGTAAACGCCTGGTAAGCAAGTAGGATACGCTTATAACTCACGCAAGAAATCGAGAACCATGCGGTTGAATTCCTCCGGTTTCTCCATACTGACCATGTGGGCAGCCCCCGCAATGATCTCCCGCCGGGCATCGGGAATGCTGGTAGCCAGTTGCTCGGTGAGTTTCAGCTTTTCTGGGAGATCGAGATCGCCGACGATGATAAGCGTTGGCGTGCGGACTTCCATTAAACGCATGATGGCAGGTGGTTGAAGTTCCTGTTCATCCGCGCCTTCGGGTATTGGAATAGTGAACGCATGATACTGCATCTCGTAAACACGCTGGCGTACTGTTGGTTTCACCTGATCGGGAACACGTTGTGGGCCATCAACCCATAACCGCAGATTCAGTTCCGTCGCGCCCTGCAGATCGCCTTTTTCAACCAGAGCGTCCTCTTCCTGAAAAAAGCGGCGGATCTGGTCTGATGACTGTTCATCCCCAACACTGGGGGCCACCAGCACGAGCGAAGCTACCATTTCAGGATGGGCGAGCGCGAAGTCAAGGGCAATTTTACTTCCGTATGAGATGCCGATAATATGCGCTTTCTGCACGTCGAGAGCGTTGAAAAGTGCCGCCGGATCTTCGTAGGTGGCAAACGAACCTGATTCCCAGCGGGTTCGACCATAGCCACGCAGATCGTAGCGTATGGTCCGGTAGTGTTGCGCAAAGATGGGGAACTGATCATCCCACATGCGGCTATCCGTGATGCCTGCATGGCGGATTTATTCATTGTTGAGCAAAGTTTGAAACAGCGCAACAATTTCTTCAGTCGGTAGATCGAGGGTAGCTTCTCCTACGACGAACTCGAATTTCTGGTACATTGGTAATGCGGTAGGAGCAAGTCGAAAAAAGAGCCTGACACCTGCTTCCTTCGCGATGGCAAGCGCAGATGTTTCCAATGCTTCCCGTTCGCCCTCTATATATAAGTGCATCATATTCGTTTGCGGCGGATTCGGGACAATCTTAATCTGTGGAAACGCCACTAGGGCGGTAGCAATTTCCTTTGCCTTTTTATGGTAGGCCTCCATGCGCCCCAGCTTTTTGCTCAGCCCATATTGTGCCGATAGGACGTAGGGATACAGGTGAACGAGATTGCCGCCATGTCTGCGCTGCCAGATACGCGACTCGGCTATGAAGTCTGCTGGCCCGGCCAGAACGGACCCCGCGATGCCGCCCAGCACCTTATAGAAGGAGACATATACCGTGTCAAACAGGCCCGCAATTTCACTGTACTCACGTTGATAATAGGGTTGGCACTCCCAAAGTCGTGCGCCATCAAGGTGAACGGGTATATCATGTTCACGCGCCCAAGCGATGATCTCGTTCAACGCTTCCCATGTGGGCAACTGTCCTCCAATCTCACGCTGCGGCAGTTCTAAAAGTAGCGCACCTACCGACTCTGCGATTGCCTTAAGGTCATGCAGCGTCAAGAGACGGTCGGGGCTACCTACCAGAATGGCGTTCAGAGCATGCAGCCGCTGATAAGCATGTTCTTCATGTATCTCCAGATGGCTCTTTGGGTGGAACGCGACGTTTTGTGTCCCGCGGCGATTGGCCCAGATGCGCAGCGCAATTTGTTGGCACATCGTCCCGCTCGGCATAAAAACGGCCGCTTCTTTTCCCAACAGATCGGCAATATCCCTCTCAAAACGATTGATAATCTCGCCTTGCCCGTAATGGTCAGCCTCTAACTCTGGATCGGTTATCGCGGCAAGCTCGCTCAAGACCTGCTGTGGCGTCTTCGGGTAGTCATGGGTCAGGTAACGGGTACATGCTCGCAAGATATTCTGCGCTTCCTCTGTCTCTGGCATGAGTTTATCCTTTCGAAGAAATTGAGGACGGGATAGTATGTCCAATTAACTATTGGCAACACTATCATAACACATGCCATACGCTGCTCTATGGAAAGAGACATTTTGTTGAAGAAGGAGAAATATAAGTTTCACAATCATGCATTACTTGCTGAGCCTGTAGCTCCCTGTTCGACATCGGCAGCGCGTTTGAGTGCACGATACTGCATGACTTTGACGTTCGTCTCTGTCAAGCCCATTTTTAAAGCGGTTTCTCGGATCGAGAGATCGAGCAGGAAGCGATAGGTCAAAACCTCCTGGTCGCGTTTAGATAGTGCGTGGAGGATATCATGTACGCGACTCCCTATGCCGTTACTCGCCTGATAGTATTCTTCTTCGGTCGGGCCTTCCCAGCCAGTCTCTAACAGTTCATCCAATGAAGTTGCGTTTTCACGATAGTAAGCTCGCCAGTAATCAGCCATCGTTGTACGCGCAATCTGAAACAGCCAGGTTCGCATGCTTTGCGGGGTACGCTCAGGATCGAGGCTACGCACAGCCTTGAGAAAAACCTGCGACGTTAGATCCTCAGCCTCCTGGCGGTTTCCTACCTTGCTATATACGAAGTGGTATATGTGATCAAGATTCTCTTGATACAATCTATGCATCTCTTGCACTTCTTCACCCATTGTAGTTTGAACTACTAGTATATGATATTATTCTCATCTAATATCTGCAAGTGACAGTATGGACCCACTGGGCCTCTCATCTATAGTGGAAGTGTACCAGCTTGAGACCTCTCTGACATCGGAAGAACGTCGTATTTTATGAAATTCTTTTATGTAGCAAGCATGAGTCGTATACGAAGAAATACTGATATCGTTCTGTGAAGGGGACCATGGTACTTGCAAGGAGAATGCTCTGGTTACTTTCCACGCCCTTCATCAGTGAAGCTACTCGTGAAGATGCTGAGTACCTGACCAGGATCGGGCTCGGTTAACACCTCAATACGGGTGATCCATTTGACCCATTCGAAGCCGCGACGGCCTGGAGCGATTAAGCGGAGGGGAAAACCATGCTCATACGAGAGTTGCTCTGAACCGACATGGGTTGCCAACAACGCTATGCGAGCTTCCTCCAGGGGCAGACTCCAACGGTAGCTCGTCACGGAAATAAAACTTACATAGCGTGCGTCTGGCGAAAGCTGCACATGATCGAGCAAGTGTCCAATACGAACTCCCTTCCAACGCTGGGTGCTATAGAAACCGCCGGTACAATCGAGGGTTGCCTCCAATGTATCACCTGCCGCAACAAGCTCGTCATAGGAAAAGTTGCGGGGAGCGTTGACGGCACCGCCAAGTGCAAGCTGCCACGTTTGTATATCAATGGGGCGTGGTTGATCGGCGACCCAGCTTGAGGTGGGGAAGGCGTTGCCAGCATAGCTGTCGCTCTCTCGCGAACCGGTAAATCGCTCGCTGGCTCCGGGTAGATTCAGGATGCGTCCGGTGATTTGCTGTGCTGGCCAGAGTGCTACACCGCTCAGCAGCAACGCGCCTGCATATAGAGTCTTGCGCCTTCCAACGATGTCGCGTTTGCGCAATCGTTTGGCGCGTGCCGACATGTGGGACGCGATAGCTGCTGTAAGGACAAATCCGAGGATAATATGCCAGTTCAACAGATTGAACCCGGCAAAGTCCAAATCACCGCCGCTAACCCACCAGATGCCTGATCCAAGTGCCAATGTGACAATCAGCAGTGCCAACAACCCATAGATGGTGCGGCGATCCCAACGCCGCGTATGAATCAGCCGGGGCCAGACACGCCGCAGCTTGCCCCACAAAAACAGCAATAGCCAGAAGCCCGCTATGGCATGTAACGCGAAAATGAACCACATCTTGTGGAAGGCCACTTACGAGGCTGACAATGCCGGTTATGCAGGCCAGTGCTGTCGTAATTGCAAGGCACCAGTCAGTGAGGCGCGGGGACATACGGGGCCATCCTTCTTTCTTTCACTCGCTCGACTCGCTTTTGCTCAGGCTATCAGCCACTTTGCTGAGAAATGCTCTTCCCCGGCTTGCTCATCAATACCTTCTTCGCCAGCTATTCGTGCAGCCGAACATCTCTGCTTGAACTATTATATTCCCTTTTTGCTATCCAGGGAAAGAGATGTCTGGGAAGATGCGAACACAGCATATACGAGCCGGGCGATTGCCTCATCGCCTGCGACATTGGGATGGTAGAAAGGGCCAGGCGCACCACCACCATGATAGCTGGGTGTATCATAGATCGATTGTATTGAGAGATACGTTCCACGGCACAACTGCTTGATGATGGCGTTATATACTGCGGGAGAGGCTCCCAGGCGATTGCTCGGTGCTGGGACACCAGGTGGGGAAGACCAGATGGCATCAGCTGTATTGATCGGGTCCCAGAGCGAAAGACAGACCACCCGCGTGGCCGGTGTAATGCTCATCACAACGCTTTCATACGCCTCGGCAAACGTTGCCAATGGGACACTTCTATTATAATCATTAGTTCCCAGTTCAATCACCGCGTAGGTTGGAGCCAATTCTCCTACATACATACTGCGTGATTGCGTGGTGGTATGCCCCGGTAAAGCGTAGATAACCAGCCGAACATGCAGGTCAGCCGCGAGTATACGAGGATAGGCATCGGAACTGGCGGGTAAATATTGACCGGCAGACACGCTATCCCCGATCACGACAAGCGAGAACGGCATGGAGAGCAACGCGAGCCGTGATGTTGTCGGCACTGTCCCTTTAGCAGCCCCGCACGCGGCAAGAAAGAAGGATAGGGTGATGGCACAGACACTACGCTTCACGATCATACGTTGGGTTTCCCTCGAAGCCTTTCTCACATCGAAATCGAGAAAGTGATGTTTACTTCCGGCAAAAAAACACAGCCACTACTCCTATTATATCTCATCTTCGGTGTTCCTGGTTAAGCAATATCCCCGATTAAGTGCGTTCACTATAGTACAGGTAGTTCAGAACTTTCTTCATCAAACAAGTTTGAGCGTAAGAGGGGATAAAACAGAATAAGATAGGTTAAGATGGCGGTAAGTGACGGTGAGGACTATCAGTTCTGAACAAACGATACATAGATACAAATGGTTGTCGTAGCGCGTAGTGTTCATTCAACGAAGTCAACGCAAATAGCCAAACGATATGACAGAGCAAACATTGAAGGAGCATCTATGGCAAAATGGTCGTATCTTGAGATTAGCCTTGATCCTCAAACTGGCAGGGTAACGCATATTGATGGCAAAGAGGTGACCAATCCCCAGATGGCACCTCTGGCACGGCAGGTGCGGAACCAGCTTGGCAACGAGGGCTGGGAACTTGTAAACGCGCAGGAGACAACCTGGATATTCAAACGCGATGCTAGCGACGTCGGCGCGCCACAGCAATGGGAATACTGCTGCCTCGCCGAAGACCACGCCGGTGGTATCCGCAAAGGCGAATGGATACTGGTCTATTATCGCGCCGATGGCAACCATATCGAACACGAACACAGACGTCTGGGAACCACCCTCGCCCAACTGGGTAAAAACGGCTGGCAAATGATCGGCATTACCAATCCAGGCGGCGACAATATCTACGATAATACCATCTTCTACTTCTCTCGACCGCTGGCACAACGCGAAGAGCGAGAAAAAGAGTGATCGTTCACAGCAACGACAATACAAACTGCGCACAGCGTGCGCAGTTTGTATTGTCGTTGCTGTGAACGATCTATAAGTACCATCCGGGCTATTCACCTTGCAACTTTTACCACTATTCGGTAAACTCACAAGAGTGAAGTAGAGCATACCCTGCCAGATATCTCCCACACATCTCATTGCTCTCATTAACCAGCACTATGGTACCGCTACTCAACACAAAACAGCCTATCTTGATTCGTTTGACTCTCCTGGGCCGCGTAATCACAGCATCATATCCACATGTCTGTATGCCTGCATGTCCATATGCATACATGCTCAAATACAGATTTTCTCTGTGTGTGCTATGCCCTTTTTGCTGTTTGTGTTGTTTCGTAACATGGCGTATGTGAGTGGGTGGATAGGCGCATGGAATGGCGATTTTAAGAGCGGGGTCTATTTCCAGTCATACATATTGAAGAAAGGTGATTTAGCAGAGTACCCGCAATGGATATCCTGCCGAGAAAGAGAAGGAAACAGCATCATGGGTTACGACAAGTATTACACCTGCCCCGAAGACGGCGAAGATGCAACTTTGCTTGTAGACCTGGAAACCGAAACAGAACCAGAAACCGACGAAGATGGCAATATGCAGTACTACTGCACCGGAGGCGGTCACTACTTCGCAGTAGACGAAGACGGCGTACTTGTCATCTAAACTTTGTACCCGAAAACAGAGAATGAAAAGAAGAGAATAGAGGAAAGGAATCCCACATGTTCAAGCGATATCTTCGATGGATTGCGCCACTCATAGCTCTGGTCGTACTGGCAACCTATCTGGCGTTGGCAACCCTCGTCTCTACTCACGCCGCCGCGCCAACTATCCATACCCACACCCCATCACGTACCATCTCGCAACCCTACAATCTGGCACCACATGGCGTCACGCCTAATATTTACAAACGGGGATTTTAAGGAAATCGTGCTGTAGGGACCGGTTTACCGTGTCAGCGATCTTCGTATTTGCTGATGTTTACGTGATGTTGAAGTGGAAACGCTGACACGGTAAACCGGTCCCTACGGCGCAATTGTATTCAACCATTCTCTAACTTCATTCGCATTTCTGTTTCCCATTGATTCCAACAATTCCAGGCTCATTTTTCCGAGGTGCAGAGCTTCTTCAATGTTATTTTGTGCTACTGCAACACGCGCTAAACCATATTGAGATAATGCCACAAGTTCTTGATCCCCTTCTCGAATTGTATCTTGCATTCTAGAAAACGTCTCATAGGCAGATTCTATTTGATGCCGATCGAGAGAGAGATTCCCATATTCATATAAAACATTAGCAATAATTAGAGGTGTACCTATTTCTCTTGCTATTTTCAGACCTTCTTGTAAATATTCTTCCGCCTTTTTATAATCTCTTTGCTTTCGTGTTGTTAATCCTAAGTTACTAATCAAGAGGCTCATCCATTCTTTGTTTCCAGTTTGACGCGCCAATTGAAGACCTTCCTGTAAGTATATGGTTGCCTGTACATAATGACCTTGTTCTGCTGCGGCACTTCCTAAATTACTCAACAAAGCACTTGTCCATTCACGATGCCCAATCTGGCGTGCTAATCCTAAGCCTTCTTGGAAATATACCTCCGCCTGGGCATGATTTCCTTGCTCACCTGTTGTAGCTCCTAAATTCATCAACAACACACACATTTGTTCGCGATCTCCCATTTGACGAGCAATGTCCAACCCTTCTTGCAAATAAGCCTCTTCTTGTTTATAATCTCCACGACTTGCAGCTACTAATCCCAATGCCTTAAGTAAACCGCTCATTTGTTTGATACTACCTAATTGGCGGGCAAGAGCCAAACCTTCTTGCAGGTAAATTTCAGCCTGTGAGTATTCACCACGATTCCAGTTGACGCCGCCGAGATCAGTGAGCAAGGCACAGAGGCGTTCCTGGTTGTTGGTCTGGCGGGCGAGGGTGAGACCTTGCTGGAAAAGGTTCTCAGCCTGGGAGTAGTTGCCGAGTTTGAGGGCGATCTCGCCGAGGTAGAGCAGCGTGCCTGTGATGCCGGAGCTATCGTTCAGGGCAAGGGCAGCATCTTTGGCACGCAAGAGGTGTTTCTCCGCAAGCTGATAGGAGCCGCGCAGCAGGAGGAAGGGCGCGAAGGCGATGACGGCCTGCACCAATTCCTTTGGTCTGTCCATGTCATAGGCGGCATCGAGGGCGGCAAGAATGATAGGACTCTCTTGTTCGAGCAGTTCGTAGCCCGTTTTGTTCGCGCCAACGAAGTCTATAGCATATTCAATCAGGTGATCATAGGGGCAAGTATTCCCGGTATCTTGCAGACGGATATGGGCATAGTCGGCGATGACCTGGTGTAACGTGTAGCGATCTGGCCCACTGCTCTCCAGTAGCCCGGTGTCAGAGAGGGCATCAAGGCTCTCTGTGGAAGCAGCGGTGATGACGAGCGCGGCCTCTTCCGAGAAATTGTTGGGTTTGGGTGGAAAGACCGAGAGAGCGTAGAGAGCCATGCGTGCCTCCTTACTCAACTGGTTATCGGTAACGGCGATGACCGATTGCAGCGAGAGGGATATGTCGCTGGAAAGACTGGTATGATGCTCGATTGGCCCATGTGTCTCGCTGATATGCAGGCGCACCTCGGCGTTGGTCAATTGTTGTAGCGCGTTACGGATGCGTCGCGTCTGGCCGCCGTGCGCTTGTTTGCGCAGGTAATTGCCCATCAGTGTCAGCGCGAGGGGCAAACCTCCGACGGCCTGTACCAGATTTGACGCCAGTTGCTGCTCATGCTCCACAACGCCGGGAGCCAGGATGTTCAGCAGCTTCATGCTCTCGTTTTCGCTTAGCTCCTCAATGAGCGTAGTATGCTCATGAGCGATCTGTGTGGCAATCGTGGGAAATCGCGTGGAAACAAGGTGGGCGCAATTCGGGACCGCCGACCTTGAATGTCAATGCGTGTTCGACTTTCCAGGCGTCGTCAATCACCAGCAGCATGGTGCGCGAGCCTATCGCCGTATGTAGTGCCTTTGCCCATGCCTCGTTGCTCTCCATTGAGGCTATCTCTGTCGCGGAAAGGCCGAGCAGCGTTCCCCAATGGCTCAACAAAACGGGGATGTCCGGTTCGGGTCCCAGAGGCGGCCCAGAGTATGCCATCGCGAAAATACTCCCGTACCTGCGGGTCGTGTGCTAACGCGATAGAGAGGGCCGTCTTGCCCACACCGGGCAGACCATTGAGGGCTGACAGCGCAACATTGTCGCCCGCGAAAAGCTGCTGTTTGAGCAGAAACAGTTCCTGATTGCGTCCAACAAGCCGTAGTGGTGGTTTCAGTGGTATAGCCGGGTCATACACTGGTTCTGGTATGAGCGTTGGAAGTGAACCAGACGCTGTGGCTAGTTGCTCTTGCCGCTCCTGCTGCTGATTCTCATCTGTCTTATACGAAGTGTCTTCTGCGCGTGTTCTCTCCAGGCCAAGTTCTTGTTCGGTCTTCCCAAAGAGATGAGAGAGTTTGCGACGAAAGTAGGGAGTTGGTTTCGTGACACCGCGTTCCCACCGGCTGACGTTGACATACGTTGTGCCGATCTGGTGCGCGACTTCTTGCTGTGACCAACCTCGTGAGAGACGTGCCTCAGCTAAACGCACTCGCGGTTGTGGTTGAGGACCGTTTTCCGCTACAGGCATCTTCATTCCTTCTAGCTACGCGAAAATGATAAAGATGTTAAAGAAGATGATATCACAAGTACTTCCTTGTGTACATGGTTGCAGGCATAATTATAACAAGGACGATGCCCATTTTACAGTAAAAAACGTAATGCAAGAGTATATCTGGGTATCACAGCAGCAGGCTTGTCCTGAAGCCGGAGGAAGTACTATGCAAGCAGTGACCGACCGTGAAGAAAAAGTTGCTTTTGAGTTACCGGAGCCATGTGATATAGCGATCCAGCACTTTTCTTTGCAAGAGGAGCTACCTGCTGGACACAAACTGGCCTTAAATCCCACGAACGGTACCCTTTCGTATCTTGTATGGGATGGCATGCAGGTACATATGGAACTGCAACAACAATTCACCAGTAGCGAGTTAAGTCTGTTAGTGCCGCTCTTGAATTCCTACCCCTACTATTGCCCCTACGACGTTATGTACGCCCACTTCTACAACGGCACAATCACTGAAGAAGAGATTGCCCAGGCACGTCGTCACCTGCAAAATGCGTTGAAGCGCGGTTCCTGGGAGCAGGAGATGAAACCTGTACGTAATGTGCTGTCACGCACCCGCGCCAAACTGCAACACTTCGGCTACACCATCTCCTCGATTCTTGAAACAGGCTATATTGTTCGAGTAAGTAGCAGGTCAGGAAAGCTGTAGGGAGGGGTTTTTCTCCAGAGATGAAAGAATCCTGCTGAACCCCAGTTTGCTGGAAGTGCCGTAGGAGTTGGCGTGAAGAACTCCCGGCTATACTCTCCATAGTAGGTTGCTTGTGAGTGATTAAAGGCAATCTACTGCTGCATGATGGCCTACTTCAATAGGCTGTCATGTACGTTTTCTTTTTTTCAGGACAAAGACAACGGGAGCAATGAGATGGGCAAACTGGTGATGATTATTGACGACTCGCTCATCGTGCGGAAAATCGTTGAGGTGAGCCTGCACCGCGAAGGCATTGATTGTGTCAGTTTCGAGAGCGGCATCGCGGCAATTCGCAGTCTGACAAAGCAGCAGGACCTCGTTCCTGACATGATTATCCTTGATATAGGTATGCCAAAAATGGATGGATATCGCGTAGCCCAATACATACGCATGAAGTACCGGTATAGGAACACGGTTATCATCATTCTTTCAGGCCACAAAGGAATCTTAGATCGCCTGAAAGGGCGTCTCTCAGGCGCGAAAGACTATCTTACCAAACCATTCACAACTCAGGATGTCGTTGCGCTTGTGCGCGAACATCTGCAAATCAACCCCATCCCTGCTTAACATAAATGAACATAAACGGATGGTAGGAAAAGAGCCATGCTTTTGGCGCAGCCGAAAGCATGGCTCTTTTCCTACTCTCAAACTATGAGAAGACTGGTATAAGATTTGTTGGTTCGTGGAGGGGACCTATTCATGGTGATACAGGACGGACGTCCGCAAGGTACCCCGTTCCTACTATACAACGTTACCGCTTGTGTCCGTCTATAGTAGGGACGGGGTAGTGTGGTTGCGGAGTGGGGCCCCTTGCGGACGCCCGTCCTCCGATTACGCTCCGCTTTATGGAAAGGACATGGCCCTTGTGAGTCCCCGATTGCTGAGGGACTGGAAGTTCACTAGGAGATGATGTGAAGTCCTCAACAGTATACTGCATTCGTGGGGTTATGCGGATTGTGTGGGTTGTGTTGAATGTGCGGGTTGTGTGGATTATGTGAGGAGAGTAGGGGCGTCCATCATGCGAACGCCCCTTCACACGTCAACTGTCTGGCTATCTGTATAGTGCATGGTAGTGCATGGTAGTGTAGGGTAGCGATATCGCCTCTGGCAATCCCTATCCGACCCAATCGATCTTGTATTGGAGGTAACGTATGTTGTTGTCATTGCGGACTATCGTCAAATCAGTTTTTTGGTTGGCCCTGGCAATGGTGATCATTGTCGTGTTTCACATTGGAAGTAGTGAATTTGTTTTGCGAGTGGGACAATTTTCGCCGTTGACGGGTGCCTTTGTCGGGGGTTGCCTTGCGCTCATTAGCGTGACCTCGCTGCGGCAAAGAAAAGAGAATACAGAAGCCTGGATAAACTATGAACAGGGTGGCTGGATACTCATCGGTCTGGGCGTCATGATGTGGGGCTTTGGCGAGAGTTTCTGGCGTTATTACATATCTATTGGGCAAAGTCCGTTTCCATCGCTGGCGGATATCGGCTATTCCAGTTTCCCTGTTCTCGTGTTTGCTGGCCTGCTGTTGCAGCCCTCTTCCGGCGCGGGTCGCAAGCGCACTATGCTTTTGCTGGACAGCTTCATAGCGATGGGTTCTATCCTCGCCATCGCCTGGTATCTTCTGCTGGGGTCACTTGCTCAGGCACCCGGCGAAGCAAACCTGGCGAAATTACTCGGTATCTACTATCCTACCGCCGATACTGCCTTGCTTAGTTGCGTCATCTTCTTGTTGATGCGGGGGCAGGGACGCGCTTACCAGGCCACGGCTCGTCGCACAAGCCTGATGGTGCTGGGTCTGGGTCTTTGTTTCTTTGTCTTCTCCGATTTTCTTTTCAACGTGCAAAACAACGCGGGGACATATGTTGAGGCAACCTGGGTCGATCTTGGCTGGCCCCTCGGTATGTTGACTATAGGTGTAGCCGCGTACCTGCGCCGCTATCTTCCCGCAACAGCACCCGAGGACATCGAGGAACGTATACGGCAGCAGGTCGAGGACATAAGCTTTAGCCCGGTACAACTGCTTCCCTACGTCCTGCTGGCTTTTCTGTTGTTTGTGTTGACACTCAATATCTTCACTTCCGACCCGATGCAGGTTGCTATTCGTCCCGTCCTCATGCTCGCTACGCTGGGTGTGGTAGCGTTGGTAGTCATTCGTCAAATTTTGACGCTGCGCGATAACGCAACATTGGCTCGTAAGCAGGCCGAAACATTGCAAGGGTTAGAATACGCTAATAAGCGCATCGCGGAACAATCGCACGCGATAGCCCAGCACAACCTGGAATTGGAACACGGCATTGATCACCTGAAGGATGTACAGGCCAGCCTGGCAAACGGTAATTTACGTGCGCGTGCGCGGCTGAATAACGGTGCCCTGCTCCCACTTGCCGCCAGTCTGAACCTGATGGCGGAGCGTCTAGTACGTCTCTGGCAAGTCAATGCTCAAGCCCAGCGGCTTTCTAATGCTCTGCGTGATCTAAGCGTTGCATTCGATAAGCACTGGAACGGTGAGCCACTTACCATACCCGAAAGCTGCAATAATCTGGTGGAAATCAGCGCACTCTTGCGTTCCCTGCACATTAAAGGCCAGTCGGTACTATATGCACCCCAGGCACCTTATACACCGCAAGTACCACAGGTACCCCAAGCACCGCGCCCATCCATATCGCAACCTCTGTCCCCGTTGCAAGGGACACAATCTCGGCCATCGTTTATGCAGAAACCAACTACGGAACCGTTACCACCGCGCCAACCTTCGCAGCTTACACCGTTTCCCCCGACTCGCTTGCATACAGTGCGGCCTATGCCGCCCGCGACAGATGCGTTACAACCTGGATCGTCGAAATCAAATGGCTGGAAACAAGAGTAACAAACCGGTGTCAACAATGCAGTTGTGCGTACACAACCGCATTGTTGACACCGGTTTGTTTGTTCACAAATATTCGCGCAAAAACTTCTCTACCAGAACACGCTCATTGGCATCTTCTCTAGTTGAAAAGGAGTGTGCAGGATACATCGCTGATAGCGTTGGTAAGCCTTGCATGGTTGGCATAGCTGGTATAGCTTGCATGGCCTGAGTATCGTTTTTGGAGAGGTAGTAACGCAAGGCAGCTTCCTCTTCCGCTTGAGCGGGCCGCAACTTTCCGACGAGGTAGGATACTATGAGCAGAGCCATGACAATGGAGGCTAGCCACGCTATCAGCCAGCATATGGCCTGTACCCAGAGCAGTATAACGTAAGTCAGTTGACCGTTTCCAGCGAGGTTGGCAAGATTAGGCCAGAGCATGTAGATGTCGAGCCATACACGCGGCGGAAAGCCACCAAGGCTATACAACAGCGAGAATTCCGCACAGAGGAAAAGAACAAAGATAATGATAATGGCAACCGGTGTAGCATAAATTGGCGTGCGTTGACGTGTTCGTTGATTTCCAGAGGCACTATGTCCTGTATGTCCTGTATGTTTGGTTTGCTTAGTTGTAGTATACGGAGTATACGCGGTTTGCCCGATCTGTTTCTTTCTTGAAGTCAATGCCATCCCTGTTGTATGAATTACCGCACCAGTCACAACGATACCACCACCGAGGTAGCCAATAAGCGGCAGCGTTTCGTGCAAGTACAGATTGGCGAAGAGCGCACCCAGTACTGGCTCCAAAATGTAGATAAACGAGACTGTCACTGGCGAAATGTGCTTCTGCATGGTGACAGTTATCAGAATGGGTAGAAATGTCGCTGCGCCCGCGACATAGAGAAGTACCATGCCATCTTTGGGCAACGACGGATGAACACCCTGCCAGTTGCCAAAGAGCAGGGCAATGAATGTGGCACAAACGGCCATCGTGAGCGTTTCGACGGCGAAAAGCGACCAGGGATTGGCATTGTCCTTTTGTTCATGGTCGGCGAGGAAGACGTAAAAGGTGAAAAATATGCCGCCTAGAAAAGCAATCAGTGTGCCACGCCAGCCGCCAATCGAGGAGACGCTGATCAGTAACGCGGTCCCAATCACAGAGATAATTCCGGCAAACCAGGTGCTTTTCTGAATGGGCTGGCGTAGCACAAACCAGGCAATAAATGCTGCCACCAGACCGTTTAAAGATGGGAAAAAGGCTGTAGAGGTTGCGGTCGTATATTTCAAGGCTATCGCGATAGTGAAGAATGAGAGGCAGAGCCAGCTACCCAATATCACACCATGTTTTACCACAGCGCGATCGACATCCTGCCACGTCCAGATCAGCATGCATACTGCGATTGGTACCAGCAAGATCATTTCAAAGAATGAAAAGACGATTGGGTCAATGCGCCCCATCGCCTCTTTAGAGACCGCATAATAGGTCGCGAACAGCGTGGTATTGAGGAAAAAGAGCAGGCAGGCTAGTACCTTGAGTCTCATACGAAATGCTCCTCGAATAGCGGGTGTAGCAAGTAAGAAACTCTTTAACGCAACAGCTTCTGTCTGGCCGAGAGACGCGGAGAGCGTAGCGCACGTTCGACTACATGTACCTCAACATCGTCAGTCTGGAACATCAGCCGTGCATACGTGAGTGTATCTTCTACGTCAAACTCTTCACAGGAAAAGATATCAATGTTGACCATCTTATACGGAGGCCAGGCGTGCAGACTGACATGGCTGGTGGCGATAATGACGAAGCCAGAGAAACCGTCATCCATGGGATCGCTCGTCTTGATATCGCGTAACTCGACAGGGCTGACTTTCTCCATACCGATACGGCGTGGATATTCGTCCAGTACCTGTCGCAAAAATGTCTCGTTCTCCAGTAACTCAGGATTGCAACCGTACAGGTCTAGCATGACATGTTGCATAAATATAGCCTCTCTTCCTGCCTGTCTTTCGCCAGTATCTGAATGGACGATAATCGTCCCAGATTATCACCACCTCTTATGAGGACTATACCCGATTACACAAGAGCTACGCAGGGTTTTCTTCTCTTCGTTTCCCATGTAGAGACCTTGAGATTTCGGTGCTGTTATCCAAAAAATTGGGGATGTATGTACGTGTGGTAAACTTACGACAAAAGTCGTACTTGAAGTACAAATTAGTGACATTGCAGGAGATATTTTATGCAAACTTCATCCGATTATACCGGTCAACAGCCCGCAGACAGCGAGCTTGAAGCACAGGTTGCACGCATGGCGAAGATTGGTAGATGCTATTCTCCCAGTTTCTCCCATGATGGGAAGCGCATAGCCTTTGTCTCTGACCTCAATGGGACGCCACAAGTGTGGATTGTGTCCACAGAGGGCGGATGGCCGGAACTAATCACAAGCTTGGATGATCAAGTACAGGGAGTCTCGTGGTCACCTGATGGAGCATGGCTGGCGTTCTCGCTCGCACCCGGTGGAGGCATGAATTCGCAGGTCTATCTGGTTCACCCGGATGGCACAGAATTGCGCCGCCTCACTGACGGCGGCAATGACAACAACTGGCTGGGACCATGGACTGACGATGGTCGTTACCTCGCGCTGGCTTCGAATTGTCGTAATCCTGCTGCTATGGATGCATATCTGGTGAATATTGCTAGCGGTGAGCTGCGTCTGGTTGCCGAGAATGAGGGCATTGGTATGCTTACTGATGTAAGCCGCGATGGACGTTATGGCATCCTCTATCGTATGAAAAGCCGCAGCGATGATAACCTCTACCACATCGATCTCAATACGGGTAAGGAAACGTTACTAACGCCTCACGAGGGACCAGGCAATTTCGCGGCGGGCAAATACTCTCCCGATGGGCGCACCATCTATCTTTCATCGAATAAGGATCGCGAGCTGATCGCTTTCGCCAGAGTGCAACTCGATCAAGATGGGAAGCCGGGGCCAGATTGAGGTCATTGCCGAACGTAATGACGCTGAACTTGATGGCTTTGAGATCAGCAAGGATGGAACCACGGCTGTGCTGCTCTGGAATGTGGCCGGACGCAACGAACTGGCCTTCCTTAACCTGGCAACGCTCCAACTCTCCTCTGGGCCAGTATTACCAGGCGAACTGGTCTACGGCTTTTCCTGGTCAAATGCTGGTAACCTGCTCACAATGACCGTCACCGGCTCAGCCTTGCCTCTGGACATCTGGGTCTTCGAGCGGGCTTCCAACAAGCTCTGGCAAGTCACCCATAGCCCACATGCTGGTGTAGACCTCGCACAACTGCTGCGGCCAGAACTTGTCAATTTCACAGCCCACGATGGTTTGCCGTTAAGTGGCTGGCTCTATCGTCCTGCTGGTAGCGCGGTCTCTGGTCCACTTGTCATAGACTTTCACGGCGGGCCGGAGGGACAGGCGCAACCCAGATTCGACTACGTTTATCAGGCATTGCTCGCACAGGGGATCGCGGTGTTCGCGCCCAATGTGCGTGGCTCATCAGGCTTCGGCAAAACATTCGTCAACCTCGATAATGGACCGTTGCGCTTCAATGCCCTGAAAGACATCAAGGCTTGCGTGGACTACGTAATCGCCGCCGGTATTGCTCACCCACAGCAGATCGGCATTATGGGTGGCTCCTATGGTGGGTACATGACAATGGCTGGCCTTACAGAGTATCCTGACCTCTTTGCGGCAGGAGCTAATCTCTTCGGCATCGTCAACTTCGAGACCTTTTTCGCCCACACAGAACCCTGGATGGCTGCGGTATCTACAATCGAATATGGCGACCCACAAACACAGGCCGATCTCCTGCGTATGCTCTCCCCGATTCACAAGATCGACCGCGTGAAAGCCGCGACGCTCATCCTGCACGGGGCTAACGATACCAATGTGCCGGTCGTCGAGGCAGAGCAGGTTGTGGAGAGTTTACGCCAGCGAGGCGTCCCCGTAGAATACGTCCTCTTTCCCGACGAAGGACATGGCTTCTCCAAAACACCCAATCGCATCCGCACCGCCGTCTCCATTGTGCAATGGTTCGTCACTCATTTGAAAGGATAACACATATTCTATTATCTAATGTAAGAAATCGGAGAGCATATGCGTGCGGCAGGGCTGGGCGAGCTTACGCAAGGCGCGAACCTCCACCTGGCGAACCGCTTCATGGGTCACTCCGAGCTTTCTGCCCAGTTCTTTGAGCGAATGTTCACTGTTGCCCCCGAGGCCGAAGCGCATACGAATAATGCGCTGCTCGTTCGGCGTTAAGGCGTTGAGCATCTCCTGGATGTGCGCCTCAAGCATCTGCGTGATGACGACCTCTTCGGGCGAGTAGACGATATCGTCCTCCAGCGTTTCGCGCAACGAGGACTCCTCGTCGAGGTTACCGTTGGGGGCGTCCAGGCTCATAGTATCTTCGCTGGAAGCCAGTAGCGAGATAGCCTGTCGCTCGCTGATAGACATGGCTTTCGCGATATCTTCTACCGTTGGGTCACGTTCCAGCTCTTGCTGCAAGCGTTGGCGTATCTGGGACATGCGCTTCATTTCCTCGCGCTTGTACAGGGGGACGCGAATGGTACGCGCCTGTTTTGCCAGCGCGTGCGTAATCGAGCGGCGTATCCACCATGTAGCATAGGTACTGAACTTGTAGCCTTTACTATAATCGAATTTCTCCACGGCATGAATCAGGCCGATGTTGCCCTCTTGCACCAGGTCCATCAGGTCCATACCGAGACCTATGTATTTTTTCGCAATACTCACAACCAGGCGCAGGTTGGCCTCGATCATCTGTCGCTTCGCCTCCTCGCCATTCTCAATAAGAGCCTTGCAGGGTTTTGTCTTCGCCTTCTCCTTACACCCGCGTTCCATACGCTGCGCGAGATGCACAACTTCCTCGGCAGTTAATTGACGCACGCGCCCGATTTCCTGTCTATAGAGCTGATTGCTATCGCGCAGACATTGAAGCTCTTGCACAGGTTGTAACGATATATCGTTATATGCATCATTATGTGCATCTTCATGCGTACCGTAGGGATGTTCGTAGAGATGAGTGGCATCAACGGCATAAAGGACATGGGCAGCGCGAGCATCAAGTACTGTCCGTTCTGCCAGGGCAACTTGCTCATCCCTTTCAAGCTCATCGTCCACAAAAGTTTCTGCTACAACCATGTTCGAGTACCTTTCTATTGTTTGCACACCATTGCTCGCCTTTCGTGTTTCTCGTGTAAGCATCTGGTCAAGCTCCTTTCAACACCTTATGCAATTCATGCAGTGATTGGAACGGCATGTGCCACGATGGCACTGATGTTATCCAGACCGCCCCCTTTTATGGCGGCACGGATAAGCGCGTTGCTCGTTTGGAACGGACTCCATTCGGTTTGCCGCAAAATCCGTTCAATCTCCGGGTCGCGCACCATTTCCCAGAGGCCGTCGGAGCAGAGGAGCAGGCGATCATGCGCCTGCAAAGTAAGCATGAATGAGTCCACCTCCACATTGCTTTTGTCACCCAGTCCACGATAGACTTGATTACGGTCGGGATGCGTGTATACCTCATCGGGGGTAATGCGGCCCGCCGCGACTAAACGCGCCACCAACGAATGATCGTGTGTGACCTGTTTCAAACCCACGTTTTGGCGGTGGAGATAAGTGCGGCTATCACCGACATTGACTATGTATGCCCTGCTATCCAGTACCAGCGCAGCGGTTATCGTTGTTCCCATATCCGAACCAACCTCCTGGCCACGCTGGTACACCGCGAGATTTGCCTGTCGCACACCGTCTACCAGTAGCTCCGTTAGCAATTCATCGCTCATAGCGTTGACGCCTGCGATATTGGGAACTACCCATTCCAGCATGGTTTGCACGGCTAAATAGCTAGCATCTTGTCCTGCCGCGTGACCACCCATGCCGTCAGCAACAACGCACAGGCTAAAGGGCAACAAGGCATTGTTATAAATACAGGTTCCCTGGAGCGCAACCAGGCTATCCTCGTTCGGCTGCTGCTTACGCTTGATA
>CAVQVL010000004.1:0-125752 GCA_963717105.1 uncultured Chloroflexia bacterium
TCCCTGATGGCTACAATGGGCCAATCAAGCAACTCACCTGCCGCATCTGCAAGCACATCTTCTACCTGACCATGGCGGATTATAGCCGATTAGCAGAAGTTGCCTACTGTCACGAGTGTAGCCTCATTCTGATAGAGGAGTTGGCGAAAACACAGGGATCACCAAGCAAAATTCCCCCGATACCATCGCCAGTTCCACTTCCACCACCTCCCAAAACAGAACCTGTTGCTCCCAGACCATCTGTCCGCGTGCCTCAGCCACGAACCATCGATCGCGATAAGATGACAGTCGAACAATTGCTTGAAGAAGCGAAGATGCTCGACAAAACCTGGCGCTACAAAGAAGCACTGGCCTCGTATGAGCAAGCCCTCCAGCGCGACCCTCGATGTCTGGCGGCCCAGTATGGCAAAGGGAGAGTGCTCTGCCAACTCGGCCGCTCCAAAGAGGAGTTAGCAGTGTATGATGACATTCTGGACTTTGATCCCGCTTCGACAAAAGCGCTGATAAAGAAAGGCTGGGCGCTCATCTCCCTGAGGAGCTATGAAGAAGCTCTGGGGATATTTGATCATGCTCTTCAGCTCGATCCATCTTCCCGTGGGCCAGTCACTGGCAAAAATTATATTTTCGAGCATGTCTTTCACAAGCCTGTCGTTCGGGAGCATTCCGATGCTTCAAGAAAACAAGCTGCTCACAAAGAGACCTTGGCGAACCCATGCCAATCCGCCCGGGATTATTACGAACTGGGCTACGCGCTCCTTGCCCTAGAGCGGGATGACGAAGCATTTCGTGCCTTTACGCGCAGCCTGGAGTTTGACCCGTTGGACTTGAATATCTATGAAGAGATCAGTCTATTGCTTTTTATCAGGCACAAGCATGAGAAGTCACTGGCGATTTACAACCAGGCCCTTCAGATCTTTCCTGCATGTGCAAAGTTGCACGAAAAGAGGGCAGAGGTTCTGCTTCGATTAGAGCGCTCCCAGGAGGCATTGGATGTCTGTAATCATGCCATTCAACTGGACGATACGTGTGCCAGCGCTTACGTAGTGAAAGGAAAGATTCTTCACCATTTACGACGGCTGAAGGAAGCACTCGATGCCTATGATCTTGCGATCCGCCTGGAGCCTGATTCACCGGATGCTTATAAGGAAAAAGCCGAAGTGTTAGCGGACTTGAGGAAAGACGATGAGGCGCTTGCACATTATGATCGAGCGCTTCGCCTCGATCCCTACGACCTGTTTTGCTACCAGGACAAAGCGAAACTGCTTGCGCGGATGGGTCATGTAAAAGACGCGCTGGTCGTTTATGATCAGTTTACTGAGTGCACTCCGGAGAGTTTTGAGGGATATCGTTGGAAACTCATGTTTATTTCAGAACACGAACGTTATGCTGACGGATTAACCACCTGTGAACACTGTATTGCACGCCATCCTCAACTGGCAGAAGTCTACGAATGGCGAGGTCATATGTTGAAGGATTTAGCTCGATATGAAGAAGCGCGTCTTTCCTACGAAGAGGCACATCGGTTAGATCCCAGAAACGAGGAAATCCTTCTCTCTCACACAAGGCTCCTCCTCCGAATGAAGCATATCGACGAAGCGTTAGCTATGTGCGAACAAGCCATCCAGCTTGCCCCGGCACAACCCTCTGCCTATCAAGTTAAAGGAAATATCCTGATTCGCATGAAGCGCTATAAAGAATCGCTTTCGGCGTATCAGAAAGTGGTCCAACTTGATCCCAAGGATGCATCTGCTCACGATCACCTAGGAGATATCCTCATGAAACTGGAGCGGTTTGCAGAAGCGGTCAAGGCGTATGAACACGCTCTTCGCTTGAGCCCAGATTCTATTGGCGCATACTGTTCTCAGGCCGAAGCCTTGAAGAAACTCGGACGTTATGATCAGGCTCTGGCCGCCTGCAATAATGGGCTGAAGCTTCAGCCAAAAAGCTTCTCGCTACTTTTCACGAGAGCAGGCGTCCTGAAAAAACTCCTGAGATATAAAGAAGCCAACGCTGATTACTTGAGCGCACGGCTTATCGCACCTGATCCCCTTGGCGCTGCTGTTTGCATCATTGCAAAAGTTGATCTCGAGCAAGTCACAGAAGCGAAAACACGTCTGCAAGCGGGAGGCAAAGAACTCAGCGACGATGCCATCGAGGCAGAGATCCATCTCATGTATGAAGAAAAACGAGCAGCAGAGTTGAAAGCATCATTGCGCGCCTCTCCACTCTTTCAACCTGTTTGCCTCCTGATGCAGGAGCAGCAGGAGTGGAGCGGAACGCCGGAACAGTTCAAAGAAATGCTTGGCGCACGTTTTCCTGACATCTTTGCGAAATGGTATAAGTCCCCCCGGAGGTATATCGATGAGTTAAAGAAGATTACCTCAGAGCTGCAAGCGGAAGGAATTGGAGTTGCCGTTCCCCCTGAAGTCTCCCTGGTCACCCTGTCGAGGGTGGTGAAAGAGAACAAGCCAGCTTCCTGAAGAGGCAGAGCCAACACCAACAGGTCCCTGGCGATCAAGCTCACCATCTGTAAGAAAGCAAATGAGCTCCACCTTGACACAAGAGGTATAGTACAGAACAAATATTTTGCGAGAAAGGCGAACAACTACTATGAAGCCTCAAGAGTTCACCATACCGCAGCAGTTTATGGTCGGCGATATCAAAATCAATACCAAGGCACAACTCGATAGAACATACCTGCGACTCCTCATTGATGCGTTTATTCCCTATCAAGAGGCGATGCTCGTGTACCTCGACGAACTCATGGCAAAGCATGCGCCTCAACGTGTAGAGGAACAACTGAAAGAAGTCGAAAAACAAGAGCGGAAGAAACACAAGGAATGGGAGCAAACGCATCTCCCGCTTCTGCAAGCAGATGAAGCCGAACAGGTAAAGATCATTGGCAGATTGCACGACATACAGGACGAAGAACGCGCCCTTCACCAGACCCACATGGAATTGCTGAAGCAGCTCGATCTTGAAACCCGTTCACAAAGCCTCTCACAATGCAAACGCGAAAATATTCTGAAACTACTGCAAAGAAGGCAAGCAATGATAGAAGAGGGAACATGGGAGAAAATCGGGGGAAAAGACAAGACACCTCACCTTTTTTCGTTAATGGGAGATGACTCTTACGGATTTGGATTTAGCAAAATAAGCCTCCAGGCCAGCCCCATCAACGATATTTTCGACTGGATGACGCAATACCATCCTGACCTACTTCCTCCTGGCGACCCTTTTCCTCCCTCTTCTACTCCGAAGCAAGCGGCTGTGGCGGAGAAGAAAGAGCCGCCTTCTCCGCCACAAACGGAATTTCCGCATGTAGCTGATGAAGTCACAGCCAATATCCGAACGTTTCTTGCCATTCAACGACCGGGCTATACCCTGCACTCCCTCCTCGATCGTTCCGACAGCGAGAAAAGAGCGTGGTTGGCTCTCCTGTCGAGAAAACTTCACGATGAGACAATTGAACAGGTTTTGGATGTGATTATCGAGCTAAAACCCAGCGGGTACATGACTGTTCAAAATGTGCAAGAGCCTCCATCAACCCAACAATCTCCAGGCCCTGATGCACCTTCTTGACTTCTTGCTGGATATGCTTGGCTACCATTACAAGCTCATCCCTAAGGCGCTTTTCAACAGGCTGTTACGATAAAAGAGGATATCTTTTTTCCACCGGGAAGAGGCACAGTATGAAGAGTGACGAAGTCGAACGGCTCGTAAGAGAGTTCATTAAGACGAATTCTCAATATACGAAGAATGCTTTCTCCATTGATTTAGAGGAAAGGGTACGGGTGCTACCTGGAATAGTCAGGCTGGAGGATCTCAAAGAGATGGGCAATGTGCCAACAGATGCACAATGGTTGGCGGACATAGACGAGCGAGGTAACATTCGCGTTTTCTTCAATGACTCCGTATTTGAAAAGATGTACCTCGCACTGCTTAATTACCATTTCGGTAATATGAACTTTATCGAACTGCTGAATGAGTTTTCTAGGCTCCTGGGCATCAAAGAACCACCTCTAGAGATACGCAGACCGCCATTATAGATGGAGGCAATTGATCTAAACACTGTGGCGAATGGGTGCCATGTATTGGACTTGCTGAGCCGGTAACATGGGAGTTCGCGTCTCCAAACAAGAACACAAGACCTCTCATCTTCGCGCAGCAACTGTGAGGATACCGTGAACATGAAATGAGCCATCGTGAATCCTCCTGAAGGAGAGGCGAGGGGAGCCGGTTATACTTGCCTTGAGCAGGAGCAGACCCTTTGCGGGTCTGCAATACATGCCAGCAGGAGACCCCTCGATGTACAAGTACAGGAGCAATGCAGCATCACTGCTGCGTCCGCGTAACCCTGACGAAACGATCGGGCGAGGATGTACAGACGTAGCAACTGGACATACCAGACATGCTTTCAGCACGGCTCTCTTCGAACGGCTTGGAGCCACCCAGGCGCAGCAGACACCAGGCAGCAGCTGGTGCCTGTCTTGCAAGAACAGCTTCTCTCGTGTACAATACAACATAGGTGTTGTAAAACGCACACCGAAACTGCAGGTGAGCGATGCAGTTTAGTGTACGCTTTTACTACGATGCCGAGGGGAACAAGCCGGTTCTCGCGTTCCTGGAGGACTTGCGGCAACAGGATCCTATCCTGCACAAACTGGTCGTTGCCGGGATCAAGAAGCTCGAAACGAGCGAGAGACATGGACTCCCACTGACCGTCCTCGTCGATCAAAAAGATATGCTCTTTGAGCTGCGCGTCGGAGACAAGAACATTGCTCGCGTCTTCTTCTTTTTTCAGCGGGGCCAGCAGATAATCTTGACCAATGGATATGTCAAAAAACAGCAGAAAATTGATACGAGAGCCCTCCAGCGAGCTCGTACCTACAAAAAAGATTGGGAGCAACGGCAGGTATGAATGAAACCAGCAAGCCCTACAACGAGATTGACGACTATATTGCTGCGTTCTCCGAAGAGGAACGCCAGGAATATGTTGCTGCGGCGACGGCCCTCGATCTGGCGGGCCTGCTCTATCAACTGCGGCAAAAAAAGGGGTTGACCCAGCGTAGTGTTGCAGAGCGAACGGGGCTAAAGCAGCAGGCTATCAGCCGTCTGGAGAAGGCGGCTTCCAATACCCAATTAGGGACCCTCCAACGCTATCTGGGTGCTTTGGGGTATCGTCTCGAGATCAGCGTCATAGACAATCGCACTGGCAATGTGGCGGGAAAGGCGTCGCTGTCTCAGGTGTAGAGTGAACACCAGACCGGTATCTCTTTTGGGCGCATAGGCTCTTCCCTGCTCCTATGCCTGATGCACCCCTCATGCGGGGTGTCACCCCATTTTTTGCTGGTACGTCGAAGAGTCGCATTCGCGACGTTATTTCGTCCACCATATCCGATCTCCTATTTTCCCTCGTGTAATTCGATGCCCAAGATGTCGGCAAGTTCCACCGTTTTTAAATGAGGTATTGGGTGATTTCGGGCCGCATCAGACCAGGCCATTCCGCTATTCCAGTTCCGCTGGTTCACGCCCCTCCTTTTTAGCTAGACCGCCGTGTCGGGCGCATGGGCAGCCAGGAGCGCGGGATTGATATAAAAGCCTTGCTCCGGGCTGATGCCGATGAAGTAGCGGGTCACTTGCGGGCGGTCTTCGGGCAGGAGCGTCGGGTCGCCGCTTTGATGGTTGAGTGCCCTGTTCGTTCACTTCACCATATCGGGTCAAGACCTGGTAAATGCCCTACGAAGTGAGCGGATTTTGCCCTCTTGCGGGCAGTTTGCCCCCAATCATGAGCAGCACAGCCATTGGCAGCAGATCAAGCCGCTCCACAAGCGAACATTTGCACACCATTTTTGTCAATTCGGCACGGGAGAAGACAGGCAAATTGAAGACGCGCGTTAGCTCCTGCAATCCTTGCGAGAGAGGGCTATTTTGTAGTAGGATAGACGTATGACTATGACCAACAATGACATCTCCGGTGGTGTTGTCCACGAATTGCCAGAGGACTTACGGAACACCCTCGCTTCTGACGCGGAGGCGCTCGCGGCATGGGAGGATCTGACGCCTCTTGCGCGCAATGAATGGATCTGCTGGGCGATCTCCGTGAAAAAACCAGCAACCAGAAGGCAGCACGTTGAACGGGTGCGCACGGAACTCAAAGAGGGCATGCGCCGACCTTGCTGTTGGTATGGCTGTATTCACCGCACGGATAAGGCCGTCAGCCCTTCGGTACAATATGTGCTCAATAAACAATCTAAAAAGTCATCATAAATGATGGCTTTCCTAGAATGAGGGCTACTTTGCTTTTGACTTGTTCAGCCCCACAGCTTCCAGCATGAGTGCTTGTAACGCGGCTTCATTGATGGGATCACCTTCGTGAAAGTCGATAGCACGAACCGTCTTGCTATCCAGGCGCGTGTTAAAGAGCTTGTGCGGATCTTTCATCTGAGCACCCTTGGGGAAGGTCAACCTGACGGCGTTCTTGAGGGTATCGCAAACGCAGAGGATTCCATCATGAGACCACACGGGGACTCCCTCGGGCCTTGAGGGCTTTTTCCACTTCACTTCTTCAACTAAGGCAGGGTCAGCTTGCTTGATCACAGCGCGCAGCCGTGACAACATCTCACCCCGCCAATCATCATACTTTTTGATTATGGCATCTATCTGCTGAGCAGCAGACTTGTCTTCCATATGAATCTCTTTCTCGTATGGTTGCTACAGCATTATATCATTGCCATCTTTACTTGTGGTTTGAAAGAGAACTTGGCTCATGGGGTTGGCAACCCGGTTCACGTCAAAGCTCGTTTGCTCTTCTCAAAGCATGCCAATTTACAGCATGGTGATGAGAGAAATCTGATGGAGAGCGGTTTTTCCAGGAAAATTCGTCCCAGTGCTCACGACTCTTGGCAATTGCTCAGATGTGAGGGCAAAATCCGCTCACTTCGTAGGGCATTTACCATCTACGCTGCCGTGTCGGGCGGGTGAGCGTGGAGCAACGCCGGATTAATAAAAAAGCCCTTTTCCGGGCTTATGCCGATAAAATAGCGGGTCACTTGCGGGCGGTCTTCGGGGGATGGCGCGGGATCGCCGCTGGGGTGATTGTGGCAGACGATCACACCTGGGCAGTTGCGAATAACGGCTGGACGAAATACTTCTGCTGCACGCAGCACGGAGCTATTGACGGTTCCCTGGTAGCGGCTGATGTTTTCAATGACCTGGTTTTTGGTATCAAGCACCAGAATGCGCATTTGTTCGTGATCGAGGTACATCATATCCTGCATGACGAGGTTTGCTGCATCGGTAGATGAGCAAATCTGGTAGCGTTCCTCACTTTGCAACATGCCCATACGCCGCCCAATCTCTAGAGCCGCTTTTAACTGCGCGGCTTTCGCCTCACCCAGGCCATACTCGTTGCACAACTCGCCAAATTCAGCTCGCATCAGTCCCGCCAACCCTCCGTATTTTGCCAGCAGCTTGCTGGCAAGTTCAATCACATTCTCGCGTGTTGTGCCGGTGCGCAAGATAATGGCCAGCAACTCCGAGGTTGAAAGTGCTTGCGAGCCGTAATGTTGCAGCCGTTCGCGTGGTCGTTCATCGTTTGGCATATCATGCACGGTAGCATGGTAGAGTATCTTCACCGGTGTAGTGTTAGACGAAGGTGTAGTTACAGCAGTTACAGCAATTGCAGTAGTTGCAGCACTTTTTTCGAGCGTGGGCATGGCAGGAAGTTTTCTCCTTAGTACATGAAGTGATGCTGTGTATAATACATTCACTTGCACTAAAATACAATAGGCAAAATTTGAACACAATAGCGATTTGGAGGCCAGACGTGCAAGCGATGGCAAACTTCTCTGGGATGTGCCATTCCCTGCTCAAAACTTGCAAGGACCGAAGGTAGGGTAAATCTTCACTTCAAATTTGCTTCAGATGACAGTTCCTTGCTCAGGAAACTGCCATCTGAAGCCCCAAGACCATTCTCAGGTGGTTTACGTGCAAGATTAGGAACACTCTGAAATGGATATCGTCTGCTGGTACTGAGTCCGGTACTGAGTCTGGTACTGCGTATAGTACTTCTTGCTTACCGATTTCTGTAGCAAACCTTGCGTTGTGTTTGCTACGTCTAAATGAGTATATGTACCACAGGGTAGCCAGGAATGCTAGAATGATAGAAACACACAGGGAACGAGTTGTTATGTGTGGTTGATGTGGTTAATGTGGTTAATGTAGATGATTAGAAGGGAATCGTATGCAAAGAAGGATATTGATACGTTCAATTTGGAACGTGTATTGTTATTTAGAGGGCATATTTTTGCGTATATATTCCTGGCTTGCGCATGTGTTGGAGGATACAAAAAAGCAAAGTTCGATTGCCGTCCTTGATGGTGTGCGTGCTATTGCCTGCCTGATTGTGATTGCTTACCATATTAGCCTGATTAGTCGCGATACGCATATATGGATACCAGATGCTTCGTCGCATCTTATTCTGAGTTCGGTTGCGTTGGCGGGAGGATCGGGCGTTACCCTCTTTTTCGTTCTTTCAGGCTTTCTGCTCTTTATGCCTTACGCCAAATCCCTGCTGTTTGATTCGGCATGGCCTGCCGCACGGCACTTTTACCTGCGCCGGGCGTTTAGAATTATTCCCGCGTACTATGTAACGCTGTTTCTGCTGATTTTATTGTTCCATCGAGAGTATTTGCAGCGTGCGCACTGGAACGATGTATTTTTATTTCTCACCTTCTTCATGGATTCGAGCAAGACGACATTTCAAAAATTGAATGGCCCTTTCTGGACACTGGCTGTCGAGTGGCAATTTTATTTACTGTTACCGATCATGATGCTTTTTGTTGGCTTCATTGTGCGACGCGGCTCGCTTAAATGGAGGCTATGGAAGTTGACGTTCTGTCTCCTCGCAATGATTGGCTGGGGATTATTTTCACGCTATTGGGGCATGTACTTCACGGCGAATACCACACAGACTTTCCTGGTGCCTCGCTCTGTTATGAATGATGCGCTCTTCTTTCTCTACGGGCAGTCCGGCAAATACCTGGAAGATTTCGCGGTTGGGATGCTGATATGCTTGTGCTATGTTTACTCTCAGCAGGTGGGTGCTGATCACGCATTTAGCTCCGGCATTCGTCGTTTCGGCCCATGGTTATGGCGAGCTGGCATCGTGTTGCTGTGCTTTATGGCGATGTGGCATCTTGACTGGTTTTACATCAATCATTGGACGTTTCTTGATGCCATCTCCCGCTTCTATGGCTGGTTTAATTACTTTAACTGGTTGGGCGAGATATTTCTTGCGCTTGGCTTTGGTCTATGCATTACCGCTATTCTATACGGTTCCGTTCATCTCCAGCGTCCCTTTACCTGGAGGCCGTTACGTTGGATAGGGTTGGTCTCGTTTAGCATGTACATGTGGCATTTACCTTTGCTCATTATCGCTATGAATCTCGTCAACCATCGCTTCCTGGCCTGGGGCGGTTATCGCATTTATGGTTTCTACTGGCTCTGGGTCTTGCTGGTGGTTTTTCCCGTATCATTCCTCGTCTATATCCTGGTTGAGAAGCCGTGGATGAAGTTCGGCGATAAATTCCGGCCACAGAGAGCGAAGCCAAAGCCAGTTGACAGTCTTCCTATCTCAGATGATCTGACCCTTCCTACCGAGCCAATGCTTGTTGGCAGGTAAAGAGGAGGAAAAAGAGGCAGAACGAGAACGAGCAACCTGCATGCAGGTTGCTCGTTCTCGTTCTGCCTCTTTTTCCTCTTAACCCAGGCTTACTGTTCCTGTCAGCAGCAAGCTATTGCTGGCTGCGCAGGGTATTTGCGCGTTGGGGCCAATCTGCGCATGGGTAGCATAGAACTTGCCTGCAAGCGTGCCTTCGAGCTTCTGGTTAAGTGACTGTTGGATTGACTGGTCATAGGTGTCATAGGGGATGCTAATGAAACCGAATAGCTTGAATGTTGTGCTTATCACCTTCACTGCTATGTTCCCATTTGAGGTGGTTGGTGTCATTAGTGTGACCGCCGATCCAATGTGACCCCAGAAAGAGTCGTAGATATCCGAGTTGACGACGATCTGGCTGCCCTGCACACTCACTTGAATGTTTTTTGCTGTCTGGCTACTGTTGACGGGGAAGCTACTAATGGTGCTACCAATAGAGGTGATGGAGGAAGCAGGTATTTCAACGTAAGAGTTCGAGTTCGTAGCCGGATCAAGCTTCTTGTCTACGAGATTGCGCGGATGTTGTAGCGTCATTGAATTGATAGGAGCGTTGAAACCGGAAGTTTGTATCTGTGCGCTTGTCTGCACATGAGCCAACGTGATGGGAAATTGCAGACCCACATTCAGGGCAGCATCGCCACAGGTGGTCGACGTCTGGATGCTGTTGAGTTGCCCGATAGGTACCTGGACCGTTGAGATAGGGCCATTGACCAGCGTTGGACTACCGTTGATGGGACGAGCTGTGATCTGAATACTCGATGTGCTGGCGACGTTAAAGCTGGTGAGCAGGCTGGCATTGATGGGGTGCGGGTCGCCCGCATAGAGACTGAGTTGCAGCGAAGCAACCAGCCCGTTCGATTGTCGCGTGAGGCCAGTCAGAGTTGCCGATGGCTGGAAAAGCGTTGTTGCCATCTGTTGGGCCCAGCCCCGGTCTTTCTGTGGCAGCGAACCGACTATGCTATTAATGGCGTGGCTGACCGCTCCGGGTACCTGGTTATTGATGTTGCTCTGGAAGAGCGGTTCCAGTGTTCCCAACGTAATATAAATTTTGGCGGCAACAGAAGTGATCGGATCTCCTGGTCGTGTGGTACGCTGTGTTCCAGTGCTATCTGCGCTGACAGGAGTAACCATGAGAGCCAGCAAGAGCGCTAGGAGTAGCGATACCCAGCCGACCTGCAGGTAACAAATACGCCGTCTATGTTTCATCGTTGTTTTCTCCATCTTAGTTTGGCAACAACTTGTTGATATCAATGGGGCCTTTAAAGCAGAACGATACGGGTATGGGTTGCGCGGCGATACCCTGAATGGGTGGTGCCTGGATGAGCAGCACAAGCATCTCTGTATGCATACCGCAACGAATGGTACTGCTGGTGCGGATGGAGATAAGCTTGACGTTCTTCAGTTCACCGCGCAGGGCTGGCATGATTGAGCTAACTATCAATTGGTTGATAGCCACTTGCATATTACCGGCTGCGACTGCACCAGCATCCAGGCCATCGCGTTTGAGATGTGTGACGGTTATCTGAATATTTTGCTGTTTATCAATGCCAAGTATGCCGTCTATTTCAACAGGCATGACACGTTGGATGCCGCTGGTGTTTATATTCAGATTCAAGCTAAGCACGATACCATTTTGCGGTGTCGGCATGACCTTCAAATCGGTCAATGTTCCTTGTTGCAGACCCGTTTGCGAGACGAAGAGCGAGGTCAATGCTCCCGAATCTAAGGCAAGCTAAATCATGCGTGGCCCCGCGATGGGTGTTGCCGTCGGTGTATTGGTGGGACTGGTTGTGGCTGCCGTTGTTGCGGTCCTATTCGTAGCGGGTGATTGCCACAGGAAGGCGGCAAAAACGCCGGTGATGATCAGCAAAAGAACCAGTAGAAAACAGATGAGGGCGATAATCAGGCGGCGTTTTTTCGGGTTGCGCCCATTGCTTCCATTGCCGCCGTTGCCGCTGCTTACTGGAATTGGTGGCACGGGGGGGTCCGTTGGAATTGTTGTATCGGCAGGTGGTTTTATGGTATCTATGGTATCTATGGCACCAATAGCACTGGCATTATCGGCAGCGACAAGCGTTGTTGGAGTAACAACTGGTGCGGTGATAGCATCATGAACTTCCGGTTCGGGCGTTGTCTCAGGTATTTCCTGTTCCGCGACTGCCGGTTTGTTGCCCCATAAAAAGATGGCGGGCAGGATAGCAATCAAGCACAGCACCATCGAGATAAAGAAGACCATGCTATAAACGGTATGGGCGGACTGAAGAACGTGTGCGGCATAGCCCTTTGCCCATTCAGCAAACTGGGTAGCGTTCGCATTGAGTGGGAGCGATTGATACTGCGCTACCAGTTGCTTGAAGCGGGCCAGTGCCCACGAAGTGAGAGCCGCCAGCCCCAGCATCATACCGACCATACGCAGGGCTGTAACTATCGCCGAACCCATGCCGACCTGTGAGGCTTTGACGGCGTTTAACGCAGTCGTGCCGATGGGAGCGATGACGAGGCCGAAGCCCAGGCCGGCAGTGACGGTACTGATCGTAATCTGTGTCCAGCCCACATCCATTGGCCAGCGACTCATCAGATAGAAGCCAACCGCCGTAAATAGCAGTCCTATGACGCTCGTTACGCGGCAGGTGATGCGACTGCATAACCATCCGCCGAGCAGGGCCCCAATGGGAATCATAGCGGTGAGGCGCAGGAGCGCGAGGCCGCTATCTAAGACAGAACGCTGGAGAACGGTATCGACAAAGATAGGAATATCGGCCATCGCGATAATCAAGGCTGCCCCTACACAGAGGCTGACTAGCGAAGTGGCTGTGAAGGCGAGACGCTTGAACAGCGACAGGTGTATGACGGGCCAGCGTACTTTGCGTTCCACGAGAATGAAGGCGATAAAGAAGACACCTGCTAGTGCGAGAGCAATCGGATTATTCTGTGGCGTTGTCCCTGTTGTCGAGATTGGCCCCAGATCGGTTCCCTGTTGCGCCAGACCCAGACTGAGGCAGGTGAGAGCGATGCCCAGCAGTAAGGCACCAGGCCAGTCAATCCCTTCGCGTTGCCGTGTGCCTCTGGGAATGAAGAGCCATGCCAGAACGAGCAGTACGATGACGACAGGAATATTGAAGAAAAAGATGTATTGCCAGCCGAAATGCTCTACAATGAGTGCGCCGTAGAGGGGGCCAATGACGCCGCCCGCCTCTGTTACCGCTCCAATAATGCCCAGTGCGAGGCCGCGCCGTTCCTGTCCATAGAAATCTCCGGCAATCGCCATTGCCACGGGAACGACCGCGCCGCCGCCGACCGCTTGAATAAAGCGGGCCGCGACGAGCCAGATGAGACCCTGTGAGCTTGTATCAATGCCGATATTGCCCAGAAAACTGATATCCCATATCTGTCCTAACTGTGATGCGAAACCGCACAGGATGGAGCCGATACCGAAGATGCTCAGGCAGAGCAAGAAGATGCGCCTCCGTCCAAAGATATCGGAGACGCGTCCCATCAGAGGCATGGCGATAACAAAACCGAGCAGGTAGGCACTGATGATCCACGCGGCATGATCAAGGTTTGCTATGCCAATACCCAGATCATTGATCATCGGTGGCAATGCCGTGACCACCACCGTCTGATCCATCGCCGTAAAGAAAACACTGATACAGGCAATGGAGAGGGCCGCGAAGGCGACACCCTTGCGGCCCGGAGACGCCTTCGCGGGTGTAGTAAGCCGCTTGAAAGAACTGGTTATCTGTTGTGGTGAAAACTGTTGAGCAAGAGTAGTGTGCTGTCGATGCGGTTCCAATGCCTGCAATACCCGCAATACCCGCAATACCCTCGCCTATCGGGAGGGTTTGCATGTTTGGCGTCTCTATCTCATCTACCGCATCTATTGCATTTGCTGCGTCTGTTGCGCCCGTAGTATCCTGTGCGCCCTGAGTTTGCTGCGTGTTTTGCGCATTCACAATATCGCGTTGACGCAAGCTGGAACTTGTTTCCTGGTCATCTTCTAACGTGTACATCGTACCCCCGATGGTCATGAAAAACAAATAAACTGTATGTGCCGGTGTATCGCGCCTGGTCTGTTTTTATCTATCCTTCGGATAAGGAGGCGGACGCGATATTACCTCTCATTACCTCATTACCTGTCTCCCGGACATGGTGCCCAGAGAGGGTGCGGAGAGGATGTCGGTTCCTACGCAAATCTGAGATGGACACGATACACCCACACATAGCATGATTATATTTGAGGTGCGGTGATACTAATATTCTCATTGTAGTTCGAGAGTTCAAACGAATAGGTTGTGTTGTTGGTATCACCTGCGGCTGCTATGCCGACAACTTTAACCTCGTAGGGCAGTCCATCGGCTTTGCCGATGCAGACGCTGGTTTGTAACATTGTACCTGCAGGCACGCCTCCACCTGTGAGAAATGCCAGGTATTTGGCGTCGAGTTGCCCGCTGATACGCCAGCATGGGGTGCCATTGACGCTATCATCGCTCGGCTGGCTCAAGTTCTGGACTTTGCCGGCCAGCGAGATCAGGCCGGTATTGGGGTTGGTAAGTGTGCGTGGATCAAGCACACCCGTAATTACACGCCACTGTCCAGTAATCGGGTCAGTGACATACTGATGGCCGCCGACGCTAATCAGCTTCACGGCGACCGCCTGGCCGGAAAGGATGATGTTGGCTGAGGCCGAAACTTTATCCGGCATAATTACATCGCCATCCGCATTACGTATCTGAATACGGCCATCTGCGGGTGTCCCGGCGTTGTCCACCTTCATGATGACGTGGAATGAATTGACGGTGCGAAAATTCTTCTGTAGCGTGGCGAGCAACTGTTGCGTGGTTGGTTTCGGGCCAAGTGATGCCTGAGCACTTGTACTACTATGCTGCCACGGTAATGAACACCCGGCGAAGAGCAACGCGCATGCTACGCAGAGCAAGAGTGCGCAAAAACCATGTTTGACTGAAAGACGCTTTGAGAAAAAACGGTCCATATGATAATGCCTCCCCAGAATTGGTCTTTAGAATTGTCTTGTTGAACAAATCAACGCGACCTACTACTTGTTTCGGGGCGGTTGGTACTTTATGGCACAGGATAATACGTATTATAATTTTTCCAGTTTTGCGAAGTCCAGACTCAAATGTTTCTTACCTATTTTGCCCTGGAATTGCACTTCAACGAACTCGGTGCCTTGCTCCATGATGCTTTTGAGGATGACACCTTCGCCGAATTTGTCGTGCAAGACTCTATCGCCTGGTTGAAATTGTTGCACCTTTGGTTTCTTCGGTGGTGGCGGTGGTGACGGGTGTGTTGGAGATGTCGCACTGCCATCGCTCTTTTTTATCAAAGGAGATGAGGGTGGTACGGTCGAAGAAGAGTAGGAACCGGTGCGTGGTGTCCATATTGGTGCTGTGTTACGAGACTTCGGAGCGTTGCCACCACCGAAGACACGGCCACCTTGCTCAGAAGGGTAGGTATCCTGGTTGAAGTCGTTGTCATCCCATTGCGGGCGGCGTCGGCTCTCGCTGGCGGTGGTGGAACGCTTGACACTGGTATCCGAGTTGACGATGAGCGATTTAGGGATATCGTCAAGGAAGCGGGAGGCTATGGTTGGTTGTGTTTCACCAAAGTATGAGCGGCGACCGGCCCGTATCAGGTAGAGACGATGCATAGCGCGGGTGAAGCCGACGTAGGCAAGGCGGCGTTCTTCTTCCAACTGCTCCGGTTTATCTGCTGAGCGCGAATGTGGAAGTGAACCTTCGTCCATGCCAACGATAAAGACAACAGGAAACTCCAGTCCCTTTGCGGCGTGCAATGTAATTAACGTGACCGCGTCAGTATTCTCTTCGCGAACGAGCGTGCCGTCCTCGCTCGTCTGTGTGGTATCGGCCCCGCCTACGAGGGCGACATTTTCCAGGAACAGTTCTAGTGCGGTGTGTGTGTCAACCTCGGAATAGTCATCGGCTACGCGGCGCAATTCCAGTACGTTGGCCCAGCGGTCGAGTTCACCTTCGGGATGCTCGCGCAATTCGGGGCCGATACCACTGCGTTCCGCGATGCGATCAATCAATTCGGGCAGGTGTAGTTCATCAAGGGCCTGCGTCAGATCGGCTATCAATGTGCCAAAGCTGGAGAGCGCGGTTTTGGCAGCTTTGCCCATTGTGGGATGCGTGTTTATACGCTGGATGGCCTCGAAGAGCGGTATCTGCTGTAAGATGGCCCATTGCTGCAAATCCCCATACGTTTTGGGGCCAATCTTGCGGTTAGGTACGTTGATTACACGGCGCAAACTCAATTCATCATGTGGGTTCATGATCAGGCGCAGGTAGGCCAGCATATCCTTGATTTCCTTGCGCTCATAGAATTTGCGGCTGCCGATTACTTTATAAGGAATGTTGAAACGCAAGAATTGCTCTTCCAGTGCGCGTGACTGTGCGTTGGTACGATACATAACCGCGACATCGCCACGCCGCTCGATCTCGCCTCGTGCCAGCAGACGCAGTATTTCATGGGCGATAAACTGTCCCTCACCCTCTTCGTCGAAAGCTTTATAAAAGTAGACTTTCTCGCCGCTACCAAGGGCCGTCCACAGTTTCTTGTCCTTGCGCTGCCTATTGCGTCGCACCACATTCTGTGCAGCGTCAAGGATCATCTGTGTCGAGCGGTAGTTTTGTTCGAGCAAGATGACCTTTGTTTTGGGGAAGTCGCGCTCGAAGCGTTCAACGTTTTCGGCACTGGCGCCGCGCCACGTATAAATCATCTGATCATCATCGCCGACGACACAGACATTGCCCAATCCCTCGTGCCGGTCGTTGGTGCCGAAGCCAAGTAAGCGTATCAGCTTATATTGTGGCAGGTTGCAGTCCTGAAACTCGTCCACATGAATATAGTGCCAGCGTTGCTGATAGCGATGCAACACCTCTGGCTCCATGCGCCACAATCGCTCGGTGAGCATGAGTAGATCATCGAAATCCACGCTGTTATTGCTGCGCATCAACTTCTGGTAGCGTTTGTAGACGCGGGCCGCCACTTCTTCAACATATTTCGCCGCCAGTTCCGCCATTTGCTCCGGCCCCTGCAACTCGTTTTTAGCATGAGAGATGAGTGCCTGCATGACATTTGGCCGGTAATTTTTCTCATCGAGATTGAGTTCACGAATCGCCTGTTTGATGAGTGTCGTCTGATCGTCGGTATCCAGAATGACGAACGAGCGGTTGAGTCCAATGGGCGCGAGGTAGTCCGCCTCGATACGCAGGACGCGAGCGCAAATGGCATGGAAGGTGCCAAGCGTCATTTCACGCGAATCACTAATGCCCACCAGCTTCTCCAACCGTTCGCGCATCTCCTTTGCCGCCTTATTGGTGAACGTTACCGCCAGTATATGTCGTGGCCATACCCGCTCATGCTGCACAAGATAGGCGATCCGATGTGTGATCACGCGAGTTTTGCCGCTGCCCGGCCCTGCCAGTATCAACAACGGTCCCTCCGTTGTCGTCACGGCCCTCTTCTGCGGTTCATTGAGTCCCGCCAATAAATCGTTCTGTTCCAACATCGTCGTCACCTTCAAAAATAATAGTCGTATCAATGTGTTTAAGCGAATAACAGGGTTATTGTACCACAGGTGAGAAGGAATAGAAGGAAAGTTTTTTCGCATATGCGGTCTGCCCAATGAGGTTTTCAGGTAGTACCTGTCCGCTTTTTGTTCCGCAAGCAGTATAGAGAAGGTATCAATCGAAAATGGAGGATATCTGACATGGTAAAACCATGGGACGACCTGATGAAACGGATGTTTATGGTGAGTCCACAGCAAATGGTGCAATGGCTCATTCCCGGAGCGCAATTTACTGGAGAACGCTCGCTAGGAATTGAAAAACCGCTATTGAAGCGATAAGTATATATTATAAATATAATACAATAATGCTACAATTGAACGAGACGGATGATCGCAAGATGGGTAAACGTCTGAATACAACGCTTTAATAGTAATCGCATCTGACCTTCTGTCAGCTCAATAGTGATTTACTGAAAAAGTGAAAAGTTTAAAAACTAAGTTCATCCACTATTTCGGCAACCTGTAAATGGGATCTCCATTACCATCGGACGCAGATGGCGCATCGTGAAGTAGTGAAGAGATGAGTACGTCTACTCACACAAAAAACGGAGTTATTGCATCGTAGCGGCACTGGTACTAAAAAAGAACGATGAGCGTGAATGGCTCAACAGGAGGTTCGGAATGTTAAAGGACATACTGAAAGAATCGTGGGCGTATCAGGACATATTGCGAGAAGGATTAGAAGAGGGGATCGAACGCGGGATTGAGCAAGGTATCGAGAAAGGTATCGAACGTGGAATCGAGGAAGGACGCCAGAAGGAGCGAAAAGCTAACCTTAAAATGTGGCGTCAGGCACTCATAAGTTTTACAGGAACACATTTCCCAGATCTGTCTTCCCTTGCAAAGAAACAGGTAAGAGCTATCGAAGACCCTATGGTATTGCAACGTGTAATGGTTAGCCTGTTTTCCGCGAAGACCGTGGAAGAGGCCAGGCATTACCTGCTTACGCTGGAGAGCGATAACGGCACGAAGAAGGAATAGGGATAGCAAAAAAGAAAGCCAGAGTCAAGGGGGGCTGTGCTTGACTCTGGCTTTTGTGTTTTTCCCTCCTATAGACAAACCTCTTCTATGTGATGTATTCTTACCTCACGCGTTTAAAAGGTATGAGAAATTCCTCATATGAATAACGTATCGGTTTACTGTTATACCAGGAGGTATGTATGCCAGGAGTACGAAGTGTCATTTCAACCCTTTCCACGAACGGCGAAGAGATCATGGGGCCGGAAGTGTTGCTGTGGCACTATCCCAATAACGATATTGTCAATGGTTCACTACTCACTGTGGAAAGCAACCATTTCTGTGTACTCAAGTCTCGCGGGGCTATTCTGAACATCTATGAAACGGGTCAATACACCGTTCAGACGCCTGATCGCCCTCTTTTTGGCTCGATGCAGCAGGCATTCTATGGAGGGCAAAGCCCGTGGCAATACGAGGCACTCTACATCAACCGTTCCAAACTTGTCTTGAAAACGAGTGGTGTGGCCCTCTCACGAGAAATGGCCGAGATGGTCTACAGCGTGGATTACTATATCCATGTCGAGACACGCGAAGCTGCTATGCAACTCGTCCAACATATGCCCTATTCAGGCCATGCACTGATGATACAGGAAGTGAATACTTATGCGGGTCCTGCTATTGAACAGGCTGTGAATCAGGTCGTGCAGATCACCCCTCTTGAGTCCGTGAACGAAAAGATTCACGATCTTTCGCAGGTAGTGTATCAGCACCTGCAACAATTCTTAGGCGTCTATGGTATCACTGTTGACGCGATCAAGGTTCTGGTGTTTCCGCGTGATGAGCGTATGAAAGCACTGATTTCACTCAAGGCTTTTGGACTGAGCGAATTAGATGCAGTGCGCTATTACACAGCGATGCTCATGGCTGAACGCGGCGTGGTCTCTGCCCCCAATATGGCAATCGGACAACCTTTCACCATTAGTGGAGTACAGCCAACCGCGAGTACCGATCGCTATACCGCCAACTCGCCTAATCCCCCTCAGCAGACACGGTAACGGCACACCTTTAAAGAAGAGGTCGAGATACGGGTAAATTTGTATTTGCCCGTATCGAGAGGAGCATGATGAGTTCGGAACCATCAAACAATCCAATAGTGCAGCAATTGCAACTCCTGCTCACAGGCTATGGCTACAACTTTTATAACAAGACTAATCAAGCCCGTGCCGATGATATGCTTGTACGAGAGCGTGCCTCTTACAATCTTGCGCAAGCAGTAGCTCTGCTCGCGCAATTGCGCAGCGATTATTACACCCGCTTTATCCCCCCTCTAACTCGTGCCAATCCAGACCCGCCGCAAGAGGCAATGGCACAGTTACGTGAGATCGAGGCAGTACAACAGGCACTTTCTCGCGTAGAAACGCATATTCGTGGTATGTCGGTCCCGACGCAGGATCGTATCTGGTGGCGTTTCCGGCAAGAGCAGACATTGCTGATGCAGTTACTCCAGTTTGATCTGACGTTGGTGCGCAACAGTGAGCAAATTTATGCCTATGTTTCACAATTGACACCAGAAAATTGGAATAGTCAGGGCAGCAGTGGTTTGCGGGAAATGACACAACAACTGGCTCGTTTGGCGCAAGAACGAGAGCGCTTCCTGTTATTGCCGCTGTGAATTGGCAAAATGTAGCACTCATCTTTGCTTTGCAAAATCTCACTGTGCCTGGATGGGATAGCAACAAAAGGCAGGGTCAAGATACAGCCCTTGACCCTGCCTTTTGTTTGTTTGTAGGATGTGCGTGACGCGGAATGCAACTCCCGATGGGGCAAGGGTTAGCCGCGGGCGACTCGTACCTTGTCGTAGCAGGGGCTGCAATACACGGGACGATCATTCTTGGGCAAGAATGGGACCTGTGTTTCAATTCCGCACTCGGCACAGATGACCGTGTGCATCTCGCGAGGGGCGCGTTCGCCGGAACGTCCGCCCATACCGTTGGATGAATTGCGGCGTGCCGCACGGCAGGTTGGACAGCGACCGGGCTGATTCATCAGTCCTTTTTGCTGGTAGAATTCTTGCTCGCCTGCGGTAAATTCGAAGTCGTTACCGCAGTCGCGGCACTTGAGAGTTAAGTCGACGAAGTTCAACTAGGGACCTCCTTGTGATATGTAGGTATTCCTTGTGTGTTGTTCGGGCCATATCCTGGAAGATGTCACCAGTCGCCTGCGTACTGCTCGTTCCCATACCAGCGTGGGCCCAACCAATTGACTGACAGGACGGATGTTCTGGACGAACCATCTTGTTCGCGAGATTGACCAAAGATAGTAAGGATACCGAAAAGAAGCATACACTATGGCAACGCGGTTTTCAAGAGTTTTCGCACCAATTTATTGACATTTTGCGCATCTTTATAGAATTTTTATGTGTACTTTTAACACTAATGCAATCTTTTTATGGTATCTTGTGCTATTTTTACCGCGTCTGGGCGTCCCTACTGGCTTGACGCTTATGCGAGAATAGGAGAAGAACATAGTCTAGCTAATTGAGGGATGCATGGCTTCGTTTTCTTTTACCATTGATGCTGAATGCTCCGCAACCTGGGCAAGGGCTGGCACGATTGAGACTCCTCACGGTACTATTCGCACGCCTATTTTTATGCCCGTCGGCACACAGGCGACGGTCAAAAGTGTTTCGCCGGAGGAGCTACGAGCCGCCGGAGCGCAGATTATTCTCGCCAATTCCTATCATCTCATGCTGCGCCCAGGTCCACAGTTGATCGAGGAATTCGGTGGGCTGCATTCTTTTATGCATTGGGATGGGCCGATGTTGACGGATAGCGGCGGTTTCCAGGTTTTCAGTCTGGGCCACTTGCGGCGCGTGGGTGAAGAAGGGGTCGCCTTCAAATCGCACCTCGACGGTTCACCGCATATGCTCACCCCGGAGAGCGTCATGCGCCTTGAAGCAGAGTTGGGTGCTGATATTATCTTACCGCTCGATATCTGTGCCGCGTATCCATGCGCTGAACCAGAGGCGAGGGCGGCGATGGAGCGCACGCATCGCTGGGCCGAGCGAGCTTTGATTGCAAAAGAGCAGTATCGCCCGCAGCAGACGTTGTTTGGCATTGTACAGGGGGCCTTTTCGACGGAGTTGCGGCAGGAGAGCGCACGTTTTATCGGCAACCTGCCATTTCGGGGACTCTCCATTGGCGGTCTTTCGGTTGGTGAACCTAAAGAGCAGATGTGGGAGATGCTGGGTTATGTGACGCCGGAACTGCCTCGCGATAAGCCGCGTCACCTGCTAGGTGTTGGTTCGCCTGAAGACCTGGTTATCGCTGTGGGCCTCGGCATGGATATGTTTGATTGTGTGCTGCCAACTCGTGTTGCACGGCATGGCGGATTGTTCACCCTCTACGGGCGCGTCAATATCAAGTCCGCTCGCTTTCGCGCTGAGCGTGGCCCAGTTGAGGAGGGTTGCGATTGTTACACCTGTCGCAACTATAGCGCGGCCTATGTGCATCACCTGGCGCGTACCGAGGAGCAGTTGTACTATCGCCTCGGTAGCATTCACAATATCCGTTTCATGTTGCGCCTGGCGCAACATTTGCGTGAATCTATTATTGCGGGAACCTATCCGGCCTTTCGTGAGGAGTTTCTGGCAAAGTATGTTCCCGCTTCAGAAGCGGTGCGGGAAGCGCAGCGCGAGAAATGGAAATTGGCTCGCTTGAAAGGCTAAACAAGGTACAGGTATATGCAAGCAACGTATCGTTTTCTCAATACCGGCAAGCAAGAGGCCGCGTTAAATATGGCGATTGACGAGGCTATACTCATTCATCATATTCGTGGAGAAGTGCCTCCGACCTTGCGCGTTTTCAACTGGTGCCAACCATCCATCTCGCTGGGCCGTTTCCAGAGCATTGAGCGGGAAATTGCCAGCGATGTTTGCCAGCGACTGCATATTGAGCTGGTGCGCCGACCAACCGGTGGGCGTGCGGTCTACCATCGCGACGAATTCACCTACAGCATCGTGATTGGCAAGCGTGAAGGCGTGCCTGCGGGAGTGGTAGCCGCGTATGCCTATCTTGCGCAAGGGTTGCTGGCTGCGCTCCAAAATCTTGGCGTGCAAGCCATATTGAGCGACGAGCATGTGAGCAAGCATCCATCCGCCGCCTGCTTTGCCTCCTCGACGCAGGCCGACTTGACCGCCAGCGGCTTTAAGCTGGTAGGTAGTGCACAGGTCTGGAAAGATGAATCGCTTTTGCAGCAGGGATCATTGCCGCTTGCGGATCACGCAACCGAGTTCTTTTCTATGCTGCGCTATCCTACCGAGGCTGCTCGTGCAGAAGCTCTGGCCCTCTATCGTGAAAAGACGACGCCCCTGCACACTTTTGTTGGCGCCGGTTGGGACGATGCTGCTACTGCCTTTCGTGAAGGGTTCAGTGCCGCTCTGGATGCAACATTTGAGCCGGGAACATTAACGCCATCCGAGTGGGACCTGGCCCATCAACTGGTTGAGGAGAAGTATAGCAAACTCGAATGGCGTCAAGAACGTGTGCGGATTGTGTAGAGACGCGCTTCAGCCCGACCGTGCGGGGTCTGGCCGTTTCACTATCGGCCCGCGGTCGGGCTGAAGCGCGTCTCTATCTTCCCTTGGAGGGATGTTTGACCCTCAGGTTTTGCCATATTGATTATATGAAGGATATGCAATACAATAGAGTCAATACAAAGCGCACCTGTTAAAAGATGGGTACGTGTCATCATATGTGTGTAATAAAGGAGAATAGGTCGCGTGAGCATGTCAATAGATGTAGCGCGTCGGATATTAGAGGCGAGTAAACAACGCGCTAGAGAGTTACGGAGTCCGGTGAGCATCGCGATAGTGGATGCGGGTGGACATCTTGTCCTCTTTGAACGGATGATGGCTCCATATGGTTGGGCGACTGGCAATATTAGTATTGCCAAAGCCAGCACCTCCGTGATGTTTAACCAGTCAACGGACGCGGTTGCCCAGTGGGGTTCAGGTATTCCCGGCTTTGCCTCAAGTATGTCGGCGATGTACGAGGGGAAATTTATCATGGCTGCCGGTGGTTGGCCTATTAAAATCAATGGGGCGACAGTCGGAGGTATTGGTGTAAGCGGAGGCAATGCACCTGGGCGTGATGATGAGATTGCGCGTGCAGGGTTGGGTGTACTGGATGGGGTATCTCAGGCAAGGGCTGCTGCATCACAACCACAGCCACCACTTCAACAACTGCAACCCCAACAGTCGTATTCTTCTCCCTCGTACCCGGCAATGTCACCCATGCCACCGGTGGCCTCACAACAGGGCATATCAACTCTACAACCTGCACCTTCGTATCCGTCCATGCCATTGCCGAACAACAACAATGCGGGGTCGCAACAGGAATTTCCTGCCAGCACGCAGAACCTCCCTCCTGAGCAGTCAGAGAGTCCGTATGGTGATGAAACGGCGTCGTATAATCAATATAATAGTGACAACTTTTCTGGAGGACAATCAACATGATGCAGGAGCCTGGTCGTAGGCCCTATAAACGTGCCAATCGTACAAAAAATCGCCCCATGCTAGTAGCCTCAACTGAGCAGGATGCTATGGTATCCTCTGAGCAAGATGGCGCAACACCAAACATTGACAGTTCTGTCGCCGTGGAGACGCCACCAGCTACTAATACAACAATGAAGAAAACGACCTCAGGCCCTTCACGACGCTTGTCGGGTTTCTTCTCAACCGTAGGTAAGAAGCAGCAGGCGGAAACACCGACAGAGGCTGATATCGCTCAAGCGAGAATTGCTCGTGCCACTCGTGGAAAATCGCCCGCGAAGGCAGCAAGTACAGCCGAGACACCAACAGAAGCAAAAGTGGTCGCATCGGCTGAACCGAAGAAGACAGCAGCAGCTAGACCCGCTCCGCGCCCCAGCCTGTTCAAGACGCGCTATCTCATTGGTATGGTAATCTACCTGCTTGCTGCGAATTTCGTTGGTGCTTTCGAGTTGAACGCTTTTAAGTCCAGTGGTATCGATCACCCTATTACATCGTTCAACCTTTTTGGTGGCAACATCGCTATCAGCACGTCCACACTGGCATACTTAGCAACGCTCGTTGTGCTGCTAATAGTGCTCGCCTACTTCGATCTTATTCCGCGTAGCTTTAGCGCGATGAGCGGTCAAAAGCAGCCAGTTAAACGTGGTACAAGGCAAAGCACGTCCAATGCGCCTGCTGCGAAAAACAATCCGCCGCTTATGCGCCAGGGCGTCAAAGGTGCCGATGACGATTTGTACGAAGAGTACCGTTACAGTCAACGTCGTTCGAAGAAAAAGTGAGACAGGAAACAGGTCTGATGCTCTTGCGAGTGTCAGACCCGTTTCCTGTCTTTACAATTTTTGCAGTTTCTCAATAACCGCATCGGCAACCTGGGATGTGCCGACGGCTGTGGGGTCGTCTGAGCGGGACTTCAAATCGTAGGTCACGTTTTTCCCTTCGGTGATTACCTGAGCAATTGCCTTCTCCAGGCGGTTGGCGGCGTCGCGTTCGCAAAGGTGGCGGAGCATGAGAACGCCCGAAAACATCATTGCCATGGGGTTAACTTTATTCTGGCCTGCATACTTCGGGGCACTGCCATGCACAGGCTCGAACACCGCATACTGGCTGCCGATATTGGCGCCAGGGGCGACTCCAAGGCCGCCGATCAGGCCGGCGGTGAGATCGGAAATAATGTCTCCGTAAAGGTTGGGCAAGACAAGCACATCGTACATTTCAGGCTTCTGCACCAGTTGCATACACATATTATCTACGATGCGATCCTCAAACTGAATATCGTGATATTCTTTTGCCACTTCCTGTGCAGTTGCCAGAAACAGCCCATCGGAGTAACGCATAATATTGGCTTTGTGAACTGCCGTAATTTTACGATGACCATTGGCACGCGCATATTCAAACGCGAATTTCACAATGCGCCGTGTTGCCATGACCGTGATATATTTGATGCTGATCGCGGCATCGTTGTCCAGACGCGTTCCAGTGGTGCTGGCAATTGTCTCAATGATCTCTTCCTGTTCAGGTGTTCCCCTCTTGAACTCAATACCTGCGTATAGATCTTCAGTGTTTTCGCGTACAATCGTTAAATCAATATTCTCATAACGAGAGCGCAGGCCCGGATATGTTTTCGCCGGGCGCAGATTAGCGTATAAATCCAGTTTCTTGCGTAAAGTCACATTCGCGCTCCGCAAGCCTTTTCCAACGGGAGTTGTAATCGGTCCTTTTAACGCGACTTTTGTTCGTTTGATCGATTCGATGACCGCGTCGGGCAAAACCGTTCCATACTGTTCCAACATAGCTAAGCCTGCCTGGCGGACTTCCCATTCAAACTGGACGCCAGTGGCTTCCAGCACTCTACATGTAGCCTCGGTAATTTCTGGTCCTGTACCATCTCCGGGGATGAGCGTTACCGTGTGCGACATGAAATCCTTCCTCCCTATGGCAGTTAATTACTTTTTGCGGTTTTCGTTCGACTTGTTGTACGACGCATGGTCGCCTTTTTGGCGGTTGAGGTCCGCGTCGTTGTTTTTTTTCTTGCCGTAGATGCTCGTGTTGTGGCCTTCTTCGTTTTTGTAGGAGCGGCTTCGTTTGCTCCACTTGCTCCGTTCATTGCCGGGTTACCCGCTTGCTTGCGTGGAGTACGTCGTGTTTTCGGTGTGCGCGGAGTTTTCGTGGGTGTTGTGCCGTCGGGCTGTGGCTTGTCTTCGCTGGCTCGCTGGACTGCAATGACTTCATTGTAGCAGACTGGGTTTTGTCCTACTTTTGGCACAACCATCAGGCCGCCGCAGTTGGGGCAAAGCTCAGGTACCGGACGATCCCAGATAGCGAAGTTGCAGGTGGGATAGTTGCTGCACCCGTAGAAGATGCGTTTTTTCTGCTTCGTCTTGCGCTCAACAAGGTCGCCGCCGCACTGCGGGCAGAGCGCACCGGTCTTTGTCAAAAACGAGCGGCTATAGCGACACTCTGGGAAGTTGGAACATGAGACAAAACGTCCGAAGCGACCGGTACGGATAATCAGATTGTGTCCGCATTCCGGGCATAGCTCATCAATCTCTTCAACAGGTTTCTGGACGCGGTTCATCTCTGTTTCGGCTTTCTCCATTGAAGTTTTGAAGTCCCCATAGAAGCTGTGCAAGAACTCTGTCCATGATTGCCGACCCTCCTCAACATCGTCGAGCTTACGTTCCATTTCAGCGGTAAAACTGGTATCGACGATATTGGGGAAATGCTTGTTCATGACCTCGTTGACGGTTTCGCCCAGCCATGTTGGCACAAAACGACGTTGCTCCTGCTCAACGTAGCCCCGATCCTGAATAGTGCTGAGAATCGGCACATAGGTACTTGGGCGACCGATGCCCTGCTCTTCCAACTCTTTGATCAGGCTCGCCTCGGTAAAGCGCGGCGGTGGTTGCGTAAAATGCTGGTCTGGTTTCAAGCTGTGTAAATTGAGTACCTCCCGCGTTTGCAAGGATGGCAATACGCTTTCATCCTCCTCGCGAGGCCAGACGGCATAGAAGCCGGGAAATTTGAGATTGGAACCATTGGCCCGGAAGACATACTGGGCAGCGACGATATCTACACGCACTGTGTCAAACACGGCGGGCGTCATAAAGCTGGCGACAAAACGACGCCAGATCAGATTGTAGAGTTTGAACTGATCGGGTGTCAGATGTGATTTCACGCTTGGCGGCGTGAGGGTAACATCGGTTGGGCAAATCGCTTCGTGGGCGTCCTGGGTCGTTGCTTTAGCTTTCCCGGTGCGTCCCTGTCCAACATATGGCTGCCCATATTCCTGTGCGATGTACTCTTTGACTTTTGCCTGCGCCTCTTCCGAGATGCGCGTGGAGTCGGTACGCATGTAGGTAATCAAGCCTTGATGACCACGCGCACCCAGTTCAATACCTTCATACAACTGCTGAGCAATACTCATCGTTTTCTTGGGCTTCAAATAGAGCCGCACCGAAGCGTCTTGCTGCAATGTACTGGTAGTATATGGCAGATAAGGTTGGCGACGCTGCTCTTTCTCTTCAACTTTCAGCACCGTGTAAGTCGCGCCCTGTAAATCGGCGAGAATGGCATCCGCCTCTTCTTTCGAGGAGATTTTGATGCGCCCTTTTTCCGTTTTGGGAGCCTTTGCACCATTCTGCCCGGTCTGCCCGGCGAGTCCAGCAGGTGTGGCCTGCTCAGCCTGCTCTTCACCTTCGGTGCCATTGCCGTTCTCCGCAGTGTTGAACGCCGCGATGTCTTTGAGACGGGTGATGAGGTTGGCCTCAAATGTTTCTTGTTGCTGCTGCTTGCTCAGCGTCGCAGTGATGCTCCAATATTCTTCGGGGACAAAGGCGCGGACTTCCGCTTCGCGGTCGCAGATGAGGCGCAAAGCGACGGATTGTACGCGCCCGGCACTCGTACCGGATTGAATACGTCGCCAGAGTAACGGGCTAATTTTATAGCCAACGAGACGGTCTAAGACACGACGCGCTTGTTGTGCATTGAACAGGTCTTCGTTTATCTCTCGTGGCTTCTGAATCGCCTCCCGCACGGCTCCTCTGGTAATCTCGTTAAAGACGGCGCGGCGTGGGTTCTGGAGATGCAACAAATGCTTGAGCGACCAGGCAATAAACTCCCCTTCGCGGTCCGGGTCAGGGGCCAGGTATACTTCATCGGCCCGATCTGAGGCCGCTTTCAAATCCTCAATCAGCTTATCTTTTTTCTCAATAACCACATAGGCGGGCGCAAAATCTTTGCGCGTATTGACGCCGAGGCCCTTCTTGGGCAAATCCATGATATGCCCCATTGAGGCTTTGACTTCATAGTCACGCCCAAGAAATTTCTCAATAGTTTTGGCCTTTGCGGGCGACTCTACAATTACAAGTTTCTTTGCCATTCAATTATACCTGATCTTCAGTATTTACGACACAACGCACAACGCACATGAGTTCCTTCTCACTGCATAGGATAGCACATGTTGACAAGCCCCTATTCTATGCCTTCCCGACAAAACGGTTACTTCTATCCTACTGTAACGCGAAATGTGCGGGAAAATTCCTTCAAGGATATCACATGGTGTCAAAGGGGCAAATTGTCAATGACTTGACCTGTTTGTGCCAACATGCTATCCTCAGATGGTAGGCCAGTCGAAGGCGCTGGTCTGGAGGAACACTATGCCAAAACAGAAATTCCCGCGCCTCGTTTCGCGAGGGAGGCGTTCAGGGAAAAGTAACAGCCGCCAGGCGCAGAAAGATGGGGCGGTAGATAGCAAGAACTCGCTTCATGCTATGCATGATATACGGATACAACAGATGCAGCATTTGGGCCAGCGTACATCCCTACGTGCTGGTTTCGCGGTAGTAGGCGGGCGCACGGCGGGAGCATTGTCTCGCCGTCTGCATCTTGGCGGTGGAACAAGCGTCGTGGGTATTGTTGCACAACGTTTATATCCGAATATCGTTGGTCACCTTGCCGCGCAACTGGAACACGGCAGCATAATCGTTACCGGCACCAATGGGAAAACGACCACCAGTGGCTTTATTTCTGCTATTCTCGGCGATGCAGGCCTGCGCGTCTGGCGCAACCGCGAAGGGTCAAATTTGATGCGCGGGATCGCCAGTTCGCTTGTCATTCGTGCCTTGCCCAACGGTCATTTACGCCGTTCCGGTCGGGCTATTTCGATATTTGAGGTGGACGAAGCGGTTGTACCGCAGATGGTCAAGACCATTCCACCGCGTGTCGCTGTTTTTACCAACCTGTTTCGCGACCAGCTTGATCGCTATGGTGAGGTGGACAGCGTTGCAACACGCTGGCATTCAGCGGTGAAAGCCTTGCCGAACGATACAACGTTGGTTCTGAACGCTGATGATCCGACCACAGCCCACCTCGGCGAACTATTTACCGGTAATGTGCTGTATTTTGGCATTGATGATCCCGCCCTTGACCTGCTTTTCCAGCAGGCGGCATCTGAGCGGCACCAGGTAATTGATACGCGCACCTGCCCGCACTGTGGCAGCGAATATAGCTACACATTACGCTTCTATAGCCACATGGGTCACTATGCCTGCCCGCATTGCGGACACACACGCCCACCGGCAGATGTACGTGTTACAAAAGTACTATCCGACGGCTTCGACCGTTTACATATGCACATCGTGACGCCAAAACAGGAAGGTGATATCGTTCTACCGTTGCCGGGCCTGTACAATATCTACAACGCCCTGGCGGCTATCACCGTCTCGCAAGCACTCGCTATTGATTGGAAGCCAATAGTGAGTGGTATAGAGCAATTCAAGCCGGTGTTTGGACGTGGTGAACGGGTACAGATCGAGGGACGCACGTTGCGCCTGCTATTGGCGAAAAACCCTACCAGCTTCAACGAAGTGTTGCGTACCATCTTCAACGAAAGCGAAGAAGCACCGCGTCATGTGTTGCTGGTCTTAAATGATAACATCGCCGACGGTCGCGATATTTCCTGGATCTGGGATGTGGATTTTGAGCGTATGGTGAACCAGACGGCAACATTAGTGCTTGGCGGCACACGTGCCCTCGATCTGGCCTTGCGCCTGAAATATGCCGGAGTTGCACCGGAGGAAATGATGATTGTGCCAACAACCCCGTTACGAGCTTTGCGGCGTGAAGACGCAACCCGTAACCGGAATTCGCGGGCCAGAAAGAATAGTCAAGCAGGCACGCAGATAATTGAGCCAAAGTTAGAGGTGGGAACTGACCGTCGCTATGGTATGGTAGAGGCAATCAATCGTGCCGTACAGCAAACACCAGCTGGTGAAACGCTGTTCGTTATCCCGACGTATACAGGATTATTAGAGATACATCGTGAACTGGAACAACGTGGCCTGACACCACATTATTGGGAAGGGAGGGATGAATGAGGAATAGCATTACTTCCCGATTAACGCTGACGATAGGGCATTTATACCCGGATCAATTGAATCTCTATGGAGATAGAGGCAATATTCTGGTGTTGCGCCAACGTTGCCAGTTGCGCGGTATAGAGCTACGAGTGGTGGGATTAGGCATTGGTGATGCCCTGGCGCCCGACGAGTACGACATGCTCTTCATTGGCGGAGGCCAGGACAAAGAACAGGCACCGGTCGCCCAGGATTTATATGATATCAAAGGCATTGGATTGTGGGCTGCCATTGAGGATGATATGCCCGTGCTGGCTGTGTGTGGGGGCTTTCAATTGCTGGCGCAATATTATCGTCCCGCGCATGGTTCCGATATGAAAGGGCTGGGCGTATTCGATGCCTGGACTATCCATAAAGGGCCACAGGTTCCCCGCTGTATTGGGGATGTGGCAATTCGTTGGAATGGTAGTACGCTCGTTGGCTTTGAGAACCACGGTGGACGAACCTACCTCGGCACAGCTAAACCATTGGGCAAGATTCTCAAAGGCTATGGCAACAACGCTGAGGATGGGACAGAAGGAGCAATCTACCGGCAAGCTTACGGGACATATATGCATGGCTCGCTTCTACCTAAATCCGCACTTCGCCGATTATTTGATACAACTGGCACTCCAGCGCAAATATGACGTGAGTGAAAGTGACTGGACGCCTGACGTAATCGTCCCTACAGAAGGAAAGAAAAATGGCTCAACACCGCCTGAGCCTTCATTTGCAGAGCTATCAACAGTACTGACACCACTGGATGATACGCTTGAATGGGAAGCGCATGCTTCTTTGTTGGAACGAATGGGACTCTATTCTGCGGCTGTCGCAGCGCTACAAACACACAAGAGTCGCGTAGGGACCGAAGGAAGTTGACCTACTTTTTACGACGAGGGTACCGATCATGACTGTTGACCGATCAATGGCTCGCTGCTCATTCTGCGGTCGCCGCCCACCAGAAGTTCGACGGATGGTGGCAGGGCCGGGGGCGGCCTATATCTGTGATGCTTGCTTACAATTGTGCAATGAGATTCTTCATGATCCGGCACCTTTTTCGGCCAAAGCTTTGGAACTGGCCTCTCGTCCTCCTGTCGTTATCGCGGCACCGCAAGAAATGGAGAGCGGCATCGCACAAGCCTCCTCACGGGAGCCGCAGCGCACGATCATTGTAGAGTTGGAGCAAAAGCAGCAAGGCAGAGTGCTGATGCTGAAATCAGTTACAATTCTTCTCGGATCACTTTGAGCTGCATTATCTGTGGATGAGGCCACCATTCACGAAAGGCTTTGCCTTTGTGCCACGAATTATCTTCTTCGTCAAGGATAATACAGGAACACAATGGATGGGGGATCGTGGAGGAATGCTATTAGCCCGCCCGGAACTGGCGGACGATGCCAACCACGCGGTCTATCAGGGAAGTGCCCGTTTCCGTCCGCTTCCGTCGCCGGATGCACGCTTGTTGACGATACGCGCTGCCGACCCACTTGGGCAATTTGAGGATACTCTGCCACACCCATGGGAATTTGAGGTAACCTTATTACACTAAAACCCATGCAATGAGACAGGCTAGCCTGTCTCATTGCATGGGTTTTAGTGTAATAAGGTTACCTTTGCTCTAATTCGGGTACCAGCAAGCCATAGCCGCCTTCGCTCAGTTTATACATCACATTGACGCTATTGGTGGCCTCATTAAAGAATGGTAAGAACGAAGCACCCAGTACCTCCATCTGTGCAATCACCTCTTGATCATCCATCGGTTTGGTGGGTAGGCGACGGATTTCCAGTACACGCGACCATATCTCTTCGTTTTGCTCTTTCGCAACAGCAGTATCGGCAACTTCGTCACTGTATGCTCCTACGTCTTCATATATTTCCTCATCTTCTCCCAATGGAACAATGGCTCCGGAACGAGTCAGTGCGAGGACTTTCACCGGGGGGGTACGGTGCCGTACCGTCGTGGTCTGGCGGTCTTTCTGGCGACCAAGCTGCGTGAGTACTTTGTTCAATGCACGATCAAATGCCATGTTCGCATTCAATCCACTCATCTCACTACGAACGGGATGAGAGCCATTAGAACCGCCGACAAGTGCCAACTGGATACAATACCGATCGCGGGCACTGCGGGTCTGCTCTTCTGTTACGGTCACTTCTACCCGCGTCTCTTCGTCAACCAGGCGCGAAAGACGTTGCACTTTGCGCTCAATATACTGACGCAGGCGGGGGGTGATTTCCATCTGCTTCCCTTTGATAATAATGTTCATCTGCAAATTCTCTTTCCGAATTCTACAACACAAAAACGAACGGAACAGATGCATCCAAATTTGAGCGAACGGGGTATAGCTCTATTATAGCACCGGCCGCAAAAGCTCGCCTGACGCTTTTATGAGTGTCAGGCAGGTTAATACAAGGTGTCAAGATGGGCCCAGAAATCTTCCGGCTCTGAGGTGGTACGCCACCATACAGCAATTGCTAGTTTGGCATGGCTATTGGCAAACTGTGGCTCCTGTGCTAACGTGGTCCAGAAACCAACAATGGTATTGTAGAGGCCGGTGCCAGTAAAATACCAGAGCGAATGTACCACACCGGATAAATCGGTATACACTACATGGGGCGAGTAGACATCATGCACATTACTGGCACTGGCATTTATCTGCGATGGGGATAACTGGCGAACGATTTGTTGCGCATCCGCAAAAGTGATATCGCCATCAAAGACCCAACCGCCGTTGGCCCAGTGCCACGTATTACCATAGAGGGGTAATTCCCAGATGATGCGAGGCAACATATTTGGCATGGTCTGCAGCGTATAAGCCAGGAGTTGATTCAGCCACGCGACGCTCGCCGTTGGCCCCGGCATCCAATAAGATTGGTCAACCGCCATGATCACTATGAAATCGGCGGCATGAGCCAGCAGGTGCCAGTTCTCAAAACCATTCAAATGATAGTAAGCATCGTCGTCACTCAGTTTGTGGATCAATGCGATACCATACGGTTTGTGCAGGCGTTGCAGCGCGGACCAGATGCGCTGGTTATATTGCGCAAAGCTCTGTTGGATGTTGGGGTAGGTATGATCAACGCCCTCTAAATCCATGATCGCACCATCATAATGTCCACGTATCACCTCGTTGATGATAGGAGTAATCAAGCTGGGGTTGGAGCGTGCATTATCAATATAGGTTGCCGACTGTTGCCATGACCATGAAACGTCTGTATCCATTGTAATGGTCAAATACGCCATGCCACCCTTACTATGGATCAATCTGATCACGTTATCCATACTGGTACTACCAGCCATACACTGGTTGCTTGGGCCATTATTGAGGCTGCCGTCTAGCGGGTTCACCCAGCCTGTGCCAACAAGTGCGGCGTCTGGATTCGCTGCGGCAGACTGGAGGTATGCTGAGATGCCGCGCTGGCAATCACTGCCCTGAATCCAACTTAACGAGGCTGACTTGCCTCTAAGAAAGTTGACAGGCTCTTGTCCCTGGACATCAGCCGCTGGTGCTTGTGAAACGGCGAATTGCTGAAGATAGCCAAGAGTGGCGGGAGCATTGACGAGTGCGCGTCCGGCCAGAATTAACACAATCAGCATCAACAAAGGAACAAGGAAGCGTGCCTTGCTAAATGCCTTATTCAATAGAGGGACATTCGTCCACTCACCTCTGGCGGTTGTAGATGTAGTGAATAGTACTTTAAGCTGATATCGTACCCTACGAGATTTCTTTCTGTGCATAGATATGTTTTTCCCGGAGAACTCAGCCGATGAACTACAAGGGACCCATCACGATATGAGCTATATGGATAATACCACATCCGCGAATAGAATGAAACAAGATGGCACAAATGGGTGAGTGCTGAACATATGTCTAACATTGTTGCATCTTTCAATACATGTGGTACATGTGCCGCATGACAAATTTGTTATTGAAAGTTAGCGCTAAAAACGTTATACTTGCAAGTAGATGAACATTGTGTCATTATTGTAGGCGACATTTTCATGTAATGTTCATCTAATGATGGTATCCTGTGAGAGGCATAGACATATGCAGTTTTTCTGTGGAAGGGGAAGGAAAACGTTTCATGACGCAGTTACCAGACGATCAACATATCACCTATCAATTGCAGTACCGTAAGTGCGGGAAGGCATCTTGCGGAACATGTCGCGACGGACAAGGGCATGGGCCATATTGGTATGCCTATTGGCGTGAAGGTACTCGCCTACGCTCTGGCTACATCGGGAAAGAGCAGCCAGGTGGAGCGATTGCGCCACTTGCGCATGACACTACGGTTGTTTCACTAACTGTCACCAGCGATGAGAAAGCGGCTACCCCGGTAATGGTGTAGTATTGAGGTCAAAAAAGAGTGCCTGGCCACACCGTGGCCAGGCACTCTTTTTTGACCCTTTTGAGCATTGTGATACAATGCTTCTATTACAATTTTACCCAGGAGGGGAGCCAGCATGAAGTGTCCACATTGTGGTGGGACGGACTCGCGGGTGAAAGACTCGCGTGATATTGGTGATGCCATTCATCGCAGGCGTGAATGCGAGCAGTGCAAAGGACGCTTTAGCACCTATGAGCGCGTTGAACTCTTTCACTTGATGGTGATTAAACGAGACCAACGGCGTGAAGACTTTGATCGGCAAAAGTTATATGTTGGTCTGCGCAAAGCTTGCGAAAAGCGACCATTACCGGTCGGCGAAATTGAAAATGCGGTTGCGGAAATCGAGCAGGAACTGTATCAATTGGGTAGGAGAGAGGTACAAAGCAGCGTGATCGGCGAACTTGTGATGGAACACTTGCAACGCATGGATAAGATCGCCTACATTCGCTTTGCCAGTGTCTACCGCTCCTTCGCCGATGTTGAAACAATGTTTGCGGAGATACAGAACCTGCTCAATCGAGATACGCCTGTTTCAGACACCCAGACATGAACCAACTCACAAGGGGTGGTTCATGTCTGGGTGCTGAACCTTGTTATTCGTGCCTGCGATTCTCGGCTTTGCGCAAGCGGCGGCTGAGGACGGCAAGTAGTTTTACGGCGATATCGGGGTGATTTTGCAGCACAGTACGAAATTCCCAGATGGGGAGCAATAATGCTGTGACATCTTCGCTGGCGGTGATAGTGGCTGAGCGGGGTAAATCATCGAGCAGGGACATTTCGCCCAGCACCTCTCCCGCACCTGCCGTTCCCAGTTCTTCTTCTGCCCGGTCAGCATTACCGGTGCGTGTGATGCTCACTTTTCCGCTTTTGATAACATATAGCCCAACACCTGAATCGCCTTGAGAGACAATTGTTGTGCCTGCGCTATAGTGGCGTTCCTGGATGGCCTTTGCAAGTGCCTGGAGTTCCTTCTTATTCAGGTTTGCGAAGAGGTCCACATGAGATAAGGTATCTTCGTACATCGTTGCCTACTCCTTATTACTAAATTACTGAATAATGACGGTTGAGGGGTTACAAAATTCGGCACCGTCTCACTTCTAGCACCTATTCTACCACAACGGTTATACCAATCCTAGCCTTCTGACAGTTTCTTTTGACTTTATCGGTCACACACATTACAATGGAAGGTGAAAACAAGATATGGGCAAGTAACGTAATCACTACATACACGTGGTAAGGATATAGATATTCATCATGGCAACACAGGATCTATCAATTGCGGAAAAGCGTTTGCAAGATGGCATTGATGCTCTTAACGAGGGTAAGTTCGAGACCGCTGCCGATGCTTTTGTGGAAGCGGAAAAGCAATTCCGCCAGGCGGGTGACTTGAAACGGGCGGGCGACAGTCGCTCGTTACTTGCGGATATGCAGCGCGAAAATAACTTTATTGAGCAGGCGGTAACAAGCTACCGGCGTGCGGTAAACCTCTACAAAGAAGCAGATAGGCCGTTGAGCGAGGCCAACGCTTTCCTTGCCATTGGCCACCTTGAACGCCAGCAGACGCACATTGATAAGGCATTGGAAGCATATCAGCACGCGCAACGCCTCTATGTCGCACAGGTCAACGCAAAAGGTCAAGGTAGTACAGCCCTGGCTCTGGGTCATATGGAGTTACAGCGTGGCAACATTGGTCGCGCTACTGATTATTATCAGCAGGCCATCAGCTTTTTCCGCACGGCGAACGATGTCATGAACGAGGCCGATGCGGCACGGAGCCTTGCCGATATGCAACAACTTGCCCGTCAATTTAGTGAAGCTGAAGTGAACTACTCGCGAGCTTTAGAGGTATATGAAGCGAACCGAGACCCATATGGTCTGGTTGATATATTGGTTGGTCTAGGAACTCTATACCTCGACCAGAAACGGCTCGACAAGTCGGAGAGCATGTTCGCGGATGCGCTGAGCCGTTCATTGCCGATAGAGTACGAGTTAGGAGGAGCCGATGCGAACCTCGGCCTGGCGGAGGTCGCGCTGTTTCGTGGTCAGGTAGAGCAGGCATTGACAGGTGCCCAGATTGCACTGCAGGTGTATACCAATAAGAGCAACGTACTTGGTGTAGCGAATGCGAGCCGCGTATCAGGTGAGATTCATACGCGCCGTGGTCAACTCACCTACGCAAATTCGCTGATGGAGCGAGCATTACGCACGTATAAAGCCTCGGCATATCGCCTGGGACAGGTGGAGACAATGATGGGGCTGGGCGAGATTCAGCGACGGCGCGGGTTTCTGTCAACAGCCCTGCAAACCTTAGAAGATGCCCGCAAGCAGGCGCGTATGTTGCATAATGAGTTTGTTGAAGGGCGTGTATTGTTGAGTATAGGCGATGTGTACCGGCAACAAGGCAAGCTTTCGCTAGCAAGTATACAGTATCGCGATGCTCAGGAAGAGATGACGAGGCTTGGTGAAACGCGCTGGATTATTCAGTCGGAAGCCCAACAGGCTGGTATCGCGACATTGAATGGACGTCTTGGTGAGGCCCAAACATTGCTTATGAAGGTGCGAGATGAAGTGGACACTGACTCCTTCGCCGCGCAACTTGCGCCTGTTTTGCTGATCACGGAAGCACAATTATTATTGACGATGGGTGACTACAGTCAGGCCGCGGCGCGTTTTAACGAGGCATATGCGCAGGCAATGGCACAGCGAGAGCCGTTATTAGCGGCGGATGCCGTACTGGGACGGGCGAGGGTACAACTGGCAGGCGGGGAACTGACAACGGCCCTGACTACGTTTCTGGAAGCTGGGCGAGAGTACCAACAGCTAGAGAGTACCAGTGGTGATGGCAATGCAGTTTTGGGTGTTGCACAAACATTAATCGGTCAAGAACAATGGGATGAAGCTCTACAACGCTGCGACGAGGCCCTGATTCGTTTTAATCAGAGTGACGATGCGCTCGGAAAAGCGGATACCTTTCTTGCTCAGGGATTGGCACAACGGGGAAAGAACGAAATGGAAGCGGCGGCAACCCATGTTGTTCAGGCATTACAGCTCTATTACCAACAGCAGCAGCCCTTGGGAGCAGCGGATGCTCACTATGAACGTGCAGGTATGTTTCTAGAACGCCTGGAACTTGATAATGCAGCGGGTGAACTCTCTCAAGCTATCGCATCCGTTGAACGAGTGATGCACACCTTGAGTACTGCGCAACAATGGAGCGTGTTCCTGCATCAATATATCGAATTCTACGCGCAAGCGGCGATTATCGATGTTCGACGCGACCAGGATGAGCAAGCGCGTACTTTGTTGCAAAACGTGACACGCATCGTTGGAGCAAAGGAAATCGTACAGCATCTTAAAGCGTATGAAGAGACAGTTCAAACCAGGGGCGATGATATTACCGAAGAAGAAATACACGCTAATAAAGCTCTGCTCAAACGATTGGGGCAATTGCGCAAAGGACTAAGCTAATAGCTTGCTATGAACGAAAAAACAGCTTATTATAAAGAAGCACGCTGCTAATACTCCAGACTCTTTCCTGGAGTCGCGGCATGAGAGAGAGGAATAATTCTCATGGATATACATTTTTTACGCGGGAACAAGGAAACCCCTAAAGGTCATGTGATCTTTGTGGCACGTAGCACAAACGACCCACGGGTCACTCTTTGTACGTATTGTATCGTGCCGCCGACACCGTTATCGCTGGCAAAATATCTCCCTTCGTTTTTAGCGGCGCAGCTGCCGCAGGAGGATTTACGGGACGCTACAAACGTCAATGTGATGCCCATTCCACCGATGTTAGAGGAAGGCAGCACCTTCGAGCGTCTGCAAATGTTGGCGGAACGTCGAGATGACGATCTGTGTGACGTCGGTTCCATCAATCCACGAGACGAGACCGCTCGAATGCAGCGTGTGGCGGAAGCATGTCAGGAATACGGTCAACTTTACCTCGCGTACTCTCTTACGTTTGACGAATATCCGTCTCTCTCGGAAGCCCCCGACATTAAATCAACGCCGCTTGATGATCTTAGACGCGGAGGAACTGCTGCTCCAGGCCATGACCGACCGCGAACGGTTGGCGGAATTGGGAAAACTGACCGGGATGGCGCGTTATGCGCAGGAAGGGCGAGACCTCCACCAGCTTGAGGATACCGAGCGGCGTATGCGCCATATCGGGGGAAGGTTGCCGGAGAAGTACCGTAGTGACGAATTGATAGCTGCCGCCGTTGATCCCAGCGAACGAGGCGCGAAAATCGCGCAACTTTACCTCGAACGAGGCTTTAAACTGCTTGACGAGGAATACGCCGATATTCCGCGTATCGAACGGGCCATTCGCGAATTGCAACAGTAATTGCTTCCAATTGGGATACTGTAGGGGTCCAATTTACTCACCCAAATATTACACCCAATTGGATGAGCCATAAACATAGATTGTAATCAGCCTTTGAGGGGCTGAACAGGGAGTGAAAAATGCCGACAATAGGGATGGATATTAATATTTCGTCTTTGGAAGATGCAACGATTGCAGGCGATAGCAATGGGATTATTGACATTGGACGTCATTTCTTAGAACAAGGTGCACCCGCGGCGGAACTGTTAGGGCGTATAGGATTGATCGCCGCGAACGGTGATAGTGATGGACATCCGATGCTCACACTCAACGCGGCAAGCGCGATGAGCCGTTGGCTTAATGCGTTGACAAAGATGCAAGGCGAGGATTCGACGAATCATGTGCGTGAACTGCCTTTGCTAGTACGGGCTCTTGTCGCTGCTACTCCAGTAGTGAGAACAGGCGCAAAGGCGGATACGACGTATCCTGAGCCGTTCTTCCCCAGTCAACTCGGTGAGGGGCATACGGTAGATGCTGCTATGCACGAAGCTGTCTATGGCAATGATGGGGCGATGGTTGAACGCTTGCTGTTCGGCCTCTACGGCACAGGTGCCGATTACCGTACAATGGAAGTGCGTACCTATGATGGTATTTCCACTACCTTCCAACATGCCGGACATCCATTGATGTATGCGGTGCGCGGCTATCAACTGCTTGACGCTGTCGAATGGGGCCGCCATGCTCCTCCTATTCTCCATTGGCTCGCTCCGCATCTTCCTTTGCATACCGAAGAGCCGGAATGGGTCAATCCGGTGCGTGCATTTCTTGCTGACCCATCCCATAGTCTCGCGGGTTTGCGCACACGGCTCTCTGCACCAAAGGATGAGAATGCATTGCCATTGCGCACACTTATTCTGGGGAAGGCTGATACGACACAAGTGTGTCAAGGCGTTTACGACGCTCTGGTGAGCAATGGAGCCTCGTCTCGCGGTGTTGGCTCCGTTATTGCGTTGGCCGCTACGGATGCCATGCAACATGTCGGTGATGGAAACCGCGAGGCCTTTGTACAGGCCGCACATGGATTGCTCTTCGCGGCGGCAGTGCGGCTTGTCTATGCGCACGTACAGGATATCGCGGCATTGCCACTCCTGTTCACCTCGGCGGCCTTTATTAACGTACTCAATGCACAACTCAGCCAGGAATCCAGTACAACACCTATGCCGGCCATTCCCATGACCCCATCCGGCGGTGGTTTAATCGCATCATCGGTGCTGGAGTCGCTGAGCGAGCAGCTTGATGTACAGGACGTGAATGGAGCCTATGCAGCATGTCGTCGCTACCTGCGCCCTGGCAACGATCCCCGCGCCCTGTTTGCCACCATTGCGCTTTCAGCAGCGCAGGCCGACGCGGCAGCCGATGCTGGCCATACCCTGCAAATTGTGCAGGCGGCTGGCGAAGAATATATGGCGTGGCTCCCAACACTTGCGAATGTGAATCTTGATGGTTTTCTGCATGTAGCCTTGCGAGCAGCCGCATTCGCGAAACGCAATACGCTTGTAACAAACATATAGAAGTTGGGATGAGGCCAGTTGGATGCCGCACAACGGCATCCAACTGGCCTCATCCCAACTTCTATTATCATCTTATTTGACTGTAGTTGCGACGAATTGCCCGTCTACACCATTATCACTATTGATATGCTATTCTTGTTCAGAAAATGTAGGAGAACGCGCATATGTCCGTTCGCGAACAGCATAATTTGTATCGAATGTCTCTATTGTTCTTTCTGCTGATTTTGCTTGTTACCGCCTGTAGTACCAATGCGAACCCACAAACCAAACAGTGGCAGAAAGCACCGGCCAGTAAACAGGTGTATACAGCACCGTTGGTGGGTATTACAGATTTCACAACACTTGATCCTGCTCTCGTGCTTGCTTCTGATACGCCTTCATTAGATGCTATCCAAATGTTGTATACGGGGCTTGTTCAGTTAAATGATAAGCTTGAGGTACAGGCACAAATGGCGAAATCGTGGAGTGTTTCCTCTGATGGCCTCAGTTATACCTTTCATTTGCGTCCCAATTTGAAGTTTAGTGACGGTACACCGCTTACTTCAGCGGATGTGGTCTACAGTATCAACAGGGCGTTGCTGTCCGCGACCAAATCGGAGACGGCTCCCATTTACCTGGACCTGATAAAAGATTCTGATAAATTATTGGGCGGATTTATTCCCACGCTTGTGGGTGATAGCTTGCTCACCCCCGATAGTCACACTGTCATCATTGAGCTAAAGAGGCCTGCCGCATACTTCTTATCTATGCTCACCTATCCTTGCGCTTACGTGGTTGAGAAACGCCTGATCGATACCTATGCAGCAAGCTTTACCGACCATCTGAGCGAAGGGGGTAGCAGTGGGCCATTCAAGGTTTCGCAGTATATCCACGGGCAAGAAATTGATTTTGTGCCAAATACCGATTACTACAATTCCTTGCCACAATTGCATAAGGTGACCTTTTCCTTCTATTCACAGCCGGATAACGCCTATCATGATTACATGACGGGACGGCTTGATACAACTGGTGTGCCAGTTTCCACGTTCACAACTGATACAAAACGGAAAGATTTTCACCAGCTTCCTCTGCTGTGGATCAACTACTACACGATGAACTACCTGACAAAGCCGTTCGATAACATCCATATCCGACAAGCATTTGCGCTGGCAATTGATAAAACAGCTATTGCCAGAAATGTGTGGAAGGGAACCGTCATTCCCACCAACCATATTGTGCCGCAAGGGATGCCAGGCTATAATACTAAACTTACCGGCCCGGACGGTACGCAAAACCTGACCGGCAATATACCAAAAGCGCGTGCTTTGCTGCAGGAGGGTATTCATGAAGAAGGCTGGTCAAGTATTACGCAGATACCGGCCATAAAGTTGACTTACGCAACCGGCGTAACCAATACCGATGCGGAGGTCAATGCGCTGATCCAGACGTGGCAAACGGTGTTGGGTGTGACGGTGACGGCGAACCCGGTTGACTACAGTACCTTGCTTAATCAGGTGACGCAGGCAACAAACAATGCCAGTGGGCTACAGATGTGGGGGCTGGCATGGGTTGGTGAATATCCTGACATGCAGGATTGGTTGACGCGCCAGTTTGACCGCGGTGTGCCGAATAATAATATGAATTATGGCGAAAATACCAGTAACGATGCCGCCCAGCAACAGGCACTTCAGCAACAACTGGAAGCTGCCGATAGCAATGTTCACGCGGCAACCAGGTTGCAAACCTACCAGCAGGCAGAGCAACAACTGGTCAATGATGTGGCGTGGCTTCCAATGGAGCAAGTGACGATGCCATTTCTGCGGCAACCAGGCGTCTTTGGCATGGTTGACAACTCTTCGGACATGATACCACCAGATGATTGGGCCAATATCTACATTGCTCAGTATGTCTGAACAGCAAAATGAGGCCATGTCCAATAATCCCAACACAAAAAAAACAGAGCCTTGGCTCTGTTTTTTTGTGTTGGGATTATTGGACATGGCCTCATTTTGCTGTTTTTGTGTGAAGAGTAAGCGAAATGAGACGTAAGTAATAGTAGCCATTTTCGTTGATGGCGACGTAAGCAGATCCTGAAAGGTGCATTCAGATCGCTTAATGGAGTTTTCCTATACGCATATACGCACGGATATTGTTGTTCTAACGATGGATATCCGGTATATCACCTGGTGCCGGAAGGAGGTTATTCGCTAGGAAATACCCATGAAACTGAGGCTAAGAGGTACTAACTTGATAGCCCGCTAAAAGTTTTAGCAAGACTATGAGATGAGGCCATAAGCCACCTTTTTCTGTTATCCGTAGTTAGCATGATTTTTTCTCAAAAAAAGGAGAAAAGACAGATGGGGTCTCGTCAGAAACTCATCAAGACAACTTTACCAGCGTTATTATGCATGCTGGCCCTGTTCGTCGCCGCCTGTGGCGGCGGCACAAGTACACCCGCCAGTACCACGAAAGCCACACAAAGCAAGCAGGTGTTCATCCTGCCAGAGGTGGGAGTGCCAGATATCGCGACCTTCGACCCCGGCCTTTCGACTGATGCACCTTCTCTCGCTGCCATTGACATGGTGTTCACCGGATTGGTGCAGCTAGATAATAGCGGCAATGTCAAGGGCTACCTGGCTTCGTCCTGGGATGAAAGTGCCGATCATTTGACCTACACATTCCACCTGCGACCCAATCTCAAGTTTAGTGATGGCACGCCGTTGACCTCAGCGGATGTGGCCTACAGTATCGACCGGGCGTTGCAGCCGGCGACCAAATCGGGCACCGGTCCCTACTACCTGCGCTATATCAAGGATGCGACAGCGCTAGCCAACGGCAAGATCAAGACGATTATTGGTGACAGCATTAAAACGCCTGACGCCAATACAATTGCTATCACCGCGTCTGCGCCTATTCCCTTTTTCCTGGATGCGTTGTCGTATCCGTGTTCGTATGTATTGGAAAAGAGTCTGGTGGACAAATATGGCGACACCGGCTTCACCAATCACCTGACCGAAGGCGGCGGCGACGGCCCCTTCAAGGTCTCGGAGTACACGCACAGCAAGCAAATCGTGTTTGTGCCCAATCCGTTGTACTACGGCCCGATCCCGCAATTGCAGAAGGTGATCTTCCCCTTCTACAAGGACTCGGACTCGGCATATAACGCCTACCTGTCGAACCAACTAAGTCAGGCCGGTATTCCAGTCGCGGATTATCCAGTTGCGCAGAAACGCAGCGATTTCCACTCGGTGCCGCAGTTGTGGATCAACTACTACTCGATGAACTACAACATCAAGCCGTTCGACAACATTGCCATCCGGCAAGCCTTCGAGTTGGCCATCAACAAAGACACCGTCGTCAAAGCTGCCTGGAAGAATGAGTATATTCCAACCAATCATATTGTACCGGAAGGGCAGCCGGGCTATGACGCGAACCTGACGGGAGTCGATGGCGCGGGAACGCAAGGGGATCAGGCCAAAGCCAAGACGTTGCTGGCCACCGGGATGCAGCAAGAAGGCTGGACGAGCGTTTCGCAAATTCCAGCGGTGACCTTGACCTACTCCAGTGGAGGCAGTCAGGCAGCCAAGAACGAGACGTCGATTTTGCAGCAGGACTGGCAGACCGTGCTGGGGATCAACGTCAAAATTGAAGACATTGACTTCAATAAAGAGCTGACCGATATCACAGGCAACAACTTGCAGTTCTGGGGCATTGCCTGGATCGCCGACTATCCCGATGCGCAGGACTGGTTGACGCTGCAGTTCGATGCCGGTTCGGGCAACAACAACAATAACTACGGGCAGAACCATTCCACTGATGCGGCCGCACAACAGGCGATCCAGAAGCAGTTGGAAGCTGCCGATATCAACCAGGATCCGACCTCGCGGATAGCGGCATACAACACGGCGGAGCAGTCCTTGGTCAATGATGTGGCCTGGCTGCCGATGGAACAAGTCACGGCAAACTACCTGCTTAAGCGTTGCGTGGTTGGTTTCACGTTTGACCATCAACTTTTGATCCCCCCGAATGACTGGGGTGCGACCTACATCTCGACTGATCCTTCGTGTGCCAACGCCAACACGTAGGGCGCCTCGTCTCTTGATGCAGCTGATTTTACGATCAGGTGTGGGTTGAAAAGGTGCCGGGTGCTGTGGTGATGACTAACCCCATTCACTACAGCATCCGGCTCGATCATGTGACAAGATTGAACTATGCAATCTCAACAACAGACAGCACCGGCAGTGCTGCCGGTGCTGTCTGTTGTTGAGATTTTTAAATTCATCCGTATTTTCGTGAAATCGTGTGAGAAGTAGCTAAAATGAGACGTAAGTAATAGTAGCCACCTTTACTAATGGCAGTGTAAGCGTCTACTGAATGGTGCATGCAGATCGCTTGAAGGCTTGTTTCTATACGTATATACTCGTGGATATTGTTGTTCTAACGACAGATATCCAGATATATCATATAACTGGTGCCGAAAGGAGGGTATTGTCAGGAAAGCTAAAAGGCTAAGAGGCACTAACTTGATAGCCTGTTAAAAGTTTTAGCAAGACTATGAGGCCATAAGCCACCTTTTTCTGTTATCCGTAGTTAGCATGATCGTTTCCCGATCAAAGGAGAAAAGACAGATGGGGTCTCGTCAGAAACTCATCAAGACAACTTTACCAGCGTTATTATGCATGCTGGCCCTGTTCGTCGCCGCCTGTGGCGGCGGCACAAGTACACCCGCCAGTACCACGAAAGCCGCACAAAGTAAGCAGGTGCTCATCCTGCCAGAGGCAGGGGTGCCAGATATCGCGACCTTCGACCCCGGCCTTTCGACTGATGCACCTTCTATTTTTGCTATTGACAATGTGTTCACCGGGTTGGTGGAACTGGACGACAATGGCAATGTCAAGGGCTACCTGGCTTCGTCCTGGGATGAAAGTGCCGATCATCAGACCTACACATTCCACCTGCGACCCAATCTCAAGTTTAGTGATGGCACGCCGTTGACCTCAGCGGATGTGGCCTACAGTATCGACCGGGCGTTGCAGCCGGCGACCAAATCGGGCACCGGTCCCTACTACCTGCGCTATATCAAGGATGCGACAGCGCTGGCCAGCGGCAAGATCAAGACGATTATTGGCGACAGCATCAAAACGCCTGACGCCAATACAATTGCTATCACCGCGTCTGCGCCTATTCCCTTTTTCCTGGATGCGCTGACCTATCCGTGTTCGTATGTATTGGAAAAGAGTCTGGTGGACAAATACGGCGACACCGGCTTCACCAATCACCTGACCGAAGGCGGCGGCGACGGCCCCTTCAAGGTCTCGGAGTACACGCACAGCAAGCAAATCGTGTTTGTGCCCAATCCGTTGTACTACGGCCCGATCCCGCAATTGCAGAAGGTGATCTTCCCCTTCTACAAGGACTCGGACACCACCTACAATGCGTACATGTCGAACCAATTGAGTGAGACCGGCATTCCTATCGCGCATTATCCGGTTGCGCAGAAACGCAGCGATTTCCACTCGGTGCCGCAGTTGTGGATCAACTACTACTCGATGAACTACAACATCAAGCCGTTCGACAACATTGCCATCCGGCAAGCCTTCGAGTTGGCCATCAACAAAGACACCGTCGTCAAAGCTGCCTGGAAGAATGAGTATATTCCAACCAATCATATTGTACCGGAAGGGCAGCCGGGCTATGACGCGAACCTGACGGGAGTCGATGGCGCGGGAACGCAAGGGGATCAGGCCAAAGCCAAGACGTTGCTGGCCACCGGGATGCAGCAAGAAGGCTGGACGAGCGTTTCGCAAATTCCAGCGGTGACCTTGACCTACTCCAGTGGAGGCAGTCAGGCAGCCAAGAACGAGACGTCGATTTTGCAGCAGGACTGGCAGACCGTGCTGGGGATCAACGTCAAAATTGAAGACATTGACTTCAATAAAGAGCTGACCGATATCACAAGCAACAACCTGCAGTTCTGGGGCATTGCCTGGATCGCCGACTATCCCGATGCGCAGGACTGGTTGACGCTGCAGTTCGATGCCGGTTCGGGCAACAACAACAACAACTACGGGCAGAACCATTCCACTGATGCGGCCGCACAACAGGCGATCCAGAAGCAGTTGGAAGCTGCCGATATCAACCAGGATCCGACCTCGCGGATAGCGGCGTACAACACGGCGGAGCAGTCCTTGGTCAATGATGTGGCCTGGCTGCCGATGGAACAGGTCACAGCTACCTTCCTGCTCAAGAAGTGCGTGGTTGGTTACGTGGTTGACCATCAAGATTTGACGCCGCCCAATGACTGGGGTGCGACCTACATCTCGACTGACTCCGCGTGTGCCAACACGTAGGGCGTCCCGTCTCTTGATGCAGCTGATTTTACGATCAGGTGTGGGTTGAAAAGGTGTCGGGTGCTGTGGTGATGACTAACCCCATTCACTACAGCATCCGGCTCGATCATGTGACAAGATTGAACTATGCAATCTCAACAACAGACAGCACCGGCAGCACTGCCAGTGCTGTCTGTTGTTGAGATCTTTAAATTCGGTCGCATTTTTGCTATCTCGTGTGAGAAGTAGCTAAAATGAGACGTAAGTAATAGTAGCCATCTTTTTTAGTGGCAGCAGAAGCGAATATTGAATAGCGCGTTCATTTCGCTTGATGGATTGTTTATTTATGTTTGTATGCATGGATACCGTTGTTCCAAGCAATGGAAATCCGGCATATTTTCTAGTGCGACAGGAAAGGAGGATAGTCGCCAGAAGCCATTGATGAAATCGGGAGAAGGGCCTATTCCTGACACGTTCTATGAAGGCGGTAAGCAGATGGTAAGCCGCTTTTTCCCGTTAGCGTTACATAACATGATCGTTTTCCGATCAAAGGAGAAAAGACAGATGGGGTCTCGTCAGAAACTCATCAAGACTATTTTACCAGCATGTTTATGCGTGCTGGCCTTGCTCCTTGCTGCCTGTGGCGGCACCACAAATACACCCGCCAGCACCACGAAAGCCACACAGAGCAAGCAGGTACTCATCCTGCCAGAGGCAGGGGTGCCAGATATCGCGACCTTCGACCCCGGCCTTTCGACTGATGTGCCTTCTGTGGATGCCATTGACATGGTGTTCACCGGATTGGTGGAACTGGACGACAATGGCAATGTCAAGGGCTACCTGGCTTCGTCCTGGGATGAAAGTGCCGACCACCTGACCTATACGTTCCACCTGCGACCCAATCTCAAGTTTAGTGATGGCACGCCGTTGACCTCAGCGGATGTGGCCTACAGTATCGACCGGGCGTTGCAGCCGGCGACCAAATCGGGCACCGGCCCCTACTACCTGCGCTATGTCAAAGACGCCACGGCTCTGGCCAGCGGCAAGATCAAGACGATTATTGGCGACAGTCTTAAAACGCCCGACGCCAATACGATCTCCATCACCGCAGCATTGCCAGCAGCCTTTTTCCTGGATGCGCTGACCTATCCGTGTTCGTATGTATTGGAAAAGAGTCTGGTGGACAAATACGGCGACACCGGCTTCACCAATCACCTGACCGAAGGCGGCGGCGACGGCCCCTTCAAGGTCTCGGAGTACACGCACAGCAAGCAAATCGTGTTTGTGCCCAATCCGTTGTACTACGGCCCGATCCCGCAATTGCAGAAGGTGATCTTCCCCTTCTACAAGGACTCGGACACCACCTACAATGCGTACATGTCGAACCAATTGAGTGAGACCGGCATTCCTATCGCGCATTATCCCGTCGCGAAGACACGCAGCGATTTCCACGCGGTACCGCAGTTGTGGATCAGCTACTACTCGATGAACTACAACATCAAGCCGTTCGACAACATTGCCATCCGGCAAGCCTTTGAACTGGCCATCAACAAAGACACCGTCGTCAAAGCCGCCTATAAAGATTCAATCATTCCCACCAACCACATCGTGCCGGAAGGGATGCCGGGCTATGACGCGAACCTGACGGGAGTCGATGGCGCGGGAACGCAAGGGGATCAGGCCAAAGCCAAGACGTTGCTGGCCACCGGGATGCAGCAAGAAGGCTGGACGAGCGTTTCGCAAATTCCAGCGGTGACCTTGACCTACTCCAGTGGAGGCAGTCAGGCAGCCAAGAACGAGACGTCGATTTTGCAGCAGGACTGGCAGACCGTGCTGGGGATCAACGTCAAAATTGAAGACATTGACTTCAATAAAGAGCTGACCGATATCACAAGCAACAACCTGCAGTTCTGGGGCATTGCCTGGGTCGCCGACTATCCCGATGCGCAGGACTGGTTGACGCTGCAGTTCGATGCCGGTTCGGGCAACAACAACAACAACTACGGGCAGAACCATTCCACTGATGCGGCCGCACAACAGGCGATTCAGAAGCAGTTGGAAGCTGCCGATATCAACCAGGATCCGACCTCGCGGATAGCGGCATACAACACGGCGGAGCAGTCCTTGGTCAATGATGTGGCCTGGCTGCCGATGGAACAGGTCACAGCTACCTACTTGCTCAAGAAGTGCGTGGTTGGTTTCGTGCTTGACCATCAAGATTTGACGCCGCCCAATGACTGGGGTGCGACCTACATCTCGACTGACTCCGCGTGTGCCAACACGTAGGGCGTCCCGTCTCTTGATGCGTCTGACCGCAAGGTCAGGTTAGCATTGAAAGAAAAATGATAGAGATAGTTTCTCTATCAATAGCAGAAGGTTCCTGGCGGAGGCTCTCATATTATTGAGATCCTCTGCCGGGAACTTTCCTTAGTGGTAAGTGGTCAAACATCAATAAAAATGCTTGAAAATGCTTGACAAACTACCCATTCCCATGTACATTGTCTATTATAGATATATCCATATCGGATAGTGCTTGTCAATCGCTGAGAGGAGTACGATAGCACGTGAGTCGTGATCCTGATTTCGTTGTTGCCGCTCACACCGGCGGTATTTCATATTTTGCTTGCTCTGGCGGGCGGTGAGCGGCATGGCTATGGGATTATGCAGGAAGTGGCTCAATATACCGAGGGGAAGCTGCGTTTGGGAGCAGGAACACTTTATCGTTCCATCAAGCAAATGCTTGCCGAAGGATTGATTGTAGAATCAGATGAACGGCTTGACCCAATTATCAATAACGAAAGACGGCGCTACTACCGTTTAACAAACTTTGGTAAGGAGGTGGCACAGGCAGAAATAGAACGTCTCACTCATTTAATGGGTGTAGCGCGAGCGAGACAACTTTTGCTCAGCCTGGAAATGGCCTTATGTGTCTAGTTACCGTTGTCCTGGAGTAACATATGGAAACATTGTTTCATCGTTGGCTTCTTCGCGTCTCGGATCGCATCTTTCAATTGGTGCTTGCGGCATACCCATCGGAATTTCGTCGTATCTATGGTAAACCTATGGCACAGGTATTTCGCGATTGTTGTCGTGACATATATCAACAAAGTGGTGCCGGGGGTGTGATTGTACTATGGATCGCAGCTCTCTACGATATTGTCGTCAATGCGTTGGGAGAGCATATTTCGATGCTTCTACACAACTTTGAGAAAAAGAGTGTAGTACAGGCATTACTCTTTGGTAAGCAGGAGCAGGCACAATTCATGATTTCATCTCAACAATGCCCTGATGCGCATATGTTCCATTTGCTGAATTGTCCATGTAAGGTACGTCACCTAGGCGGGCCGCTAGCTCTCTAAACGTTGTACTCACTCGTTCGCTTGACATGAGAATGCTCGTCGTATAAAATACGTGCAATCACTTTAGCAACGTCCGTTGTCAATGTATGTTGAGTACTATCCATAAGCAGGTGCCACTCTATGGATAGAAGAGAAGTGCTGATGATACGACGTGCTAAAGCGCGTTGTACCACAAGTTTCGTTGAGAGATTGCCCATAATGGAATCTCATTATTTGATTGCATCCTCGAAAGAGGAGTAAGGGGCAAGGCATGTTTCAATTTTTGATCAAACGGTTCATCGGCTTGATCTTCGTGATCGTCGGGGTGACCTTTATCACCTTCATCATGGGCTATTTTGCGCCCGGGGACCCGATCCGCGCGATGCTGAGCACGCACTTTAATCTGTTCCAGTACAACTTGCTGCGCCACGCCTATGGCCTGGATCAGCCCTGGTACACGCAGTACTGGAACTTCCTGGTCAATCTGGCCCACTTCAACTTTGGCACCTCCTTCAAAACGCAAGGCGAACCGGTGTGGGACATTCTCAAGGAAGGCGTGCCGGTCTCAGCCGAACTGGGCTTCTGGGCGTTGATGCTGCAAGTGGTCATCGGTGTGCCGTTAGGCATCTATTCCGCCTTAAAGGCCAACACCTGGATTGATACCACCACCATGGGCATCATGCTCGTCCTCTTCTCCATCCCCTCCTTCGTCTTCGCCGTCTTCGTGCAGGTCTTCATCGTCTGGATCGATCAAAACACCGGGGCGAACTGGCCGTCGGCGGGCTGGGGCAATAACTGGCAGTACGGCTGGTCGGATATCCAGTTCAAACTGGGTCCCATCATCGTCCTCTCGGCGATTGGGCTGGCCTACTTTGCGCGCCTGGCACGCACCTCGATGCTGGAGGTCTTGCGGCAAGACTTCGTGCGCACCGCCCGCGCCAAAGGCATGCGCGAGCAAGTGGTGGTCTACCGCCATGCGTTGCGCAACGCCCTCATCCCCTTGGTGACCATCATCGGGCTCTCCTTTGGCTTAATTATCACCGGTGCCTTCTTCATCGAGCAGATTTTCAACATCCCTGGCATCGCCTCCATTTCGATTTCCTCCATCACCGATCGCGACTATCCCGTCATTCAGGCGACCACGGTCTTGCTGGCGGTGGCCGTGGTGCTAGGCAACCTGTTGTCCGACATCCTCTATACGGTGGTCGACCCACGCATTAAGGTGCAATAACCAGCACGCAGCCAAGGAAGCAAGCAAGGACCAAGGAAAGAAGGAAGGAAGAAAGGAAGCAGAGAGGTAGAGCTATGGAGAGCAAAGAGCAAGATGCACAACGGCCCGCCGCCTCGGAAATGATGACGCCCGATAGCGCGGTGTTTCCCGGCATGCTGGAGGTGGAGTCCGATGCCGAAGTCAAGGAGATCATCACGCCGGAAGGCACGGTCACGGAGGTGGCCACGCCGCAGAAGAAATCGCTGACGCCGTTGCAGGACTCGCTGCGTCGCTTGCGGCGTGATAAACGAGCGATGGTGAGCCTGGGCATCATCATTCTCTTTATCTTGATCCCGCTGGTGGGTCCGTTCATCTACCAGCATATCGGGGGTCCTTATCAAGGCAATTTCGGCGTGATCGGCCCAGACCAGTATCACAATCCCTTTCATTTGGAGTCGGACCGCGGGGATGAATTCATCTCGGCGCAGTACTGGTTAGGCACCGACTCGATTGGGCATGACCAACTGGCGCGCTTGATGCAAGGGATGCTGGTCTCGCTCTCGGTGGCCATTCTGGTGGAGATTGTCGATGTGGGCTTGGGCGTGACGGTCGGCGTGTTGGCCGGCTTCTATGGCGGCTGGATCGACCAACTGCTGGCACGCTTCACCGACATCATGTTTGCCTTTCCCGGGTTGCTGTTCGCCATCTTGCTGACCGGCATCTTTGGGGCGCAGGCGGATACGACGCTAAGTAACCTGCCGGTGATCGGTCCCAATGGCAATGCGCGGCTGATCCTGGTCTCGTTGGCGTTGGCGTTTACGGCGTGGCCGTTGATGGCGCGCTATGTGCGGGGGCAAACCCTGCAACTCAAGGAGCAACAATTCGTGGAGGCGGCGCGCACGTCGGGGACGCGCAACACGCGTATCATCCTGCGCCACATCGTGCCCAACCTGTTCAGCATCGTGGTGGTGGCTTCCACGCTCAATATTGCCAACACGGTGATCGGGGAGGCGGGCTTGAGCTTGTTGGGCCTGGGAGTGCAGCAACCGGGGTCGAGTCTGGGGCTGATGATTTCGGATGCCAGTGGCAACATCAGTGTCTATCCCTGGGAGGTGTTGTTGCCTTCGATTGTCTTGACCATTATCGTGCTGGCGTTCTCCTTCCTGGGTGATGGCTTACGCGATGCCTTTGATCCTCGATCGAAAGATTAGTAAGCGGAGTGATAAAATAAAATGGCAGAAAATCTGCTGGCAGTAAACAATCTGCGTACTTACTTCTTTACTCGTAGCGGAGTAGTAAAAGCGGTTGATAATGTTTCGTTTGTGATGAAACAAGGTCAAACGCTAGGAGTAGTGGGAGAAAGCGGCTGTGGCAAAAGCGTAACGGCTCTTTCTGTGATGCGACTGGTAGCAAATCCGCCGGGTAAGATTGTTGGTGGCGAGATAACGTTCAACGGCGAGGACATTATGGAGAAAAGCCAGCACGAGCTCACGGAGTTGCGTGGTAGCAAAATATCCATGATTTTCCAGGATCCGATGACCTCACTTAATCCCGTGTATACGGTGGGATTTCAGATAGCGGAGACGGTCAAACGCCACCGCAAAGATGTAAGCAGCGATCAAGCCTGGAAGCGGGCGGTTGAGATGCTCGACCTTGTACGTATTCCCGATGCCAAAAAACGCTCTCACAATTACCCGCACGAATTCAGCGGCGGTATGAGGCAGCGTGTGATGATCGCTATAGCCCTGGCATGTAACCCTCAATTACTTATCGCGGATGAGCCAACCACAGCTCTTGATGTAACGATTCAAGCCCAGGTGCTTGAACTGATGAAGGGGTTGTCAAAAGAATTTGGCACAGCCGTGATGTTGATCACCCACGATCTGGGTGTGGTTGCGGGTACATGTGAGCATGTAAACGTTATGTATGCGGGGCATGTAGTAGAATCTGCGCCAGTGAGCCAAATTTTTGATACCCCGGCCCACCCATACACGGTCGGTTTGTTAAACTCTATCCCACGTTTGAATGAACCGCGTGGAACAAAACTCACGCCAATTGCTGGGCAACCACCTGATTTGTCCAAAGAAATTATTGGTTGCCCTTATGCAAATCGTTGTCCAAAGGTGCAAAGCCGGTGCCGGCAAGAGCGCCCCGAATTGATGCCAGTAGGCCGTGGCGAGCAGCTCGCGGCTTGCTTCTATCCAGATTAAAGGGGAGAGAATTCCTATGGTACAAGATGCAAATGCCGAGGCGCCGGCAGATACGACACTTATTGACGTCAAAGGGTTAAAGGTCTATTTTCCCATCAAGGGTGGACTGCTTGGGCGCACAGTCGCAAATGTGAAGGCCGTTGATGGTGTTGACCTGTTCGTTCGTCGTGGTGAGACCTTAGGACTGGTAGGTGAAAGCGGGTGTGGAAAATCTACGACGGGCCGCGCTATCCTCCAGCTAATCAAACCCACGGCGGGCAGTGTCAAGCTCAACGGCGTTGAACTGACACAGCTCTCATCTGATCAAGTGAGACAAAAGCGGTCGGAGATGCAAATGATCTTCCAGGACCCTTATGGGTCGCTGAGTCCGCGCTTCACCGTTGGTCAAATCATCTCCGAGCCGTTGGAGAATTTCAACCGGGGCAACAAAGATGAGCTTCGGGATCAGGTACAGAGTCTGCTTCAGGTGGTTGGTCTCAATCCGTACTATATCAATCGTTTCCCGCACGAGTTTAGTGGTGGTCAACGTCAACGTATTGGTATTGCGCGTGCATTAGCCCTCAACCCTGCGCTGGTTATCGCTGACGAGCCGGTATCCGCCCTTGATGTATCTATCCAGGCACAGGTACTGAACTTGTTGAAGGATTTGCAAGGAAAATTCGGTCTCACCTATCTGTTTGTGGCCCACAACCTCTCGGTCGTGAAACATATCAGCGATCGTGTGGCTGTTATGTATCTTGGACGTGTGGCAGAACTGTCCGACAGTGAAGAGCTATACCAATTGCCGCTACATCCATATACACAGGCGTTGCTTTCCGCTATCCCGGTACCGAACCCGGAAATCGAGTCGAAGCGCAAACGCATTATTCTTGAGGGTGATGTTCCGAGCCCTGTCAATCCCCCTAGCGGCTGTAATTTCCACCCACGTTGTTGGAAAGCACAGGCAATTTGCCGCGAGGTCATTCCACCTCTGGAGGAGAAACAGCCGCATCACTACGCGGCCTGTCACTTCCCCGGTTAGAACCTGTCTGGAATAAGAGAAAAGGATGAACTGCCAGCTATGAAGCATAACTTCATAGCTGGCAGTTCATCCTTTTCTCTTATTCCAGTTTGCTGTTGAGTTCAAGACGCTTAATACGAGCAAGCAATCTGATGCGTGCCATTAAATGACGTGCATCAAATGGTTTTATGACATAATCATCGGCACCGGCGACAAAACCCGCGATTTTATCGTGAAGGGTTGTGCGTGAGGTCAACAGCATGATTGGGAGGTGGGCATGTGAGGAGGAGTTGCGAATAGCATGACACAGGTCTAAACCGCTCTCCTGGCCTATGCAGACTTCGCTGATGATAACATCGGGAAGTGCGGTTTCGAGAAAGAGTTTTGCTTCTGATAACGATGTAGCATAATCTACCACAAACCCATCATCCAGAGCTTGTAATAATTTACCGTAACCGCTTATATCGCTATCGACGAAAAGAATATGTAACCTACGCAATACTCGTTGCTCATATATCAGAATAATGTACTGCGCGAGCTATCTATCATCCAGTTTTACCGCAGACGCCCTGGACAATCAAAGCTGCGCCGTCTCCAACTCAGGCAGTTGGCTATAGCAGAGAGGCAGCGTTCCACCCAACACGCTACGCCCTACAGTACTATCGATCTGCTTGCGTTTGTACCAAACGATCCATGCGTTGTTGACGATCAGCAGGGGTCAGACGCACTACCCGTTCAATGGCGGCATTGAGCGCAACTGGTTTAAAGGGTTTTTTGAGATATTCATCAACCCCTGACAAAAACCCGGTCATCTGGTCTTCCTCGCGAGCCATCGCACTCAGTATAATCAAAGGCATGTTGGCAGTACGTGCATCGCCACGCAGGCAACGCACTAACTGATAGCCATCCATACGCGGCATTTTTACATCGATGATGACGCAGTCGGGCTGCTCTTCATAGATACGCTCCAATCCTTGCACGCCATCATAGGCGACAACGACATTGTATGCTCCCTGAAGGTTGACTGCGTACTTAATCAATTCTACAATGGTTGGATTATCATCAATAACCAATACTTTTTTCATCGTGTTCCTATCGCTCGTTAGTTGTCTTTCACACAGGGTACTGGTTACAGCTTTCTCGAAAGACCGGCCGCCTTACTTCCATTGTAACACAGTTCTGTGCTGCTGCCAACTCCAATGCTACTATTAAGTGGACAAATATATACATGTCTCCTTTTATTTCTATCGGTTAGAACGACTCTGTTCTGTAGGGGTATACCGTTTTGTGTTAAAATAAGGACAGGAAACAGAAAAAAATTGCGCAGGGTACCCTGCGGCGTTATGTTACTGTCAGGGAGTTTGAGCAATGCCCGCGATACCCACCTATGATCGCTATTCACGACAGACGTTATTTGGCCCCATCGGCAAAGAGGGGCAGGAACGGTTGCGTACGTCGTCCGTTACGCTGATTGGCTGTGGTGCATTGGGAACAGTGCTGGCCAATAATCTTTGCCGTGCCGGTATTGGGCATCTGGTCATTGCCGACCGCGACTATATTGAATTGAACAACCTGCAACGACAGATTCTCTTTGACGAAGAAGATGTGGCACGCCACCTGCCAAAAGCAGTGGCCGCCGCCGCGAAGCTGCGCCGCGTCAATAGCGATGTTACCGTAGAACCACTGGTTGAAGATATCAATGCCGATGGGATAGAGTCACTGGTACGCGAGACCGATCTGGTGCTTGATGCCACCGACAATTTTGAGACGCGCTACCTGCTCAATGATGTCTGTATTAAATATGGCCGTCCATGGATATACAGTGGGGTGATAGCATCCTACGGTGTGACGATGAACATTCTGCCCGGTGAAACGCCTTGCCTGCGCTGCGTCTTCCCTGAAATGCCATTACCAGGTACGACCCCAACGTGTGATACAGCTGGTGTATTGAATGGAATTGTAGGAGCTATTACCGGCGTTGCCTCGACCGAAGCTCTCAAAATCTTGTTGCGCAGCGATAAAATCAGTCGCGCCATGTTTTGGATGGATGTCTGGGAAAACACGAGCGAGCGCATTGAACTTCCGCGCCAGCCCGAATGTCCAACATGTGGGCAGCACCATTACGAGTTTCTAGAGATGCTGAGTGGAACAAACAGTACCAGCCTCTGTGGCCGCAACGCGGTACAGGTGCGCAGCAGCCAGCGCGGCGTCACTCTGAATTTTCCCACGCTGGCAGAGCGATTGCGCCCCGTCGGAGAAGTGAGCTTCAACGAGTTCCTGCTCCGTTTCGCCGTTGACGGCTACGATCTCACAGTTTTTCCCGATGCCCGCGCGATCATCAAGGGAACCGACGATGAGCAAGTTGCGCGCTCGGTGTATGCCCGCTATATCGGGATGTAAGTCTCCTGAAGAAGCATTGCAATATCTTCGCGATCTGAATGGGAATAGCGAGAAGCGTTGATTCGCGCTATTCCTATGTTATAATAGCGTTGGTTTCTCAGAAACCAACGCTATTTTTGCTGTTTCATCGGACGAATTGTGTGGTCGAATGTTCTCCTCACGCCTCGCTCCATGTATCTATACAAAATAAGGGAGACAACATTTTTATTATGAATGAACACATACTGGTATGTGTGGCATGGCCTTATGCCAAAAGCTCAACGCATGTTGGGCAAATCGTTGGCGCATATCTACCGGCGGACACCTTCGCACGCTATCACCGGCTGGCGGGTAACAGGGTACTAATGGTCTCTGGCAGCGATGAGCATGGTACCCCCATTCTTGTTGATGCTGAACGAGAAGGCATTTCGCCACGCGAGTTTGTGGCACGCTATCATCAACAAATCTGCGAAGTCTGGGAGCGATTGGGTATCTCCTGGGATTTGTATACAGAGACTGGTACCGAGAACCACTATCGCATCACGCAGGATTTCTTTCTCACGCTCTACAACAACGGCTACATTTTCAAAGATACTATGCAATCGCCCTATTGTCCCACCGACCGCCGTTTCTTGCCCGACCGCTATGTTGAAGGCACCTGCCCGCACTGTGGCTATGCATCCGCTCGCGGCGATCAGTGCGACAATTGTGGGCGTGTCCTTGACCCGGTGGATTTGATTCAACCGCGTTGCCGTCTCTGTGAGAGCAAAGAAAGTATGCTGGAGATTCGCGCTACTGACCACTTCTTTCTTGATTTACCCAAATTGCAGGAGCCGCTGCTGGAGTGGTTGTCGCAAGGAAAAGATCATTGGCGACAAAATGTATTGAACTTTACTATGAACTGGCTCAAAGAAGGATTGCACCCACGCGCCATTACCCGCGACCTTGATTGGGGCGTGCCGATTCCACTGGAGGGTTATCCAGATAAGCGCATCTACGTCTGGTTTGATGCCGTCATCGGCTACTTCTCGGCCTCAGTCGAGTGGGCTGCACGACAGGGATCACCGGAGGCATGGAAAACGTGGTGGATACCCGGCGAGACGGGCAAACAGGAGCCGCCGGTCAAGTCCTACTACTTTATTGGTAAAGACAATATTCCGTTCCATACCATCATCTGGCCCGCGATGCTGCTGGGCTACGGCAATCGCAATCTGCCTTACGATGTACCTGCCAACGAATTCATGACGATGAGTGGCGCGAAGGCATCGAGTAGTCGCGGCAACGTGATCTGGACCCGCGACGTGCTGGATAAGTATACCGCCGATACGCTGCGCTACTATCTTTCAGTGACGGCACCCGAAGGACGCGATACCGACTTCACCTACGATGAAATGATACGCCGCAACAACGATGAGCTGGTCGCCACCTATGGGAACGCAGTGCATCGCACGCTGACCTTCTTACAGAGCAAATTTGGCGGTGTGGTGCCACAACCGCAGGCATTGCGCGAGGCCGACCGTGAAATACTGGCGGAGGTAGATGGAGGCTTCAGCGTGGTAGGCCACAATATCGCCAACTGCCATTTCAAAGACGGTATTAACGCGGCTATGGCAGTGGCGCATGCCGCCAATCGCTACCTGGACGAACAGGCGCCATGGAAGCAGATCAAGATTGACCGCGAAGCAGCCGGGACTTCGATCTATGTCATGCTGCAAGTGCTGAGCGGGTTACGGGTTCTTTTCGCGCCCTACCTGCCGTTCTCATCCCAGAAGTTGCATACCCTGCTCGGCTTCGAGGGTGTTATCACCGCCAATGGCTGGCGGTCAATGGAAGTGTCGGCAGGAACAACCTTGCCTGTACCAGCACCCTTGTTCCCGAAGTTGGAAGAGGTTGCAGTGGTGTAAAACGGCACCTTGTAGAAAACGAGCAACAGCAAGCAATGAATACACAGACCCGTGGCGGTTTCTTCTCGCCGTTGAAAGTGCGAAACTTCCAGTTGCTCTTCACGGGTCAGACCATCTCCACGCTTGGCGATACTTTTTATGCGGTGGCATTACCCTGGCTGGTATTGACTACGGGCGGCAATCCACAGGAACTGGGAATTATACTAACTGGCTATGGACTACCACGTATTGGCACAGTATTGCTTGGTGGCATATTGAGCGACAAGTTTCGACCACGGAGAGTGATGCTGGCGGCAGATATAGCGAGGGCGGTGCTGGTTGGCATTCTCGCGTTAATTGGCATTGGTGGACATCCAGTTTTCTGGCAATTGCTCGCCGTCGCCATTCCGTTAGGTGCCTTCGAAGGCCTGTTTTTGCCAGCGTCATTTGTTATATTGCCCGATATATTGGATGATACAAAGTTGCAAGCCGGTAATAGCCTGAACTTTTCGTCAACTCAATTAGCAAATCTTGTTGGCTCCGGCGTCGCCGGTGTCATTGTTGGGGCAGTAAGTTCAGGGGTTGCGCTGGCTATAGACGCGGGAACGTTCGTTGTGTCAGCGGTATCACTGGCGGCAATGCGCTTAAAGAAAGCCAGTGGTGTGGCCTCAACTGCCGCTACGACGGATACTATGGCACCAACGGCGTCAACAGAAAAGATAGAAGGGACAGGAACGGATGAGAGTGAACCGGTGCCGGGCTTCTGGCACATCGTGCGTTCTTCGGCCCTGGTGCAGGTAGCCTTTGTCGTTGTCATCATTGCTAATCTTACATTTGGTGGTATGGTAGAAGTGGCCCTGCCAGCACTTGCGCATAGCTCATTGAATGCGGGCGCCACAGGTTTTGGCTTGCTGCTCTCAGCTTTTGGTGCCGGGGCATTGATCGGCAGTATTGTGACGGGAACGCTCAGTAAGCTACGTCATCGTGGAGTGATTTCCTTGCTCGCGGCACTGGTGCAGGCGCTGGCAGTCGCGTTCATCCCGTACTCCGGGGGTCTCATCGGCGCGATGCTCTGCCTGCTTTTGATGGGCTTCATGAATAGCATCACCAATGTACTGTTCATCACGCTTGTGCAGGAAAATCTTCCCCGTGCGCAGCTAGGCCGCCTCATGGGAGTGATTTTGTTCGCGTCGTTCGGCTCATATCCAATCTCTGTACTCCTGGCTGGTATCCTCGTCAATCATACGGGACCAGCTATCATGTTCCCCATAAGCGGTGCCTTCCTCGCGGTGGGTGCTGCATACGGACTGTTCCAACACGAAATCAGGAGATTGTGATTATGAAGGCGGGGTTGCGTAAGGTGTAAATTTTATTCGAAGAGGTAATTTTTTTAACGATTCTGGAAGGGATTCCCGAACATGTGCTATACTGTTCGGGAATCCCTGTTTGGTTGCAGACTGCTGTCAAGGGAGGAAACGATGGCTCAGGTTTCTCCGATCATCCAGAATGGAATCCTCACCTACCCGCGGGACGGGTCTCCTGTGCAGATAGTGGTGGATTCCTCCGACTGGTATGCCTGGCTCCAGGCTGCCTCGACCTTCATCTTTCGTAGTGAGCAGGGCAGCTTCACCGCGCACAAAGAGCGAGCAGGCAATCGGCGTGGAAGCCTGTATTGGCGAGCCTATCACACGGTGCAAGGCAAGCTGCACAGGGCCTATCTGGGCAAATCGGAAGAACTCACGCTCGTGCGAATGGAGGCGGTGGTAGGGCTGTTGGCGTGCAAGGGAGAGGAGAACTCGCCCGAGGCTTCTGCTCTGAGAGCAGGAACCGGGACGTCAACAAAGGCTTCCTCCAGTGCGAGGTCTCAGCGGCGGCGAGACCTAGCGGCGCATGGGCCGCACGAGGTAGACCTCTCCAAAATGTGGCTTGCCAGGTTCCCGGTACCCCTGACGCCTTTGATCGGTCGCGAACAAGAGGTGAAAGCGATCAGTGAGCTGCTCTCGCGCCCAGAGGTGCGGCTGCTCACCATCACGGGGACCGGTGGCTCTGGCAAGACCCGCCTGGCGCTGGAGGTCGCCGACCTCTTGCGCGCCGACTTCGCTGATGGTATTTGCTTCGTCCCACTCGCCCCGGTTAGCGACCCCACCCGCGTCATGGCAACCATTGCTCAGGCACTTGGCCTGTGGGAGTCAGCGGAACTCACCCCGCAAGAGCAGGTGCAGGCTGCTCTGCGTGATAGGCACCTGTTGCTCGTGCTAGATAATTTCGAGCAGGTGGTTGGGGCGGCTCCCCAGCTCACGGCACTGCTCGCCTCCTGTCCTGGCCTGCATCTCCTCGTTAGCAGCCGTGCCGCCCTCCACCTTTCGGGGGAGTACGAGTTTTCTGTCTTACCGCTCGCGGTACCCGATCTCACGCAACTGCTTTCGCCTGAGTCCCTCACACAACAGCCCTCAGTGCGTCTTTTTTTGCAGCGCACGCAGGCTATCCTGCCCGCCTTTGCCTTGACCCCTGCCAATGCCCGTGCCATCGCCGAGATCTGCGTGCGCCTGGATGGGCTGCCGCTGGCCATCGAACTGGCCGCGGCCCGCATCAAGCTTCTGCCGCCGCTGGCCCTGCTCAAGCGGCTCTCCCACCGGCTGGAGTTCCTCACAGGAGGGGTACAGGACCTGCCTGTCCGCCAGCAAACCCTGCGTAACACCCTCCAATGGAGTTACGACCTGCTGACAGAAGAGGAGCAGCGCCTCTTTCGCTGGCTCTCCATCTTCGTCGGCGGCTGTACTCTTGAGGCGGTTGAAGCGGTGTACCAGCCAGGCGGCGAACACGCCTTCTCCGTGCTTGAGGGAATCGCATCGCTGCTCGACAAGAGTTTAATACAGCAAACAGAGCGAGAGGGGGAAGAACCCCGGCTCGTCATGTTAGAGACGCTCCGCGAGTTCGGACTGGAATGTCTCGAGCAGCAGGGAGAGCTGGAAGCCGCCCGGCAAGCGCACGTACACTATTTCCTGATGTTCGCGGAGCAAGCTGAGCCACACCTCCTGAGTTCCGAGCAACTGCTGTGGTTTCATCGGATTGAACAAGAACTTGACAACCTGCGGACCATCCTCCAGAGGGCTACCGCTGGGGGGGCCGAGGAGAGAGAGCCAGCTCTGCGTCTGGGGATCGCCTTGCGATACTTCTGGGTAGGACGAGGGCACCTGCGTGAGGGGCGCAGCTTGCTGGAAAGTCTCCTGGAAGGGGTTGGAGCGATTACTACGCCGGTCCGCATCAGAACACTTAACGCTCTGGGAACGATCCTCTGGAGCCAGAACGACATGCCTGGGTTAGCACGGCTATCCAGGGAATACCTGTCGCTCGCTCGGGAGCAGAGAGACCAATGGCATATGACCCGCGCTATGATCCATCGCGCAGCGGCTCTGATGGACGAACACAACTACGCCCAGGCACACCTGTGCCTGGAGGAGTCGTTAACTTCAGCCCGTATGCTTGGAGATCACTTCCTCCTCTGCTCTGCGCTCGCGCATCTGGGCCGTCTGGCATGGTATCAGCGCGATGCTCAGCAGGCGATTGTCTGGTATGAGGAGAGCCTGATCCATTGCAGAGCCATGGGTGAGAGGTTGCTTATGAGTTTAGGTCTGGTCGGGCTCGCGCGTGCTGAGTTGAGTCAAGGCCATATCCCCCGCGCCCGCGCATTGCTGGAAGAGAGCCTGGCTATCTGTCAAGCACTCGGCAACACCTGGTGGATCGCCATGGTACTCAACTTGCTTGGTCAACTTGCTTTCCAGCAGGGGGAACTCGGTCAGGCGGAGGTGTTCCTGACAGATAGTGCCGGGATGTCTTCCCAGGCCGGAGATCGACGCAACGTTGCACAGTCGCGCTTACTCCTGGCAGGGCTGACCGCGCAGCGGGGTGAGTATGCGACTGCTCGCCAGTGGTATGAAGAGGGCCTCTCTACCGCTCTCGAGGGAGGTTACATAACCTTTGTCGCCTCCGGGCTGAAAGGGCTGGGCTGTGTGGCTGCTGCGCAGGGATTATCGAGATGGGCCGCCATACTCTGGGGAGCAGCCGAGCCTTTACGAGAGTCTAGCAGCGTTCCCATCCCGGAAGCTCTCTATAAGCGCATGCTGACGGTAGTTCGCAGCCAGTTGAGCGAGTCGACCTTTGCCCAGGCATTAACAGAAGGGCGTACTATGACCCCTGCACAGGTGCTGGCCTCACCCGAACGCTTCTCATCATCGGCCGAGCAGCACCTTCCGCTTACTCAGACAGCATCGAATTCCTCCCCGATCACTCCCACACACCATCCCGTCTATCCTGCTGGCCTGACTGCACGCGAGGTCGAGGTATTGCGCTTGCTTGCACAGGGAATGACCAATCCCCAGATAGCCGAGCGGCTTATCCTCAGTTTACATACGGTCAACGCCCATGTGCGCTCGATCTACAACAAGCTCGAACTGAACTCTCGCAGTGCTGTGACCCGCTACGCTCTCGAACAGCACCTGCTTTGAACCTCTCTCCCGCTTGCTGTCTATTTCTCATCTCACGCCTCGCTTCCGCGACAGAGACGCTTCGCTTCGTGTTCGTAAGAACTTCTCCGACTAATGCGTTCTAGCTATTCTGCTGCCTCTGATCACCAGCAGCGAACTCAGACACATCACCTATTTACGCGATGCGCTGATGGCATCCAATCGGGTAGACTTGATGCAGGAAAGCTCCCAACGAGAGCAAAATGTCCTGGCTATGATTGCCGATTTGAGGCGTTCAAAGCCGAAGGAGAAGAGTTATGGGCATGAAAACCGATGGCCTGTCCTACTGGCAGGCCGAAAGCGAGGGGATCGATCTCCTCGCTACCACTATAGGTGATCTTTTGGATCGTCGCACTGATGAGTTTCCTACCCAGGAAGCCGTTGTCTATTCCTGCTATCCTGAATTTGGCGAGGCGCTTAACCTGCGTTGGACCTATCAAGAGTATCGAGAACGGGCCAACCAGGTTGCAAAGGGGTTGATGGCCCTGGGATTGCGCAAGGGAGATCACATCGCTGTCCTGGCGGTCAATCTACCCGAGTGGCCCTTGCTCATGTTCGGGGCTGCCAAAGCCGGGCTGGTGCTGGTGACCATCAACCCGGTGCTGCGCGCGGCAGAGATCGAGTACATCCTCAAACAGGGCGATGTGCGTGCGCTCTTCTTGATGGCGCGCGTACGCGATTATGACCACCTGGCTACCATCCAATCACTGACTACTTCCGACATAAAGAACGGCGAAGTGACGAGCGAGCGGCTGCCGATGCTCGACTACGTATGCCTCATGGGTTCTACTCCTGCATCTTTCTTAGAGCAGGAAGGTTGGTGGCCTGCACTCTTCAGTAAAATGATCGCTGGCGGTACTGCCATCAGCAACGAGGCGTTCCGTGAGCGGCAGGCTTCGGTCAAGCCATCCGACCCGGCCATCCTGATGTATACCTCAGGAACGACGGGTCTACCTAAAGGGGCTCTGCTGACCCACTATGGCCTTGTGAATAATGCCATGCTCGCACTTGAAGTGCTTGCCCCTTTCTGGCAACGTCCGGGAGTAGCAAGGAAGGACTACCGCAACTGTGGCATGCTGCCGTTCTTTCACGTCGCCGGTCTTAGCAACTTAATTGTAGGCGTCCTCGCCGGTGGAACCACCTATCCACTGCTGGCTTTCGATCCAGTGAAAGCAATGCAGACCATGAGCCAGGAACGCTGCAATAATACCTTCGCGGTGCCGACGATGCTGCTTGCCATCTTGCATCACCCCGACTTCGAGCGCTACGACCTCTCTTCACTTCTATCCGTTGGCAGTGGCGGAACTCCCGTTCCCGTCTCCTTAATGGAGCAGGCGAAAGCGTGCATCGGGGCGGATATCTGGGTCGGCTTCGGACAGACAGAAGGCTCCTGTACGATTACCCTCTCGCGAGTGGAAGACTCGTTCGAGTTGAAATCCGCAACGGTGGGCAGACCATTGCCTCATATCGAACTCAAAATCATCGATCCAGCAACGGGAGACACCGTTGCGGTGGGAGACCGTGGCGAATTGTGCTATCGCGGTTTCCTGACAATGGCTGGTTATTACAAGATGCCGGAGAAAACTGCCGAGACGATTGACGCCGATGGCTGGCTGCATTCGGGTGATCTGGCCACCATGAATGCACAGGGCTACCTCAACATCGTGGGTCGCCTCAAAGACATGGTCATCCGCGGCGGCGAAAACCTCTTTCCGGCAGAGATCGAGGCCTTCCTGATCCGCCATCCCAAAGTGGCTGACGTGCAGGTGGTGGGAGTCCCCGATGTCTTCTTCGGTGAAGAACTGCTGGCGGTGGTTATTCCCAAAGCGGGAGAACAACTCAGCGAACAGGAGCTACGGGAGTATTGCAAGGAGCAGATCAGCCACCAGAAGATTCCCCGCTACTTCCAGTTCGTCGAGTCCTTCCCTCTGACGGCCAGCGGCAAGGTGCAGAAGTTTGTGCTGCGCGAGCAGGCGATTAAGACGTTGGGGTTGGAAGAGGTGGCGAACGTGCGAACGGCCTGAGCAGGGAGATAAGGGGGAGAGGCATGTCACTACAGGATGTCATGGCCCTGCTATTGCCCGACCTGCTCGAGACCCAGATGCTGCTCTGGGAGGTCAGGCTGCCGGGATTGTCTGCCCTATCTCTCTCCGGATGCCCGAACTGCAGGTCGTCGAGTTACTCCAAGCGACACAGACGAAGGTCCTGGTTGCGCCATCGCCGTCTGTGGATCAGGAAATGTGGCGGAAGGGGGAACAGGTTCGAAGGCAGGTAAAGAGCATTGCTCTGGTTTTGCAAGTGCGGGGACCAGGCAAAGAACGAGATAGCGCATATGCCTTCAACGCACTTGTAGAGGATTACCCGGCTGACCGCCTGCGCACCGGGCGTGAGATCGCCCCCGACGATGTCGCGGTCTCCTTCCCTATCAGAGACACGACCGGAACACCTCGCCCGGTGCCTCTGACCCATGGGCAACTGTTGTACACTGCCTGGGCACTCGGCCTCGTGACAACGCTCGCGCCGGAGGAAGTACTCTTGCGCGGTCTCTCGCGCTTTTTGCGGGGATGGTGGTGGCCAGCGGCTGGCTCATAGGTCAGAAGTAATTACCTCACCGAATTATCAAATTTGCAAAACTTGATCAGCGCACGCCGAGGACAACGCGATTATCCATGTTCTGCCAGATAATGCCGACTTCGCGAAACCCGGCGTCGCGCAGAGCCGCCTCGTGCAATTCCGCGAGGGTATGCTCGCCAGTATGTGATCGGTCAATGAAGCGGCGTTCGCGCTCGGCGAAAAGCTGGTTCATGCCGGGTTCACGCGCAAGTCGTTCCCACCATGTATGCCAATCCTCCATGGCGGGTTGCGTGGGGGCATTCACATTTATGCGCTCCTGCGCCGCCTCGACCAATTTGCGGAAGGTCGGCATGTGTTGTGCGAACTCGTAATGGTCACCATTGAGGACGACGCCACCGGGGCGAACCAGCTTGCCCAGTTGGTGATAGAGGTGTACCAGCGAATCTGAGGGCAACCAGTGCAGGGCGGTTGTGCTCAGCACCGCATCCACCTGCGTTTCCCCAAGCTGAGTAAGCCATGAGTCACTTCGCAGGTCCGCTTCCACCCAGCGCAGGCGACCTTGCATATCTCCCAGCACGTTTTGCCCAAGTAGCAGCAGAACGGGGTCGAAGTCCACCGCCACACAACGCGCTTGTGGAAAGCGGTTTAAGAGTCGCTGGCTGATCGATCCTGGGCCACAAGCGAGATCGACTGCTACAAAGCGATCGGGCAAGAGTGCTTCAAGCACATCGAGCATCGCGCTAAAACGCTGCTCGCGGTTGGGCAAGGACCCGCTCTGTTGCTGGTCCCAACGCTTCATCCACTCGTGCCAGTTCAATTGGGGAGACTCATCATGCATGTTTGTTGCCTTGCAAAGTATCTCTAGTTCTCTGCATTATTTGCAAAGATATATCTTGCTCCAACAATAGTGAAAAATTCGCAAAGTAGGTCCTGTTGATAATCAAAATTATATCACCCAGGTTCAGTTTATGGCTCCAATGCTGTAATGGTACACATATTGATGATCAAAAACACGAGAAGTCATGAGAGATGGGAGTCCTGTTGCCGCCATTTTGCTTATCCTTGCAATTGAGAATAATTTGCAATTACGAAATTTTTATGTTATGCTTCCTAAGTGGTATTCATACCACGATTACCACAAATATTACGAACAGCAAGAATACTATGAATACATAGAAGTATTTTAGTATGGCAATTTCTCTCCTCTAACTCTGGCTAAGGAAGGAGAGTGATGTTTTTCGGGAGGGCTCATGAGCAGTAATTTTGGTATTGCTGCACTTAGCAACGTGTTCAACGATAGTTCGGCGGATCTGAAACGCAAAATCATCGGTATTTACCTTTGCTTCTCGTTTTGAATATTGTCGCATGGGTTCTCGCCTTTGTCGCCTTCTCTACAAAATATCCGGCATTGCTGGGAATGGCGCTCTTGCCGCTTATACATTTGGTTTGCGCCATGCAGTGGATGCCGACCATATTTCCGCAATTGACAATGTAACACGCAAGTTGATGCAAGAACACAAGCGGCCTACAACAGTGGGCTTCTTTTTCTCCCTCGGCCACTCGACTATCGTGGTTTTTTGACGGTGGCCATCGCGATTGCGGCAGTCTTTCATCAAGAATGTTATTCCTTCGCTGCAAGGTGCCGGAGGAATTATCGGGACACTCGTTTCCGCCTTCTTTCTCTACCTGATTGCATTCATCAATATACTGGTGCTGTGGGAAATCTTCCAGACGTTCCGCAAGGTCACGAGAGGGGAAGATTACAACAATTCCCACGTTGGAAGAATTTTTAAATCAGCGTGGGCTGATGGCACGCTTCTTTCGTCCATTGCTCAAGATGACGGACAGAAGTTGGAAGATGTATCCAATCGGTGTCCTGTTTGGTCTTGGCTTTGACACAGCCACTGAAGTAGGGTTGCTGGGCATTGCGGGATTAGAGGCCAGTCATGGTTTACCTATAGCCTACATTCTGATTTTCCCCTTGCTCTTCATGGCAGGCATGATGCTGCTTGACACGACAGATGGGATTTTAATGCTTGGTGCTTATGGCTGGGCTTTTGTCAAACCAGTGCGCAAGCTTTACTACAACTGAATATTACGCTGGTATCAGTGTTGGTTGCCTTGGTGGTGGGAACCATTGAGAGTATTCTCAATCATCAGTGGCCCCTTGGGCCTACTGGCGGTTTCTGGGATTATCTAAATAAACTGAATTTTGGTGTACTAGGCGGGATGATCATCGGGGTTTTTATATTGAGTTGGGCTGTCTCGACCATTGTCTACAAAGTGAAACGCTACGACCAGATCGTAGTAAGGGAAGCACCACATAAGCGCACTGAGCTAGTGGGGGACAGGGTTGTGGGCGACGAGATACTGAGCGGTAGAAGGGAATAGCCTTTTACTTAAGAACTAAGTGGGTAACCATGAGGGATATCCTGCTTAGTTCTTATGGTGCGGAGCGTAGTTTCTTGCCCATGAAAATGGCGATTTCGTGTTCGCTGATGCCGGGGGGATAGAAGTGATGGTGAATGCTCCAGATTGTCAGGCCGTTGCGCAGGTAGAATTGGATGGCGGGATAGTTGACGTTTTGCGTTTCCAGGACGATGGCCCAGCAATTGTGTTTGCGGGCCCAGTCGGAGGCGCAGCTGAGCAGGAGCGAGCCGATGCCGTAGCGGCGAAACTGGCGACCGACGATAATGTCGCTAATACGTGCGACCGAACGCCACTCCTCGACGTTGAGCAATACCGCCCCTGCCACCTGGCCATCGGCGAGCGCGACATAGCCGCCCTCAGTTGTGCGCAATCGCGTTTCAACACCGGCCAGCGTACCTTCGTACTCACGATAATCGTGATAGTGTGGTGGGTCAATATGGGTCTCTACCAGTTCAAATGAGAAGGTTGTATCCTGCGGAATGCTGCCTTTTATGCACAGAGTGTAGATGCGATCGGTCTCAAAACTGTAGTCAAGCGCGTGCAGAGCCACAGCATCATCAACGCAAATGGCTCGCACGTCTATATGTGGTGTTGCTCCGGCCATAACAACGCTTCCCTCTCTGGCGAGTTCTCACGTCCCAACGCTTACGCATTCAATGGTTGGAGAATGTGTAACCGGCGGCCTCGGCACCTAAACACGCGGCCCCGACAACGCCGGAGAAATCACCGAGTTTGACACGTATAATCTTCGTTTTGTGTGCTGATGCTGACAGTGCGGTTACGCGCGCACGATGCACGGTTCTTTCAAAGAGCAGGTCAATCGCTTCGACCACGCCGCCGCCGAGGACGATTGCTTCGGGATTGTAAAAGTTCATAATTGAGCCGAGCGCGATACCGAGGTAATCGGCGGCCTCAATCAGAATTTCGCTGGTCAGTTCGTCTTTCTGCTCAAGGGCTTTGGCGAGCAGGCCAGAACGGATAATCGTCTCACCGCCCAGCAGTTGCTGCGCGGCTTCTTCCGCCAGCCACGATGGTCGCCCATGATGGATTTCCGCCATGATCGCTTTTGTGATGGCGGTACGCGATGCATACGCCTCCAGACAGCCGCGACAACCGCAGCCACAGATGCGCCCGTTGGCTTCAATGACCATATGCCCAACTTCACCTGCGGTGCCGGTTATGCCCGTATACATGCGTCCATTTTGGACGATACCGGAGCCAATACCAGTGCCGACGAACACGCAGACGAAGTTGCTGAATCCCTGTCCCGCGCCGTAGATGTATTCGCCCAGTGCGGCGACTTCAACATCGTTGCCAACTGCCACTGGGACGCCAAATTGCTTGCCAAAAATCTCGCCCAGCGGCATATTTTTGACACCCAGATTGGGCGCGTCTACTACCACGCCCGCTTTGCGGTCGATTTGTCCTGCCGCGCCGATGCCGACAGCCGCGATGGTTGTACCGTCGGGCAGTTTCGCCGCATCCAATGCAGCCGTTGCCAGTTCCATGGTGCGTTGAGAGACAAAATCTTGACCCCGTTCCGCACGGGTGCGTTTACGTGCCGAAGCAAGCACCTCACCGGTTGTTATATCGACTACGGACGCGAGGATTTTCGTTCCGCCCAGGTCTATGCCGAGGGCATATTCTTTGTTCTTTGGCATGATTTCTTCTCACTTTTTATTTTTTGTAAAAGGCAAACTCAAACCGGGGACAACATCGAGATCGAGGTTATGCTGCTCCCCTCTGCACAAATGGAAGAAGGCCGCACTGGCGATCATCGCGGCATTATCTGTGCAAAGCTGGATAGGTGGATAGCTGAGGCGAATTCGCAATGGAAGCAGTTCTTGCTCTAAACGTTGGCGCAGGCTGAGATTGGCGGCGACGCCACCGGCCAGCACAACCTGTTTCACATGATATTCTTGAGCGGCGAGGCGCGTCTTGACGGCGAGTACATCTACGATGGCCTCCTGGAAACTGGATGCCAATAGGGCGACATTCACCATGCCGCGTTGGGCCGCCTGTGTTCCCATGCGGGTATACTGGCTGACCTGTTTTACTTGTTTCACCTCTTCCTGCTTGCCCGTCGCACTGGCAACGGTGCGGCTGGCATGGCGGTCCTCGCTCGCGCCCTCGGCAAGATGGAGCATGGCGGTTTTCAGGCCGCTAAAGCTGAAATCATAGGTGCCGCGCAGCCATGCGCGGGGCAGGCGATAGGCGGAACGGGCTACAGCGACGGGCTTATGTTGTCGTTGTAGCTCCTCTTCAGCATGTTGCGCGGCCTTCTGAATGGCTGGTCCGCCGGGGTAGTCGAGACCTAGAATACGGGCGACTTTATCAAACGCCTCGCCGGCAGCGTCGTCGCGAGTTTGGCCAAGCAGCTCGTATTGTCCGTGATCGCGCACCAACACAAGCTCGCTATGCGCTCCGGATATGACGAGACAGATAAGGGGAAATGCAGGGTCGCCCTCCTGATAATCCCAGGAAGCGCGAGATGTAGCCTCCATATGCGCACTATCCACACCTGGTGGAACTGCCGCATCATTTTCCCCTTTTTTGCGCAGCCAGTTGGCGTAAATATGGGCTTCCAGGTGATTGATACCAATGAATGGCAGATCGCGGGCGAGGGCGATTGCTTTGCCGGCTGTGAGGCCAACGAGCAGCGAACCGGCAAGCCCTGGGCCGTAGGTCGCGGCGATAGCATCAATATCGTCCCATGTGCAATGAGCCTCCGTCAGGGCGGTTTCGATCACCGGAATGATCGTGGCAAGCTGCTGGCGTGAGGCAACTTCGGGTACGACGCCACCATAGCGGTTGTGAATCTCCACCTGAGATGCAACCACATTTGAGATCAGAGAGCGACCATCCTGAACGATAGCTGCTCCCGTTTCGTCACATGAGCTTTCGATACCTAAAACAAGCATACAAGCGTAGTCCTACCTGAACATTATTGTGTTTCCAGTTTCGCCATTAGCGCGGCTTTCAAATGCTCAAATTTTTGTGTATAGGCCGGTGAATGAATTTCGTCTGTCCACATAATGAGCGCGTCTTCCTGGTTGTCGCTGTAGTAGCGGTGGCGCAAACCGGCCTCGCGAAACCCATATTTACGGTAGAGGGATTGCGCGGGGAAGTTAGAGACGCGCACTTCCAGCGTGACCCATTTCGCGTTGATCGAGTAGGCGATATCAATCAAATTCACCAGCATGAATTCACCCAATCCCAATCTGCGGTGATTGGGATGCATAGCGATAGTTGTGATGTGCGCCTCATCCACCATGAGCCACAGACCCGCGAAGCCAATAATGGAAGCCAGATCGGGCGGAGGCATAGTTGTGGTAGAGCGACCCGGTAAAAGCGAAAGCGGGAAGATGCGGCGTTGTTTCTCAGATTCTAACGCGGGAACTGTCGCACGCCCTTCGGCAATTTTTTTATCTCGCAGCACAATATAGTGCGCCCAGCGATTGTCCTGTAACTCCTTGCGATACGCGCTCGGAGGCCATGTGGATGGATAGGCTAGACGCTCAATCTCGATGACACGAGGCACGTCTGACATCGTCATCCGGTCAATGACGTAACGCACCCTCTTCCCTTTCTGTCTCACTGAGACCGCCAGGTCTCGGTGACTTGCCGTCCAGTAGCGGCTGTTTCCGAGTACTGGTTGTAATGGAAGGACGCCGGATATACAAGGGTTCGAGCGATAATGGGTCGTCCACTTGCCCATTTTGCACCCGTTGCACCGCAATTCTGGCGAGGATAGATGCATGACGAGCGGATTCTACAGAACCTACGAAGACATGGTTTGATTGCATGAATATTTCCAACGCCTGTCGTGATGCAGCGCTGATTTCGCCGCAAAAGAGCGTAGTGGGCAATGCGCGCTCGCCTGGTACGCCGAACCACACGCCTATCTGTTCTTGTAAGACGAGGCTCATTGCTTGTGGAGACAGCAGCGAGTAATCACTGAGCCGTCGCATCTGGCTTGTCTGGCTGTAGCTCTGCATCGAGTCGCTTCCATTGTTGCTTGCAGCGGAAGTATCACCGGACAAATCGCTGGCAGTTTGCTCAAAGGTGTAGCACGCGGCATAGAGTTCTGAACGCCCGGCCTCTAAAATGGCGCAGATGGGGCCGGGCCATTCCCGGTGTGCGGCGGCGATGATATCGAGTGTACTGATGCCAACGAGCGGTTTGTGCAGGGCAAAGGCCAGTGATTTGGCTGTTGTCAGTGCCACGCGCAACCCATTGAACGACCCTGGTCCCGTCGCGACGGCGATGGCCTCAAGAGTTTGCATGGGAGTATCGCATTCAGCAAAGAGACGCTGAATGCGTTCCAGCAATTCGACACTATGGTTGTTGCCAACCTGCCAGGTGTATTCAGCGAGCAATGTTTGTTCGGTGCAAAGTGCGACGCTCGCCTGCCGGGTTGAGGTATCAAGAGCCAGTAGCAGCATAGGTATTCTTCTGAAATTGCCGGAGCAGTTCGCAATAACGCGCCCCGGTAGCGGTAAAGAGTAAACCACGTTTAGTTTCGCTCAATACTTTGAGGCGAATGGTCAGGCGTTCGGCCGGCCAGAGCAGGTCGGCTTTGTCCGCCCATTCAACCACGCATACGCCGGAGCCATAGAAATAGTCCTCGAAACCGAGATCTATAATTTCTTCCGGGTCGTCAAGACGATAGAGGTCAAAATGGTACAGTGCAAGACCGCGATGTTTTTGCTGTGGCGGCCTTGTTCCGCGAGTCTGTTCCGAAATCAGGGCATAAGAAGTTGAGCTGTAATACTCTTTGAGCAGAGTAAAGGTTGGGCTATTGATAACTTCCATGATGCCCATGCCTTGCGCCAGGCCCTGCGTCAAGGTGGTCTTACCTGTACCCAGTTGTCCATTCAGCAGAATCAGTTCACCCCCACGGAGTAAATCGCCCAGGCGCATGCCCAGACGCTGTGTCTGAGTAAGACTATGGCTGATACTATCCAGCGTCATGCTGGTCGCTTCTTGAGAACTCCTGGTCACGCTACCACCTTTTACGCGCACGTTTGTTTCAATCCTTATCCAACCCGTTTCAATCCTCATCCAACCCGAAAGTTGGATGCAACCGGTACAAAACCATCTTGACCTATGTATTTATGTATTATAGCATGGGTTGTCTATTCTAACGCATCCTGGTGCCACATTTCCCACAATAAAGCGAGTTCTTGCGCACAGAATTGCCACATGTGGGACATGTTTGCATGCCTGGCGTCTGCGCACCCGCTTTTGGCTGCGAGGTGGATGTATTTGGCTGTGCGGTCGGAGACGTATAGGGTGTATACGGAGGGGGAGTGTAATCGGCAGTTGGCGCGGGCTGCTGGGTCTGGTATGTCTCATTTTTGACTTCCTGGAGCTGTTCCTCGCGTTTCTGCACATCGTTGTCCAGTTCAAGAATACTGGCGCAGAGGCGCGAAAGCTGTGGATCATGCAAGGTTCCCTGCGTATAAAGGCCCATCGCGGCCTGTACCAGCTCTTCAAGCAATTGGCGGCGCTGCTCCAACAACTTATCAATTTCACCCTGTTTGCCGCGCACGCGCATCTGTTTCTGCGCCTCCCAGCCTGTGCGGCTAATGGCTGAGCCAAGTATATTTTTCGCTGATTCTACAAAGTCTGACATGCTTCTGCCTCCCTGTCTGGTGATTTCCATTTTTTATATTGATAGTTATTCTTCTGTAACTGCATACTGGTAGACACGTATCTCTTCTGGCTTGCCCCCGCCACTCAACTGGACGGCGACGACATCTATTCTCCAAGACCGTTCGGAGCAGTGATGAGCATCGAGATAGTAGCTGGCAACTTCCCGCAATTTCTGTCGTTTGCGAGCGGTTACGGCCTCTTCCGGCAGACCATACGCGGCCCCGCGGCGTGTCTTTACCTCAATAAACACGAGGTCTTGCCCTTCTTCGGCAACCAGATCGATCTCGCCGTGGCGGCAGCGATAGTTCTGTTCCAGTATGCAATATCCGCGCCTGCTCAGTGCCTCCGCCGCTAGCCGTTCGCCTGTGCGACCCAGTCCCTGCCGCGCGGCCCTGGGCTGTTGGCTATGCTGCTCAACAGTGCTTGTACCCTGCTCTACCAGTCGCTTCATGTTATATTTACGTTGCTCTCTCACAATGTGTTGTAATTTGCCAGCTTTTGTGCGCTTATCATACGCTATAGTTGGGTATAGAGCAAGTACATGATCCAGCTCGTGAGAGTAGTGGGTGTAGTGGGTGTAGTGGGTGTAGTGGGTGTAGTGGGTGTAGCGAGGGGAGGGATCGCTTATGCACATTGAAGAATGAAAGTGGTAATGCTGTAGGGGCCGATTTATTGGCTTGCGTTGGCCTGGCGGGCCGATAAATCGGCGGTGGGCGCGATTTATCGCGCCCCTACAGGTTATTCCCATATGGGGGTATTCGTTGTTATGCAATAGGAATTAGCGCAGACCTTCCCATAGTATACGTTCGGCGGAACGAGGGTCGTTCACAACCTCCGAGGTTGTGTCGAAGCGCATGGTTGCTCTATGGTCGAGATCGTATTGTGGCCAGCCGGGATCGCCGCTGGTAGCAAAGGCAACCCAGGCGGCGTGCATTGTGTCCGCGAGCTGCTGGGGAGGGTTGGTTCCCAGTAGCGGCCTATTGTCCTCATGGTCGAGCGTGTCAAAAACAAAGGCAATCTCAAGTGCATGGCTTGCGCCGAGGAGTCCATTGAACTGGGGTGAACGCCAGGCAAACTCGTACATATAGGTAGCTGAAGGACTCTTCGTATGTGCTTCGGCCAGGCGGATGGCGGGAATACGGTAAAACCAGTCGGTGACGATAGCGACGAGCAGGTCGCCAGGACTCGCGTCTGAAAGGGTTGCGCGATAAGTAGCCAGAGCAGTTTCGACCGGAAGTCCGTAGGCCGCTAAGGTGCCAGCCACGGCCTGCTCGGAAATGTGGCCAATTACGCCGTTGGGTACCAGGAATAGTCGCTGTTCCTCAGCGTTCGTGCCGACCATGACATCAACGTTCGCACCGGCTCCAGTAGCGATACGGTCAATCGGGCGTGCGGGTAGAATATCGCCATCAATCACAGGCTCAAAGGGCATCTGATTAGCCGACGCCTCTCCCCAGAGAGCCGGATTGGGATTATTGAATAAGTCGGCACTTAGCTCGACCTGAGCTTGCAGTAGTTGGCTGACGGGTACTGCCGCGATGGCGTCCTGAGTCGGCTCGATGCCGAGTTTTTTAGCGAAGTGCTGGCTTATGCGCAGTGCCGTTTCGGGCGAGAGTACATGATGGCCGGCTCCACTCTCGGCAATAGCGCGCCGAAACAGGCCATTTGCGCGGGGCATCGCCAGGAGTGTACCTACACTCATACCACCAGCCGACTCGCCAAAGATGGTGACGTTGCCGGGATCACCACCGAAGGCAGCGATATTTTCTTGCACCCACTCGAGGGCGGCAATCTGATCGAGCAAGCCGAGATTGGCATTGCCATTGTTCAGATAGAGGAAACCATCTACTCCCAGGCGATAATTGATAGTGACGCAAACGACGCCGTCGCGGGCGAAACGGCTACCGTCATATATCGCGCCCGTGCCATTGGCAAAGGCTCCGCCATGAATCCAGACCATGACTGGCAAATTCGCCTGTCCCAGGTCGGGTGACCAGATATTGAGATTTAAGCAGTCCTCACCTGGGATGGCTGGTTCCGGCAGGAGCGCGTCAAACGGTGGAAAATAGGGCGGTTTTAGCACCGTTGGGCCGTAGGTGAGCGCGTTCCGCACGCCGCTCCAGGGTTCAACGGGCTGCGGTGGTCGGAATCGCCGCGTGCCAAACGGGGGTGCCGCATAGGGAATACCTTTGAACGTATTTATTCCTTCAACCACACTGCCACACACCTGACCGCTACGGGTTTTGACAACTGTGTCCATTGCATAACCTCCTTCGAATCGACTGGCAAAGATGACGGGTTCAACTTACATTAAGCTTATGCAAAGTATACCACTCCGGCACGCCTATTCCTGCAAGTGAAAACTTACTCTTCCTGCTCATGCTCCCATTGATCATTCTGGTGGTGCAAGGAATCGTACCCGTGTTTCCTTATCTTGTAAGCCGACGTTCTCGCATCCTCACCCATAGTGGGGTGCGCTCGACGGCGGGCAACATCTTTCGCTCGAAGACCGCCAGAATGACAATAATGATCACTGTGAAACCGGTCATAATCTGGCGAGCGATCACTGCTTGAGCAATAGCATTCTCGTATGCCTGATACACTGCCGCATTAAGGTGAATATGTGGCGGGGGAAGCAGCGCGGTAGCGTCATAGCCACTTAAAGAGATCACGAAAGCCCAGATACTTACTACCAGCGGGATGAGGACGATCAGAAGATAGAGCAGATAGTGCAGGGGAGATAGTCGCATGAGTATCAGAGTGCGTATCACGAGCAACGTTTGTACGAAAAGCACGAACGCGCAAATTGTCAGAATGAATGACCAGGTAAGCAAATCGTTGTAAGTCATAGAAGTTTTCTTCCTCAAAACTGGTAGAGAGGATAGTATCACAACGTTGTTATGTCTATTCTACGTTGTTTTGGGAAGATTCACAAGTACGAATGCAGAAGGGGTCAACATCCTTGCGGGCAGTTGTTTAGTTAGCAGGCCATATTGCTCACACGATCCAGTAGTTACCGGCGAAGAGGATGACGTTGAAGGAGAAGAGAACAACAGAGGCGGTGATATAACACCGGTGGAAACGCGGTGCTTTGCTCCAGAGGGCCAGAATAACGAAAATGGGGAAGACAATCATCAGATAGCGCGGCTGCGAGGTAAGCGGGTTGATGTAGTTGACAGGGAAGCTAAGCACGAAGGCAATCATTGCCAGGGCGAAGAGGCGGTAATGCAATGGAATGCGCCTCCACCCCAGTCCTAACACGACCAGCGGGAAGAGAGTATAGACAAGCAAGAGCAGAATTCAACCAGAATGCTGATGGTACCAGGAGAGTATGGAAGAGGAGTGCTGCTGTGTTCCAGGGCAAGGAGAAGTGACGCTGCCATTGTGCCTCCTGGGAAGTCAGGATGAACGGGTCACCTTTGGTATAGTAGAGATAAAGGATGTAGACAAGTAGACCGAGGGGAAGTAGGAGGATGGGAACGAAGGCGTTGAGCTTCTCCTTCCAATTATGGTGGTTGGATGCGGAGGACATCCAGAAGTGCTGTAAGTAGATGATCAGAAAAGGCACTCCCAGAATGAGACCGGTTGAGCGTGTGAGCGAAGCCAGGAAGCCGAGCAGGCCCGCGTACCACCAATCCAGCGGCCTGCCCCGTTGCAAGAGCAAGAAGGTTGCTACACAGAGCAGAAGGAAGAGAGATTCTGTGTAGCCCGCGAAGAAAAAAAGGCCGTAGGGTGTGAAGATAAGATAGAGCAATGTGCGCCTGGCCACTGCCGGCGTGAAGTCGTCTGCGATCAGGTGGTAGAGCAGGACCAGGGCGAGGTAGAAGAAGAGATTGGAGAGCAGGAGACCCGCGAAGTAGAATGAGTCGGGATAATGCCCTCCCAGTAGAAGGCCGGTATAGTGCTGGAGCAGCGGCCAGAGCGGGAAAAAGGCAACGTCTGGCGTGTCCTTGTAGCCCTGAAAGGAGATATTGACGTAGTGGAGTACATCCCAGCGATAGCAGGAGAAGAGCAGGCCGTGCAAGGTATAGGGGTCGTTCTTGTAGAGATCGTTCGTTTGCAAGACTTGCCTGGTTGTTGGGAGTAGCCGTGGCAAGAGGAGGATGCTTATGATGCTCAAGCACACAGTGAAGAGGCGGTTGAGTCCGAAGACCCATGCCGCCTCTTTCCACGGGCGTGACAACATTTGGACTCTCCCTCTTCTCGGCTTTGCGCTTACGCCCCCATGATATTGACAAAGATTGTTTTTGTCAAGGGAATTCTGAAAATTGGTGCGAATTGTTGTTAATATTTCGTCGTGTCAAACGATAGTGATGATGAGTACTCGAACAAGACGAGGGGATATATGCAAACGGATATATATACAACACAGGTAGAGCCAGAAATAGCTCTCTTGTACAGGAAATACGCGCCAGGCATTCTGGCCTACGTGCGTCTGCATCTTCCCTCGCAAGACGACGCAGAGGACCTGGTCGTGGAAGTCTTCCTGGCGGCTATTGAGAGTGTACCGTTCGCCTCGTTAGCGGAAAAGGCACAACAGGCCTGGCTCTGGCGTGTGACGCGCAACAAAGTGATCGATGCCTACCGACGCGCCAAAGTGCGTCAGAGCGTCGACCTCGAGCATGTGGCCGGCTCGCTTTTTGAGGATGAGCAAGGCGGCCCTGAACATGCCGCCTTACGGCAAGAAGATTATCAAGAGTTGTATGCGCAGCTGCAGCGTTTACCGGCGCAGCAACAGGAGATATTACGCTTGCGTTTTGGTCAAGAATTGTCCTGCGGTGAGATCGCGCGGGTGTTGAGCAAGCAAGAAGGCATGGTGCGTGTCACGCTGGCACGCAGTCTCAATCGCTTGCGCAAACTCTATCGAAGTAGAAGGGAGGAAGCGTGAAATGAACACTCAGGATGATTTCTTTACTCCGGAAGACGTTGACCGGCAAATCGAGCAAGTGAGCCAGCGAAAGGAAGGTGAGCGGGCGGATGCCGAAGCACTAGCGGCGCTGCGCAGCTTGTACGGGCTAGAGACCCAACAGGAGCAAGCAATGCTCGATCGGGTCTGGCGTCGCATCGAGCATGCCGCTCCTCCCTTCCAGCACAATCTACAACAGAAACAAGAAAGAAAAAGAATAATAGCTATGCAAAATCAACAAGCCCTGGGAAGCAACCAGGCTATACATAGACGGAGGACGATCTTTATGCAGCGACTGGGTGTGCTGGCGGCGACCCTTTTCCTGGTGGCCCTGGTCGGCAGTATGGCGATCCTGTTCTCCTCCATTCGCCATAACGCCGGTGGTCCTACCCCCGGTGGCTCGAACCCAAATCCGATTATCACGACTGTACCCGCGACTTCAACGCCGACGCCAATGCCGACGTCGAAGCCGAAACCGACGGGGACAGCGACGTCGGCAACCAAACCTATACCATTTACGGTGACCTCTGTCACGATAGCGGTCATGCCCGGCTCAATTGCGGGCATAGCCTGCGGGACGAACGTGACCGTAACCTACCAGGCGACCATGTACGTCATGGCCCACGGCCCTGGTGGGACGGTGCAGTTCGGGTACACGGTTAATAATGGTCGGAGCCAGAACATGGCCAGCGTCACCTTTGCTCCAGGGCAGACCAGTCAAAGCTATGCCTTTACCTGGCGTGGTGCGCTACCTGCGGATCATACATTCCCAGAGCCGGGCGGTATCGAGGTGACCAGTCCCAATCACTTGCTTTCCCCCATGCTGGGGCCGAGCGGGACGTGTGTCGCACAGTCGGCATTCGTCGTTACCGGTGTGACGATGGCGGTGAGTCCCACCTCCATTGCAGGGCTGAGCTGTGGCACCTCCCTTGTGGTCACCTATACGGCCACCATCCATGTGGCAGCAAACAGTCCCGGTGGAACGGTGCAGTTCGGGTACACGGTCAACAATGGTCGCAGCCAGAACACGGCCAGTGTCACCTTTGCCCCAGGGCAGACGAGTCAAACCTATGCCTTTACGTGGAGCGGTATCTTGCCGCTGGATCATACGTATCCAGAGCCGGGCGGTATCGCTGTCACCAGTCCCAATCAACTGATTTCCCCCATGGTGGGGCCAAGCGGAACATGTCAATAACAGTTAGGAGAACACACGATGAAGCGTTTTAGCAATGTTGCCATCCTGCTGGGTGTGGTGGCGGTTTTACTCAGCGTCCTCTCGCTCAACACGGGTGGGGCACAGGCTGCGACCGCGAGTCGGCAGCTTGTCCAGAACCGGTTGAATGCCACTTCCTGTAAGTGGAGCGTGGTGCCCAGCCCGAATGGGAGCAGTAGCAGTGGCCTGAGCGGTGTGGCGACGGTCTCAGCCAATGATGTCTGGGCCGTGGGTGGCTCTGGCAGCCAGACCCTGATCGAGAACTGGAACGGCACGAGTTGGAGTGTCGTGACGAGCCCCAACCCGGGCTCGCAGTACAACCACCTCAATGGCGTCACCGCGGTCTCGGCCAGCGATGTCTGGGCCGTCGGATACTACGCCAACAGCAATAGTAGTGTCACGCAGACGCTGGTCGAGCACTGGAACGGCACGAGCTGGAGTGTCGTGACCAGCCCCAGCCCTGCCTCAAGTAACAACGAGCTGTTCAGTGTGTCGGCGGTCTCGGCCAGCGATGTCTGGGCGGTGGGCTTCATCTCCACCACGACGGCAACTGGTCCAATTGATCAGACGCTGGTCGAGCACTGGAACGGCACGAGCTGGAGTGTGGTGAAGAGCGCCAACCCTGGCTCAACTAACGCTCACCTTGCCGGTGTGGCGGCGGTCTCGTCTAAGGACGTGTGGGCGGTGGGAGACAGCACCAATTTTGGTAAGACGCTGATCGAACACTGGAACGGCACAAGTTGGAGTGCTGTGAAGAGCCCCAGTCCTGGCTCGGGTGGTTCACTTACGAGTGTGGCGGCGGTTTCAGCCAGCGATGTCTGGGCGGCGGGCTACACAAGTTCAAGTAGCACCAACCAGACCTTAAGCGAACACTGGAACGGCACGAGCTGGCAGGTTGTCAAGAGTGCCAACGTCGGGCAACATCCCGCCTTCTGGGCAATCACCGCGGTCTCAGCTACTGATGTCTGGGCGGTGGGGAGCTATGGCACCAACACCGAATTCGATGTGACGCTCACCGAGCAGTGGAACGGCACGAGCTGGAGCGTGGTGAAGAGCCCAGCCCTGGTTCGTTTAGCACCCAACTTGTGGGAGTAGCGGCAGTTTCAGCCAAAGATGTCTGGGCCGTGGGCCATGCTGATAACAACACCCTGACCGAAAACTACAGTTGCTAAGGGCAATCGCGCATGAGCCATCCCGATTTTTTGCAAGGATGAGTTAGATAAACGTATCCCCCAATGGGATGCTTGAGAAGTAACGAAAAATCTCAAGCATCCCATTGGGGGATATCCATGTTAGAAAAGTAACCTGTTACTCAAGAGGCCAACCGCCATGCTCCTCAATCGTCTCGTCAACCTGCTCCATCAGCGTAATCGTCTCGGCGAGAGCGGCGATAATACGCTGATAGTGTTTGAGGTCATCGAAGGTGAGCGTGCGGCCTTTGCGGTCCTTGAGCCATTTGTGGCAGACCTGGTAGCCGCCGATATGGAAATTCCACACCTCCGGCGGCACGCCCTCAAAATACTGTGTTTTGTTGATGTAGACGCGCCCCCGTTCTGGCTGGTCAGGAGGCTCCAGGTACTCGATCTTCTCCACCATGTTATTGCCATTGACGGGAAAGGACACGGTCAACTTGCTGAATTGTTCCATCAAATGCAAGCCGACCAGTCGCTCACCGAGTTTGCAGAGAGAGCGGAACAGGTCAACATTGGTGGTCAAGGGCAAACGGGGGAAATCTATCTTGAGGAACTCGGCATAGCGCGTGCGATAGGTCGGCGAATGAAAGACGGCGTACATGTAATGGAACACATCCTCCGGCCCGAACGTCTGTTGCAAATCGCCCTTGCCATCCGCCACAAATTGCAGATTGAGCTTGCCGGAGATATCCGCGATGAAGGATGGCGAGAGGTTGGGACGACGACCGCCGGGAGCGGTTGATGGTTCGTTGGCATCGAAAAGTGAGTTTTTCTTGGGATCGGGGTAGAGATAGAGAGGGAAAAGAAATATTGATCCATGAGCTATATTGCTAGAACGTGAATAACTGTAGGCAACTTAGAACATAAAAATGTTAAACATCTTCGAGCCTATTTGCCTATAGCTATTAACCCAATATTATTTCTTTGTAACATATGACTGCATTACTTCATAACGAGGCAGTTCTAACAACATCGTCATGATGAAAATATGATCTTGATATCAAATGGTCGGTATAATAATCGATCAAAAGTATCTTGCCAATGATGGTCATCTACAATGAACGTCTTTTCCAAGTGATTGCCAATCTCTTGTGTCTTGCAAATCATATAGCTCTATCAATATTATTATCCGAAATAGATAAATTTCTAAAACTTCTATACGTTTGCGTAATAGACTTGCATCAAAGTCAATAACAAAGTGATCACGATGCGTATTAACTCCAGTCGAGTTTACTGAGCAATATATCTGTTATCTTCCAACCACCTTCATACTCTGGTTTTAATGCGATATCTTGTGGTTTAAATAGGTAGAAAGGAGCCTGCTGGTTCCAAATTTGTCCAATTTGTTGTACTAACATCATGTCTCAGCAAGCCAATAATATTTACCTCCTATAAGTCGTAGCTTTTAGAAGTCTTATCATATACTTCACGAGGTCCCCATAATTCAGCATGGTGAATCTTATGAGCTTGAGATATCTGTTTCTCTGCTTTGTCGTTTCACGAAAATACCGATAGCTACGCCTTGTTGAATGTCAAAAACATTTTCATCTTTTGTGCCATCGGGGCTGCGCTCTTTTTTCTTGCTATTGCCGTGCAGGTCAAGCACATAGATGTCATCGAAACTTTGCATGAGGCTCTGGCGCATGCCTCTGAAGGTGGGGTTATCAAGGTAGCCGTGATTGGTGATGAAGGCGAGAATGCCATAGCCGGTTTGTTCGATACGCCATTGTGCGAAGCGAATAAACTTTACATAGTCATCATTCAGCTATTTGGGGTTGCGCTCTCCAAGCGGTTTGCCGTCTACTTCAAAGTAGTTGCCTGCTGTTGTACCTGCTCTGCCATCGTCGCCATGCAGGAGGTGGGTAATCCATTCGCCTTTGTTGGCGGAATGGCCGGAGTAGGGTGGATTGCCGATGACCACCATGACGGGGCTTTCCTGTTTGACTCTCGCGGCCTCGTTGGCCTCGTCGGAGATGAAGCTACCGAGGAGCAGTCTTGAGCGCACAAGTCCCTGCTCTAGCGAGTTGGTCAGGAAGATGCCGAGGCGTTCGTCGGATGCGAAGTCGTAAGCCCAGGCGGCGCGTTGCTCTTTGGGCAAGTCAAGGGCGGCGAGTTGCATACCGAGTTTGAGATGGGCAACGGCGTAGGGAGCCATCAGTAATTCAAAGCCGAAGAGGCGCGGCAAGAGGTGTTCGCGCACGTAGCTTGACCACATGCCGGCATTACCCATCTGACGGAAGGTTTCGCGGATCAAGTCAACGATGGCGTAAGTGAAAGTGCCGGTGCCGCAGGCGGGGTCGAGGATGAGGACACGCGGGGAACGCTCGCTTTGCGTCTTGCCGTCCGCGCCGGTAAAAGTGCGCGTGACGGTCGCGGTATCGGCGAGGCCATCGGGACAGTCAAATTGCTCGCGCAGGAGATAATCCACGGAGCGCACGATATAGGAGACGACGGGTTCGGGTGTGTAGTAGACGCCGCGCAACTCGCGCAGTCTGGGGTCGTATTGTGCCAGGAAGGTCTCGTAGAAATGCACGATGGGGTCTTCCTGCCGCGTGCGCTTGCCGAAGTCTGCCAATACCGCATCCATATCGGTGACGCCGAGCACCTGCGTTAGCTCGTTGACGAAGCCGATGAAGGGTTCATCCTCGAAATCGGCTCCGGCAATGGTGGTGAACAGTTTGCGCAAGAAGGGGTTGGTGCGCGGTATCTCAGTCGCGGCATCGCGGCGGTTGAAGAGTGCGCTGCCTTTATGGTTGTAGCGTGCGGCGAAGAGGCCATAGGCAAGGGTTTGCGCGAACATATCGGCGAACTGCGCCGGAGGCAGGTCGGGCAAGAGGACAGCTTTGAACGCCTCGTACAGGCCGGTTAGTGTGTCGGAGGCTTCACGTTGCTCAAAGGCGGTGACGGTGATATCGCAAATCATATGCGTCAGTCGCGCCATGCGTTTTGCGAGGTCCGCGGGATTGCGAATGGGTTCTGGATTGTGGTGAAGAAAACTGTGCAGCAGGTCGGCGGTCTGTTGTGCGCCAACCTTATCCAGCACAAGTGATTTGCCAGCATGTCCAGCCTGGGGAGTTGCCAGCCGCGCCATCATCTGCTTTTCGCCTTTGACATACCAGCGAAACTCCAGGTAATCGGTCAAGACGAGATTATCGAGCGCACGCAAGTAGCGTCCCATTTGTTCGCCATGTTCCACCTTGTCGAGCGAGACGCCGATATCTTTAGCTTCAACATAGCCGATAGTGAGCGCGTTATTGCCCAGCAGACGCGAAATGACATAATCGGGTGCGCCGCACTGGACGCGCTTGGGTTCGTTGGTCACGCTGATACCATCGGCAGATGCCGCTAAAAGTTGTTGTAACGCCGGGCGGTAGGTATGTTCGGTGGCTATGCCTGCCTTGAAGTATGTCTCAACCTGTTTCAGGTATTCGCGTAAAAGTATGTCGCTCATCTCGTCGCGCCCTTTCCATAGTGCCGGGTGTTGGTGACACCAGTGTAACGGATGGTGGGGGTTATTGCAAGATGGGTGGGAAAGATGTTAGGAACGGGATGAGCGAAACAGAATGTATTTACAAACCATTATAGTATATAGAGGTTAAAGTTATTACAAGGAGGTAAACCATGAGATACGTGCTGAAACGGTGGAAGGTGCCTTATTTTTCGTGTGTGCTTGTAGGGGTGCTTGTTATTTTCGCCTTTGGAGGAGGGAATGTGGAGGCGGCTCCGGCCTCTGGTTGTGGTAGTTGGAGCGTGGTGAGCAGCCCGAATGTGCCGGCGGAACAGAATTTTCTGCAAGGTGTGACCGCTGTTGCCGCCAACGACGTGTGGGATGTTGGCTTCACGTACAATACTTCTGGGAATGCATTCACATTGACTGAGCTTTGGAATGGCAGCAGGTGGAAGATCGTCGCCAGCCCCAATGCTGCGTCAATGGATAATTTTTTGTACGGCGTAGCGGGTGTTTCCGCCAACGATATCTGGGCCGTGGGAGCGACTGGCAACGCGGGGCAAGGCCCGTTGCAGACATTGATCGAACATTGGGACGGCACGCAATGGAGCATTGTGAGCAGTCCGAACTCGTCACTTCCTATCAACCAGTTGCGTGGCGTGACCGCTATCTCGGCTAATAATGTCTGGGCCGTGGGTAGTGGCAGTATGCTGGGCGGTCCGACACAGACGTTGATTGAACACTGGGACGGCACAAAATGGAGTGTGGTGGCCAGCCCGAATACGACACAGATCGCAAATTACCTGTACAGCGTAACCGCGATTGCGGCGAACGATGTTTGGGCGGTCGGTTCTGCCTCCAATAGCAATGGATCGGCGGCTCAATCGCTGGTAGAACAGTGGAATGGGAAAAAGTGGAAAATAGTTGCCAGTCCCAACATACTTGCGCTCAATATTCTCAATGGTGTGTCGGCGATCTCTGCCAGTGATATCTGGACAGTGGGATATACAATGAATGTGAGCGGCACGACGATACACACGTTGATTGAGCAATGGAATGGGAGCGTGTGGAGTATAGTGTCTGGCCCCAATCCCACAGGTGAAAACAACACGCTTAATGGAGTTGTTGCTATCTCCACCAGCGATGTGTGGGCTGTAGGCAATCAATTTAACACCGGCAATGCGACGTCACAGGCGTTGATTGAGCATTGGAACGGTACGAAGTGGAAAATCGTTGCCAGCCCTAAATCCCAGTACGTCTTTCAGTGTACTCAACGGTATCGCTGCCCTTTCCGCCCATGACATCTGGTCGGTGGGTGATTTCCTCGATAGCAGCGGGACGTATGAGACGCTGACCGAGTATTATTGTTAGAGACACGGCGGAAATATGTGGACAGTTTGTATTGTTCTCTTCTATGGAAGAGGATGTGGTAAAAAAGCTAGCGTTCTTTCGTGGAATTAGAAGTGTAGTGACGGTTCAAAGCATAGATTTACAAGGGTGTTGACATAAGGAGAGAGAGATTGAGCGATTTGAAAGATCAACCAGAGACCGAAACGAGCGATCTGAAAAACAAGCCGGAAAGTTATTGGAAAGAGCGATTGACGCCTGAGCAATACAAGGTTTTGCGTCTCAAGGGAACGGAGCGGGCATTTACGGGGGCGTTGTACAATAACCATGCGCAGGGTATGTACCAGTGTGGGGCGTGTGGGCAGAACCTTTTTTCGTCGGACACAAAGTTTGATTCAGGAACTGGTTGGCCCAGCTTTGATCAGCCGGTAAATCGAGAGCATGTTGAACTGCACGAGGATCGTTCCTTCTTCATGAAGCGCACAGAGGTTGTATGCAAGAACTGCGGCTCGCACTTGGGGCACCTCTTCGATGACGGTCCGCGTGAAACGACGGGGCAACGCTATTGTATCAACTCCGCGGCGTTGCAATTCCAGCCGGGCGAAAGCGAAAGCGAAAGTAAGTAGGGTGTGCCTGGTTGTTATAGTTAGACAGACATGAGTCATTTCAGAATCTGATAGCGTTGGCGAATTCGATTTTCAAGCTTGAAGTCCTGCGAACTCAAGCCCAAAACGAGCGGCATTTTTGAATTCGCCAACGGTATCGAATCTTAAACAGAAAATACCGGCAATGCGAGGGAATCCGGAGACGACGGACGCCCACAAGGGGCCCTACCCCACATCCGCCCAACCCCCGTCCCTACTATGCCACGATGCCGATTTCGCTCGTATATAGTAGGGACGGGGGCGGTGTGGCTGCGGGAGTGGGGCCCCTTGTGGGCGTCCGTCGTCTTATCTTTTCCCTTGAAAAATATCATTGTTTCCTCGCTAATGTATTGTTGTGCTATTTTGCTAGTAAGCATATCATACAGCGATAGCTTCCTGTACTACACTGTTGCTGACCTGTCTTAAGCAATATCAAAAGCGACGGGCCAGATCAGGCGGCCCGGCGGGCGTTGTCCAGTCTGCGCCTGAGCCAAATAGTCGTCGAGCGGACTTGAGCCGAGTGAACATGCCATTGCTGCTGGCATGGAGTGGCAGGTTGCGGTGGCGTCACCAAATGCCTGTGCCGATGCCGAATAGGGGTGTAACGGCAGGATATACTCCGTTCTCGCCGCACTTGTATTCAATGTGTGATGTATGGTGGCGACCATTGCTCGTGCCGCCTGCTGATCCTGTGCGAGAAAGACTTGCGGACGAGTTGGTTCGCCGACCTGGATGCGCGTGTAGCCAACTACCTTGTTGTTGCGTAGATAAACATCTGCTCGTATGCCAGGGTTGGGGCTGAGCCAGGCGAGCAGGTCCGCATCTGGCTCAAGTACCATATTCACTGTCCCTTCCTCGTGCAGCCACAGGTCGTGGAGCAGAGGTACATCCTCGCTGGTTGGGCTACGTGTATCTAAGGGGTCTTCATGGATGGCATTCATTGAAAGCGCCATTTGTGCGGTGCCATAGGCGTGCGTATGATACCCGAAACGAGGGTAGTATGTTGGATGTCCAAGCAGAACGCTCACCCTGTAGCCCTTTGCCTTAGCAATTCTGTGGCCTTCGGTAATCAGTTGTCCTCCGATGCCTTGACCTTGATACGCCGGATGCACAGCTAACGGCGCGAGATTGACCGCTGGAATTGTCTGGTCGAGCAAGCGCAGCTGATAGGGGGAGAACAGGACGTGTCCAACCACATGTCCACCACTTTCCGCAACCAGTGAAAGTTCCGGGTCAAAAGCCCGACGTTGGCGGAGGAGCGCGATAATGCTGGCCTCCACAGCGCGATTACCGAAGGCAATCGCATTCAAAAGAGCTATTTCAGCGTAGTCAGTCACCCGTTCTGGTCGAATGCTCATAGTTGTTATATCCATCACAAAGCAATTTTTCCTCCGTTTCGCTTGCTGTTAGCGAACTTTCACTCCTGCCACCCAGACACTCTGAATAGCACGTGTGGCAGCAATATCCTGGGTCGGGTCTCCATCAATGAGCAGCAGGTCGGCCCGACGACCAGCCTCAATGCCTCCTCGATCCGTGAACCCAAAGAACGCAGCAGGGAGAACCGTTGCAGAGCGCAGAGCTTCAACAGGTGTCAGCCCCGCCTCAACCAGCAAACCTAATTCCTCATGGAAGGCTTCCCCGTGTTGAATCGATACAGGGGCAGCCGACCCTCGATACGAGTCGGTCCCAGCCAGGATGGTGACGCCTGCTTGATGGAACGCTGTGACGGTCGCTTGAGCATGAGCATAATCGGTACCGGCCCCATGCGTCGGCAGGCGTGCTGCGATGCTTGCCAATGTACGCATCGCGATTAACGTTGGCACCGACACAATACCTCGTGTTGCAATTGATACCGCCAGGCTGTCATCAACGTCTGCATCGAAGGGAGCATGTGTGAGGATGTCTACACCTACCTCGGTAGCCATCTTGAGTGCAGTAATGGTGGTGACATGGGCAATCGCTTTGAGCCCTGCCTGATGCGCCGCCTCGACTAGTGCGGCGATCGTTGCGCTATCCAGCGCAGCGGAACCCATGCGCTGAGGATCCTCTACGATCACTTTGATGTAGTCAGCCCCTTCCACAACGCGCTCGGCGACAAAGCGACTCGCGTCAGCAGGGCCAGTCACCGCACTGGAAGCAGGATAGCCCATTCTGGTGATCTGCACTCCTCCTGGGGCACTGGCGACGTTTCCTGCACCACGGATATCGGCAAACCCTGGTCGATGACGCAGCGAATCGGTTACTATGATTGATTGCGATCCCATATCCAGCATGGTTGTGCAGCCCCACTGCGTTCCTTGTTCCAGGTCGGCCAGGTTGCTCAAGTGAACATGGGAGTCAATGAAGCCAGGGAGCAGGGTGCCATGCTGACCATCAATCGTTGTATCAGCCGTCGTGGCAGTAGAGATGATTCCATTCTCAATGACCACCGTGCGTTCCTCGGTCAATGCGTTGCCATCAAACACTTTGACATTCGTAATGGCGATTGCTTCAGACATACGTACTATTTCCTCTTTCTTCCCTCAATGGGACGGATTTTTATCACGTATCAAAACCCCTGTGGAATACCAGAGCGCTGTCCCTGTGCTGACTTCGAGCTTGCGCTCAGTCCCCCCGTACCATTTGACCGTGAGCGTTTCCCACTGGGTTTTCGGGTCATATAACACAGTACTCAACTTCGGCAGCCGCTTGCCCACCAGGCGCGGACGGCCCAACTGATGCGGCCTGGGTGGGGGCGGGGGCGCAAATAACCGTGCATCCAAGCGCAACGGAGCAATCAGGCTCACCCGCTGCTTGAGGCACGTCAAGCCAAGCTCAATCACGCTGTAGGCCCCATCGCCGATCACTTTGATCGCGACATCGGGAAGCCAGCGACGCACCACCATCACCAGTTGTTGAGCCAGACGCGCCAGGGTCTTATGGCGCGTGTTGAGGGCTTCGCTCACTTTTGGCGCGGTTGCCAAGACACTGAAGAAGGGCAGTGCCCAGCGCAATTTCGTCCACGGCAAGCTCACCACGAGTGCCATCGTGACCCAACGTACCCCACTGGAACCACGATAGGGGTACCGTATTTTTTTCGGGCAAGGCATACGCTAAGCCTGTTCAGATGCCTCTTGATGGATGTTTCTCATCACTTCAAGGCTCTGCGTTGTCGTTCCCTGTGAATGCTTAGATTCCACGGATGCTATCGATAATTGTTCCCGCCGTTGCTCGATCTACAGATGTGCCGCGCCAGGCTACGTGCTGGTCGGGGCGCACGAGGAGCAGCGAAGCATTGTAGAACTCTTCGAGTGCCTGACCGTGTAGCTCGACGACGGTCAGCGGCACCCCACGAGCTGTGGCGGACTCGATAAAAGGAACTACATCAGCATCGTTGCGGAGCCGAAGCAGCGACAATCCGTTCCCCAGCCGGTCATAGAGTGATGCTCCATCTGGTAACCAGAGGTGCGGCAGCCGCGCTCCCGGTCGGGCCGTTGGCACATAGTCCTGACCTTCGGGAAGAGGGGGCGTGCCATCATCAATGATCACCGGCGAGGCATCATACTGGTAACCCAGGATGATACCCAGGCTATGGAACTCGCGGTCTTTGGCTGCCTGGATCACCTGAGCGGCTGCACGCCGCGCTTGCTCACCAACACGTCCTGAAGCTGCCAGGTCTTGATTGCTGAGTTCAGGAGCAAGCACGCTCATATTAGCCACGGCCTCTCGAATGGTTCGCTCGGCAATCGGTCGCCGTTCAGCCTCATAGCTTGCGAGCAAGGTATCTCCTCCCCAGCCGTCAAGCACCGCCGCCAGCTTCCAGCCGATGTTCACCGCGTCGCCAATTCCGGTGTTAAAGCCATGTCCACCCCACGGTGGATTCAGGTGCGCGGCGTCGCCAGCCAGAAAGGCCCGGCCGTTCTGGTAGCGGTCAGCCAGCAACATGCGTGCCGTCCAGGGATCGGTTCCTAGCACCTCGGCGTCAATCTCAGTGCCAACGAGGCCACGAATCAGGGCATGTGGGTCGGACAGGCCGACCTCGGCAGAGACTCCATTGACGCCAGCCCACCACACATCCTCCATGTCCATCCGACCCAGTACCCCAGGATAGGCCGGGTTGAGAACCCAGTACTGGACTGCCGGGCCGTGCGGCTGCCGCTCCGCCAATCCAGGTGCCCGGAAGACAAAGCCAAAGTTCGGACGCAGGTCCGAGGTTCCTATGTAGCGGGCTCCAATGGCCGCACGAACAGCACTGCGGGCTCCGTCACAGCCAACGACGTAGGACGCCCTGATCTGCCGTTGTTCCCCTCGCTCGTTGAGAATGGTTGTCTCTACGCCGTCGTCGTGCTGGTGAAGCGTGTGTAGCGACCAGCCCAGGCAAAGGTAGCACGACTCCAGGTTGGTGACTGCCTCCCGCAACACCTCCTCGACCAGTGGCTGGGCGATCTGCTGCCCCGCCTCCGCGAACATATCGGATCGCTGCGGTGAAAGCCCAAAGCAATTGGTAAAGCGCATCACCTCGTGACCGCATAACGTGGTGCAGAAGACGACGTCTTGCGACCAGTCCACCTTGAGCGGGGCCATCTCGCGCAGACGCTCGGCCAGTCCCCAGCGACGAAAATGTTCCATTGTGCGCACACTGGTCGTCTTGGCACGCGGTCTGAGCTGCGAGACGAGCAGCCGGGGCTCGACAACCACGCACTGCACCCCTCGTTGCCCAAGCTCAACTGCTGCACTGAGTCCAACGGGACCGCCCCCGACGATGAGGACTTCCGTCTCCTGGGGAATATCCTGGCTTTTGTCTGCGGTATCTGCCGCTATCATGCTCTACCTTTCCCTTTCTTCTCTTTACACGTTAGTAGCCTGAAAGGAAGTCCCGTGTGAGGCGACCACACTCAGTCGGATTGTCCAACCATGGGAGATGACTACCCTGTATGGCATGGAACGCTGAAGCAGGCAGTATGGTCGAAATGTGGCGACCAGTCTCAATGCTGCCAGACGGCTCATTCGTACCCCGGAGGAGGGCCAGCGTTGGTTGCTGGACACACTTGAGGTGCTCCGCGCTTAACGTGATGTCTGGTCTCGTTCCACGGAGATGGTCACGAGGGCTTCTGCGTCGTATGCACTGTGACGGCCAGCGTCCGCAGACTCCTGATGACGTTGTTCAACTTCCGGGTGCTTTTGCCGAGTTCGAACCGCTCCACACGCCGCGCCAGTGCACCCAGGATCGCCTGACCCTCCAACCGTGCCAGGCTTGCTCCCGCACACAGGTGGACACCATAGCCGAAGCCAAGATGACCTGAAGTGTTGCGTGTCACATCGAAGGTGTCTGCATGCTCCCACTTGCGCTCATCACGATTGGCAGAAGCGAAAAGTACGACGACACGCGACCCCGCTGGAATTGAGATACCCTCCACGTCGTAGTCGCTCGTTGCCAGACGACTGAAGCTCTGGAGCGGCGACTCCAGGCGCAAAACCTCCTCGAAGGCGTTCGGGATGAGTGAGGGGTTCGCTCGCACCTGATCCCACTGCTCTGGGTAGCGACCAAACAACCAGATGGCACTGCCGACCGCACTAATCGTGGTATCCACTGATGGTACCAGGTACGCTGTAAACAGTTGAGGACACTGTGCCTCCGTGATCCGACCGTCTCTCTGGGCCTCAATGACACCTGCTCCGAAGCTTCCTGGTTGCAGATTGCCTGTTGCCGCTATCTGCCTCGCGTAGCCAAAGAGTTCCGGCAGTTTCTTTACCGCGTCTGCGCACCGCTCATTCATGGGACCCATCGCGTTGAACGTCGCCTCTGCCCAGTCCAGCAGGTGCTCACGCCCCTCCTGTGGCAAACCGATGAAGTCGGGGACAATGGACAGAGGAAGCGCTTGCGCCAGGTCTTCGACAGCGTCGAACGAGTGCTGCGCCACCAGCCGTTCGACAAGCTCTTCGGCTCGCTGATCAATCATCTCTCTGGTGGGGCGCAGGGCCTGCGCAGTCATGCGGGAGGCTACCACGTTGCGCAGGAGATCGTGAAGAGGCGGATCAGAACCCAGCGTATTTCCTTGCATCGCTGTGTTGAGGGTGTCGTTGAGCGCTACACCCGAGGCTGACGAGAACGTTCTCCAGTCTCTGAGCACAGTTCGGACAGAATCGTAGCGGACAACGACCCACGCGTTGTGTCGCTCAAGCCATACCGCTGGCCCAGCTTCACGAAGGCGGCGATAATGCTCGTATGGTTCGGCCAGCACTTCGTCGCTATACAAATCGAGATCCGATGTCGGAATGGACGTTGACATTGCCCTCTCTCCTCTCTTGCAGAAGAACGAATCTCCTGTCGCACCTTCGCGTACCAGGAAGTGATTGTATAAGCTTGATCCCCCGGAAGACTCCTACAGAGGAGAACGGGGATCATCAAGCGGGACGCGTGGGTCCATCGGGCCGGAGGGTGGAAATTCGCCCGCGTAGGCGCGACGGTGGATTTCCGCGAGCGAGGCACCGGCCTTCCGTGCCGCAATGATCTGTTCGGGATCCACAAACTTGCCAATCGGGTCCGCCGCGAAGTCGGGTGAGGTGCGCATCCATTCTGACGACTGTGCCCAGTCACCGAAGTTGTCGATCTGGAGTTCCACGCTGTTCCCATCGGGATCGACATAGTAGAACGAGAGGGTCATGCCATGATCCAGAGACATGTGTGGCTTAATCCCCAGTTCCTTCAAGCGGATGTAGGCACTCAGCAGATCGTCAATCGTCGCGTACTCAAACGCGGTATGATGGATGCCTGTATGAACCAGCTTTTCCGGGTCATCACTCATCTTGGATGATGTCAGGAGTGCCAGGCGATGGTTCGCCGTGTCATTGGTCAACCAGGCACCACCTGGAAACTGAAAGACCGTTGTTAGACCAGCAACGATGGTGTACCAGTCAATCATCTCCTGCAGGCGCGTCGTCTTGAGATTGACATGATGCAGAATGGGTCGCGCAAGGGTACTCCCCTCAAATTCTTGTGACATTGATTTCCTCCTTGTCGTCTGTGACATGATGTTGCCTGAACGGGATACATTTCTCTCATGCGTCCCACTTCATACTTAAAAAACACCGTATTCGCTTTTTACACGCGCTGGCTTCTTTTCCGTTCGACTGAGCCTCCTACCCTCTATGCCTTTGCTTCCTGGATTGTGATGCCTCGGCAAGAGGCGTATCTGCTCCGACGATCTGCAAGGCCATGCGTACTGCTACCGGATCAAATTCTGGTGTCATCTGTCCCAGCACCGTAAGTGCAGTGCGAGCGTAGTGGCGCGTTAAGAGATATGCCGCAAGGTCAGCTTTTCCCTGCATACACGCGCTGGCAATGGAGCGATGTTCGGCTGCGATGACTTCTGCTGACCGCACTGGTTGTTGCATACTCACGAGGCGGTAGTACAGACGCCGGTAATATTCGCACTGGTCGGCATAGCTCGCTATCCTCTGGCGCAGCGAGTCCTCGGCATGGATAACAAGAAGACGATGGAAACGACGATGCGGCTCTTCCCAGGCATCCAGGTCCTTGTGAGCTGCTGCCTCATCGAGTTCAGCAAGCGTTTGCTTGAGAGCTTGTACGTCTGACTGGTCAATTTGAGGAACCGTCAAACGAATACTCAAGGCTTCCAACAGAATGCGACTGGCATACAGGGAGTCAACGATGGCTGGCTCAAAGGAAGGGACTCTCGCTCGTTGATTGTGTTCCGCCTCGATCAGCCCTTCTTTCTGAAGCATACGTAGTGCCTCCCGCAGCGGAATACGACTGACACCCAACGACTCGGCCAGCTTGACCTGGGAAAGCATCGAGCCGGGAGGGAACACGCCGTCAAGAATCATTGTGCGCAAGCGTCTGTAGAGAGGAGCAACGCCGTTTTCTCCATCAGGCTCTCCATTGAACACGTCCGCTTGTAGTGGGAGCAGATCACTCGCGTCATGCATGCTTTTGGCTTTTTCTCCTCTGCTTCAATTTTCTTCTCGCTTCACCGGATTACGAATACGCCCAATGCGCTCAATCTCGACCTCGACTACGTCGCCATCCTGTAGGAAGAGAGGAGGCGTGCGCTTGAAGCCAACGCCAGAGGGCGTTCCCGTTGCGATAATGTCGCCAGGTTCTAAGGTCATCAGTGAACTGAGAAAGGCAATAGCCGCCGCGACGGAAAAAATCATGTTTGCAGTACAATCATGCTGCACTTCTTGCCCGTTCACCCGTGTGATAAGTGTGAGTGTCTGGGGATCGGGAATCTGGGATGCCGGAACAATTCCAGGCCCCATAGGAGCGAAGGTATCGAGTGCTTTGCCCGCCGTCCACTGGCTTGTCTGGGCCTGTACGTCACGAGCGGTCACATCGTTCATAATGCTATAGCCCGCTACATAATGAAGCGCCTCCTGCTCAGGAACGGCCTTGCAACGCTTGCCGATAATGACGGCCAACTCTCCCTCATAGTCGATGAGTTTACTCACGCGTGGTAAGAGAATTGGACTGGTCGGACCAGTTAAACTGTTACGGAACTTGGCGAAGACCACGGGAACCACGGGTATCTCCTGCTGAGCTTCAGCGGCATGCTCGCGATAGTTCACGCCGAGACACAGGATTTTATCCGGGTTGGGAACAGGAGGGCCAAGCTCAAGGGTTTCGAGCGAAAGGACATGGTTCCCCCTATCGAACTGCTGGCTGGCCCACACGCACAGATCATCAAGCAACGGCAACAGTTCTTGCACTGAGGAGTATGATCTCCCATCGCTTGCGACATATGCGCTCGCATCAACGACCGCCTGATCGCGCATTATTCCAGCACGCCAGGCAGTATCCGAATCGCTCAGACGGTAACTTACTAGCATCATAACAGAGACTCCTCTCGTATCGCCTGCACCTGGCAGTGAAATATACCACGACAGCTTTGTTGACGGCTACCTTGTGCTGTATATAGTTTTCTATTCTTCTCTCGCTACGTAAGCCTGAATGCTTACGTTTATCTCAATTTCAGAATTCTGTATACAGATTCGCTGTCAAAGCCTTGAAAAATTCCTTTGAAGCGGTTATACTTACCAATAGTGTATACAGTTTTTTGCAGTTTGTCAAGATGATCGTTTGCGAATCTGCACGCGAAGTTGCTGATGTGCTACAAATGTACTGGCGGCTAGCGGTGAGGAGAAACACTTCTGACCTGTCACCTTGAGGAGGTACGTAATGAAGCCTACAGAGCATTCTTTATCTGACAGCGACCTGTCGGCGTGGTGTCCGCACTTCGACCACCATGATCCTGCTCTCACACACGACAACGTATATCGGGTCTATGAACATCTTCGGCAGGAGTGTCCTGTGGCGTGGTCCGACAAGTATGGTGGTTTTTGGGTCGTCTCCCGGTACGCCGATATCGTTACGGCATTGATGGACCCTGTGACCTTTTCCTCTGCCGAAGGTGTTCATCTTCCCCGACAGGAAGGTCAGCTGAAATCGATCCCGATTGACTATGACCCGCCCACCCATACACTGTACCGGAAAATCTTCAATGATGCGCTTAACTTGCGCCTGATTCGCAGCCGTGAACCGTTCATTCGCTCCGTGATCGTCCAACTGCTGGCTCCGATTGCAGCCAGAGGAGGTGGAGAACTGGTCAGCGAACTCGCCATACAACTGCCGATTCGAGTGATCAGCGGAATGCTTGGACTCAAAGAACACACGACCGCACGCATTCGCACCATTACAGAGCAGTTGTGGATGACCTATGGCAAGGAACGGGACCCGGCTCCGTTGCGAGAATTGCTTGTACTCTTGATGGACGAGGTGAATGGGAGGCGTACTTCCCCGCGGAACGACCTGATCACTCAGTTCGTCACGATGACGATTGAAGGTCGTCTCCTGACCGACGAGGAACTGCTTTCGATTCTCGCTGGCTTTGTTGTCGCAGGCCATGAGACGACCATGAACGCGACAGGGAACCTTCTTTTATATCTTGCTGAGCGGCCCAAGGAGCAGGCGCGGTTGCGTCAGGAGCCGGATCGTATTCCCTCGCTCATAGAGGAGAGCCTGCGCTACGATAATCCTACGCATCTCTTTGCCCGCACAGTTACCCGTGATACGACGCTGAGTGGGATCAAGATGAAGCAGGGCGACAAGGTTGTTCTCCTCTATGCATCGGGCAATCGCGACCTCAACCAGTTTGAGCATCCTGACCAGTTTGAGCCACAGCGAAATCCGAAGCATCACCTGGCCTTCGGACGAGGTATTCATCTCTGTCCTGGTGCAACGCTTGCTCGAACCGAACTGAGAATCCTCCTTGAGGAGCTGCTGAACGCTCATCCTCCGTTCCAGCTTGCTGGTGAGGCTGTCTGGTCTCACATGGAAGGTGGACACCATATGGGCGTTGCCCGTCTCCCCGTGGAGTTTATTGACCGTGCATAAGGAGAAACGACTATGACCAGAACTGGTACTGTCCACACCGAAGGGGCGAACATCGTCTATGATTATGAGGGCGACGGTCCGCTGCTGTTGACCATCGCGGGTGGGGGTGGCGATGGGAGCCGCTACGCCCCAATCTCACACATTCTTGCTAATGAGTATACCATCGTCAGCTATGATCGGCGAGGCAACTCGCGGAGTACTGGTGATACATCAGTTGATATGGACATGGCACAGTCAGCACGCGACGCGGCAGCCGTGATCCGAGCCATGGGTGTCGAAAAGGCCTATGTCTTCGGTAACCATTTTGCGTACAGAACCGATACCGCAGCCTTTACTGTGGTACTCCGCAAGGTCCTCCAGGACCTCGCGCTCGAACGCTTTCCCGCCTGAAACTCAGCACCCAGGCAATGGCAAGCTGCGAAACGGCTGCACCTTTTGCCTCTGCAATCGGGCGCAATGCCTCGACAAAGGCGAGGTTGTGATCGAGGTTGGCTCCGCTTATTCGTCGGTACGAGGGACCAGACCAGACTCAAAGAGCGCAAGGAAATGGTCCGCAATTGCTTCGGGTTGAAGCTCACCTTCTTCTTGATACCAGTGTGCCAACCAGTTACAGGCTCCGAATAGCATGAAGGTGGCTATTTTCGGGTTACAGGATGCAATTGATCCGTCTGTGATGCCCTCCTCGATGAACTGGCGCACTACCAGATCAACACTCGCACGGGCGGTACGAAGCACTTGCCGATTCTCCTGGGTCAGCGGCTCGTCTCCCGCGAGAATCAGGCATGTGCCAAAATCCTGAACAATAATATTCGCATAGCTTTTAAAAAAAAGGCGCACTTTTTCCAGTCCTGTTGTCCCCTGTGCCTTTGCCATCTCCAGGGCTTCTTGAGCCTGCTCCAGTGCCACTCTACTGCACTCAAACAGAATATCATCCTTACTTTTTATATATAAGTAGAGGGCTGGTTTCGAGACCCCAAGCTTCTGGGCCAAATCGTCGAGCGTTGTTTGATGAAAGCCCATTTCGTTAAACGTCCGTGCCGCCGTTCTCAAGAGTGCCTGGCGTTTGAGCCGATGCTGCTCTTCTTTTCCTTGAACATCTGTAGACCAACGTGCCATGAGTAGTGACTATCCCCTTTCCTCTTTCCTCCTATGCCTGGCATAGGAGGAAGGTTCTCCCTCAATGTCAGGTATCTATAGTCTGTTTCTGCGTACAGCCTTTTCCACCTGCCTCAATAACTATACGCGATCTCTTGACTTTTTGCAACTCACAGGTTATACTTGTTACCAATGAGTAAGTTTAGTTTACTTTTCGTAATTCTCTTTCCTGATCTTCCTGAGAGACTCGCGGGTGAGTCGCTGAAGACTGGAGGAACGCAGATGTCCCTTGCACAGATGCTCAAGCATGTCGCGCAAATGAATGTAGCAGGAAGCGCGACGATTTTCCAGGGGCGCAAACATCGCTGGAAGGAAACAATGCACTGCGTGGCAAGACTGGCAGAAACTTTTCGCATGTACAGCAAAGGAGCGATGAGATGAACAACCAGGTGTGTGTCGTCGGGGTTTGCGTCGTGACCCTCTATCAGCGTGTCTGATCAGGCACTAAGGAGGCTTTTTTATGGACCTACTCTTGAATTTGAGGCGCACGGTGAACAATTTCCCCGACGCGCCCGCGATTATTGACGGCAATGTTCGCATGAACTGGCGCGAATACGACCTGGAATCACGCAACTTGGCAGCCGGGCTAGTTGCGCTTGGTGCGCGACCGGGCGACCGTATCGCTATCCTGGCACTCAATAGCTATCGCTATGCGATTCTTTATTATGCCGTGATACGCATAGGCGCAATTTTGGTCCCGCTGAACACGCGTTTTTCACCGGCAGAACACGTGTATACGCTCAACGACAGTGGGTCTGCCGTCCTCATCGTTGATGACACCTTTCTTCCGGTGATCGAAACTATTGCCCCTCGGTTGCAAACGGTGCGGCAGTACGTGCATATGGGGAACGGTTCTACCCCATCGGAGATGCAATCGTATCAGGAAGTTCTTGCTGCCGGAAGGAACCAGGCGACGTACAAAGATGTCCAGCCCGATGAGGATGATGTCGTCGGATTGTTCTACACCGGTGGCACAACTGGACATCCCAAAGGGGTGATGCTGACACACAAAAATCTCATGGCAAACCACCTGCAGATCCTCGCCACTAGCCCGTTCCCTACTCCGCTAAATCACCTGCATGTGGCTCCGATGTTCCACCTCGCCGATGGTGTCTTCATCTTTATGGTCACGTTGCTCGGCGGCTGTCATACGATCCTGCCGACATTTGATCCTGTCGCCATCTTAGAAACGATCCAACGCGAGCGCATCACACACATTATGTTGGTGCCGACCATGATTAATATGATGGTTCAGGTGCCTAATATCCAGGACTACGATCTGAGCAGCCTGCAACGGATCATCTATGGTGCCTCCCCTATTCCACTTGAGGTCCTCAAGAAAGCGATGAACGTTTTCCCCTGTGAGTTTGTCCAGGCATATGGCATGACTGAGGTAAGCCCTATTCTGACACTCCTTTTGGGAGAGGAGCATCGCAAGGCTGTGAGTGCCGCGCCAGGCTCATCAGAAGCACGCCGCCTGTTGAGTGCCGGTCAGCCAATTGTTGGTGTCGATGTGCGGATCGTCAATGAACGGGACCAGGAAGTAGCGGTAGGGGAGATCGGGGAGGTCGTGGCGCGTGGCCCCAATGTGATGAAAGGATACTGGAATCAGGCAGAAGAGACGGTCGTTGGCCTGCGCGATGGCTGGCTCCATACAGGAGACCTGGCATTGCGCGATGATCACGCCTTTTTCTACATTGTGGATCGCAAGAAGGATATGATCATTTCGGGAGCCGAAAATATCTATTCCGCAGAAGTAGAGAACGCCCTCTACACGCATCCTGCCGTTCTGGAAGCGGCAGTCATTGGTGTGCCTGATCCGAAGTGGGGCGAACGAGTCCACGCGGTCGTGGTGTTGAAACCTGGCCATCAGGTCACGACGGAAGAACTGATCGAAACCTGCCGGGAAAGCATTGCTGGATATAAGGTGCCTCGTTCCATCGAACTGACGGAAGCCCTTCCCAAAAGCGGGGCTGGAAAAATTCTCAAGCGTGATCTCCGAGAGAAATACTGGCAAGGCCACTCGCGCCATATCAACTAATCGGTCCAATGACCTGACTAGTTGAATTTCTCTTCGATGCAGAAGAGAAGAAGACAGAGAACAGGAGATCCGGTATGAACATTTTGATTGAGAAGAACATCATGGTCCCCATGCGCGATGGGGTCAAGCTTGCCACCGATGTCTATCGCCCGGCAGAAGAAGGGCCTGTTCCGGTCCTCCTCGCACGGTTACCCTACAACAAAGAACTGCCGACGATGATGCAGAGAGTCATCGATGCACCGCGAGCGGTGCAGGCAGGCTATGCCGTTGTCCTGCAGGACTGCCGGGGGCGTTTTGGCTCGGAGGGCGAGTTCACGCCCATCTTCAATGAAGCACACGATGGTGTTGATACGGTAACATGGATTACTCAGCAGCCCTGGTCCAACGGTCAGATCGGGACGGTGGGACGGTCTTACCATGGGTTCACCCAGTGGCTCCTCGCCAGGGAGCATCCAGAAGCTCTACGGGCGATAGCCCCTGTCTTCGCGACGTCGGACTATTATCAGACTCCATTGCATTATCAGGGCGGGGTGTTTTCGCTTGGGACGACGATCTTCTGGTCCGTGACGATGGCACTCGAGGAATTGCTACGGCAACTGCGGCAGGGTAAGGCTAGCAGGGAACAGATGGGAACGCTCATGCAGATGATAAGTGATCTCCCCTCGCAATTTGAGCACCTTCCTCTCGTCGATATGCCTTTGCTGCGCGACTTCGCTTCCTACTATTTCGACTGGCTCGCTCATCCAAACTACGATGACTACTGGCGTAGTATTGCTCACAAGGAATACTACCAGCAGATCACGGTACCCGCACTCAACATCGGCGGCTGGTATGACGTTTTGCTGGGTGGAACCCTGGAGAGCTACACCGGGATGAAGCAGCGTGGCGGCAGTGCAGTGGCGCGGCACCATCAACGGCTCCTGATCGGTCCCTGGTCGCATGGTGCGATGACCGGCATTTTCCCGGAACGCGACTATGGCATACATGGCGAGCGAGGATGCAGTTGATCTCGTCGGGACACAACTGCGCTGGTACGACCACTGGCTCAAAGGCGAAGACAACGGTGTGGAGCAGGACAAACCAGTGAAACTCTTTGTCATGGGCCTCGATCGGTGGCGCGAGGAAGACGACTGGCCGCTGCCGGATACGCAGTTCCGCTCCTATTACCTGCACAGCATGGGCCATGCCAACACCGCGTCTGGCGACGGGACACTTTTGACCAGGGTTCCAGCAGACGAGGCCGAGGATGTTTACCTCTATGATCCGCGCCATCCCGTCCCAACCGTTGGAGGTGCCATTCTCATGTCTGTTGCCCTGGGTATCGACCAGGGACCACGCGATCAGCGCAACGTGGAAGCACGCGAGGATGTACTTTGCTATTCAACCCCTATCCTTGAGAAGCCGGTGGAGGTGACTGGCCCCATCGAACTGGTGTTGTATGTCTCCTCGTCGGTATGTGATACGGACTTTGCAGGTAAACTCGTCGATGTGTATCCCGATGGCCGTGCGGAGATTCTCACAGACGGCATCCTGCGTACTCGCTATCGCGAGTCGTTCTCCGAGCCGAAACTGCTGGAGCCGGGGCAGATCTACGAGGTGCATCTCGACTTGTGGGCTACCTCCAACGTCTTCAAGGCTGGGCATCGCATCCGATTGGAGGTGACAAGCTCCAACTTCCCACGCTTTGATCGCAACACGAACACGGGCGGGACAATTGAGACGGAAACGGAGAAAGATTTCGTGCAGGCAGTCAACCGCGTCTATCATGACAGCACGCACCCCTCGCATCTGCTCCTGCCTATCATTGAGCGCGACTGCTCGTGAACGCGAGAGATATGAGGAACTCGTCTCAGCACTTGCGAGCATTGTGCGTTGATTTTAGGGAGGGAGGAATGAAAGATGCAACCTTCACCTGAAAAGAATGTGTGCCTCTGAGAGCCTTAATGAGCCACAGGTAAGAAGATGAAGATGATGGAGGTGCAAAACACCCTATGTTCCCGGCACCCTCATGGGCAACCCAAACCCCCAGTTAAGTAGGGCTTTGGCGTCGAGGAAGCGTTGATGGTAGAGCGTGTTGGTGCTGAATAGTACGACGCCGATCAGGTGATGGTTGTTGCGCGTGGCGGAGAAGACGAGACAGTAGCCGGCTTCGAGCGTAAAGCCTGTTTTGATGCCGGTCGCTCCAGCATAGACATCGGCTGACGTGCCGTCAAGGGCGGTTGCGCTGAGCAGGTCATTTGTACTGAGCCAGGTATAGGCACGATGTGCTGTGGTAGCAGGCAGCGTATATTTTACTGTTCCCACGATCTGCGCGAAGAGAGGGAGTTGCATGGCGTTGTGGGCAAGGCGCACAAGGTCATAGGCACTGGTCTGATTCTCGGGAAGTGGTATGGTATGGCGTGGATCGCTATAATAGGTCAGGCCGTCTGGGTTGATATAATGTGTTTGATAGAGATGTAGGCGATAGGCTACCGCGTTCATGATGCGAACAAAATTGGCGGGGGAACCGGCGATGCCATCGGCAATGACGATAGCGGCATCATCGCCAGAGGGCAGTAGCAAGGCATACAGAAGGTCTTTCAGCGAAATTTGATCGCCAACGTGTAACTGCGCATTGCTGCCCCCGTTATTCACCCACTCATTCACAGCATCCTGGTGAACTGTGAAAGTCGTATTCAAATCGGCATCCTGAATGGCGATATATGCCGTCATAATCTTGGTTGTGCTTGCCATTGGCAGGGGCGTTTCGCCATGTACATCATCCAGCGTATTGCCGGTATCGGCGTCGAGCAGGTAGGCGGCCTTCGCGCTGACGGTCGGCGGCTTGCCGATCACGGTCAGGACAGGTGTTGGCTTCGGTGGCGGCGTTGGTGTAAAGGGTATTGGTGTTGGCGTTGCCGTGGGAGAAATTGCACCGAGGCCATTCGCCAGCGAAGCCCCCACCGGAGTAAAGGCCAGCACAGGGGTCATAATAGCGATAGTGAGTCCTATAATAAGTAATATGATTGCAAGAATACGTCTTTTCATAAAGTTATTGTGCCTTATCATAATGCCTTTTATTTGAAAAGAGGTAACATGCCAGCAATGATGATTTTGCCGCAGGCAAAATCATCATTGCTGGCATGTTACCTCTTTATGACACTGTTGCCAGTGCGGGAGGCCATTGTTTGGAATAATCGGTGACTTGCTCGAAGGCGTTGGCGACGCGCAGGAGAACATCTTCGGCGAAGAAGTTGCCCAGCAGTTGGAAACCAACGGGCAGGCCATTGCTGAAGCCGCCGGGGATGGAGACACCGCAGATACCCGACAGGTTGGCGGGGATGGTAAAGACATCCTGCAAGTACATCTGGTACGGGTCGGATATCTCGCCCAACTTGAATGCCACCATTGGAGCCGCCGGGCTGGCCAGCACATCGAATTGCGCGAAGGCGCGGATGAAATCTTGCGTGATCAGCGAGCGCACCTTCTCGGCTTGCTTGTAATAGGCGTCGTAGTAGCCGGATGAAAGGGCGTAGGTGCCGAGCATGATACGGCGTTTGACCTCCTGCCCGAAGCCGAACTGGCGCGTCTTCTCCAGAGCCTCCCACATGTCGTCGGTATCGCGGTAGGAGTAGCCGTACTTGACGCCATCGTAGCGGGCAAGGTTCGCACTGGCCTCCGCCGGAGCGATGATGTAGTAGGCAGCCACGCCATACTTTGAGTGTGGCAGCGAGACCGGCTCAACTATCGCACCCAACTCGCGCAATCGCTCGATGTCTTCACGAACCGCCTGTACCACGCCGGGTTGTGTTCCCTCGACCCAGTATTCTTCGGGGACGCCAATGCGCATTCCCTCAATGCCCTCGTTCAGCTTCGCGCTATAATCGGGGACAGGTTCCGGTGAGCAGGTCGAGTCTGCTGGATCGGGTCCGGCAATGGCTTGCAACAGGAGGGCGGCGTCGCGTGCGCTGCGTGCGAAGGGGCCGATCTGGTCGAGTGAGGAGGCGAATGCCACGAGCCCGAAACGGGAGACGCGCCCATAGGTAGGTTTGAGGCCAACGACGTTGCAGAGCGAGGCGGGTTGGCGGATTGAGCCGCCCGTATCACTGCCATAGGCCCCCATCGCCATACCAGCCGCGACCGCTGCCGCCGAGCCGCCGCTACTGCCGCCGGGTGCGCGTTCGAGGTCCCACGGGTTGTGCGTCGGGAAAAAGGCGGAATGTTCCGTGGACGAACCCATAGCGAACTCGTCCATGTTTGTCTTGCCCAGCATGACCGCGCCCGCCGCATTGAGTCGCTCCATGACCGTTGCGTCGTAGGGTGGCTTAAAGTTTTCCAGCATACGGGAGCCACACGTCGTGATCACGCCTTTCGTGCAGATGAGGTCTTTAATGGCAAGGGGAATACCCGTCAATGGGGAGACGGTCGCGCCACTGGCAAAGCGGCGGTCGGCCTCCTCGGCCTGTGTGAGCGCGATGTCGTCGGTGACAAGCGTAAAGGCACGCACCTTTGGCTCTACCTCACGGATGCGGTCGAGATGAGCGCGTGTCAACTCGACCGACGAGATGCGCCGTTGCCGCAACATATCGGCGGCCTCGGTAATTGTCAATTCATAGAGTTCAGTTATGGTTGACATAATTTAAGCTTCTCCCTCCAACACCGCACGCACTTTGAGGCAGTTATCTTCCTGCGCAGGGGCATTTGCCAGTAGTTGTTCCGGTGGATATGATGGCTGTGGGATATCTGCCCGCATTACACTGCTCAGGCGCGAGGCGTGGCTGGTGGGTGACACGTTGCTGACATCGGGTTCGCGCAAAATGGCGATGTTCTCCAGAATGACGGAGAGCTGGCTACCAAACACGTCTATGTCTTCTTCGGTCATTCCCAACCGGGCCAGTTTTGCTACTTTCTTTACCGTTTCGCGATCAATCATTTGTTTTCCTCTTCGCATTTATCAGATATTTATCAGTTATCTACCAGCGAACATGAAATCCGCTGAAGTGTTCAGTTGGTTGCCTCCACGTACTCTGTACATCCTGCACGCGGGCCGCCGGTGGCCCTTGCCGTAGAAGCGTGAGGAGGCGTTCCAGGGCGGGACGCGGCCCCTGTGCCAGCACTTCTACGTCGCCATTGCGCGAATTGCGTGCGTAGCCGCGCAATCCCAGTGTGGAGGCATGCTCGACCACAAAGTAGCGAAATCCGACCCCCTGTACTCTTCCACGCACGGTCGCCACCAGTTCTTGCATATTATGCTTATCGCTCTGGCTCTGACGATTCTCATGATTCATGGCACAATAATAGCATAATTGGCGAAATGCGCATAGCCCCTTTGCGGAAACTCGCCGCCGGGGCCAATAAAGGACAGTGACGTAGGAGCCGGTTTACCGTGCTCACCGCCGATTTATCGGCAATGCGTGTAATAACCGATGATCGCCGGTTTGTTGTTGATACGGGCGAAGGCCGATAAATCGGCGGTGAGCACGATAAATCGGCTCCTACGGGTTATTTTTGCCCGATATATAGGAAATGCCCTGTCATTCCTAATCCTTCGGGTGTTTTTCCTGTCTCCTCGATCAGATCAAGCCAGATTTGGGCCTGCTCAGGTGTCAGTTTGAGCAGATTCTCTTCGTGGAATGTGGCGAAGGACTCAATACCTACAAGCGCAAGTTCCTGAAAATTGGTGAAATCGGCACGAAATTCAGCGATAGTGGTCAGGTGCCAGGTGGGTGGCACTCCTGCTTCCTGTGCCGGAAAGTCTCCGGTTTTGACATATGACTCTAACCATGCCCGCTCTTCCAGGATGCTATCAGGCCCATCTTTGTAAATCCAGTGCAGCATCGTCATGCGATTGATTCCTGCTGCGAACAGCAATCCACCTTTGTGCAGGATGCGCCTGGCCTCGCTTGCCGCTTTGTGCCGGTCTTCTGGCAAGCTCAGGTTGTAGAATGGGCCAAGCATCAAAACGGCATCACAGGATTCATCGGGTATGAATGAGAGATCGGTTGCTGAGGCGTTGGTGATACTCAGGATTTGTCCTGCCAATCCCGCCTTCATCAACCGCTCCTGCGCTGCCACCAGCAGGCGTGACGCGACATCCACCAGGTGAACGTTGCTGCCACGGCTGGCCAGGAGTTCGCTATAATGGCCGACGCCGACGCCGACATCGGCGACTGTCGCGCCCTCTGGAATATAGCGCAATAGATAACGCCTGGTGATCGCATACTCAACCGGAGCATACTTCTCTAGCCGTTCCATCTCATGATTAATCCCATTTCTCACGCCATCTGGAAGGTCGGCGTCGTAAGATTGTCCCACAAGTTCGTGGTGTCGGGCCAGTTCATAGTGTTTTGCGATTTGTGACATCTGGAAACCTCTTTCCTTGCAAAAATTGAACGATCGCAACAATACTTTGAGAAAACGATGGTGTGGAAAGGGGTGATGGAGAGATGGAAGAATCGCCTGCGTCATGCTCTGGCATTATTTCCGGCAAGGCGAAGAGCAGCATAAATCAGCCGAAGGTGGGGAAATGGAAAAATCAGCGATGTACTCGCCAGGGATCCATGTCAAACACCTGTTTTACTGCCCACTTGTTCGCTTCTCCATACCTCTGGACACCATCGAATACATGCTTCAATATCTGCTGTTGTCTCTCGTGAGATACACAGTATATCGAGCAAGAAGGTGGTGTCTGTTTCACTTTTCGAAGATGAAACAGGATGGAGTTAGCAGTGAGCAGGCATAGATATGAGAACCTCCATGTGAGTCGTTGACGTGTGCTTATTGTACTAACGCGGAGATGAATTTGTCAATAGGCATCGTTCGCGGTGAATTGTTTTGCTTGCTGATTGGAAGCAAGTATGATAAACTACGATTGGTTGGATAATTCCCAGATGAATAGATAGAGTGTAACGCTCCATTGAAGGTAGGATTTGCTGTGAATCATGAGGCGGACGAGCAACTGGAGTTGCTGGAACAATTGTTGCGCGAGGAGCCATTTCGTCGATCCGGTCAAAGTAGTACGCAAGGTATGCAAGGCAAGCAAGGCAAGCAAGAGAACGAGCAACAACAGGGTGAACCGTCTGTGACAGCGGCATTTTCGTCTACCGCGAATAGCTGGCATGAAGATGAGCGTGAAACGACGTCTTCGTTTGCATCTGTTGTCGAGACTCGCCCGGACCGGGGCGCGAGCTGCGCAAAGGTGTGCCGGAAGTGATTTTCGGTGAGACCAAAGAGGTGGCGCAGGTGATTGCGATGGCACGTCGGCTTTTGGAGGGTACTGGTAGAACGATCATCAGTCGGGTGCGGCCGGAAGCGATTGCGCCCATTCAGGAAGCATTCTCGTCGTCTACAATTCGTCTCTGTGAAGCGTCTCGAGTAGTTGTTATTTATGCACCCGACTATGTGCGTAAAAGCACAGGTGGGTATGTAGGGGTTATTAGTGCCGGTACGTCTGACATTCCAGTAGCGGAAGAGGCGATGGTGATGGCGGAAGAGATGGGGTGTGATGTCACATGCATTTATGACGTGGGGGTCGCAGGTCTGCATCGTTTGCTGCGTCCCTTGCGCGAACTGCTGGAAGGTGGAGTAGATGCTATCGTGGTCGCGGCCGGAATGGATGGGGCGTTGCCATCAGTAGTAGCAGGGCTGGTTCCTGTTCCTGTCATTGGTTTACCAACATCGGTCGGCTATGGCATAGGCGGCAAAGGAGTTGCCGCGTTACTTTCGATGTTACAGACGTGTGCGCCAGGGCTGACAGTCGTCAATATTGATAACGGTATTGGTGCTGGCAGTACAGCGGCGTTGATTGCGAACCGTGTGGCGCAGGCGCGAGGGCATCAGTTGCAGTAGGGAAGCAGCGAGATATTTTCTGATCGAGTATCAGGCAGCGGGAATCAAACAGCAAGTGATCAGGGATGTCTCACCGCAGAGTTTTGGGTACAAGTGGATGTAAGAAGTAAAAGAGAGGCGGTACTTTCTATGGCAAACAACAAACGTGGACCAGAACCGGGATCGCAAAAGGCCAAGCATGGTGGTGAAGCCGTGCGTGCAAAATACGGGCCTGAATTCTACTCGAAGATCGGTAAGAAGGGTGGCGATACAGTCAGGGAGAAACGCGGGCCGCAATTCTATGCCGAGATCGGGAAAAAAGGTGGCGAGTCAACCAAACGCCAGCAAGGCTCGGAATTCTATTCTCGCATAGGCAAGAAAGGTGGCGAGAAAGGTCGCGCCGCAACCGAAAAAGAGTAGAACAAGCAAGTAGCAGCATAAAATGGCGCTATCCGGCATGCCGGATAGCGCCATTTTATGCTGCTACTTGCTTTCAGAGTCATTACGGCGACCCATGTCGCGAATGCCGCGCAGGTCGTCCAGGCTGCGCTGCTGCCGTCCCGGCGGGCCGGAAGAACGGTGGGGTGGCTGGACAGGCGGCGGTTGTGCGGGATGTACTGGCTGCACTGGCTGAGGTTGCTGCTGCCGCAATGGTGTTGGATAGACCGGCCGCGGCGTAACCGGTGCACCTGGTGCATTAGGCGTGCCTGATGCCATTGGGCGTTGTGATTGTTGTTGCTGTACTTGATCAAGGTGGATGGCGGGTATTCTGAGTGTGCTGCGCTCTTCCATACCGGCGGCAATAAGGGTGACGCGGATGGTATCGTTGAGGGCAGGGTCAACGACGGCGCCGAAGGTGATATCCGCCGTATCGTCAATAGCAAGGCCGATGCGCTCAGCAACCTCATTGACTTCGAAGAGAGTCATATCGTCGCCGCCACTGATGTTGAAAAGGACACGTTTGGCACCGCGAATGGTGACGTTGAGGAAACCTCCAGCAATAGCTTCGTCAGCCGCCATCTGTGCGCGATTACGCCCCTGCCCTTTTCCAATGCTCATCAAGGCAGTTCCGGCCTCGCGCAGGACGCTGCGCACATCGGCGAAGTCCACGTTGACCATACCGGGGACGTTGATGACTTCGGCGATACCTTGCACGCCCTGGCGCAACACATCGTCGGCGAGCTTAAATGCCTCGTTCAGGCTGCGGTCGCGTCCGGTGGTGGTAAGCAGGCGGTCGTTAGGAACGGTAATCAGGGCGTCAATCTCTTCGCTGAGTTCGTCCAGACCTTCAAGGGCGATGCGTTTGCGGCGCGTTCCCTCGAAGGTGAAAGGCAAGGTGACGATACCGACGGTCAAAGCCCCCAATTTTTTGGCAATCGAGGCGACAACGGGTGCGGCACCTGTGCCGGTGCCACCACCCATGCCGGCGGCGATAAAGACGAGGTCGGCATCGCCGAGGGCGGCCCGAATTTCGGCGGCGCTTTCGGTGGCGGCTCGCATCCCAACGGCTGAGTTGCCGCCAGCACCGAGCCCCTGGGTGTAGTGCTGGCCCAGGCAGATACGTTGTGGAGCTGGTGAGAGCGAGAGAACCTGCGCGTCCGTATTCATGGCAACAAAACGCACGCCGCGTACTCGTGCCTCCATCATGCGGTTAATCGCGTTCATGCCACCGCCGCCGACACCGGCAACAACGATATCCACCTGTTGCGGCGACTGCTCTATCATATCGAAGGGGGAAGGTGAAGAAACGGCATCATCGCCGGTATCCCTCTGGTCCTCTGAATCTCTTGCATCCCGCTGGTTCCAGCTCGACCGGACTTTCTCATGTTGCCCTTGTACCTGTTGCATTTGTTGCACTGCTCCACCTCCACTTCATGTCGTAAGACAGCCCATTGATCCTCTTGTTGTTCGTACACGTCCGGTCGAGGGTCTGCTTTCCTTGCATGACCTGCGCTGTCTACCCACTGCTGTGGGGTATGCTCGTGCTGGAATGCATGATCGTGAGACATAGATTGCATGGCACCCCGTTTCTGGTAATCCGGCCCAGGCAGGCAGCAACTATTCGCATTCGTACCGCGAAATGACCTGAATGAGCAGGTGTGTACGACTTTGAAGCACCGTTTGCTCTCTCCCAATCTTGCAGTATGAGCAAGCCCTGTGCTTCTGGCTATTCTATCACACAATCAAGCATCCGCAAAGTGGGTAATGCTTGCACCTGTTTACTTTCATGAATTTCTACAGTACAATAGCATCATTAGCACTCCAGGTTCACTGTAGTAGGAAAGATGGTATGCTGGCAGAACCGAATCGGGCTCCGATGAGCGTAGATGAATATCTTGCACTAGACCGTAGTAGTCGGGATGTGCGCTACGAGTATATTGACGGTGTTGTAACCATGCTGGCTGGCGGCACCTCCAACCATTCGCGCATTAGCGTCAATATCATCAATCAACTGTATATGGCATTGGAAGGGAAGTCTTGCCGGGTTTTCAACTCTGATTTGAAAGTTCGTGTCTCCCCAACTCGCTACGTCTATCCAGATGTCTTTGTCAGTTGTGATTTAGATGATCTGGAACGCGGCGATAGCGATATTATTCAGCACCCTTGCATCGTTATCGAAGTTCTATCGCCGACAACCGAGGCTTATGATCGTATCAAGAAGTTCTCTTACTACCGCGACTGTCCGACAATACAGGAAATTGCGCTGGTGAGTACGCAAGAAATAGCTGTTGACCTCTATAGACGTGCCAATGATAAGCTATGGGCATTGCACCTGTTCAGTTCAGGTGATAGGGTAGAGCTGAAAAGTATTAATGCCATTATGCCTGTTGAAGCAATTTACCGGTATGTGACATTTTGACAAATGTTATGGAGTTCATAGGCAATGGAGGGAGGCGAAAATAGTGCGTCGCACTATTTTCGCCTCCCTCCATTTCCCATGAACTGAGAACCCTTACTAGGAGAGACCGGAAGAAGACTTGGCTGCCTTTTTCTCCTTCATAGCCTCTTTCTTCTGTTTATTTGACTTAGGCGGTGCTTTTTGCGATTTGGGCGTTTTCTTTTGTTCTTTGTTTGCCATGGTGCTTTCCTCCTGTCACACTACTATGAGGTTCTGAGTGACCTCAGTATATATATTGTACCAAATTCAACGTAAAAGGGATAGTCCCTGCTGCCGGGCTGGTCATTTTGCCAACTACTTATCTTGACGCATATTACGTGTTATTGCGCAGTTGTTGTTCCTGGGATGTGGCAAGCGCATGGGTGATCATGCGCAATACGTTGCCGATGTCCATAGGCTTGCGCAACTGGTGAATGCCGCGCTGCTTTAACTCTTCGACGGGCAGCGTCGCACTCATCATAATGGCCGGAATATTGCGTGTGTCTTCTCTTTGTTGTAGCCGATCGTATAGTTCCAGGCCGTTGATGCCTGGCAAGCGGTAATCGAGTAGGAGGAGGCATGGGTGCATATATGGTGCCTGCTCCAGGGCTGAAAGGCCGTCTCCCACGACTTTTGTGGAGTACGGCGTCTCCTCCTCAATTAATTGTTGCAGAAATTCCCCAATATCAGCATCATCTTCGACAATGAGGATTGTGGCGCTCGGTAAATTCAACGCCGCCGGTGGAATCACTTCCCCTGGCATGGTTTACTCCTTCCTGGCACGTATGCATCGGATGAATCGGATGAATTGGATGCCCCCGATGCATGGAATAGTTCAGTTATGATGCGTTTATAATCCTATACTGTAATGTAACGGATGGCTGCGACGATTCGTTACTCATGCACAAAGATAGTTGTAATTGCGCATGATACCCCACAGTTCCTATCTCTCAGGCGGCAAATCTGTCCATTCAAATGGTTTTCCGGTCGCACGCCTGGATTTGAGCCTGTAAAAACGCAGATGCGTTGCAAATGCATTAGAGAGTTCCTTCCAATCTTATGCGTATTATGTATGTTCACATGATAGCATAATTTAGAGCTTAGCCAAAAACCGGGGCCATATTCGACCAATCTGGTGACTGTTATCGCCAACGGTGGTAACATCTATATTGATATTAAATACGTCAAGAGATCGCATGCGCTTCTAGCAAGAAACAAAGTATTGTGACGAACCTGGAGGAATATGATCAAAGCCCTGGTCTTCGATTTTGATGGTCTCATTCTGGATACGGAAATCTCAGCATATCAGACATGGCAAGAAATTTATACGGAATACGAGTGTGAGCTACCCTTTGCGACATGGGCTACCTGTATTGGTGGTTCGCCGCAACTTTTCGATCCTTGCGCTTACCTGGAGGAACAGATAGGCCGATCCATTGAGCGTGAAGAGGTGCGGCGGAGGCGTCGTGAACGCCATATTGCGCTGGTGGAGGCGCAGTTGCCACTGCCCGGTGTCGAGAATTACCTGAAAGACGCCCGGCGACTGGGCTTGCATATAGGACTCGCGTCGAGTTCGTCGCATGTCTGGGTGGATACGCATCTTGCACGGCTGGGCATTCTCGACTACTTTGAAAGCATTCAATGCTTCGAGGATGTCAGATACACCAAGCCCGATCCCGAACTGTATCTTGCCGTTCTGAAAGCTCTACAAGTGCGCGGAGATGAGGCCATCGCATTAGAGGATTCGCCCAATGGTGTACTGGCCGCTCAACGTGCCGGTATTTTTTGCGTCGCGATACCCAATCCTGTGACCAACCAGTTGCCGTTAGAACATGCCGATATGCGGTTGGGGTCGCTGGCTGAGATGCCGTTAGAGGAATTATTGCTCAACGTAGGGGCCGGTTTACCGCGCCCATCGCCGATTTATCGGCATGGGGACCGGGGCCGATAAATCGGCGATGGGCGCGGTAAACCGGCCCCTACGTTCGTTAATGTGGATTATCGGTCTATACGATCTGGAGGATAGCATGACAACAGCCAGATATGACTCGATTGCTGATTGGTACAACGAAAGTGTTCGTTCTGATTTGTTGCTATATGAACTTTTCGTGCCAGATTTAATGCGCCTGATCGGAAATGTTGAGGGTCAGCATATCTGCGACCTTGCCTGTGGACAGGGCGTGATTGCCCGGCATCTGGCACAGATGGGAGCGAGCGTTATTGGGATTGATGTTGCTGGGAAGCTGCTGGAATATGCCCGGCGTGACGAAGAATCGGAACCTCTGGGCATCGTTTACCTGCACGACGACGCGCAAACGCTTTCTTCCATCGCTGATGCCACATTTGAAGGTGTATTGTGCAATATGGCTCTGGTGGATATTCCTGATCTAGACGCGACTTGCCATACTGTGCAGCGCATTTTACGAGAAGGCGGCTGGTTTGCCTTCTCGATTACCCATCCCTGTTTTCTGACGCCAGCATCCACATGGGGGATTGCCGCAGATGGTGCAGTGTCCCGCGAGGTACGAGGCTACTTCAGTGAGGGGTTCTGGCGTTCTGACAATCCTCGTGGGGTGCGGGGGCAGGTGGGAGCCTATCATAGAATGCTGGGTAGCTACCTGAATGCGCTGGCAGAGGCAGGTTTTCTGCTGGAGCGTGTGGTTGAGCCGCGGGCGACCGGACAAATTGCTGCAAGTATTCCTGGCTATACAGAGGTACCAGTTGCGTTTGTGGCACGTTGTAAAAGAATATAGCAGAAAGGAGGTATGGCATGCCTTCTGTTTTACTGCGCTACCTGTTGTTTGTCAGCTCGTACTTTCCGCTCGCGCTAATCTTTTTCTTCCTGTTTATCGAGCAACAACCGATCTGGGCGGTAATAGTATTGGCGATTGGTTCGCTTGGCTTTATAATAATGCTGGTGTTTTTCTTGCGATTGGCACCGCGGCTTGCTCCGATTCAGGAGAAGGTGACGGGGCTGCAGGGCCGTGACGCCGAGGCAATGGGCTATATTGCCAGCTACCTCATCCCGTTTGTCGCCATTCCCTTTGGTGGATGGCAGCAGGGCGTCGCGCTACTGATTTTTATTGTGGTGTTGAGTATCGTCTACGTCAACTCGAATATGATTCATATTAATCCGATGCTCAACCTTGTGGGCTATCATCTTTATGAAATTACCATTGAGCATAGCGAAACGCCTCATGCGCTGATTACACGGCGGCGCGTGGTACGAGGCGAAACGCTACTTTTAATTGATGTTGGCAGCGGCATATTCCTGGAGAAGGGAACGAAAGCGAAATGACAGAGAGCAACGGTCTTCTGAAAGATATGTTTGATGATATCCTCGCACTTGACATGGAAAATTGTGCAGTCACGGTTTGTCTGGCGTCCAGTCCAAAAAATGAGATACTGCCACTGTTTGAGCGGCTGCAACTTTCCGCGGGGCTGACGGAAGTGTTTCGCGGCGTGGTGGTTGCAACGCTTGAGCAGTGCAAGAAAGATCAGCATAATGGCAACCTGGTGCTGCATAACTACGCGACCGATAGCAAGCCCGAGGCGCACGAAGTCGAATACCTGGATTTGTCGGCCTACGAGACAGTGCTTGAGCAATTGAACCCGTTGACGACGCTGGCGGATATAGATATCTTTGAGGAAGACGACAAATTTATCGCGGGACTGCGGTTCTATGTCATAGTTGTGCAGCCGCAGGAGGGTGAGCCTGTCTACTTCTTTCGCTCATATTCGCCGAAAAAGCTGTTGAGCCGTTCACCTCTGTTTGCTATCTGGCACAATGCGGGTGGGTACGATAAAGTTTCTGTGCCGGTGTTTCTTTTTGACCATCACATAGACTGCATCAGTGCGGGCAAGCATATGTTTGTCTTCAGAAAGGACAACTTTCAGGAGATGTTTCATTTCTTTGAAATCCTGCGCAAACTTGCGCGGGAGACGCTGGATATCATCCACCAGCGCGGGTTTATCGAAAATTTCGCTGAGTTTGCCCACGATTGCGAGTCACACCTGCCTAAACTAGCGAAGCTGCGCAATATCGCGATGAAGCCGTACTTTAACCGTCTCACGATTGACGATATCAAGAAGGTGATTGAGAAAAACCACCTCTCTGTGCGGACGGTAATCATACACGGTAAAGAGATGCTTTTGTATGATCCGGCCGACAAGTGGGTGCTACTCAAACTGCTAGACGACAACTACCTCTGGTCGTTAATGACGGATATGGGCTATGAGGTGACAGGCAAACGCGAACTGGCGGGCGAGGCTGAATAAAGAAAAAAGGTGTCGTATAGGTGCCATATGGATATGGTAGTGAGGTATAATCTGCCATACAGCATGTTAATAAGGAGAGCGCTATGGAGCGACGCAAATTGGGGCAGACGGAATTGCAGGTTCCTGTGATTGGAATGGGAACGTGGCGCACCTTCGATATTCGAGGTGAGGCGGCAAAGAGGAACTCCCGCGCTATTGTGGACGCGGCACTGACTGAGGGGGCAAACTTCTTTGACTCTTCCCCGATGTATGGAGAGGCGGAGTATGTGTTAGGGGAAGCGTTGCAGGGGAGACGTAGTGCGGCTATTGTGGCGACGAAGGTATGGGCGACGACGAGAAGTGAAGGTGCGGCACAGGTTAAGCGTGCGCTACAGTATTTTGGTGGGTGCATTGATCTCTATCAAATCCATAACCTGGTCAACTGGCTTGAACACCTGGGGATGCTGGAGAAATTGCGAGAGAGAGGACAAGTACGTGCCATCGGTGCGACGCATTATAGTAGTGCCTCTTTTGGCGAGCTACGCCGGGTGATACAAACGGGACGTATTACCGCTATTCAAATTCCGTATAACCCCTTGCAACGAGAGGTTGAGCGCGAGATATTGCCGCTGGCCGCCGAACGAGGTCTGGGTGTCGTTGTGATGCGCCCCTTCGCGGAAGGTGGCCTTATGCACCGTGTGCCAACGGAGGCCGACCTGACACCGCTTCAGTCGTTTGGTATTACAACATGGTCACAGGCACTGCTCAAATGGATTTTGAGCGATCCTCGTTGCCACGTTGCGATTCCGGCAACGTCCAGTCCTAACCATTTGCTAACAAATGCATTAGCCGGGGAACCACCGTGGTTCGGGCCAGATGAGCGAGAACTTGTTGTGCGTCTCGCGCAACGCTACGCCTGATATAGCCGGTGTTAACATGCCCAGGGGTATCGAGGCAGTTTTATCTGCAAGGATTGACTTTTAGCTCTTTCTTACTTATAGTTTGCATGTGAGATAAAAATCCAGGTGAGTGATTTGATGCGCTATCACATGACGCTGTTTTGTAGTGCGTTCTTTGTGTGAAAACGTCCTCTATGCATCGTCTAGAAAAGCATCCTGAGTATGTCTTCACCGCTCGTTGGCATTATTGCCAATCCTGCATCCGGGCGTGACATTCGCCGGTTGGTCGCTCATGGCACCGTCTTCGATAATAACGAAAAGACGGCGATAGTTCGCCGTATGTTGTTGGGCCTGGATGCTGTGGGTATACGCCGGGTAGCCTACATGCCCGAACACGATTTTGGTATTTTGCCTCGTGCGCTTACCGAGTTACATGGCTCCTCTTTACAACTCATCGCCGAGCCCCTGGAGATGCCTGTGCTGGGAACCAGCAGCGATTCCACTCGTGCGGCCCAGTTATTAGCCGAATTGGGCGCGGGCTGCATCATTACGCTTGGTGGCGATGGCACCAACCGGGCAGTTGCGAAGCGCTGTGCCGCTATTCCGCTCGTTCCCATCTCGACTGGCACTAACAACGTCTTCCCCACATTTTTAGAAGGCACAATTGCCGGAATGGCCGCCGGTCTGGTTGCGTTTGGCATAAAAAGCGAAAGAACCGTCCAGCAGGTACCGCGTTTGGATGTGCGCATCAATGGTGTTGCGGTCGAGAGTGCGCTGGTGGATGTGGTTGTTTCCTCATTGCCATTCGTAGGTGCACGTGCGCTCTGGGATATGTCGGTAGTGCGCGAAGTTGTTCTTGCGCGTGTGGCCCCGGCGACAATTGGCCTCTCCGCACTTGGTGGCGCACTCCTGAATGCTCATCATAAAAAGAACGGGCGGTGCGGTATGCACATCATACTGGGTGAAGGCGATAATCAGGTGCTTGCTCCACTTGCTCCCGGTCTGATTAGTTGGGTTGGCGTCAGGGAGCACCGGTTATTGGCGCTGGATGACGTTGTGCGGTTCCAAGCAGGAGTTGGAACGGTTGCGCTCGATGGTGAGCGTGAGATCGAACTGTCAACAACATCAGTGGTAGAGGTTCGCCTCGCCGCCGATGGACCGTATGTTGTGAATGTTCCTGCTGCATTGGAAGCAGCAGCCCATGCCGGCAGCCTGCATCGTTCGATGTGAGCAAGCGCAGCCGGCGTTTTGAACCCTTTGAGGAGGTTACAGCAATGGCAGTCCAGAACGAATCTTCCAGTACACAAACGCTGGACAAACCTCATCTGCTCCGCATGTACGAGCAAATGCAGACGATTCGCACCTTTGAAGAGCGGGCCGGTGCGGAATTTCTTGCGGGGAAGGTGCCTGGTTTTGTGCATCTCTACGCGGGTGAGGAGGCAGTAGCAGTAGGTGTTTGTGCGCATCTGACGGACGACGATTACATTACCAGTCACCACCGTGGTCATGGTCATTGTATTGCGAAAGGCGTAGATTTACGCGCAATGGTGGCGGAATTGCTTGGGCGTGAGGCGGGTTCCTGTCGTGGTAAAGGTGGTTCAATGCATATCGCGGATGTCCACAAGGGTATGCTTGGCGCGAATGGCATAGTTGGCGGCGGTTTCCCGCTGGCAGCGGGAGCCGGACTTACGGCGAAGTTCAATGGTAAAGGGCAAGTTGCCGTTTGTTTCTTCGGCGACGGTGCTGCGAATCAGGGAACCTTCCACGAGGGGTTAAATCTTGCTGGTATCTGGAAATTGCCGGTGATTTTTGTCGCTGAGAACAATGGCTATGCCGAGTCAACTCCTGTCAGCTATCATATGAGTTGTCGCGATATTGCTGATCGTGCCGCCGGTTACGGTATGCCGGGCGTGACCGTTGATGGGCTGGATGTCTTCGCGGTGTACGAGGCGGCAGGTGAGGCGATTGCTCGTGCGCGTCGCGGTGAAGGGCCGAGCCTGATTGAATGCAAAACCTATCGCTACTACGGTCACTTCGTGGGTGACACGATCACATATCGTACCAGAGAAGAGGAAGACTCATACCGTGCGCGTGACGCCATACTGTCGTTCCGTCATTCCCTCGTAGAGCGCGGCATTGCCACCGACGGAGAACTGGACGAGCTAGAAACGCGGATCAAGGAAAGTATTGATGATGCCTGGCAATTTGCTGAAGCGGCTCCCTATCCAGCACCGGAAGAAACTCTGACCGATGTTTACGTGAAGTACCCATAAAGGAGGAGATCATGGCTGTCGCAATTCGTCATATAACCTATGCCCAGGCCATCAACGAAGCGATGCGCCTGGAGATGCGCCGCGATCCGCGTGTTATTTTGATGGGCGAGGACGTCGCCGGTGGAGCTACTATCGCCGGTTTCGAGAACGAGGATTCCTGGGGTGGTGTACTCGGCGTCACCAAAGGGCTGGTACAAGAATTCGGGCGCGATCGCATACTCGATACACCTATTACTGAGGCGGGTTTCATTGGGGCTGCCGTGGGAGCAGCAGCTACTGGCATGCGTCCCATCGCGGAATTGATGTTTGTGGACTTCTTCGGTGTCTGCATGGATCCCATTTACGATCAGGGAGCGAAGCTGCGCTATATGTTCGGTGGCAAAGCCAGTTGTCCACTGGTGATCCGCACGATGATTGGTGCTGGCATGGGTGCAGCCGGTCAACATTCCGGCTGTCATTATTCCGTGTTCACGCACATGCCTGGCATCAAGACGGTTATTCCTTCGACTCCGGCTGACGCCAAAGGTTTGCTGGCCGCCGCGATTCGCGATGACGATCTGGTGATGTTCTTTGAGAACAAAATGCTCTACGCGCTGAGTGGCGAGGTGCCAGAGGGCGAATACGTGATTCCTCTGGGCAAAGCTGACATCAAACGCGAAGGGACAGATGTTACGATTGTCGCGATCTCGCGCATGGTTCACCAGGCACTCGAGGCTGCCGATACCCTGCAAGCCGCCGGTATCTCGGCAGAGATTGTCGATCCGCGCACGCTGTCTCCACTGGACGAGGAAACGATTCTCAACTCGGTTGCGAAAACGCACCGTCTGGTGATTGTTGACGAGGACAACCCAAGGTGCAGTGCCGCTACAGACATTGCCGCACTCGCTGCCGACAAAGCCTTTACGGAACTTGATGCGCCTATCAAGCTGGTCACTGCTCCTCATACGCCAGTGCCGTTCAGCGCACCTCTGGAACAGTTTTATATCCCCAGCCCTGAACGTATCGTCGCTACGGTTCAGGAAATCATGGGCTAGCGGGTTGTACACAGCAGAGAGGAGCGGTAGCGTGGCAACTATTTTAAACATGCCCAAATGGGGCCTGGCGATGAAGACCGGGCTGGTTGTCGAATGGCTCAAGCATCCGGGTGATGCGGTGCAACAGGGTGAGCCTATCGTGGAGATCGAGAGCGAAAAGGCCACGAATGAAGTAGAAGCGCCTGCTACCGGCCTTGTGCGCTGGCTAGAGGTGCAGGAAGGACAGGATGCGCCTGTCGGAGCAGCTATTGCTGTCATTGTCGAGCAGGATGAGGAATTAAGCGATGAGCAGGTGGCGGCTCTGATACGCGAAGATGCCGAGATTAAACGGCAGAAAGCCGCGTCGTTGGCTGGTCCGCGAGCAACCGCCAAAGCGCCGACCAATGGCTCGCAGTCGTTTGTGCGGGCGCCTGCCGGTGCCGGTGGACGTGCCAATGCCTCACCTGCCGCACGACGGCTCGCCCAGGAGCTTGGTGTTGACCTCTTGACCATTAAGGGTACGGGACCCGGTGGCATGATTGGTCGTGAGGATGTGCTGCGTGCTGCTGAAGAGACGAAAGCGGAATCTTCCGCAGAAGTCGAGGAGAAAGACATTGATGTTGATGGAGTACTGGCCCATTGTCTGATCGCCGGGCCGGTTAACGCTCCGCGCCTTGTCTTCATTCATGGACTGGGGGGTTCTTTTACCACCTGGGCTTTAAACTTACCTGCCTTTGCCGAACAGTTCCGCATCTGCGCACTCGATCTCGTTGGTGCGGGTAGCAGTGCGAAGCCAGTCACAGACTACAGTGTACCAGCACTGGCCCGGTTCCTGGCACGTTTTCTCGATACCCTCGGTGCGGATTGGCGGCGTGTGAGCATCATTGGTCACTCACTTGGTGGGGCTGTGGCGCTGGCTTTTGCCGAAACGTATCCACAACGGATAGAACGAGTAATTCTGGTTGATAGTGCCGGATTGGGGCCGGAGATTGACCGCACCGTACTCGAACTGATGCGTTCCGCACCAACGCGCGAGCATTTGCGTGCCGAACTTGCCTACTTTTTCGCTCAACCCGGCATAGTTCAGCAAGCATTGGTAGACCAGCTTTACCAGCAACGCTTGCAACCGGGCGCACATGATGCGCTCATCGCCACTGCCGATGCAGCCTTTGGTGAGGGGCAGCAGCGGATGGACTTGCGCGACACCCTCGCGGAGCTGAATGTTCCGGTGCTGGTCATCTGGGGCGAGGCCGACGCGGTAATTCCAGTTACTCATGCCCAGGAGGCCAATCGTGCTTCCCATAGTCGCCTGGAGGTCTTTGCGGGCAGTGGGCATTGTCCACATATCGAGCGTGCCGACGCATTTAACCAACTTGCGCTGTCGTTTCTAATGGGATAAATGCCCCGTAGGAGCCGGTTTAGCGGGCTCACCGCCGCTTCACCGGCCCCTGAGGGTTTCCAGCTACATAATTGGTGGTTTAGGCCAGTTCATGTCTTTAAGCTGACCGGCGGGAATATTGAGAACCACCTGGTCATCATTGACAGTTTGAATGGCATTGAACGGAACGTAGACATCACGCTGCATGGGAATATCAACGAGGAAGTCGTTATTGCGGATATCTTTCACGTTGCCTATATTGCCCATATCCGAGCCGACTACCCGCATCCCTCCCTGCAATTGAGATGCAGGGTTCATCTGCTGGTTGGCTGCTCCAGAGGATTGATCGGGTGCCTGTTGATTGGTCGCGCCGGAGGGCTGATTGGAGACCTGCTGGTTGGCTGCAGGATACGGTTGATTTGGAACCTGTAGATTGGGTCCGGCGTTCGGCTGATTTTGCGCTGCCGCACTGGAGGCTACCTGCTGCACTAGCTGAATTTGTTGCTGCTCATACTGGTGGGCAATCTCAGATAGTTTTTTCGATGCATTGACTTCCTGTTGTAAATTTTGTTGAAACAATTGAGCGCAATCTTGCAATCCCAGGCTGTTCGCTTGATCGATCAGATTATAGTAGGCTGCGATTTCAAGACATTCGCCCTGGTAGCCAGCATGTAGATCGAACAGCGTCAGGGCCTCTACCGGTGGCTGCTGTTGGAGAAAGGTATCGTGATCCTGCCTGAGGCCGGCAGCAGTACGATTATCCAGCGACCGGGGTTGGACGCCCAGAAGTTGGAAGCACTGTTCCAGATTGCGTATATGCTGGCGTGTCTCCTGCTCATGCTGCGTGAAGGCGTCTCTCGCGGCATCGTTCATGCATTCCTGGGCTAGTACGGGTAACATTTGGAGCAGTTTCTGTTCAACGTCATACATGACGCACAGATCGTAGAAAAACAGGTCTCGCGGACTTTGTATCGTTATCGTTTGTGTCGTCATCGTTTTTTCTCCTTTTGGCTAAGAATGCTCAGAAATTTTCCGTTGTTTCTGGCACGAACCGCCAACAGGAAAAGTTGCAGAGAAGAAAGCGCAAATTCCAGGGGCGATGCCAGCACGCTGGCATCGCCCCTGGAATTTGCGCTTTCTTCTCTGTACCATAAATTAGACCAGTTCGGGAATTGGTCCCATATGGCGTGTCCACATCTCACGGGCGAGTTGATGCGCGTTGCATTGCAGGCCGTAGTATGAGAAGTGCTGGCAGGTACGTTCGATATCACGCAAGAAGAGCGAGAACACGTCCGAGTTGTGATACGGATCGACCGCTTGCGCGAAGTCAATCAGTGTCACGGCTCCTTGCCAGTAAAGGATATTGTATTCTGAGAGGTCGCCGTGAATGCGACCATGCGTCAGAGCTAGCTCGATATTGCGCATAATGCAATCAAAGAGCGGTTGCGTTTCCTGTTCTTCAAGCAGAACATCGCTGAGCCGGGGTGCCGGATCACCGACTGCGCCGATATACTCCATTAAGACGGCATTGCCGATTTGCGCGAACGAGCGCGGGACGTTGGCACCGTGATAATGCAGCAGGCGTTGCGTCTGGTATTCGTAATCGATCCAGGATGCCACCTGGGCTGCGCGTCCCTTCTCGGTTTTGCGTGTCGCGGCACTGCCACGGCGACTGTTGCCGTGTTCCGCCTGCCCCTGTTCATCGCGCTGAACGCGGCTATAGCGATAGACGGCATCGTTGCGCAGACTACGGAACATGCGCGGGCGATAAATTTTTGCCGCCAGGTATTCTACACCCGTTGACGGATGGGCCTTGCAGCAGTAGACAGTGGCCTCTTTGCCACTGTGAGCTTCGTGCAGCACATCGGTAATCAAATGCTGGTTGTAGAAAGGTTCCAGCGACGAAAGGATCCAGGGAGCGTCGCGCCTGGACAACAGCATTGATGGCTGGAAGCCAGCATTGGGCTGTTGCACTTCAAATGCCTGCTCATGCAGCCAGCGTTGGACGGCGGAACTGCTTTCATAACTGGTCTTTTTGGTCGGCTTGCTTTGTACGTGAGAGCGAATTTGAGCGCGTTCGCGTACACTGGGCTTTATTCTTTTAAATGTGACGTTTTCTTCTTCGGGATCGTCGGCAAAAAATCTGTTCAAGGTTTAAGCTCCTTTGAGCGAATAGACAAAACGAGGGCATGAAATTACGCAAAAAGAATAAAAGTGAAAGCGTATGTCTCAAAGAGGAGTGGTATCACAGTGGCCGTGTGGACAGTGTATGGTAGGAGCGTCCCACAGGCCGAACATCAAGAGAGGAACCGCGAGAATCGCGAGCAATGTATGTACTCCCGGCAAAGGAAAAGCAGCTATCAGCCCGCACGCTCAACCATCACAGATGTTGCGCAACGGACGAAGAGAATGATTCTCTAGAATGTCACAGACCAGGGTTTACTCAAACAGGGACGCCACTCAACGTAGAGACCGAAGAAATGACAATCGCTGACATATTTAAGCACCTCCAAGATTATGTATTTGATTAAGAGCTTACCATATTAAGACGTGAAAAGCAAGGATTTTTTCGGTATGATGTTAGTGTTTTATGATCTTGGCGGGGAGAAGTGAGCAGTGAAAATGTCCTTTATTTGAATAGTAGATGCGTGGTAAGCTTCCGACCATGCACATGACTTCTATGAAGCCCTCTATTGCAAAATGTCTTTGCCGTGACGTAGGATATAAAGAAAGGAGGCGCGTCCCATGCCGCTGCACACGGAACCATTTACCATCGGAGTCGAAGAGGAATATCAGATTATCGATCCTCTTACCCATGAATTGAGCCAATCCCCCGGAGCAGATTCTTCCTATAGCCATAAAAACATTGGGTGAGGCGGTGCAACTGGAAATGTTCCTTTCGCAGATTGAGATTGCCACACCTATCTGTGCAACCCTCGCGGATGTTGAGAGCCAGCTAACGCGCCTGCGCGGCGGAATGATAGATGCGGCGACTCAGGTCGGTAAGCAAATTGGCTCAGCTGCCACTCATCCATTTTCAGCATGGCAGGATCAGGCAATCACGCCGGGCGCACGCTACCAGATGCTGGTTGAGAATTACCGGCATTTTATTCGCCAGCAGGTGATCTATGGGTGTCATGTGCATGTTGGCATAAATGATCGGAAGTTGGCGGTACTGGCACAAAATCATGCGCGTCCCTGGCTACCGGTATTGCTTGCACTGTCGGCGAGTTCGCCGATGTGGATGGGTGAAGATACCGGGTATTCGAGTTTTCGCACCGGTCTCTGGTGGACATCGCCGCTCTCAGGGCCGCCGCCGATATTTTCTTCACGGGCCGAGTATGATGCGCTGATACACGCACTGGTAGCGAGTAAGTGTGTCGAGGACTCGATGAGTATCTACTGGGATATCCGCCTGTCCGGGCGTTTCCCCACCATCGAATTTCGCGTGATGGATGTATGTATGACGGTGAACGAGGCGGTCATGATTGCCGGTCTCGTGCGCGCATTAGTGCGCACCGGTTACGAACTTGCTCTCAAAGAAGTAGCGCCGCGACCTACCCGCGTCGAATCAATTCGTACCGCCAACTGGCACTCTGCCCGTTATGGCCTTGAAGGAGATTTGATTGATTTGCAGGCGGAGCGTGCCGTTCCCGCCCGCGAACTGGTCGAGAAATTCCTGGATTTCTTGCGTCCCGCTCTCCAGGCCGAGGGAGATTGGGAACGTATCTCCACCAGTGTATATAATAGCCTCGATCATGGCAATGGTGCAACGCGCCAGCGCGAAGTCTTCCGCCGCACGGGCAATGTCAATGCCGTCGTAGATTATATCGTTGCCGAAACGGCAAAAGGGGTGAGATAACAGGAAAAATACTGCTGCAATGGGCTACCACGCGCCACGGGCGCGTGGTAGCCCATTGCAGCAGTATTTTTTCCTGTTATCTTATGGCAACTCAAGCTCGTCAATCGAGATAAGCCCTTTTTTGAGGGCGTAGATAACCGCCTGCGTGCGGTGGGCAAGTTGGAGCTTGGTGAGAATGTTGCCAACGTGCGTTTTGACGGTCTCGTCACTCACTACGAGTGCGTCTGCTATCTCGCGATTAGTGCGTCCGAAGGCGAGCTGGCGTAGGACCTCCTGCTCGCGCTCGGTTAGTTCCGCGCTGTGTTTGCCGCCGCGCATCAGTTCCTGCATAACGGCGTTAGCGACCGCCGGATCGAGCAGCGATTGACTGCGGGCCGCCGCTCGCACCGAGGCCAGCAGGATATCCGGGTCGGCCTCCTTGCGCACATAGCCAATGGCTCCTGCTCGCAGAGTGCCACCACCCGCGAATCGTCGGTGTAGCTGGTGAGCGCGACGATGCGCGTGTTGGGTACCAGCGTGCGTACCTGGCGAATCGTCTCAATGCCATCTATACCGCCGGGCATCAACATATCCATGACCACCACATCGGGCAGCCATTCCTCAATGTGTTGCAGTGCCTCCTCGCCGCTTGCCGCTTCGCCGACGACGGTCAGGTCATCGAATGCATTGAGGAAGCTGCGCAGCCCACGTCGCACGATATGGTGATCGTCCACCAGTACTACCTTGATTTTCTCTGCCATCTCAAGCCACTCCTTTTAGTGAAGAGGGGGGGGGGGGGATAAGTGTTCCGTCGGATTTTTGTCTGTTTCGCCTTTGTTTCTTCTGTTGCCAGTACCTGTTTCCAACGTGTTATCTGTATATAATCGAGCAGGATCACTGCTCCAAAAGCAGCATACCGAGTAAAGCGGCGTAACCTCCCCATGCCTTTCCCGTAGTTGGCGGAAACGGCCAGATGACAAATAGAGAATGGCGGCGGCGGCAATGAGCCATATGCGCCAGCGGCGACCGAGCCCTTTCTTTT